>JAFGKY010000024.1 GCA_016928305.1 Bacteroidales bacterium
AATATTGCCATAAACCACATCCACATACATCCCTATCCGGTCAGCCACTACCAGCTTCATAAAATAACCCCACAGCATCATCTTTAACCCGGCTGTTACATTCGTATAATCAAGAGGACGAAAACTCCTGAACTGCGGAATCATATTCCCGGCCCTTTCAATCGGGCCTGAAAGAATTAGCGGAAAGAATGATACAAACAATGCTACTATACCAATATTCTTCTCCGCTTTCATTTTTTCCTTATATACATCCACAGTGTATCCTATACACATAAAGGTAAAAAAAGAAATACCAATTGGAAGCATATATTTGATCTCCGGCAAGGGCCATCTTAGGTGATTTCTCTCTAAAAGATCTAAAAGCTCATTATTGATCACATTAAAATATTTAAAGAAAAATAACGGTAAAAGGATCAATATGATATTTATCACCATCAATCTCCTCTTCCTGTTTTCATCGGCAGTATCGTCCATCCACCTTGTGAACAGATAAGTTGACAATGTAATTCCGGCTGTCAATAATGAGTATACCGGTTTAATATTGATGTAAAAGAAATAGCTCGCAATCAGAAGCGTAACCCACCTGTATCTTGAAGGAGTCAGGTAAAACAGGATTACTACAACAGGGAAAAAAATCAGGAAATTAAAGGAAGTGAAAATCATGCCTGCAAACAATATTCTCTAAATTTTTGAAGCAATAATATCTACCATATCCCCTACATTTCGCATTTTATTTAGTTCCTTCAATTTAAAACTAATCACGAAACTATCTTCTATTTCTTTAATAAGAAGCATATGTGATAAAGAATCCCAGTTATCAACATCATTTGCAGTTAACTCATCATACACTTCCAAAGTATCATTCTCAAATACTTTTTTGAAGATTTCTGATAGCTTAATAACAATGTCTGATCTTTCCATATATTAAAATTTGATTATAATTCTTTTCTTAGAAAAAGTTTTTTATTTGAAGGAAGATATTTTGTAATTTCCTCATTTGAAGACTCCTTTCTGAGTACTATTTTTAAACCCAACTTTTCAACGCTCTTTATTGAGGGTATATTTGATTCAAAGATTTGAGTATAAACTGCATCAACTCTTTTGCCTTGTTTCGACAAATCTTCAATTTGTTTTTTAAGTAATATTGTCAGCAAAGATCTTCCTCTAAATTCAGGCTTGACATAACCTGCAGCCAAGACTATCGTATTGGGTAAATAATCAATATTTAATTCATGAATTAACCTATGCAATCTTGAGGCTCTTTTGATAGACTCCTCAGGGAAAGAATAGTTAATTAAATTTCCCTTTATTGTAGAGGACGGGATGCCATCCCGTCCCTCAATCCATGCTGAAGCTGCTCCTGCAATCTTGTTTTGGCTCTCTGCAATGATAAAACTTGAGACAGATAACTCACAATCATCAACTTCTTCTGCTAACATATTTGCAAGGTATTTTCTTACCTCTTCTTCAGTCAATCCAAATATTGTGGAGTAAGACAGTATATCTGTTCCGCTTTTTTCAGCTTCAATAATTGTATCAACCAGAAAGGGGATATCATTAATAGTTGCCTTTCTGAAAATAAATGCATCCATAACTTGCTAAATTATACTTTATTTACAATTTTGAAATTATCATATCAACAAGATTTCCAACATTTTGCATCTTGTCCAAATCCCTTAATTTGAATTTGATTGAAAAATCCTCTTCAATTTCTCCAATTAAGAGCATATGTTTCAAAGAATCCCAATGGTCAACATCATTTGCCGTTAACTCATCAGATATTTCCAAAGTATCATTCTTAAAAACTTTTCTGAAGATGTCTGTTAATCTTTCTAATACTTCCGTCCTTTCCATTAATATTTATATTTTAGATTAAGGTCTTTTTCAAGAGGTATTTTTTATTTGACGGCAAATATAAAAAAATCCTGCTATCACCAGATTCCACTGATTTCACAATTTCAAAACCATTTTTCTCATATACCTTCAAAGCTGCAATATTACAGCTAAAAACTTGAGTATATACTTCTTTAACCTCAGGGTGCGAATTCCTCAATTGTTCAATTATGTAATTGGTTAACTTACCTATCAAGTTTTTTCCTCTGAATTCTTCAGCAACATACATCGCTCCTTTTTGTATCGTTCCGGGAATATAGTCAATATAAATCCCACTCAATATTGTATCAACAGACGCTGCTCTTAAAATACATTCTTTAGGCAAAAGATAATTTAATAACATTCCTTTTATTCTTGCAGATGGGACACCTTTAATTCCTTCAACCCAAGCACTTAATGCAGCTGCAGTTATTCTATTATACTCTGCAACCACGAAGCTGGATACAGAGATTTCACATCCATCAATTTCCTCAGCCAACATTTTTGCAATGTACTCTTTGGATTTGTTCTCATCTATCCCAAATACTGTGGAATATGACAAAATATCCGTTCCACTTTTTTCAGCTTCAATGATGGTATCCACTAAAAAAGGAATGTCGTTGATGGTTGCCTGTCTGAAAATAAATTCTTCCATAAACTATATAATAATGCTGTTTTTTAATGCATTCCGGTCCAGCTTGTCATTTTTATTTAATGGGAACACTTCTTTTATAATTATTTTTGAGGGGATCATGTAATACGGCAACCTGGATTTCAAATAGCTCTCAACTTCTCTTATGTCACCAATTTCGCCTTCAATAAAAAGAGCAATTTCATTATTGCCCGATCTGTTCTCAAATGCAACAGCAGCCACGTTCTTTCCGACAACGCATGCCCTGGCATGATGTTCAATCTCTCCAAGCTCTATGCGGTAGCCCTGAATTTTGACCTGGAAATCAATACGCCCGGAATACATAATATCTCCGTCCTCATCATAATAACACAAATCACCCGTTCTGTAAAATCTTTTAACCGCTCCACCGATTTCTTTCTCAAAAAAGGATTCCCGGTTCTTTTCCGTATTGGTCCAGTAGCCTGTAGTAACCTGGTCTCCGGAAACACAAAGCTCTCCCTTGTGGTTTACCGGTACAATATTTCTTTTCTCATCCGTTATGATAGCTGTAATTCCGTTTAACGGTTTACCGATCGTAAACAATCCATTTAACTGCTTATTGTTCCCTTCACGGTTGAATTTTGAACAGGTACAATAAATCGTTGCTTCTGTCGGCCCATAGAAATCAAAAATATCCGCATTAGGTATACATTTGGACCACTCCTCAATTAATTCCAGGGTTGAGGCTTCGGCTGTTAAAATCTGATACCTGAGTTCGGGAAGCTCAATTTCATCAAAATAGGGTTTAAGGAACCTTACCATTGAGGGGGCCATGGCCCCAAACGTTAATTTATGGTCCTCCAAAAGCGCATGCGCATAGGTTGGCTTTATCTGATCATGCGGGATCGTATATACACAGGCCCCTTTTGTAAGAGGTACCAAAAATGATTGAACCGAAACATCAAAAGTCAGGTCAAAACACTGCAGGCACCTGTCGTTCTCATCTATCCGTATGCCGGTTTCCCAGAATGCCTTCATAAAAGATCCCAGATTTTTTCTTGAGATAGGAACCCCTTTGGGCTTACCGGTACTTCCTGAAGTGAATAAAATATATGCCAGTTCATTTTCATCCACTTGTTTCGGACTCAGGTTCAATTCAACATTTCCCTGACACTTGCAACTAATTACCTGACATACATTGTAAACAGGATTCTCAGATGAATCAATTATTATCTGAAGTCCGGCTTGGTTGATTATTTCCAAACCTCTTTCTACAGGATGGCCTGGGTGGAGTGGGACATAGGCGAATCCCTCAAGCCATAGGGCCAGTATGGAAGCATAAGTATCAAGATCGTCATTTGTTATAAGGCCTATTATTTTACCCTCGAAAGAAATTTTCCGCAGCTCTTTCCTGATTCTCGAGATGCTGGTTGCCAGATCCTTATAGGTAAAAAATCTCTCATTAATAAAGAAGGAATTACGAAAAGAAAAAGCATTTATTGATTCTACAATCTCAGAAAGCACATAGGTACCAAACATACATCAAAGGTTATTTACATAAATAGGGAAATCCTTGTAGTTAATGATTGCCAAGAAAGAAGTATGTGTTTCACAGCTTAATAAACCTGCTCGAATAGAAACCGGTTAATCCAGAAACAAGTAAAATATATATGCCATTACTAATATAAGACAGATCAAATACTTTTTTCACTTCAGATTTTAATATAGTGCCTTCATAAATGACCTTCCCTTCATGTGATATAATAGAAAAATTCATGTTATTTTGGAGCGGTTCATCCAATTCAAATGTAAAAATGCCATTATTTGGATTAGGGAACAATGTAACACGATCGGAAACAACTGTAATGTTAACAGGTGAAGAAGTTGCTATTGCACCATTATTATCGGTGGCCACTGCAACCAGACTGTGATTGCCAACCGGAAGATCATTCCACATAAATGCCCAGGGTTCTTCCGATTTGATTTTAAGCAATGTTGAATTATAATAGAATTCAATTTTACGGATGAAACCGTCACTATCATTGGCATTTACATTGATATCAACCAACCCTGATTTAACAAATGTGCTTCCGCCTGATGGTGAGGTTATTTCAACCACAGGATAGTTATTATTTGTTCCGGATTGATAGTTGTATTCAAACGGTCCCAGATCGGGACCAAAACCATTAAAAGGTAACCCCACGCCAATACCAGCATCTATCAAATCAGAACCTGGGGCTAATTGAAATGCAGAGTCTAAGATTGGCAGAGAGCCATCTTCCTGCCTGGGCGCCAGAAGTTCTCCTATTATTACAGCAGAATCCGTTGTAATAAAATCATCATCTGTCATCGTTATTCCGGTCGCCTCATTCCATGTATTAAATGTGTCTGTTTCAAAATACCCTCCCTGGGTTTCACTGACATCTAATACTGTATTTAAATACGCGATATTATTAATATATTCATTATTCCTGTGTTCCCAACCTTCTGGGTCTATACCACCAACCACATATCCATGACTACATTTATAAGCTATATTGTTATACATTTTTCTGTTCATTGAAGGCCTGCCGGACCCCTTATTTTCTTTGTAAGCAGTCCCATGATTAAATGCGGCTATACAATTTGTATAATAATGAGATATATTTTCCGGGAAGACAATTAATCCTTCTATGTTAGATGATGAATTAGCCTTAAATGCATTCCCTGCACTGTGATAATCAAGATACGGAAAATAAATACCATTTAAGAATGCCCATGTATTTTTTACTCTAAATTCCCCCCCGGAAGGGACATTATTCATACCGTCATCAGCATTCTGCCACATCCTGCAACCATCTATTAAATAATAGCAACCGGGATAATTAACTACAAAAAGCCCTACGGCTTGTGTACCCGCCCATCCTTCCTCTAATTGACCCGAACCAACAGCAAGGGAATCAATACAATGATGAAAATCACAATTAATAAAATATGTAGTATCCGTTCTACCTTTTAAATGCCAGGCATCATAAGTTGAACTAAACATACCAATCCCCCCAATGTTGTATATAGTTAAATTTTCATAAATCATATTGTGTGTATCAAAACAATTCATTCCATATCCAATTACAAACAGGTATTTCTGCCAAACATTCCTAATAACCAAATCTTTCATATGCCAGTATCCCATGTCTTGAAGAGAGAATCCTCCATCGGTATAACCCGCACTTGGATAATTATTGGGAGGCTCAATTAGCGAGAAATCAAATATAACAGAATCCCCATTCGCTAAATCAGGAGGATAGCCGAAAAAGCAAATATAATTCCCCGGTTCTCCACTATAGCAGATATCATCACCAGAAAATGCACTATCAGCAAAAACCAAATCAATAGCACCCTCATCTTGTGTACGATACCATATTCCACCCCTGAGATATATAGTGTCCCCTGCATGCGCAATCCTTGCTGCTTTTTCAAAAGTTTTCCACGGGTGGTCAATGTCTCCAGAAGCCGCATCAATCCCATCCGGTGCAATAAAATAGGGATCATCACCGATATCAGCATTTTTTACAAGTGAAATATTATCCAACTTAAATGCTCCGCTTGTGTTCCAGGTAAGGATTAAAAGACCGCCATCTCCAATATCGGATGGTGTAGTAAATTCATTCATATAATGCCCATTACTATACCATGCAGTTGTAAAATAAAGCTTTTCATCTGTACTATATATTGCAAATCTTGCTAATGTATCTGTAACAATATCAAATTGAATTGTATATGTTGTATTTGCCTCCATAGACATAGTCAAATCAGAATCTAATTGTTTTAAACGCCCCCAACCGTATCCTATATTTCTTGCCGTATCATTACTTATGCTCCACGAACCTGTTGTAGACCAGTAAGTATTTCCATGAGAAAATTCCCCATCGCTTAACATTTCTAAACTTTGGGCATAAATCCCAAAACAGGCATATAATAATAACAATGTAAATATCTTTTTCATATACCTACCTTTTTAGTAATTTTCCTCCAGTCTATTTAAAAACTCTGCAGGCACTTTATAAGATCTTGCGAAAATCAACTTATTACCTGAAATACTTAAAATTATATTTTGATCAAACTTATTCTCGAAGACCATATGTTTCTACGTAATAATTCTATTTTGTTCCCATATTGTTTCAATACTGCAAATTATGATATTTTTGTGAAAAAAGGTGAAATATCTTTTCAAATCTAATCTGTTTGTTTGATGTTATTATTTGGGCATCGCTATAATCTTTTCCTTAAACCTGTGAAAAACAACTGAATCATCACCGACATCTTTATCAATGATCATCCCGGCTGTAATTTTATTCCGGTTCCCAACCTTAATACCCGGAATGGTGGCACTGTTGATCCCGAAGAGGTTCTCGTCTCCGATCTCCGTAAATCCGGAAAAACAAACATTCGGACTGATAAAGTTATAATCCCCGACCACTGTATCATGACCCAGACTGCAACGGGAATTGATAAGGGTATATTTGCCAACCTTAACATTGGGACCAATATTGGCATTCGGGCCAATGATGCTTCCTTCCCCAATGGTGGCGCTTCCAGAAACATACGCACCACAATGGACAAATGAAACAAATGTTCCGCCTCCTGCCCTGAACCGGTCGACAAACAGCCGCCTGTATTGCAGATTGGCTATCCCGATGATATACTCATGACCCTTAATTACCTTATGATCGGCTATGCTTCCCAGGAACGGTGCGGTTAATCGGTACCTGGCATAACTTGCAGGATCATCATCCAGGAAGCCAATAATATTTATTTTTTTCTTTCCCGTAACGCCTTGAGTGTGTTTAATATATTCATCGATTTCTGCTGCGTGGCCGCCGGCACCTATTATTATTACATCAGTCATATGATAATATATTTAATAGTCTTGGATTTTTTATATATAGAGCAATGGCGAGCGTAGAGCGTAGAGCGTAAAGCGTAAAGCGTAAAGCGTAAAGATAATATCATAACTCACAACTCATTACTTACCTTGCCAGGTAGCCGCCATCGACAATGAGATTGGTTCCTGTGATCCATTTGGAGGCATCTGAGAGTAAATATACTGCTGCATTGGCAACATCTTCGGGCTGGCCAAGTCCAAGAGGATGCAGGCTTGTTATCCTGTTCAGGGATTCCTCATCCCTGCTGTAAATGGCATTTTTGGACATGGGGGTTTCCACTACACCGGGAGAGATGGCATTGACCCGGATGTTTCTTTTTGCCAATTCAATGGCCATCGACCTTACTGCGGCAATCAGAGCGCCTTTTGTCATGGAATAGAGTGATTTCCCGTTTTCACCCGCAACACCCATCACTGAACTTATGAAAACTACACTTCCTCCTATTTCCGAAAAATTTGATATTCTCACAACCTGGTTAGTGAGGTTTATTCCGCCTATAACATTGGTCCGGAAAAAATGCTCCATCTTATCCGGGGACACAGCATTCAGCGGGAGTGTTGTGGATATGCCGGCACAATTGATTAAACCGTCTACCCTCCCCTTCTGAATAACTATATTTTTAACAGCATCCTTAACTGTATCATATTCCATCAGATCGACCGACACAACCATGTGATTTCCCGGATTTCCTGTTAAATTCAGAGTTTCATTTAAACGCTCCGAATTTCTGCCGAACAGGACCAGTGTTGCGCCCATCCCACTGCAGGCAACAGCGCACTGACGGCCGATGCCGGAAGAAGCGCCGGTTATGAGGATGAGTTTGTTTTGGAGGGAGAAGGGATTGAGATTCATTCTTAAATGCTATTGTGTTTTAATGAAAAGCGTTGAGCGTAAAGCGTAAAGCGTAAAGAAAAGTAAGAGCAGATCAAAAACACCACTTTTGGGAATTATTAATCATAGATATCAAAATTCTATGCACCTCTTCGTATTCACTAAACAACCTGGAGTGAGTATCAACAGGAATATATTGACAGTCCTTTGAATAATCCAGCCAAACTTCTGTTTCAAGTTCTTCGCCAAGAGAGTCTGTAAGTTTATTTATAAAAGCCTTGTCATATCTCCTTTTGGCCCAGGCTTCTGCTAGGTTTGATGTAACAGCCCTGGATGATCTTCTAATTTGATCCGTCAACGAAAATTTTTCATCTTTAGGGAAATCCTTTGAAATTTCAAATATTTCCATCGCTAACTTATAGGCTTTTTGATATACAATCAAATCCTTAAAACTCTCAATCTTCGCCATAAATCCCTTTACGCTTTACGCTTTACGCTTTACGCTTCGAATTAGACCTCAACAATATCCGCTAAATAACAATCCTCCACATCCAGCACTGCTGTGCCCCAGGAGAGGCCAACCCCAAATCCGCTGAAAAGAAGGCGCTTATGACCATTCAGCTTTCCCCTGAGCTCGGAAACAACCGTGAGGGGAATGGATACGGATGAAGTGTTTCCGAATTTTTCAATGGTTGAGGGAATTTTCTCTGCTGGCAACTTAAGTTTTTTGGCGAGGAACCCGTTAATATAGCTGTTGGCCTGGTGAAATACAAAGTAGTCGATGGTTGACAGATCTGTTTTCGAGTGTTCTACCAATCTCTTAAAATCTTTCGGAACTTCACGAATTACGAAATTAAACACATCGGCCCCCTCCATGTACCCGTGCTCCTCTGAACGGATGTTGCCATATTCGTCAACTACCTTCTCCTTCAGTGTCTCAGGGGAGCTCATTTTGCGATACCCCCCCGCCGGGATCTTTATGAGTGAGGCTCTTGAACCATCGGAATTTAAGGAAAACCAGCTCTTGCCGAATTTTTCCCCGGGTTCAATCAAGGCGGCCACCCCTGCATCGCCAAACAGGAAAGCTACCTTACGATCCTTCTGGGAGTATACTTTTGAGCGGGTCTCCCCATCCAGGATCAGGGCTCTTTTAACGGCCCCGGAGGCTATCATGGAGTAAGCAAGCGTCAGGCCGTAAAGGAATGCGGAACATCCCAGGCTTATGTCAAAGGCAATCGTTGAACTGGAGAGATTCAAACGTTCCTGGAGAAGGATGGAGGTGGCCGGCATCCGGAAGTCGGGTGTCTGCGATATAAACAGAAGCAGATCTATCTCCGCCCTGTCAATTTTCATATCGTTAATCAACTTTTCTGCCGCTGCATAACAGAGATCGGACGCACAGGTTTGCTCATCCGCAAACCTCCGTTCCTTCACTCCGATTTTTTCAACCACCTCTTTTACATCCTCTTTTTTAAAATGCAGGGTATGCTCATAATTATTGATAGTCCGGGCAGGAACAGCTGCCGTGATTCCGGATATCCCAATATTTTTATATGATAAAATTCCCATTATTTAATTTTTTGTCCTGTTTTGAACAAGTTGAAACAGGTCCTTTACCGTAAAGTATTTCTTGTATTCCTCCATCTCCAGCTCAATGCCGAATTCCGAATCGAGCATGGCAAAAACCGATAACTCGGTTAAGGAATCATAGGCATCATAATCCCTGAATTTGTCTTCCATCTTAATGTCGGCCGGCTCCATTTCAAGGGCTTCAGCCAGCGCTTCAATAAATTTTTCTTTCATATCATTTTATTTAAAACTATGTATGATTCATTACTGGGTATTGGAGACCTGTTATTTGAATACTAAAGTTGATAAGCCATCACCCGGTATCCAGAATATTTAATCTTCTATTATCCGTATTGTCATGAAAGCTTCCGCATGTGTAAAGCCTACCGCACTTCCTCTCAGGTTTGCAAGCGCTTCAATGGACTGAAGAGAACGGGGATTGGGGAATTCTTTTAACTGGCTCTTAAAGCAATTCATTGCCTCTAATTTAAAGTTGAAGGTTGCAGAAATATCCACGTAGAATGTGGGTAAAAAAGAATCATCGCCAAAAGGTGCGGCCCATTCAGTTTCCGAAAGGGTTTCATAAGCATAGATTCTTTTCACAGAATTATTATTAACGGGTCTTGCCGCAACCAATCCAGCATTAAATACGGCCTTATGATCATGATGAATATCTCCGCGGTGAGGCAGAAAGAGTGTATCCGCTGTGAATTCACGAATGACTGCTTCAATGGCAGATGCCAGTTCTGAAACTGAAATCAGGTCCAGCTCGGGTGCCTGGTAATCAAGAAACCTGGTTTCAGTAACTCCAAGCAACCTGTGCGCAGCCAGTGCTTCCTTCCTGACATTTTTTACTCTATCCTCAGAATACATTCCCGGTTTTCCCCTGGAAGCAATCAAAATGTAAACTTTCTTTTCCCGTAAAGCAAATTTCTTTATAATGCCCCCGCAGCCAAGTACCTCATCATCAGGATGAGGTGCTATTATTAAAATATTTTTGATCATTGAAATGTCACGTATGGATATTATGGACTAAATTTTCAATTATGTTGCTGGTGTTCAAGAACCCTTCCCCAATCATACCCGCAATTCATTAAATAATCCAGAATTGTTACGTTTGACTGGAATTCGCCCCAGAGCTGAGGATATTCGAAAGGAGTAAAAGATGAATATCTTAATTCAATTCCCCGATTTATAAAGTTTTCTTCATTCTGATACGCTTTTGCCCCTGTTCCCGAGTAATAGATATTAGCACCTAATCTATTACAGGTATCAAATATCTTTTCTTCTCTCGTAGTTGTCAAATTTAAATCAGATGAATTAACATACTCAACATCTATCCCCAATTTATCACAGAATTGAATTATTATAGCCTGATTTAACATAGCCAGGGTTGGATATTCTTTAAGCAGTAAATTTGAAAAATCGCTAAAGACCAATTCGAAAAATTTGGCTTTTTTATAATTATGTTCTATAATTTTCAATTGTTTGTTTTTCCATCCCAGTTCATCCCTGGTCCTTACTTCCATTATTTTGTCTCCATGTTTTTGTTCCACCGGTATTTTCAACCTGAAAGGTCCCTGTGGTGTTTTTATATAATGATACTGGTGCATACCTGATTCGGAAAACATGGCATCATCATGGAATACAAAAATATCAGACTGTGCAATTTTATAAAAATATCCAAGCCAGGGAATATAATTTGGCTGATGAATGCTTATTATTTTCTTTTGTACCATATATTAAATCTTTTAATTTAAATATTTTTAAAATATCCATCTGATGTTATTGCGTAAAGTAATTCATTGTGAAATTTTTCGTGAATACAAGTATACTCTTTCATCAATCCCTCATACAACATTCCAGTTCTTTGCATTACCTTTTCAGAGCCTGTATTAAATACTGAACATTTTGCCTGAATTCTATTTAAGTTACATTTTGTAAAACAGAATTCAAATAACAATAATATTGCCTCAGACATATAACCTTTTCCAGAGTATGCAGGATTCAATATATACGAAATTTCAGCCCTTCTATTTTTAGGACTATAATCATATATCCTGAGCACTCCTATTAATTTTGCATGCTCTTTGAGTTCAATACCCCAAACAAAGGAGTTATCACTATTTTTATTTTCACTTATTGATCTCTCAATGAAATGTTTTGTTTGCTTAATATCTTTATGGGCATCCCATTCCAAATATTTTGTAACTTCAGGATTGCTGGAATATTCAAACATATCCTTTACATCCGCCTGACTGAGATTTCTTAAATGGAGTCTATCCGATTCCATATCCGTGCTAAAAATATTCATATCGTTGATTTACCATTGAATTAATCTATATGCCATCTTTCGGTGAATTTTCTCTTCTATAATCATCAAAGTTCTGCCTTCCTCCGGAGATGCCAGTATCCATCATTTCTGAAGGTTTAATAATTTTTAAAAGAGTTTTTTTGAATATATAATGATCCAATTTAAATGAAATGTTATTAACGTAAAATAAATCACTTTTAAACTGTTCCTCCCATTTTGGATAATTCAAATTATTGATTTGACTATAACCTGTTAATCCGGGCCTGACTTTGTGCCTTCGAATCTCCTCTTCAGTATAATAGGGCAAATAATCCGGCAATAAAGGCCTGGGACCAATAAAGCTCATATCTCCTCTAAGTATGTTAAACAGTTGTGGTAGTTCATCTAATCGAAACAGTCTTAATAACCGGCCAATCCAGGTAATTCTTTGCTCATCGGTTACATATTTATCATCTTTCTCACGCATCGTCCTGAATTTATATATTTTAAATGGTCTATTATTTTTACCTGTTCTGTTTTGACTGAATATTAGAGGTAATCCCATGGATATGAAAATTATTAATGGGACAATAAGAAATATCGGTGTTAAAAGAATAATCAACAAAACTGAAAAAATTATATCCATGATCCTTTTCATATACATATACTGCTGCTTATTCATGGTTCTATTTAATACTCATTAGAAACCGGTTAACATTATCGCTTGTATATTTTTTTGAAGCCTTTAATGCATTATTCCCAAACATTCTGGCTTCTTCAGGATTGTTAAATATTTGCAGGATAAACCCGGCAATTTCCCTTTTCATTTCCGGATCAAAGCATTTCCCAATCCCTTCCTCAGTTACAAGCTTTCCAAGATCCGACTCAGGATCAGCAAGGCATAATATGGGAGATCCAACAGACATATAATTAAATAATTTACTTGGAATTGCATGATTAGAAGATTTACCGGAAAGCGTTACGACCGCAAGATTTGCGGAAGCCAATGAATAAGGTAATACACTTACCTCCTGCCAGGGTAACAAAACACAATTGTCTAATCCAAGAACTTTGATCTTTTTATATATAGCCTGTTTTTTTGAACCTTCTCCAATAATTAAAAACAATATATTTTTATTATCGATCGTTGATGCGGCTTCAACCAAATAATCCACTCCACTTGATTCTCCTATGCTTCCGGAATATAATACAATAAATTTCTTCTGCAGGTTATATTCCGTAATGAATGGATTTTTATCAGCAGGGACAGGTTTCAAAAATTCATTATCTGTCCAGATTGGTATTACTTCACATCTTTTTCCATCAGAGTATTTCTCAATGGCTGCAGCCATTCCTCCGGTCAGGGTAAAAACATTATCGGCACCTTTAAAAACCCTTGCATGCGCATTTTTCCAAAATCTTACGGATAAAGACCTTGAAGTGAACAGTTTAAATTGTTCAGGCTTTTCAATATAAACATCATATATCAAGAAAGAATATGGATTTTTGCAGAACAAGGGAATCAGTGGAGCCATTGGGGGATTGGACACAATAAATAAATAGTCGCCTGAATATTTGAACCAAATCCTGAACAATATCTGAAGCATAGCTATTAACCAGGTTATAAGCTTACTCATGATATTGGAACGCCTGTATCTAATAATCTTATCCAGGATGACCGAATGGTGCAAAGAAGTATTTCTTTGAACCAGGCGGCCGGTTACCAGTATGACTTTATGACCAGCCTCCGCAAAACCATTGGCAAGGTCAATCATCAGGTAACCTGAGTCCTGGTTTATTATGACAATTCTGTTCAATCCTGAAATATATTAATAAATACTCTTGCGGCTTTTCTGACTCTCGCATCATAATCCTCATAGAAAAGGTCATCCGGGTTTCTTTCAGGAAAATCCCTCAACATTTCTGCAAGCTTTACATAATCATGCGGCTCAAAGAAATTTCCATCAGGTCCTAACTGTTCGAGGTTTACCGGTAAAGAAGAGGCAATAACAGGCACCTGCAACGAAATGGCATCTTCTATCACAGTGCTCCATCCTTCGAACAAACTGGGCTGTAAGACAGCCTGGGCATGTTTCATCAGAAGCAATTGTTCATCCCTGGGTATCACACCCAGAAAACTGATCTGAGAATGCAGGTGGTGGTCGTTTATAAGAGCGTGTAGTTCCTGCATATAAGCTGAATGGGAAGCATCCGGAAAACGGCCGGTCATCGCCAGGTGAATATCAGTTCCCTTGTCTTTTAACCTCAAAAGCGCTTTCAGTAAAACCTTATGATTCTTGTGTTTATGAAACTGATTGGATATAATAAAATATTTTTCGGGAAGTTTATATTTACTTCTGATATCCACAATATTCAGGCCACTTAAATCCTCTATGACAGATACAAAATGAAAAATATGCATTCTCATCCCTTTTCGTATCCGAAAGAACCGATTGAAATCATCAGCAACAGACTGACTTGACACAACAAGATGATCAGAATTTCTCAACATGAATTTTATCCGCAAGTTTCGTTCGATGATTTTTCTTTTTGAAAAAAACTCCGGATAATATTTATGTTGAAGATCAGCATACCAGCTAACAAGTTTTATTGTGGACCTGGTTCTCAGCGGAAAATCAGGCAGTGGATAAACTCCATCCAGACCATATCGATTGATAATGTCGCTAATAAAAATATTTTTACCATTTAGAAATGATTTAATGTATCCTTTATAAACAGGTGGAAATTTCCATTCAACAGCCTGAAAATATGGGTATCTTACCCGGTCGACGAATTTTTTCAGATCAGATCTGTAAAATAGGATGATCTCCGGTTTTTGCTCATCATTGAGAAAATCGAGCATTTTTATCAGATTTAAAATATAAATTATACCGCCCATCCAGGATGGATTGAAGTTGTAAATGATTCCCAGTCTAAGTCTTTTATCTGCCATGCGTTTTTATTTTCGTTCGGTTATTAATAATTCCAGCATTGTATCATGTTTCTGATTCCCTCGTCGATGCCCCACAATGGTTCCCAGCCTGTTTTATTTTTCAATTTATGCACATCAGCAAGCAGATGTTGTCTTTCCACTTTTCTTACCCTGGCTGGATCCACTTCAATTTTGATCTTTTCTCCAAGTTGTCTCTCAAAAGCCTCCACGACCTCAACCACGGAATATTCTATCCCCCGTCCCAGGTTGAAAACATCATAACCTGTATCCCCCAGTCTCAATAATTTACTTACAGCGCTTGCCATGTCATAGGTATGAATGAAATCCCTTTTAGGCGTAAGGTTCCCAAGCTTAATGGTTCTCAATCCGTCGTGCAGTTGTTTTTCCACTTCGGGAATCAGATGTTGATTGGTTTCATTCGGGCCAAAAGCGTTGAAGAACCGGCATACAATGGTATCAATATCCGTTTCAAGCCAGAACTTTTTACACAGATGTTCGCCGGTAAGTTTACTCAGTCCGTATATATCAAGTGGCATTACCTCATGATTTTCACTGACAGCCCCATCGCAGATGGGATAGACAGCTGCAGTTGAAGCAAAAAAGAACTTTTTGAGTCTTGATATTTGTTTACATGCATTCAATACATTAATGGTACCCCTTATATTGATATCTGCTGCTTCAAAAGGATGTTTGTTGCAATAGGGAATAAAATGGATCGCGGCCAGGTGGACCACAATTTCAGGATGTACCTTATTAAGGATTTCGCTGACCTTAACGGCATTCCTGATATCTTCAGGGAAGAAATGGCTATCCGGTATATCTATAAACTCCCGGTTGCCAAACGAAAGGTTGTCAAGCACAAAAATCTCATATCCCTCTTTCTTAAGTAACGGAACAACCGCAGATCCAATAAATCCGGCACCGCCGGTGATTAAAGCTTTCATATGTATTAAATTTATTATTAATGTTTAAGCATGATTTTTCATGATGAACTTTAAATACTTTTCGCCTATCTCTTCGATAGAAAACTTCCTGATATCCTCAATGGCATTTTTACCGAGCCTGTTCCTTAACGCTTCATTCTCCATAAGTAACTTAAGCTTTTGTCTGAACTGCCCATCATCAAATAAAGGAACGAGAAATCCGTTATGATTATCTATGATCATTTCTGAGGGGCCCGCAACACAATCATAGGCCACCACCGGCAGTCCGGCTGACATTGCTTCCCCGATGGCATTCGGGAATCCTTCAGAACTCGATGTAAATGCAAAAATCGAGCTTACAAGATATATTTCTTCAATATGTTCCTGTTTCCCCATAAATATAACTCTATCTGATGCATTAAGATCCCATGCCAGCTTTTTTAGTCGGTCCATATTCTGCTGTTTCAGGTGATCGTACCCTACAATCAGTAACTTCCAATCAGGCGGACTAACTTCTGCAAACATTTCGATCAGTTTGTCCTGGTGCTTGCTTTTTATAAGCCGGCCAACCATCAGAATATGTTTCTCTTTCTTAACAGGTCCTTTACCTTTCTTAATTTCTCTTATTGGATTTCCAATAACAGCAATATTTTTATGTTTATTGGCTCTCAGAAAAATTTCCCTGGCTTTTTCCGTCTGAAGGATGATTCCTTTTGCCTGAGGATACAACCATTGGCGTAATTTATTATGAAATCGTCCCAGACTTTTATCGGGCTGACTCCTGTCCGATACAAAAACCGGATACCTTAAGCCCATTAGAGAAATCAAAACAAAATTGTTCCAGTATTCTCCAAAACTAAGGATAGTCGCGGGATTAACATTTATAAATATTTTTCTTAAAAAAAGAAGTGTCTTTAACGTATAATAAAAACGCCACCTGTTATTAAATCTGAATGAAGGCTTATGAATGATTACATCATCAGGAATAGAATAAAAAATCTCTCTTGTCTTTCCATATAGCACTAAATTAAGTTCAATATCTTTTTTAGTTGAAAAATACCAGGATAATTCAGACATCACCCGCTCCATTCCCCCCGCCTGCAACGACGGTATCACCAGACACAACCTCTTCGTTTTCATAATACTACCTGCTTCCTGCTTCCTACTACTTACTTACTGACTTCCTGCCTAATCCTAACCACTTTACGCTTTACGCTTTACGCTTAACGCTCAATACTCTTAACCAAATCCTCCACCATCCAACCGTAGGGATTAAACTTACCTTCATGCCACTTCATATCCCTGTCCCAGTAGCCCACACAGGGATCATAACCTTCCATCGAAAAACCATAGCTTATCTCAACAATCAGGGGTTTCCCATCCTGGTAAACAAAATCGTAAGCTATGCACTGGGCCACGAGATTATTGGATACCTCGAAAGCCATTCGAACTGTATCGTCATCGAAATGCTCTTTTTCATAAAGAATGGTTCCGCTGCCCGAGGCCCTGAAATCCTTCTTCCTGACCATTCTTTTTATCGCAAAGGCTTTATCACCAACCACTACCACACGAATATCGTAATTATTCCCGGGTATAAAATCCTGAAAGTAAACATACCCTTTTTCCCTTCCGGTTACCCGGGCATATTCGGTTGGATGAACCAGACGGATAACTCCTTTCATAACGTTCCACAAAGTGGTCTTACCCAGCCTGTATTTACGATATCGCTCCCTGAGATTGCTCCAGCCTTCGTATTGCTTAAATCCCCTGCCAAATGCTTTACGGACAAGACGCTTTGCCCCACACACGGACCGTACCAGTTTAACATTGTCTGAACCCGCACCATTCCTCAATTTAAACACTTTTGGGAAATCCGTCGTATTGATCCATTCCAATGCATCCTTTTTAGCGTAAAATACATACGAACGTGCCAGGGGTGCCCCGAGGGCTTCAAGCAGATACTTCTGCCCGACCTTATCATCAAAATGCCAGACCGTGTTGAAATCAGGAAAAACCTTTTTCCCGGATGCCATAACGGAAAAGAGCAATTGTTTTGCAAACTTGCTTTCTCTGGGTCCCTTATGATTAAAATGCCACATCAAAGCATCACAGTCGGACAACTGCCGGATAATATCGGAACTATAACAGTTAACCAGTTTATAGCTGATACTGTTTTTTTCGCAATAGGATATCCAGCGTTCGCTGAACGACCCTTTAGTATGATGTATCCCGATTCTCATAATTATTATCTAAATAAACACCGGCCCAGATTTCAAATGAAGCTACGACCCACAGGGCTTCCATCTCATTATATCTGAGATTTTGTAAATCCGCCAACCATGACAATACCAGTTTGTCAGTGAATAATTTTCTTTCTCTGATACCCGGTAATATTGAATCATTAAGATATTCAGCAAAAGATTTGTTTAAAAAGAATTCTTTTAAAGGTATACCAAATCCCATTTTATCCCGGAACGCAAAATCCCTTCCAAATGTGTCTGCTATTATTTTTTTTAATAAATACTTTTCATTGTTCCTGCCCTCAGGACTCTTCCTTATAAGCAAATATTTCTCTGGAATGGAAAAGGCGTTTTCCACAACCTCATTATCCAGGAACGGAACCCGGTTCTCAATGGAATGCGCCATGGACATTTTGTCCTGTCTGATGAGCAGGTCGGGCAAATAAGCGTGCATCTCATATTTTACCTGTCGATCGAACAGTGAACCTGATAATATGCGGTATAAATCTTTGCGGCCCGAAATGGCTCTCTCTTCATTAAAACCATCCAGGAGATTCCCTGCCATAAAAGGCGTCATAAACACTGTAGCCATCACTGCCCTGTACTCATGATCAAAGTAATCCTTCATACGAAAAGGGTGTATCAGGTTTTTCTTAATTTCGTGAAGCATTTTCCTGGTACGAAACGGATAGCCGATATCATAAAACCTGCCATAACCGCCAAAAACCTCATCTGCTCCTTCTCCGCTGAGCAGTACCGTAACATACTCCTTTGCCCTCTGGGATAATTTATATATCCCAATGGTATTTGGATGATTGATGGGTACTTCAAGATGCCATGTCGCCCTTTCAAGGTTATCGAAATAATAATCCGATTCAAGCAGGAATTTATGGGAGGTAATGGACAGCTGCTTTGAAACCCGATCAATATATTGCTCTTCGCTGAATCTTGAATCATTGAATATAATCGAGACCGCCTCAAAATTCCCTTTTTCGCTGTTCCTGTTGGCGAGCCAGGTCACCAGGGAGGAGTCGATCCCACCTGAAAGCTGGCATCCCAGTTTGACATCACTCATCAGCTGACTCTGAACACTTCTCCCCAACCACTCTACAAGCTTTTCTCCGTAATAATCAAGATCTCCCGGTTCCTTCCGGGTTCGGTCATAATGGTTAATATCAAAATAACGTTTCACAAAAAAACCTGTGTCATGGCTGTATGAGAGATAGTGACCCGGATCAAGAGTTTGAATATCTTTAAACAGGGTTCCTTTAATATTATTCCGGAAAAGCAGGAATTCATCAAGTTGTGTTTCATCAAGCTGGAAACGAAATCCCTCCAGGTATCCGAAACTTTTCAGTTCGGAAGAGAAGGCCAGTGTATACCCTGTTACAACATAATACATAGGCTTGATACCAAACCGATCGCGGGTAATCAGAATCTCATTTTTCCCCAGATCTACGATAACTATGGCAAACATCCCGTTTAAGCGGTCCAGCATGCCCTCAAACCCGTACCGTAAGTAAAGGGCCAATACCACCTCTGTATCAGCGGTGCTCCTGAACCGGTATCCCCACTCTTTCAGTTCCGGTTTATAATCGAACGCATTATAGATCTCACCGTTTAATGCCAGGATAACTTTTTCATCCGGACTCACCATGGGCTGATGTCCATTCAGAGAAAGGTCCAGGATGCTGAGCCGGTTGAATCCCAGTACTCCCTCAAAATTACCCTCGATGGATTGCGGTACATTTGTCACCAATTCCTTCGACTGCCCCGATCTGAGGCTGAATGCCCTGATGCCGGAATCGTCGGGACCGCGGTGTTTCTGAACCTTGAGCATCTGAATGATGCGGGAGGTGTCTTTAATCGGTTTATTGTTGAGATTGATATAGCCGGTTATGCCGCACATAATTTATTTAGCGTAAAGAGGAGAGCGTAAAGCGTAAAGAAAGACAATTATTCTATACGCTTTACGCTTTTTGCTCTACGCTTGATTTTTTAGTTATTATTAGATTTTTATTCATATTGTTTTAACATCTTTAAAAGAACCTCCCGGTGGGACTCACAGCGGGTAAGGTTTAGGAGCAGAAGGCGTTTTTTTCTGGAAAAGAGCTTTGGGAAAAGACCTCTTTTTCTTAATGAAGCAATATGCTTTCCAAAATTAGGTTCAATAAAGGCGTCATACATTGGAAAAACAGAACTGCAATATTTACTGAACTCAGTTTCAAGAAGCTTATCATCTGCTATGATATGATTCAGCTGTATAATATCTTTATTAAATGCTTCTATTTGTTCAGCATTCAGATGAAATACCCCGGGATTTTCATTGTTATGTTTTAGAGGTATGATTTTAAAGTTTATTTTATCAGATATCTCCAGTTTAATGACATAACCCCGATTCCAGTGTGAGTTGACTTTCCCCGGCCAGTCATAGATAAAATTACCCAATCCATAGAATATGGGTTTGCCATTATACATCTCATAACCCGAAAAGGCATGCGTGTGGTGGGAAATAACCGCATCCGCACCAGTATCGATCAGATACCGGTAAAGCTGTTTTGTACGCGGCGATGGCAACTCATAAAACTCATTCCCCGCATGGACAATTAAAATGATATGATCGTGATCCTGGCGTGCCGTCCTGATATCATATAAGCACCTGACAGTATCCATGGAATTACAGGTATATGAGCCATCCGGGGTTGACAGGAATTCGTTATCGGCAAAATTCAGAATTGCGATTTTTTTATTTTTTATTTTTATTGAGAATGGTTTCGCCGCATCCTCCATAGTCTTTCCAACACCCACTGTTTCGATACCATGTTCTTTTAATAACTTCAAAGTATCCTCTATCCCTTTTTTACCATAATCCATGACATGGTTATTTGCCATGGCCGCCAGGTGAATACCGGCATATTTAAGAACATTAACCGTCTCCGGATGTGCTTTCTGATGGGGACCTGTTTTCGGTCTTGCTGATTTCGATAGGGTTAATGGACACTCCAGGTCAACGATATTTAAATCATTTCCCGCAAACACATCAATGAAATCGTTAAATATCGACTCAAAATCCCCATTTATGGCAAGGTTTTCACATCTGTTGATGGGGCAGAAGTCGCCGGTTAGCAGTATTTTTATCGGATCTGTTTTCATTTTAGAAAATCAATTATCTTTTAGAACAGGGTGTTCAGTATTCAGTAATCGGTAATCGGTAATCGGTAATCGGTTTGGGTTTAAAAACCGATTACCGAATACATTTTGGTCTAAATATTTACTGTCTTGTCCTGATATATGTCTACAGGTTAAACAATAATTTTAAGCTACCTGATAATGCATAATCTCAGGTGTTTTAAATCCCAGGC
>JAFGKY010000025.1 GCA_016928305.1 Bacteroidales bacterium
AGGTTATATTGTTTTTATCTTGATTCTTGGCTCTTGGTTCTTAAGTAATTGATATAGTGTATTCTATAATCTAGTTACATAAGAGTAGAAGGTAAACTGCGAATGGTGAACAGTAATCCATGAACGGGACAAGAATCAAAAAAATATATAAAAAAATAATCCGTTCAAGTGGAATTAAAAAATGATAAATTAGCATCATTATTAATCATTAAAACCTAATAATATGTCATTTCTGGTTATTCTCATTATCCTTGTTGTCTTGGCATTTATTGTTATCGGACTGTATAACAGACTGGTAAAGCTCAGGAACAATCGTGAAAACGCTTTTGCTGATATCGATGTGCAGTTGAAACAACGGCACGATCTGATACCACAGCTGGTTGAAGCAGTGAAAGCCTATATGAAACACGAGAGTTCCGTTCTTATTGAGATTACCAATGCCCGCAATAATGCCATGAAAGCGCAAAGCATCAATGAAAAGATCGAAGCCGAGAATCAGCTCTCAAGCGCTTTACAGGGGCTTAAAGTGGCTGTCGAGGCCTATCCCGATCTGAAGGCAAGCCAGAACTTCATCCAGCTTCAGAATGAGATAGCGGACATCGAGAACAAACTGGCCGCCGCCCGCAGGTTTTTCAACTCGGCAACCAGAGAAATCAACAATGCGGTTGAAACCTTTCCCTCCAACATAATTGCCGGAATGTTCAATTTCAAACGCGAACCCATGTTCGATCTTGGTCCCGAAGAACGGGCAAAATCGGAGGAGGCCCCCAAACTGAATTTCTAGCATGGAATGAAATATGTCGGGCTGCATACCCAGATCTGGCAGAACAATATTAAATCTGTCGTGCTGCTGATTTTATTTCCGGCCGTTATTCTGGTGCTGGTTTGGATTTTCCTGTTTTTTATCCTGGAGGAGCCGGTCCCTCAACTGAAATTCCATACCGTGAACCGGTCATTCCTGCATGTCGTTCCCTGGGTGTCAATCGGTGTTTTTGTGTGGTTTGTCATTGCTTACTTTTTCAATACGCGCATGATACAGAAAGCAACCGGTTCTGTTGCTTTGGAAAGAAGGGATAACATGCGGGTATACAACCTGGTGGAGAACCTCTGCATCAGCTGCGGTATGAAGATGCCAAAGATAAACCTTATCGAGGATGATTCATTGAATGCTTTTGCCAGCGGGATTGATGCGTCGAATTTCACGGTGTCCCTGTCAAGGGGCATCATCAACAAGCTCAATGACGAAGAGCTCGAAGCGGTAATCGCTCATGAGCTAACTCATATCCGCAACCGCGACGTGAGACTGCTGATCGTATCCATCGTCTTTGTCGGCATATTTGCATTCCTTACCGAAGCATTGTTCCGGTCGGTAGGGTTTGGCGGTGGCAGCCGCGGCGGAGGTAAAAGAGACGGGAGAGTCATATTGATTGCCCTGCTCCTGGCCGCCATCGGTTATTTGTTATCCAGCATTTTCAGGTTTGCACTTTCGCGTAAGCGTGAATACCTGGCCGATGCGGGTGCTGCAACCCTCACAAAAAATCCGCTCGCCCTGGCTTCAGCACTTGAGAAGATCTCACAGGATTCCCGTATCGAGGCTGTAACCCGGAAAGACGTGGCACAACTCTTTATTGACAATCCCGGGGAAAAAGAAAAGAGCAAAAGCTCTTTCTCGATTCGCACCATTTTTTCAACTCACCCACCCATAGGGAAAAGGATTGAGCTGCTGAGGCAGTTTTGATGAGGTTTTGTAAGCTTCCAGAACTCTCCGGATCCGGAAGAAAACAAAATCTTTTTAAATTACCTTTTATTCATAATTCAGCATACTGTGAACAGGCTTCTTTCATTGATCCTTCTGCTATATATTCCGGCCCTGCTTGATTTTTCATGCCGTTCCTTGCATAGTCCTGATAGCGGACCTTATCTGACGGTCACCAGGGTCGTCGACGGCGACACGTTCTGGGCCGATGACGGCTCACCGGAAGGACTGAAGATACGGCTCATAGGACTGGATGCTCCTGAAACCCATAAATCCGTGCGGAAAGAGGCAGGGTATTACGGCATGGAATCGAAGGATTACCTTAAGGCATTGCTTTCCGGTAAAAAGGTGCGGCTGGAATACGATGTGGTAAAATACGACCGGTACAACCGGACACTTGCCTATGTGTTCCTGGAAGACGGAACCTTTGTCAACGCCGAGCTGATAAAAGGTGGCTACGCCATGGTCTATACAGTCCCCCCTAATGTGAAATACACGGATGAATTTCTCAGGCTGCAGCGCAAGGCCAGGAGACAGAAGAAAGGGATGTGGGAGAAGGAAGGCCGGAAAACAGTGAAAAGTGAACAGTGAAAAGTGAACAGTAACAAAGAGTCAAGAACAAAGAACAAAGAATGAACCAATACCAATCACCAGTTACCAGTCACCATATTCTTTTGCCTTTTGCATGTAAAATTCCTGAAGCACATAAAACGCCTTCTTTTTTGTGCCGTTCTCACCGATCAGTCCCTTGCGGTTCCACCCGTCCTGTATACCCGGCAAAGGCCTCCGTGGTGAACGGAAGTCGCATAATATCCATGGAGAAAGGCCTCTGAACTGAGGAATTTTCGATAACATGGAAAGCGTGCGTTTGTATAAATCCTCCTGGTATTCCTCTGTCCAACGGGTAAGTGCATCTCCATGGAGCCCCTGCAATGCTCCGGCGCCAAATTCGCTGATCATAACCGGCTTGTTGTAGCTTATAATCCAGTTAACCTCATCACACAGGGAGGGCAAACCATCGTACCAGCCTATGTATTGGTTAAAATTGATAATATCCACATAATCGGCAAAAGGATCTTCCACGATGCGGTAGTTAGGATTACCGGGATCACGATGTACTTCCATAGCCGCAGAGATCAGCCGTGTATCATCAAGCTCACGCGCATGCGCGGAAAGGTTTTTCAAAAAGGATGTTCTTTCCTCACTCACCGGTGTTTCGTTGGCCATAGACCAGATGATGACCGATGCCCGGTTCTTGTCACGGTTTATCAATCCGGTAAGCTGGCTTTTTGCGTTCTTAAAAGTAGCAGGATCATCCCAAAGAATGGTCCAGTACACGGGTATCTCTTCCCATATTAGTATTCCCATTTCGTCGGCCAGACGTGCCATGTATTCGTTGTGGGGATAATGAGCCAGTCGAACATAATTACAGTTCAGCTCTTTTGCCCAGTTGAGCAGTTGAAGTGCATCTTCGGCTGAGTATGCCCTGCCGCCGCGCATCGGATTTTCCTCGTGGATGCAGATACCTCTCAGAAAAACAGGCTTGCCGTTGAGTAAGATATCCGTCCCCCTGGTTTCAATGTTTCTGAACCCGATCTTTTCGCACACCGTTTCATTTGCTGTGGCAATATTAACCGTGTAAAGCTTCGGATTATCAGTCGACCAGTGCACCAGATTCTTAAGCGTGATTTCAACTTTAGCCGTGCCGTTTTCATCGGTGGTAAACTCGGTAACACTTTTTAATTCGGGTATTTCAACTTTCACCTTCTGCGCCTTAACCGGACCGTTTAACCTGATAAAGCCCGAGATGTTATTATTCTGCCCTTTGGCCATCTGAATGCAATAGTCGGCTATGAATGTCTCCGGAACCTCTACAATCATGACATCCCGGGTGATCCCGCCGTAATTCCACCAGTCGGTGTTCAATGTCGGCACCCCGTCGCGCCGGCGTCTGTTATCCACTTTAACAACAACGGAATTTCTTCCTTCATGGATGAAATCCGTGATTTCGTATTGAAACGGTGTAAAACCACCTGTATGCTGACCGAGCTTTTTTCCGTTCAGGTATACATGAGCTTCATAATTGGCAGCCCCGAAGTAAATAAAGAGACGGTTTGATGGTTTATCCTTTGTGTATTCAAACTGTCGCCGGTACCAGATTGTGCCTTCGTAGTACAGAAGTTTGTCATCCTGTGAATTCCAGTCTCCCGGTACCGTTAGTACCGGTGATCTGTCAAAATTGTATTCGAGGAGCTCCGATTTGCCGGCAGGCTGCCGGTCAAGGAAATATCCCCCGTAGGGATTGGGATTCTTGTCGTAAGGTTCATACCTGTAATCATAATATCCGTTTTCGTAGGGATCGATAATGTAACTCCATTTTCCGTTCAGGGAAAGGATGTTGCGGTTGTATACGTTGACAAGTATTTCCTGTGCCCTGGCAAAGACCGGGAGTACAAGAATCAGGGATAAAATGACGGATCTCATGGTATGCCGTTCCTTTTTTTGTTTTTAATACAAATGTAACTATACACGATTAAAATTTCCGGTATCCGAACAAAAAATGTACTGGTATGTTTACCTTATTAACAGAAATCATCCAGGTCTATGAAAAGTACAGCAACAGCCGTTTGGAACGGCACACTGAAGGAAGGAACGGGAAGCCTGAGCGGCAGCAGTTCCTTTTTTACCCGTTTGCCCTATACATTCAATTCCCGCTTTGGAGATGGCAGGGGCGGGACCAATCCGGAAGAACTCATAGCCGCGGCGCATGCCGGTTGTTACAGCATGGCGCTGAGTGCTGAGCTTGGCAAGGGAGGTATAACACCGGAGCACATCGAAACATCGTCCACGGTCACCATTGATAACGGGACCATAACAGCTTCACACCTGGTTGTCAGGGCCAGGATACCAGGAATAAGTATAAAGGATTTTGAGAAATACGCTATCGAGACAAAGTCATCCTGTCCGGTTTCAAAGGCACTTAAATTGGATATTACTCTCGAGATAGTCTTGCTGCAGTAATGTTGTTATCTGTCTTGTCTGACATTCACGGCCTTTAGCCCTTTAGGTCCCCTTTCAATTTCGAAAGTGACTGCATTGTTTTCATCAATATCATCAATCGCATCATGGATGTGCACAAAAATGTCCTGTTGACTTTCTGTATCCCGGATGAACCCGAATCCTTTTGATGCATTAAAAAAAGTAACAACTCCCTTTCTTAAGGTATTCTCCGTTTCTCCCGGATGGCGTTTTGGGACGCTTATTTCAATATCATCAACATTTATTTTTCGCCGGGTTTCAGGATCAGGAGGAGTGGCGGTTATATTTCCATTTTCATCAACATAGGCTATCATATCGTCGAAACTCTTGCCTTCCTTTGCATTTTCCCTTCTTTCCAGTCTTTTCTTTTCCTTTTCTTTTCTCTTTTTTTCTTTTTTGCTTCTTACTTCTTTTTTGTTGAATGTCTCTTGTGATCGGGCCATAATAGATCTTTCTTTATCATGAAGATTTTCAAATCGAAATATCCTGTGAAGTTACACTAATAATTTCAAATGCTTGTTAAATGGCTGTTATTTTCTTATTATTTGATTGAATCGGCTATTCCCCAGTAATGTAATGTGCCATATACAGAATGATTTTTTGCTATCCATTAGATAAATTAATGTATCTTAACCGCGTAATTACTGGTGGAAATCATTCAAACCTCAATATTCCCATCGTACGAAAAATGTCTGAGAAGGTCAGGACAGCCCGGTTATCCATTATTTCAAACTGTAGCCTGATTGCCATAAAGGTTGTCGCCGGTTTGCTCAGTGGTTCGGTGAGTATTTTATCCGAAGCCATACACTCGGGCATGGACCTGCTGGCTGCCCTTATTGCCTTTTTTTCGGTCAGGATGTCGGATGTGCCGCCCGATAAGGAACACCCGTATGGCCATGGTAAATATGAGAATATTTCAGGTGTTATTGAAGCGGTACTGATTTTTATAGCAGCAGGATGGATCATTTATGAAGCCATTCATAAGATATTACGGCCTGCCCCTGTCGAAAAAATTGAAATAGGAGCTGCTGTGATGGCCGTTTCGGCAATCGTGAACTTCTTTGTATCACGAAGGTTGTATCGTGTGGCAAAAAAGACTGACTCCATTGCACTTGAAGCAGATGCTCTGCATTTGAAGACGGACGTATATACTTCTGTAGGCGTTGCTGTTGGTTTGTTTTTGATTTGGCTGACCGGATGGCATTTTCTCGATCCGGTGATAGCAATCGCTGTTGCACTGCTCATACTGAAAGAATCGTATAACCTGATGCGAAATGCCTATTCACCCCTTATGGATGCTTCACTTTCTGATGATGAGATACGCATCATCCGTGAGACGATCACCAACAGAAATCTTTCCTTTCATAACCTGAGGACACGTAAATCAGGTCATTACAGGTTTGCTGATCTTCATCTCGAAATGCCGGAAAACATGGAACTAAAGAATGTTCACCGCATTTGTGATGAGATTGAGAAAGACATAGAAACCCGCATTAATAACATTGAGGTCAGTATTCATGTTGAGCCGGTGGAGAAGGGGAAAGTGAACAGTGAACAGTGAAAAATGAAAAGTGAACAGTGAACAGTGAAAAATGAAAAGTGAACAGTGAACAGTGAAAAATGAAAAGTGAACGGTGAAACATGCTGGCAGGCAGGAGTGAATTGGGATAAGTAATAAATTTATAACTTTGAAGATTGAATTTGCTCTTCTTTATTCACATTTACAAGTATAATTGCTAACTTAGTTCTCGATATCATTGAAGATGTGTCATTTTTTGATAAATTTTCCATGAAAGTTTTAAATAAAAAACCATCCCCTATTATACCGTTTTTATTTTTCTTGTTGTCAGTAAGCCAATTTGATGCTTGCTGTCAGGCGAATGTCAATATATCCAAACCACAACTTCGGTTTGAAAACAATAATCTTATTATCGAATACAGTATTCTAAGCGGAAATCCCGGAGATAAATTCAATGTTTGGCTGATGATTACTGACTCTACAGGGACCAGGATCGATGCTACATACCTTTCCGGTGATATTGGTGATAGTATAAGTGCAGGTGTTAATAAGAAAATCGTGTGGGATCTGGCTGCAGAACAAATCTTTATCGATATGGGACTTTTTGTTGAAGTCAAAGCGGAAAGACTTATTATGCCTGTTGCTGTCCCCGTTGAAAAGAAAAAAGAAGATAAGGTTATCATGGCAGATATATCCAAAAAAGATGATATACCACAGCAGATAGAAGAAAAAGAAGAAAAAAAGAATGAAGAAAAAGAAATCGTTGCGGTAACTGAAAAAAAGAAAAAAACGGTCACTTCGGGAGAGATCGGCAAAAACCTTCTGCTATCGGCCATCGTTCCCGGGCTGGGGCTCACACGCCTTTCAGAAGGGAAGCCATACTGGTTACTAGCATTTGTTGACGCAGGCTGTGTTGTTACATCCATTGTATACAACAGGATGGCTTCATCAAGTTATGAAAAATACCTGAATTCATACAATGTAAGCGAATTTGATCCGTACTATGATGATGCATCAAGGCAGCGTACCATATCCAGGGTATTTGGCTGGTCGGCACTTGTTATCTGGGTGGCCGATATGGGCCTGGTAACGCTTAAAGCAATTAATGTAGATAAGAAACTTAAGAATGCTACGATGAGCCATATACGAATTGGCAGCTATATCGACTGTAATACATCGACAACCTGTTTGTCATTATATTATAGTTTTTAAGAATAAACCCTTGAAATGATTTCAGGGGTTATATCGTATCGGGAAAAATAAGTTAAGATCATGAAAAGTAAATTGTTGTTGTTTGTGCTGTTTTTTACTGGTTTTTCCTTTCTGCTGAGTTCTCAGGAAATAACAAGCGAAAAGGGATTCATCCGGATCAATAATATGCCGGTAGTTGAACGCGATACCTTGCCTCCGGTTATTAATCTGATATCACACACGTTTGATGCTGATGGAAAACTTCAATTCAGAAAACCGGAGATAAACCTGCTGGGAAAGATAACCGATGATAAAAGCGGGATTAACCGTATCTATGTCAATCATCAGCAAATTGAACTGATGGAAGACGGATTGTTTATGCAGATGATCCCGCTGGTAAAGGGAAATAACATGGTTTCCATTGTGGCAGCCGACAATGAAGATAATTACTCAGAAAAGAATCTGATCATCGAATATGTAGATCCCATGTCGACACAACTGAGAATATCCGGCAAGTATTATGCATTAATAATAGGCATCAATGAATACGAAGACCCGACCCTTACGAACCTCGATTATCCTGTAAAGGATGCTGAAAACATTTATAATGTCCTGCATACCGAATATCTGTTTGATGAAGAAAATATGACTTTTTTAAAGAATGCAAGGAGGATTGATATTAATAATGCCCTTGATATCATGGCCCGGAAAGTCACGCCGGATGATAACCTGCTTATTTTTTATGCCGGTCATGGCTGGTGGGATGAAAAGACCAATAACGGATACTGGTTACCAACGGATGCAAAACGGGATTATAAGGCAGATTGGTTCCGGAACAGTACCTTATGTGACTATATCAGGGAGATTAATTCAAAACATACCTTATTGATAACGGATGCCTGTTTTGGCGGAGCCATTTTTAAAACCAGAAGTCTGCATATGGAAGCCCCCAAAGCTATCCAGATGCTGTATGACCTGCCAAGCCGGAAAGCAATGACCAGCGGAACGCTGACCGAAGTGCCTGACAGAAGCAGTTTTGTTAAATTTTTACTGGAAAGGCTTAAGGAAAACAACGAAAAATGCATTTCCTCCGAACAGCTTTTTGCCAGTTTCAGGCTGGCAGTCATCAACAACAGTGATGCCATACCCCAATATGGTGAGATCAAAAATGTGGGTGATGAAGGAGGTGATTTTATATTTATACGCAGGTAGTATTTTCTTAACGAATGCAAAATGAGATTTCCGGTGTTAAAATTTGATCGAAAACAACATAATACTGCCGGTCTTCTATTTTTATCTAAGTGTTTTGCAGGTATAATAATCATATTGTATGCATGCGAGGATCTTGATTTGAAAAGAGTGACCAAAATTGAAACCTATGCTGTCACAAATATTAGTGTAAACTCAGCTGAGGTAAAGGGTGAAATTCTTGATATCGGGGAAAGTGAAATTGTCCAGCATGGACATTGCTGGTCGACGTTAGAAAATCCGACAATCCTGCTTAACACAAAAACTGCTCTGGGGAAGGCTAATTCCAGGGGGGGATTTACAGGTAAGTTATACGGTCTCCAATCAAACACGCAGTATTATATCAGGGCTTATGCAACTGACAAACATGGAACAACAGTATACAGCAGCCAGAAGGATTTTATGACATCATTCATGGATTCGCGGGATGGAAAAATGTACAGATGCTTAAAAATTGGCAACCAGGTATGGATGGCAGAGAACCTTGCTTATTTGCCTGCTGTAAGCCCTCCCTCTTCAGGATCGTATACGGAACCGTATTATTATGTATTCGGTTATTATGGCTCCGGTGTAAGTGCAGCCAAGGCTTTGTCCAATTATTCCATCTATGGCGTATTGTATAACTGGCCGGCAGCAATGGATGGCAAGGCAAGCAGCAATTACAATCCCAGCGGTGTACGGGGTGTATGCCCCTATGGCTGGCATTTGCCCAGCCATGCGGAATGGGATGAACTATCGTTCTTTTTGGGAGGTGACAGTGTTTCCGGTGGTAAACTGAAAGAGGCCGGATATGCTCATTGGCAAAGCCCTAACGAGGGCGCTACAAACAGCAGCGGATTTACAGCACTGCCGGGCGGTTCCCGTAACGACGACGGAGATTTCGAATATATGGGTGGTTACGGTGCCTGGTGGTCAGCCACGGAAAATAATGATATAAACTCGTGGTACCGGGTCGTCGGCTACGGTTACTTGGAACTGCATAGGTACAACTATCACAAGGATTACGGCTTCAGTATTCGATGTATTAAGGATGAATGATGTTATGGCCTGAAATATAACATAAAATGTGACTTGTAATTTCTCGGATTCGGTTTACGATTTACGAAGCAAAATCAGCTTATTACCTGTACAACCTGCCTGAGATGCAACTGCCTGTGTCAGGCATGCAGACAACCAGACTGCATGACTACAAGACCAACATAACATTACAATGACAATCGCATCAGCAATCCCACCACTTTCTCTTTGAATTTGTTGTAAGGTGGATAACGGAAGGGGATGTCTAAAAGGTTAGACTTTACCAAAACAGAACGCATGTTGGAAAAAGTCTCAAAGGATTTCCATCCGTGATACCGTCCCATGCCGCTGTTGCCAACACCTCCGTATGGCAGATAGGGCGAAGCAATTTGCAGTACTGTGTCGTTTATGCTGGCAGAACCGCTACGGGTTTTTTGCAGAAATTCACGGGCAAGCTTTTTGTTGCGGGTAAAGATGTAGGTGGCCAATGGTTGTGGATTTCGTTCAATGATACGGTATACCTCATCGAAATATTCAAATTCAATCACCGGTAAAACCGGACCGAATATTTCTTCCTGCATAATGGGATCGTCCGGCCCGATATCTTTAATAACAGTGGGAGCCACGAAACAGCTGTCAGCATGAATGGTACCTCCGGCAACAATCTTTCCGGTTTTCATCAGGGAGGCTATCCTTGTTACATTCTCTGCATTGATTATCCGTGCATAATCGTTGCAGGTTGACGGATCCTCGCCATAAAATGATTTAATTTCCCTTGAGAGATGATCAAGAAAGCGATCTTTAACTTTTGTATCTACCAGTACGTAATCGGAACATATGCAGGTCTGACCGGCATTCATGAATTTTCCCCAGGCAATTCTTCTGGCTGCATAATCGAGACGGGCATCGGCCGCGACAACACAGGGATTTTTGCCTCCCAGTTCGAGCGAAACGGGGATTAAATTTTCAGCGGCTTTTTGCATTACGTATTTTCCGATCCTGCTGCTGCCGGTAAAAAATATGTAGTCGAATTTATAGCTGAGCAGGTACTCGCTTACAGTATGGTCGCCGTCCATCATCTGTACATGTTCCTTCGGAAAGTGACCAAGTATCTTTTCCATGACAGCAGTGATGATGGGTACCTGCCTCGAAACCTTTACAACAACGCAGTTACCTGCAGCCAAGGCTCCGATCATAGGCAGGAATGCCAGCTGAAACGGGTAATTCCAGGGTGAAAGCACCAGCACCTGTCCGTAAGGCTGGGGCTTGATATAACTGTAGGAGAGGAAGTGCACAAGAGGCGTCCATACCATTTTTGACCGGGCCCATTTTCTGAGCCTGCAGATAGCCAGGTTAAGTTCTTTTATTATGAATCCTGTTTCGGTTGCCACGACCTCAAATGCCGGTTTATGAAAATCTTTCCATAGTGCATCCTTGATTTCCGGTTCATGCTGAATGATAAGTGAGCGTAACTTTTTCAGTGTTTCAATCCGGTAACCAATATCCAAAGTCTTTCCGGTATTAAAAAAAATCCGCTGGTTGTCAAGTGCCTTTTTTATTGTTTCTTTTTCCATTCTTCTTCAAGCATTTTAAGTTGTTCTGATATTTCCGTCACCGGATGGTTATTTCTGGCAGGAATATGGCTCATGGCATACTCAGCCATGGCAGTAATGGTAAGGCTGGGATTAACACCTATGTTACCCTGCACAACGGATCCATCTGTGATATAGAAATCAGGATATCCGTGTACTTTCAGGTGTTTATCCACCACCCCTGTTTCCCCCGTGTCTGACATGGGACAGCCCCCCAGGATGTGCGCTGTTGTTGGCCGGTTAAAGACGATCTCAAGGAGAATATTCTGAGGTATGCCGTTGACCTTTTTAGCATAACGTTCCATGACCTCCTGTCCGATAGGGATATAGGCCGGCACTTTTTTCTGTCCGCGGTTATCAATCTTTATTTTGCCTCCGAGCCATGTCTTTTTCCAAACCATTTTCATTGCATTATCCAGCGTTTGCATTACAAGAAAGATGACAAGGTTGGATGACCACCGGAAATTAAAAACGATTTTAAGGAACTGTAACGGATGACTCATGGTCTTCAGCAATAATTTCCATGTACGACCGAGCGTTGATTTTGCTCCTTCTGCCGACAGACTAAAAAACCACTTCATGGCATTGGAATCATCTGGGTACTTCACGATTTCAACGTGCGTATGCGGTTTGGGCCTGAAAACAGATGTTATGGCCAATCCGTTATTCAGTTTTTCCGATGCACAGGCCACAGCACTGAGAGTCTCCGCATTTGTCCGCAATTCAAAGCCCATTTTATCCGACAGTGACGGCAGGGTTCCATATTTGTATTTCTGTTTCAGTAACAGTTCTAACGTCCCTAATGTACCTGCTGCTACGACTATTCCCTTTGCAGTGAATATGTTGCTTTTTCTTCTGAAAAGAGATGTGATATGCCTGGTTTCAATATGATATATTTTGTTCCCGTAAGTGATCTTTTCCGCGCGCGTCTCCGCAAGTATTTCCAGTCCCTCTTTTTCGGCAAACCACAGGTAATTCTTGTCAAGGCTGTTCTTAGCCCCTTCCCTGCATCCGACCATACATCCGCCGCATTCGGCGCAACCCTTTCGGAGCGGCCCGAGTCCGTTGAAATAGGGATCTTTTTCATCTTCAGAACCGTTGAGGTATACGCCAACATTTACGGTATCAAAAGTACCGTATGCATTCATGTCTCTTGAAACTTCCTCCAGGGCTTTGTCCTCGACATTCAGCTTTGTGTATTTCTGCCTGCCCAGCATGAAAGATGCCCTGTCGTAAAACGGTTCCAGTATTTTTTTCCAGTTGCCGAAACGTGACCATTGTTTATTGCTGAAGAATTCATCAGGCGGTATATACAGCGTGTTGGCGTAAACAAGGCTTCCACCGCCGACACCCGTACCGCTGAGGATACTTGTGGTAGGAAAGAAGGATATGCGCTGAAATCCGAACAGCCGCAAAGCAGGCCACCATATGTATTTGGGAAGGTTCCAGTTGGTCTTTGGGAAATCCTGCGGGCGATAACGTTTTCCCTGTTCCAGCATCAGCACCTTATAGCCTTTTTCCACGAGGCGAAGGCCGGCCACGCTGCCTCCGAATCCTGAGCCAATGACGATATAGTCGTAAAGCATAAACGTGTTTAAGACTTCTAAAATAGGAAAATTATCGGAATGCAGATGCAGGAAATATTTTTCGGAGTTTAACTAACTTTTTGTATTCCTCAGCGTATATGTATCGCCCTTCCACTTATAACCCGCTTTATTACTTAATACTTTAAATACATGAGGAATGCATTTGTGCAGATTATTGCCATTACCTGTATGAGCTTCATCGGGGTCAACGCACAGGTATACAAAACAGTTCATGTAGATACTGCCGGAACACTTGATTCTTTGCTCTCTGCTGAGGAGCTTGCTACAGTCACCGATCTACTCCTTACCGGGAATATCAATACGGACGATTTCAATACTATGAAAAACCTGATGCCGGCCCTGACAGGCATTGACATGAGCCTGGCCCAGCCGGTAGGGGATTCCATACCGTCGAATGCCTTCAAATCCAACATCGATTCATTAATTCTGCCTTTAACGATTACCGCGTTAAGAGACCGTGCCCTGCAGGGTTGCGGTGCCCTGACCACGCTGACCATCCCCGATCCAGTCAGATCAATTGGTTCGCACGCCTTTGAGGGATGTGGCGGATTGACTTCATTGATAATCCCCGATTCGGTTACTAAGGTCAGCGATTATACGTTTGCAGGGTGCAGTGGATTGATATCACTGTCTTTGCCCGCATCTGCCGGATCGATTGGCAATTATGCATTGGCTGGATGCAGCGGGCTGAATCTATTGGTCATCCCTGATTCGGTGAAGACCATAGGTGAATACGCTTTTGTCAGCTGCAGTATGATGGATTCAGTTTCCCTGGGTTCTGCAGTGGATTCTATCGGACCATATGCTTTTGCAGGGTGCACTAGCTTGCAATCCCTCACCGTACCGGCTTCTGTTACTTCCCTCGGGACGTATGCATGTGTGGGTTGTTCAGCCCTGAAATCCGTGAACATACTGTCATCTGATAAAACTGCCATAGGTGATTATGCCTTTGCGGGAGATGCAGGTCTGTCTTCAGTGACTATTCATCCATCTGAGGGTACGTCAATCGGGAATTATGCTTTTGTGTCGTGCACGGGATTAAAAACACTGGATATGGCATCGCCTTCGGTTACCTCGATCGGGGAAGGTTGCTTTATAGGTAACCGTATTGATTCGCTCGTCTTTCCCGGCTCACTGACTTCAATAGGTGCTTTGGCATTTTATGGAAGTGCCCAACTGGCCTCCCTCATTATGCCGCATACGCTGCGATATATCGGAGAAAGGGCCTTTGGTGATTGCATCAGCATCAACTCGGTCACATTTCTTTCCACCACGGAACCGGGGACTTTTGTCGGAAATTATGCATTTTTTGGATGTTCAAACTTAACTTCCCTGCAGATGGCACCTTATTCGGTCACTTCAATCGGTGATTATTGTTTTGGGGGTTGTCAGGAACTCACTTCTCTTGTCATGCCTTCCTCACTGATGTATATAGGACCCTATGCCTTTGCCAGTCTTCAGGGTATTGATTCATTGACTTTTCTGCCATCCACGGGATGCACAATAGGCGAAATGGCTTTTTATAATTGCGACAGCCTGGTTTCTGTGCGTATGTTTTCGCCCTCGATTGATACCGTTGGTCCTAGAGGTTTTGATGACTGTGAACACCTGACCGATGTGATCCTGCCTTCTTCCCTGGCATGGATGGAGGGGGCTGCTTTCGGGAGATGCTACGGTCTGCAGCAGATCCGTATCAACTGTTTGGTTCCCCCGGTCATTCCGGAATCCAACAATGTTTTTAATTATGTGTCAACAGGTGCCGTTAATCTGTATGTTCCGGCAGGAACAAAAGAAGCTTACCAGGTAGCTGAGGTCTGGCGAAAGTTCAATATCGTTGAATATGATTTAAATCTGTCTGTGCTTCCAGACACGGTGACTATGGCAGATACGGCAGGAAGCAGCATAACGTTTGATATTGCGTCATCTACAAATTGGCAGATAATCTCGGATCAGTTATGGATTACTGCTTCTCCCGTCATTGGAATGGATACCACCAGCATTACACTCATCGCTGAGCCAAATACTGATACGATTGCACGTAAAGCGATCTTGACAGTATCAGGTGTAAATGTTGTATCGGATACAGTGGTTGTGATCCAGGCCCCTAAGCCTGCTTTGTCAATCTCTGCCAGTGGACTGGGTATAGGTGCGCCGGAAGGAAGCATAGCAACGTTCAATATTTTTTCAAACCAGGAATGGACAGTGCAATCGGATCAGACATGGCTGACCACCGGTCTGTCTTCGGGAAAAGGAAGTGCTGAAATCATGCTGACTGCAGAAGCCAACCCGGATACATTGACCCGTGAAGCTATTGTGACGGTTTATACCGATCGGTTAATGCCAAGGACAATTGTTGTGACACAGGCGCCTTTGCTGATCCTTTCTGTTTCCTCAGCATTATTAAGTATAGAAGCACAGGCAGGGAGTACTGTATTTTTCCATATTGCTTCAAATACCGGTTGGACGGTTCTGTCGGATCAGACGTGGTTAATTGCACATCCATCCTCAGGGAGCGGAAATGGTGAAGTAATGCTCACTGCGGAAGCAAATAACGATACCCTTGCCCGTGAGGTAACGGTGACGGTTTCTGCCGATGGAGAATTGGCGCAGACCGTGATTGTGATACAGGATGCAGCGATACCTTCAGGCATCACGGATGTTTTACAGGAAATGATCGTGATTTATCCAAATCCGGTCAAGGATGTTTTGAATATTGATGGTGCTGCAGGCAGCGATATGATAATATTTGACATACGGGGACGGATTGTAGGATCGCAAAGGCTTTGCAGTTATCATGAGATTATTGATATGTCATCTATGCCGCCGGGTGATTATGTATTGAGAATGGGTGACAGTGTGGTGAAAATCGTGAAATAATCGGTAAACATATCATTATAGGATGATCAACTCTACTGAGGCTTCAGATCTCACGGGCAAGCTTTTACTTGCATGCCGGATCTATTATCCGAATCGAATACTCATTTCTTCACACTGTCACTATGGACAGGAAAGTTAAAACCAGGAGCGCATTCACTTCGTAATTCGTAAATCGACGTTCCTTGTTCATAATTCAATTTTTGAATTTTTGAGGGATTGCTATGTGATCCCATTCGGGGGGATCCCTGCATAAGAAATTAAATCCCTTCCTGCCGCTTCGCAGCAGCGGTCTTTTGTTTTTTAGCA
>JAFGKY010000026.1 GCA_016928305.1 Bacteroidales bacterium
ATAACCATTAAAACCACATTTTGAAAATTCAACTTTTTCTTCTTTATAGGCAAAGGCAGTCTGAGCAACAATTAACAGGTCTGGTTTTATCTGCCTGATGAGTTTGGTGGCTTCAATACCATCCATTACGGGCATTTTCAAGTCCATTAAAACTAAATCAATAGAACTATTGATTTTAACATTTTCCAGCGCGTCAAGACCATCCTTTGCCCAGATTAACCTGGCATTTGTCTTTGCCAGAAAAAATTCAAGCAACAGATAATTGGATTCTTCATCTTCGACAATAAGTATTTGTTTGTCACTCAAATCAGGTATTTCATGTCTTCCCTGTTTGTTTTTTGTTTCAGGTTCTGCAATATATTCAATATCGTTACAGGGTATGGTAAAATAGAAAGTTGTACCCTGTCCCAAGATTGACTCGTACCAGATATTTCCTCCCATGGCTTTAACCAGGTTATAGCAAATAGCTAGTCCAAGGCCGACACCTCTGTACAATTTTGTTATCGGGGTTTCAACCTTTAAGAAGCGCTCAAAAATTGAATTCCCAACCTCTTTTGGAATTCCTATACCACTATCTTGAACATAAAAAGTTATAAAACCTTGATTTTGAAGAGTTACGCCTAATTTCACAAAACCTTTTTCGGTAAATTTTAATGCGTTACTAATTAAATTCGATAATACTTGCTTAAAACGAAAGGGGTCGGCTGAACAAAATATATTTTCACCCAATGTGCCTGCCTCTAATATCAGTTCGATCCCTTTATGTCGGACCTGTAATTGGAACGATGTGAAAAGTTCCTTCATAATTTCAATTACATCAACAGGCTTCTTTAGTATAATTAACTGATTGGCTTGTATTTGTGACATATCTAAAATATCATCTATCAGCATAAGAAGCTCTTCACTACTTTTTATAATAATTGATGTAAACGTTGCCGCCTCTGCAGAGGTTGTACCCGGATTGGTCAGCAACGTTGAAAAGCCGACAATGGCATTCATGGGAGTACGTATCTCGTGGCTCATGTTTTGAAGAAAAGCTGTTTTAAGCCGGTCGCTCTCTTCAGCATGTTCTTTAGCAATTATAAGATCTTCCTCGGTTTTCTTTTTAGCAGTTATATCTTCAGCCAAGCCAACAAAGTGAAAAACATTGCCATCGTTATCAATTATAGGTGATATAGATATATTTACCCAATAATTTTTCCCGTCTTTGGTTTTATTAATCATTTCCCCATACCATATTTTATTTGATTTTATAGTATCCCACAAGTCTTTATAGAGAACTTCGGGCATTTTACCTGACTTAAGAATATTTGGTTTTTTCCCAATAACCTCTTCCATTGAATATCCTGTCACATCTGTAAACTCAGGATTTATATACTCAATAATTCCTTCCGTGTCGGTAATTATAATCATAGCAGGGCTTTGTTCAACTGCATGGGAAAGTACTTTTAGTTCTTCTTCCGCCCGCTTGCGCTCAATGGCCATTGCGACCTGTGTAGAGACAAATTCCAGAATACTCTGATCAGTGGCGCTCAACCGAACGTCTTCCGTGTAGGTTTGAACTGCCATCACACCGATCGTTTTGCCTTGTTGAGATTTGAGTGGCACGCCTAACCAGTCTATCGGATGTGTACCTATTATTTCTAATTGACCGGATTGTGTGTGTTGTTCATATACTTGTTGTGTCAAGAAAAGCGTTTTGCCTGTACGAAGCACATAGTCGGTCAAACCATTGCTCAACTTATAGGGCGACGGAGTAATGTCTCTCTCGTCAATAAAGTATGGAAAATGAATCGTTTCGGTAGCGGCATTATATAATGCAATGTAGAAATTCCGGGCTGGCATCAGTTCAGCGATAATCTTATGAATCGACATAAAGAGTTCGTCTAAGCTGGGGGCGGTTTGGGTAGATTCGGAAATTCGGTAGATAGCGGTTTGTACTTTTTCAGCCCGCTTGCGCTCGGTGCGAGTGTGCAGGACGCCAATGCCAAACGCCAAATCGCCGGCCAGTTCCTCCAGCAGTCTTATTTCGTCCAAGGTGAAGGAGTTGATTTCCGTGGAATAGATCAGGAGAACGCCGAATACGTTTTCGTCCTTAAGGGGCAGGGCTATTGTGGAACGATAGCCTCGCTGCAAGGCGCTTTCCCGCCATGGAGCCATTCGCGGGTCAGTCGTGAAATCCTCAATATAGACTGTTTTACCGCTCCTGATAGCAGTTCCCCCGGGACCTTGTGCGCGTTCCGCATCGTCCGCCCAACTGAGTTTGGCGCTGATTACATACCCATCATCGAATCCGGCCCAGGCGACAGGACGCACGGTTTTGGCATCATCGTGTTCGGCATATCCCACCCAGGCCATGCGATAGCCAGCGTCGTCGCATATGATGCGGCAGATTTCATTGAGTAAGGTCTGCTCATCTTCTGCCCGCAGGAGAGTCTGGTTACAGTTGCTGATAGCGTGCAGTTCCCGATTTAGAGAGCGCAGCGACTCCTCTGCCTGCTTACGTTCATCAATTTCCTCTTTCAGCCGGGTATTGGATTGTATCAATTCGGCCGTACGCTCCTTCACTCGCTGTTCAAGCTCGGTACGGGCCAATTGGAGTTCTTCATTCTGTAAAGATATTTCTTCCTGGTTTTTTTCAAGGGTGGAGTTAGCTTCTTCGAGTTGCAGGGTACGTTCTCTTACCATTTTGGTAAGCACTATCTTTTGCATTCTTAGTCGGCGAGTGCGGTAATTGAAATAACTAATTACAGAATATAGTATCACAAATATTGCTAATATTCTGAACCACCAGGTTTGCCACCAGGGTGGCAGGATTATTATTTTAACTGACGTTCCTTTCTCGTTCCAGATACCATCATTGTTTGATGCTTTTACCCGAAAAGTATATTCACCCGGATCAAGATTTGTATAGGTTGCCTCTCTTTTATTACCTACATAATTCCAGTTTTTCTCAAAACCTTCCATTCTATATGCATACTGATTTTTTTCACTGAAAATATAATTCAATGCAATAAAACTGAAGGTTAGAACGGATTGGTTATGCTTTAATAGTAATTCCTGTGTTTGCGAAATATGTTTTTTAAGAGGGGAATTCTTTGCCCCTATGATCACCGGTTTATTAAATAATAAGAAGTCTGTAATATGCACCGGCGGGATATAAGGGTTATCCTTTATGCTATCGGGATGAAAAACATTGAAACCGCTAATGCCCCCAAAATACATTTCTCCGCTTTTGCTCTTATAAAAGGCCCATTTATTAAAAACTTTGTCTTGTAACCCATCCTGGTCTGAATAATTCCTGCATGAAAGTTCTGTTTTTTCTTTCGTTGTAACAATTGTTGCCTTCGAAATGCCGTTATGGGTACTTATCCACAGGTTATGGTGGTTGTCTTCCAAAATCCCGACAATTGTGTTATCGGGCAAACCCTGGGCTGTTGAATAATGCGTAAACGTATTATTGTCCCTGTTAAAAAGACTTAATCCGGATGAACCGACCCATAAACGTTTTTCACTATCTTCAAATACTACATTAATCCCATCGCTGCTAATGCTTGTGCTGTCTTTCTCATGATGGGTAAAACGTTCACATTTCCCGGTTTTCCGGTTTAACCTTATCAATCCGGTACCTAAGGTGGCAAACCAAACATCGCCCTGGTAATCGGATATAATGTCAACAATAGCACTGCCAGCTTTTATTTCCCTGGTTATATCTTTAAGTGAAAACATGGGTTTAAACCGTTCCGTTTTAGGGTCGAATAAATAGGCCCCGGTTTCGAAATTTCCCACCCAAATTTCTCCGGCGCTATTCCTGTAAATCCTGAAAATTGAATTGCTCTTCGGGTCAGTTTCGTCAACATAAGGATATTTCTTTTTTAATATTAGTTGGCTACCGTTTATTTGAAAATAATTAAGCCCGCCTTGCCACATTCCAACCCATAAACCTCCTTTATTATCAGTTTCGACTGCCAGCACTTTGTTGTTGGTTAATGTTTGGTGATTGTTAATATCGCTCAGATGCCTGACAAATTTTTTTTCTTTGGGGTTAAACCAGGTAATCCCTCTTCCATCGGTCGCAATCCATATGTTTCCGTTCAAATCTTCAGCAAAACTGGTAACTGCATTAAACAAGTACCCGGTTTGTTTATCTTGTTTATATTGTGTAAACTTATTAAAGCGTTTATCATATATACTTACACCTCCAGCCCAGCATCCAATCCATATCATCCCATCATGCCCGATATATATCTTTTTAATCGAAGTGCTTAATATTGATCCTTCTGTATCGGTTGCCGTATAATGCTCAAATAATTTAGTTACAGGGTCGAATATGTTTAAACCCCCGCCATTGGTGCCAATGAAAATTTTCCCTTCCCTATTTTGTGCCAATGATTGAACAAAATTATTGCTTAATGAATTGTTATTACCAGGTTCCTTTTGATAATTGGTGATAGTTTTTGTACGCTGGTTTATCATAGACAGCCCTGTTGAATAAGCCCCTGTCCAAATATTTTCCTGCTTGTCAATAATTAAACTGTAAACCGCGTTTTCTTTCAATTTGAATATCGGGTGTTGGGTATGAAAGCGGTCAGTTTCTTTTGTTACAGGGTTATATTTAATTATTCCACCATTTACCTTATCTTCTGATATAAACCAAAGTATCCCGTTTTTATCCTGGTGTATTTCGCTAAAATTTACTAAAATATCCTTGCCATAAGTATCTGTAAAGCATTGATGAAAGATCCTTTTTTCTGTATCAAACCAATACACGCCGTTACTGGTGCTAACCCAAAGTTTGTTGTCGTTATCTTCAAATAAAAAAGTTACAATGTTTTCGATTTTCTTATTCTGATCATCTTTATAAGTTATTCGTTCAAAATTGTCTTTTTCCCGGTTATATCTGCATAAACCGATTGATGCTACCCAGAGATTGTTTTTTTTATCTTCATAAATATTAATAACTATATTATCGGACAAGGAAGTTGTATCATTCTGATTATGCTTATAAACAGTGAAAGCCACACCATCATATTTATTTAGGCCATCTACTGTGCCAATCCACATATACCCTTCATGGTCCTGGTAAAAACACAAAACATCTCCATGAGATAAACCCATGCCCGGGGTCAGGTTTTTAAAGGACATCGTCTCATCCTGGGCAATGGCACTGAAGAAAGTAATTAATGATGTAACGAACAAAAGCGCTGTTTTCATTGCTTAATAAATATCCGGGCAGCCAGCTATATATACTATATGCGATAAAATTAATAGTTCTAATGTCAGTCAATCCAGAAATCTAATAAATTTACGAAATCTTCGTAATATTTCGAATGTATTTTAAAATAAGTAAAAATAAGAAACACATGGTTATTTGCAGTTCTCAATAAACTGTATGTATTACGGTAGTGTTAAAAAACCGTCAATAAATATCATATTTACAGACGGTTACTAAATCTAAAGGCGGAGAGGGGGGGATTACTCGCTTCGCTCATGATCCCCTGTCAGGGGTCGCGAAAATCATAAAAAGTGCAGGCTTCGCCTTACCATTTTTATTTTTCCGAAACAACGCAAATAAATCTGCCTGTTTCTCCAAAATAAAAATGCCCCTTTGGGGGCACTCTTTATGATTTGCGGAGAGGGGGGGATTCGAACCCCCGGTACCAGTTGCCCAGTACGACAGTTTAGCAAACTGTTGGTTTCAGCCACTCACCCACCTCTCCGGGATGATTTGTTGAAAATACAAAGTACACTATGTTAAGAACCAGTTGCCCAATACGACAGTTTAGTCCCGACCTCGTCGGGAGTTTCAGCCCTGCCTGACGGCAGGCAGGCATCTCTCCCTGCCTTCATTGTATTACGGCAGGCACAGCAGGATGATTTGTTGAGTCTGTTATGATACTATTCCTCAGGCCCGACAAAAGTATAAAATCGTTCAACAAACACAAAATTATGGATTTAAAATGTGAGATGCCAGTATGAGGAGAAAGTAGTTAGTAGTTAGTAATGCGAATTATGAGTTAAACTTGTATAGTTTGCCCGGAGGGCATAAGGTTTTGTAGAAGGAATAAGAATAGCAGAAAACTACCCCGGAGGGGTTAAAGTATTGTTAATTCAATAAATTTCATATTTAATTATTGTTTATCCCCTCCGGGGAATCGATAAATCGCTTAATGCTTTCATATCGAATCTATTGATATATGTAACATCCATAAAATGTTAAATTTTTCAACCCTTAATCGCATTAGTAGTTAGTAGGTTGAAGAAAGTCCTTTGTATCGGGTAATTATCAGGTGCTGCAGTTTTGAGAATCGGATTCTGTTGAGGTCAGTCGCTTGGCTTTACCGGGTGACTAAAGAAAAAGCATAACAAAGATCCATACGTTGCCAGGACTTGTGGACTCTGGCAGGTCTTCCTTTCTTGTCACTTTTACCCGCCATAGCCTTGGCGAAGGTGGGTGTCACTTGTCACTAGAAAGGAATATCATCTGAATAGTCAGCATTTTTTGAAAGATCGTCTTTATCGAAACCAAAGCCACCTTTGTTTTCATTCATCCGTGATCCTTTTGTAATGGCCAGTGCCTGGACTGGATCGTCAACCAGCGGTTCGATCAGGCTTTCTTCAAAATCGGTGAACTTGGCAAGTTCTTTAATGAATTTAAGCTGTATATCACCAATGGGACCATTACGGTGTTTAGCCAGAATGATCTCAGCGATCCCGCGCAGGGAATTTCCGTTTTCATCCTCGGTAAATCCATAGAGTTCAGGCCGGTGGATAAAGAGTACCATATCGGCATCCTGTTCGATGGCACCGGATTCCCTGAGGTCAGATAACTGCGGGCGTTTGTTTCCCGCGCGTATCTCAACGGCCCGATTCAGCTGCGAAAGCGCAATCACCGGCACATCAAGCTCTTTGGCAATACTCTTTAACGCCCGCGAAATAGTGCTGACCTCCTGTTCCCTGCTGCCTTTTGCATCAGACGTTCCGGTCATCAGCTGAAGGTAGTCAATGATAATAATTTCCACGTTGTATTGCCGCTTCAGCCTGCGGCATTTAGCCCTGAGTTCAAAGATGGATATGGCAGGTGTATCGTCAATGTATATGGGGGCTTCAACAAGTCTTTTGATCTTGTAATCGAGTTGTTCCCATTCAAAATCAGCCAGCTTGCCATTCCGGATCCGGTGGGAAGGCAATTCGGTCTCGGCAACGATCAACCGGTTAACCAGTTGAAGCGAAGCCATCTCAAGCGAGAAAACCGCTACCGAACGGTTATGTTCAACAGCCATATTACGGGCCATGGAAAGTACAAATGCGGTTTTGCCCATGGAAGGCCGTGCAGCCACGATCACCAGGTCGGATTTCTGCCAGCCGTTTGTCAGCCTGTCCAGTCGTGTATAACCCGATGGTATACCAATAAGACTGTCTGCACGCTTGCTGGCCTCTTCAATCTGGGTGATCGCTTCCTTTATCAGTACATTGATCTTCTGCGATTCTTTTTTAATATTGCCCTGGGCGATATTGAACAACTCAGCTTCAGAAAAATCAAGCAGATCGTTGACATCAATGCTGTCATCAAAAGCCCGGTTCTGTATTTCCGACGAAACTCTTATCAGTTCCCGCTGAATGTGTTTCTGTGCAACAATGCGTGCGTGAAATTCAAGATGGGCAGCAGATGCAACACGACTTGTAAGCTGGGTGATATAAAGAGGTCCGCCTACCTCCTCCAGCACCTTGTTCTTCTTTAATTCCTCAGTGACCGTTAATATATCAATGGCCTTACTGTTTGAAGAAAGGTCGATGATAGCCTGAAATATTTTCTGATGTTCCTCTTTATAAAAGCTTTCAGGCGAAAGGATATCAATTACTTCCAGGATAGCATCCTTTTCGAGCATGATAGCGCCCAGCACCGCTTCTTCGAGGTCGATCGCCTGAGGGGGCACCTTGCCTAATTCAATGTTAAGCGAACTTATCCTCGCCGGATTCTGGGTATTGCCTTTCTGAGCCATAATGCCTGTGGTTTAGTCAGATTTATTTATTTCGTCATCAAAGTTAGGAAATACACTTGCTCTATTGACTTTTTATGGGTGTTGTTTATAAACAGATTATTCAACAATACAAATTTTTAATGTTGAAAAATTTGTACAAAAAAAATGTATGGATGTAACATGTTACGTCTCTACTAAAAATATTCCAATGCAATATGTAAATTTATACCGCATATTTGCTGCCCGATTATGTTATTATTTCCCAATGCCAAAATAAACCTGGGACTGTCCATTACCGGAAAACGGTCCGATGGTTTTCATAACCTGCAAACGGTTTTTTATCCGATAGGGCTATGCGATTTGCTTGAATTTGTCGCAGATCCCGAACTGCAAAAAGGACAGATGAAGATAACCGTTACGGGTATCTGCATTGGGGATGATCCTGCGGACAACCTGTGCGTAAAAGCTTATAACCTGATGCATAAGGATTTCAATTTGCCCGGATTATCGGTTCACCTGCATAAGATAATTCCCATCGGTGCCGGACTGGGAGGGGGTTCCTCCGATGCTGCCTTCATGCTCAGGGGGCTAAATGAACATTTCAACCTGTCCGTCCCAATTGATCAATTACAGGAATACGCATCAACCCTGGGCAGCGATTGTGCTTTTTTCATCCGCAACCAGCCTGTTGCAGCTTTTGAGAGAGGTGACCGGTTCAGAAATATGCAGCTCGCGCTGGATGACTATTTCATAATGCTTGTCCATCCCCACATCGCGATCAGCACCTCCGAAGCCTATTCGAAGGTAATACCGGCCATCCCGGAAAAAAATCCGGAAAGTATCGTTCAATTGCCGGTTAAGGAATGGAAAGAGGAACTGAAGAATGATTTTGAAAAAAGTATTTTCAGCATGCATCCGGAAATCGGGACTATTAAAGAAAGGCTCTATGCAATGGGTGCACTTTATGCCTCCATGTCGGGAAGCGGTTCATCGGTTTATGGAATTTTCAAGGAAATGCCCGTTGTACCGGAAGCGTTTAATGGATATTTTAGCTGGCGGGGGAGATTGAATGCGGTAATGGAAGGCAATAAATAACCGGTATTTGGTTATCGGGGAGGATATTTCTTAAAACAATCGCTTGGCCCTGCCGGGTGAATGAAGACAAATCAAAAATCTGATTTCTTATCAACATTATTTTTAAAGGTCCAAGCGGACGCTTGAACCAGTATTGCGTGACTGATGTTATCAGAATCCTATTCCCAAAACTCTCTACCCAACTGAATACTTCTTACCGATTACCAAATACCTTTTTCACTTCATCCCTACTCAAACTCAATCATCACAACACCTTTCGGGATCTTTTCACCTTCCCGGACATGCACGGATTTAATCATGCCTTCTATGGGAGAATAAATAATATTCTGCATTTTCATGGCTTCGAGAACCATCAGTTTGCTTTGAGTACCGACGGCATCTCCCGGCTTCACGAAAACGCTGCAAACCGTTCCCGGGATAAAGCTGATAAGGTGTTTCTCATTAGTCTTCTGCCATTTCCGTTTATTCTCAAATTTCTTAGTTAAACGGGTATGATACATTTCACCCCGGATATTCAGGATCTTCAGCTCCGGCCCCAGCTGCTCCTTCAGGCCTGCCTTGTTTTTATTATCGTCTTTCACGGTCACGGGCTTTGAAGATTAAAAGGGTGGAATACCATGTTTTTTATTGGGCATTGTTACGGATTTCCGGGCGGCCACATCCAATGCATGCATCAATATTTTTCGGGTTTCTTCGGGTTCTATGACCGCATCGATATAACCACGTGAAGCAGCCACATAAGGATTGGCAAACTTCTCCTTATATTCTTTCACTTTCTGTTGTCGTGTCTGCTCAGGATTTTCCGATTCCGTGATCTCTTTCCGGAAGATTATGTTAGCAGCACCTTCCGGTCCCATCACCGCAATCTCGGCCGTCGGCCAGGCAAAAACAAAATCGGCCCGCAAATGTCGTGAGCCCATTGCAATGTATCCACCGCCATATGCTTTTCGCAGGATAACGGTAAGCTTGGGAACGGTGGCTTCGCTATAAGCATACAGCACTTTGGCCCCATGTCGTATTACACCGGCATGTTCCTGGTCGATACCGGGCAGGTAACCGGGCAGGTCAACTAAAGTAACGATAGGGATATTGAAAGCATCGCAAAACCGTATGAACCTTGCAGCCTTATCAGAGGAATCCACGTCGAGAACCCCGGCCAAAACAAGAGGTTGATTGCAGACAAAACCACAGGTCCTTCCCTCCATCCGTCCGAAACCAATCACCATGTTAGCAGCCCACAACTCCTGGATTTCAAAAAAATCTGAATCGTCTACAATGGATTTTATAACATCACGTACATCATAAGGTTGTTTCGGGTCATCGGGAACAATCCTGTCGACCTTAAAACCGGGTTGCGGAAGTTTAGGTTCCAATACCGGGGCTTTATGTTCATTACTCCAGGGTATGAAGGACGTGAGTTTTTTGATCTGCTCAAAACATTCCCTCTCCGATTTTGAATAGAAATGGGCATTACCGGTGGTTTCACCATGAACCCTGGCACCTCCCAGATCCTCCATGGATATCTCCTCTCCCAGCACAGTTTTGATGACTTCAGGTCCTGTAATAAACATTTTTGAGATGTTTTCCACCACGAATACAAAATCGGTCAGTGCCGGAGAATACACGGCACCACCGGCACAAGGACCAAGTATAACAGATATCTGCGGTATAACTCCGGAAGAGATCGTGTTGCGAAAGAATATTTCTCCATAGCCTGCCAATGAATTAACGCCTTCCTGTATCCTTGCCCCACCCGAGTCATTGATCCCGATAAGGGGCATTTTCATTTTCAGGGCATGGTCCATTATTTTAACGATCTTTCGTGAATGCATGGAACCCAGCGATCCGCCCGCAACGGTAAAGTCCTGTGCAAACACACAAACCGGCCGGCCGGATATTGTCCCTGTCCCAATGACCACACCGTCTCCTGCCAGCACTTTCTTGCTCATATCAAAATCGCGGGCATCATGCTCAACGAACATATCATACTCCTGAAACGAGTCGTCATCCAGTAATGTTTTAATGCGCAGCCTGGCGGTCATTTTCCCCATAGCGACCTGCTTTTCCATGGCCGCTTCCCCTCCACCTTTCTGAACTTCCTCACGTTTCCGCCGGAGTTCCTGTATCTTCTTTTCAATTGGCATGGTGTATGATATTAAGGATTAATTGTTTTACCCATCAGGGGTCAGGGTCTGGCAGCATACATACACAATGAATAATGCAATGCCTTAACTGATCACATGTATGGATAGAATTTAAGTCATGCACAAGAATAGCGCCGACAAAAATAAGAAAAAATGATTTAATTCCTATTTTGGTCGTCAGTTGCTTCGTCAGCTAACATCTTCTTTCACCGCAAGAAGGCGGGTAGATGAGGTTGTTGTGATGGTTGTGATGGTTGTGATGGTTGTGATTACTGGTGTCCAGCTTTTAAGGCAGGCTATATGGCTACACGACCTGTCTGCCAACGCAGGCTGCAAGCCTCTAATTTAGCATCCGGATTCAGAACACATAACTGATTCCGGCGAATATCCCTATTGAGTATGGATGTACATCGAGGTCGTCATTCGTATTCATGGAATTCAGGTAATACCTGAACTTGGGTTCGAGATTGAACAGCAGGTTGGTCAAAACAGGATACTCGAATCCGATTCCAACCGAACCGGAATAATTAATTGTTGAAATATCATTTGTTTTCCCATAATCATATTTTTCCCCGTCATCGTCGATCTGTACCCTGTTCCCGACCAGGAAATTTGTGCTTATTCCTCCCATCAGGTGTAAGTCAAGTTTCCGGTCGATAATCTTGTATCGCAGGATAATCGGCACTTCAAGGTATTCGAAATACTGACGGGCAGTCATATTTTTCGTAATTTGCTCCCTTTCATCCGCTCTTCCGACAGGCACATTGATAACATCTGTGGCATCAGCTTTTTCCTGTGTTATGGTATTGAAAATATCCAAACTCCCATTTCCGGATTCCTGTTTGACTATTGTTCCGGTTGAATTCAGAATAACGACAGGCTGAACCAGTTCTTCTCCGGGACCATAACTCACAGGGTCACTGGTGTAATAAGCCTTGTTATCATTATCATAGACAACCGGATTAAGTTCTGTCTTTTCCTGTCCGTATTTTGAATAATAAATACCGGTCTGAACCGATAAACGCTTCGTGGGGGCAAATGCCATGGCCAGGCCGCCCGCATAAGCCAATATTCCTTCCTCGGCGTTGTTTAGTTCATTGATATCCTGACCACTCAGGTTGTCTGAGCTCAGTCTCCGGTATGAATACAGTGGAGCCACCTGTCCGCTCAGGATCCAGTCCTTTTTTCTCTTTTGATCTTCTTCTTCAGCTTTCATCAAAGCTATATTGTTCATGGCAATCAGGTCGGTTTCGGTGATTGCAGCGACCGGTTTGTTACCGGGTCGCACGACCATTTCTGGTATCGAGGTTCCCTCATGCAGATTAGCAAAAATTGAATGAAGCTTTAATGGCGCATCCACACATGCTGAATGCTGTAATATCTCATCAGGAGTTGTATCAGTAAGAGGTGTAACAGCGGCATAGCCGGTAGCCGGCACTTTGGTTCCTTTATCGGAAATCTTTGCAGGAGCATCAGTGGATTTCTTTATTGGGGATGTATATGCAATCCCTTTTTCATTATCGCCAACCTGTATAGGACTATCGGAAGGTTGATCTGCCTGCTGCAGGGTTTCTGTTACAGACGGTTGAACCGAAACCGCACGTTGCTGGGAATAGTAATAATATCCCAGTCCGAGTGAAAGGGTCAGTATCATGCCTGCCGCTATACGCAGCAAAAAGACAAGAACTCTCTTCTTCCGGGAATGACCCAGTTTTTCCGAAATATTTTCCCATGCCTCTGCCCCTGGAGACTCTTCATAGTGCTCCAGCTTTTCCCTGAACCAGGCATCAAAATTCTCTGCTGCACTTCCCATAATTACATGGTTTTAACCGATGTTAAATAAAACCTGTTCACTTTTTCCTGTAAAATGTCTCTGGCCCTTGAAAGGTTTGATTTTGAAGTACCTTCCGTTATGCCAAGCATTTCGCCTATTTCTCTGTGTGTATAACCTTCTATGGCATAAAGGTTAAAAACAATCCTATACCTGGGTGAGAGCTCCTGAACAAACCGGATCAGTTCGCGGGCATCGATGTCCGATGTAAAATCACCGTCCGGTTCGTGATCAATTTCTTTCAGGTTGTCATTTATATGAATAACCTGATAATTTGTCCGGAACCGTTCAAGGGCTGTATTCACCATTATTTTTCTTATCCAGCCTTCAAAAGCTCCTTTAAATCCGAACTGGTCAATCTTTTCAAATATCTTCAGGAACCCGTCCTGCAATATATCCTGTGCATCATCATAGTTTCCGGCATAGCGCAGACATATAGCAAATAATTGTGATTTGAATGTTTCATACAATTCCTTCTGCGCGACAGGATTTCTTTCCCGGCAGCCTTTTATGATATGTTGCAACCTATCTGTCAATATTCATTGAATGAATATTCAAAATTACGATATTTTCAATCGTTAAAATCCCAATCCCCTGAAAATCACTTATAGGATGCAGGGATATGCAAAAGGGTTGCGTTGAATTCAGAAAGTTAGATTAACATATCCGATCGATCCTTTTTCCGGCAGGCATAAAACAGATTGTCCACAGTCGGTCAGCAATCCGCACGACTTACAGGACAGTACCACCCGACTCTCAAAGCACAGGCTTATGCCCTGCAGGCTGATTGTATTTTATACCAACGCAACGGTTTTATAAGTTTTTTCATCCTACCTTTATATTCATAACTACATATCATGAAAAGCAAAATTATTTTACTGGCAGCTTTTTGTTTTTTGGTTATCGCATGTGAAGAACAGAAAGATAATGGTGAACCAAAACAAATAAACGTTACCAAAACAACAGAACAGGTCATTGCCGCCGATAACCTTTTTGGTATTGATCTGTTTAAGCGTGTACTGGTGAATGACCCTACTACGGACAATATATTTATATCTCCCACAAGCGTTGCCCTGGCGTTGGCTATGACTTACAACGGAGCCGATGGAACGACAAAATCAGCCATGGCGGAGACGTTAAGGAAACAAGAACTGACCACCGAACAATTGAACCAGACATATAAAGATCTGATTAATGCCCTGGTCACTGTCGATCCGAAGGTATTGCTCGAAATCGCCAACTCCATATGGTACAGGGAAGACATTCCGGTTTTATCGGATTTTGTCACGGTCAACCAAACTTATTATAATGCTGAAGTCAATGCCCTGATTTTTGATAACCTGGCCCTGGAGATCATCAACGGTTGGGTAGCCGATAAAACCCATGACAAGATCCAGGAGGTCCTTGATTTTATACCTCCCGATGCCGTGATGTATCTGATCAATGCCATTTACTTCAAAGGTATCTGGAGATCGGAATTTGACAAGGACAAGACAACCGATATGCCTTTTTATTTAAAGGATGGATCGGTTATCCAGGTACCCACCATGCAACAGCAGGATACCTTCCGTTATTTTCATAATGATCTCCTGTCGGCAGTGGAGTTGCCATACGGAGACGGGAATTTCAGCATGGCCATCCTGTTGCCTGAAAACAACAAAACCACGGATGATGTTGTTTCAGCCCTGAGTATCGAAAACTGGGATGCATGGATGAAAGAATTTTCTGCAAGGGATGTTGTCATGCACCTGCCCCGTCTGAAATATGAATACAACAGGCTTCTCAACCAGGACCTCATCGATATGGGCATGGGCATAGCCTTTACATGGGATGCTGATTTCTCAGGAATCGATACCACGAGAGGACTTTGTATCTCAAGGGTAATCCATAAGACCTTTGTGGAGGTAAATGAAGAGGGAACCGAAGCGGCAGCGGTTACTGTTGTCGAAATTATAGAGACTTCCATACCCGGTGGTAATCCCGGACCTGTCTATTTCTTTGTCGACCGTCCTTTTCTGTTCGTGATCAAAGAAAAAGACACCGGTGCCATCTTGTTTATCGGAAGGGTCAACAATCCGTTGAAAAACTAAAAATGGATATTACAGCTATTTTCCGGATTCCGGCAGTTCTTATATTCTCTTGTCTGTTCTTGCCGTGCTGCAATTCACCTTCAGCATACAATAAAACATCATCTGCCAACGCATCCGTATCACTACCGGATACGATCTTCATTCCTTACCACAAGGTGGTCCGGGTTGGTGAAACCAATGTTTCCCTTTGTTTTGATACCATATATCATGATTCCCGCTGTCCCGAAGATGCCAATTGCATATGGGCAGGTGCTTTTGAGATCGGCATTACATTTTCGGATCGTAATAATGTCCACGCACTCAGATTAAGTACTTACACGCAAGGCAATACAGATACAAGCCTGGCTGGTTATACCATCCAGGCTATTGATCTCCTGCCCCGCCCCAATACCAAGATACATTATGCCAACACCGATTACCGGGCAGGGATTGTAGTCAATAAAACAAGTACTTACTGAAAAACAAACTAAACAGGCGGACTTTTGCACTGGTTCCATTTAACACACCCTGGCCCCTCTCAAGAGGGGAAACACTATATGGAGGTATTCTGACACGATCATTGGGGTAAATCTTTCCTGAATGGTCTTTATTTAATATACTATTCACTTTTCACTTTTCACTGTTCATTTTCGGACAATCTATGTACCAATTTGTTACAAATCTGACCTGAAAATAAGCATGTTGAAATGCAGGAATTCAACAATATTTATTTGATAATCAAGTTATAATTACTAATGGCATAATAATTGTAAAAAAATTCTCTATTGAACCTATTCGGATACCCATGATCACATTACAAAATTTGCACAAATCGTATGTAACCGGACATAATTCCCTGCATGTATTAAAAGGGATCAGTCTTCAGATTGAAAAAGGCGAGATGGTTTCTGTTATGGGGCCATCGGGATCCGGTAAATCAACCCTGTTAAATGTCATAGGAATATTGGATAACTATGATGAAGGGGATTATTACCTGGACGGGATGCTGATCAGGGACATCAGTGAAACCCGTGCGGCATACCTGCGCAACCGCATGATCGGATTTGTATTCCAGAGCTTCAACCTCATTTCTTTTAAAAATGCGATGGAAAATGTGGCATTACCCTTGTATTACCAGGGTGTCAGCCGGAAAAAAAGGAACAACATCGCCATGGAATACCTTGACAGGATGGGACTTAAGGATTGGTGGACCCACCTTCCCAGCGAGCTTTCCGGTGGACAGAAGCAGCGTATCGCTATTGCCCGTGCATTGATCAGCAAACCCAAGATAATACTTGCAGATGAACCCACCGGAGCACTGGATTCAGCTACCTCCCTGGAAGTGATGGATATCCTGCAGGAAATTAACAGCACCGGCATCACGATCATCATCGTGACACACGAGCGCGACATTGCCGAACGCACACAACGATCGATAAAACTAAGAGACGGGATCATTGAAAATGTGATCCATCATTCCGTGAATTATAAAACCGCCGTATCATTTTAAATCCTGATGAACATGTTCGATCTGGATAAATGGCAGGAAATATTCAGTACCATCAACAAAAACCGGATGCGCACCTTCCTCACAGGATTCAGTGTAGCATGGGGTATTTTTATTCTTATCATTTTGCTTGGATCCGGCAAAGGTTTGCAAAATGGTATTGAAAGTCAGTTCCGCCAGGATGCAGTTAATACCATTTGGTTTGGGGCGGGGACAACCAGCAAGGCCTATAAAGGAATGAAGCCCGGAAGGAGGATAAAATTCACCGATGAAGATTACGAATTCGTAAAGAAATCAATTTATGGTGTTGATCAGATATCAGGCCGTTATTATATGTGGAATAACAGGGTTATTTCCTACAAGAAAGAATACGGTGTATTTGATATCATTTCCATACATCCCGATTATTTTGATATCGAGAACGCCTCCCTCATGGAGGGCAGATCCATTAACCAGATCGACATACACAAACGCCGTAAGGTAGTTATCATTGGCAGGCCCGTCAAAGATGCCCTGTTTAAAAACGGGGAGAATCCCATCGGTGAGTACATCAAGGTGAACAATGTTCCCTTCCTGGTTGTGGGAGTGTTCATCGATAAGGTTGAGAGGGATGAGACACGGATTTATATACCCATTTCAACCGCACAAATGATAACAGGCGGCGGGAACCGTATTCATAACTTAACCATCACCAGTAATTTATCAGCCGAGGAAAGCGAGGAGCTGGAAAAAACAATCCGGACTGAAATGGCTGAAAGGCACAGGTTTGATAAAGATGACGATCAGGCAATGTGGATGTGGAACACCCTTAAAGAGTTTAAGAAGTTTACAAACATGTTTCTGGGAATCCAGATTTTTGTCAGCATTATCGGCATCTTTACCATTATAGCCGGTGTTGTGGGTGTCAGCAATATCATGATCATTGTGGTCAATGAAAGAACCAAGGAAATTGGCATACGGAAAACCGTTGGGGCATCTCCCGCGTCGATCATTGGCATGATCATTTTTGAAGCGGTCATTATCACGGGCTTTGCCGGTTACATTGGACTGTTGTCGGGAATCGGCCTGCTGGAACTTATAAGCAGCCTGATACCTAAAAATGAATTTTTCCTGAATCCGGAAGTCGATTTTACCATTGCACTTGCTGCTACCGGCTTATTGATTTTTGCCGGCACCCTAGCCGGGCTGATGCCGGCAATCAGGGCTTCGAAGATAAGACCGGTGGTTGCTTTACGGGATGAATAAAACAAAAGATTATGTTTGACAGAGACAGGTGGCAGGAGATATACAGCACGCTTAAAAGCAATAAGCTGAGAACATTTATGACTGCCTTCGGCGTGTTCTGGGGAATTTTTATGCTCATTATTATGATGGGTTCAGGTAATGGGCTGGAAAATTCTGTTTTTGACGGATTTCAGGATTACGCCACCAACAGTGCTTTCATCTGGACACGGATGACGACAATGCCCTACAAGGGATTACCCAGGGGAAGATGGTGGTTATTCGATAACGATGATATGAAAGCCCTGAAGGATAATATTCAAGAGATCGATCTGCTGGCACCAAGAGTACAACCCTGGGCCGGTGAAACCGAAGGGGGGAATAATGTGGTACGGGGGATAAAAACAGCCTCCTATACGATAGTCGGCGATTATCCTGCTTTCTTCCGGATCGATCCGGTGTATATTTTGCAGGGTCGTGAAATCAATGACATTGATATCATCGAAAAAAGAAAAGTGGCTGTAATAGGCAACAGGGTGAGGGATGAAATGTTCGACAAGGATGAAGATCCGATCGGTGAGTATATCCGTATCCGGGGCGTTTACTTCCAGGTGGTGGGAGTATTTGAACCCAAGAACAAAAATATGAATTTCGGCGGCGATAAAGAGGCTACCATCATATTACCGTTCACTTCGTTGCAGATTGCCTATAACCTGGGAGATGAAGTACACTATTTTGCCGTCACAGCCAAAAAGAATAAATCGGTGGCTGACGTCGAGAAAAAATGTATGCAGATCCTGGCTGAACGTAATAAGGTGCATCCCGAGGATGAACGTGCATTCGGCCATTTCAACCTCGATGAGGAATTCAGGAAGATGAGTGGTTTATTCACCGGTATACGTACCCTGGTATGGATTGTAGGAATCGGAACATTGCTGGCCGGTGTGATTGGAGTGAGCAATATCATGCTCATCGTGGTAAAAGAGAGGACAAAAGAAATTGGCATTCAACGATCCATCGGCGCAACACCATGGAGAATCATTAACCAGATCATCATGGAATCGGTTGTATTGACTTCCTCAGCAGGTATGTTCGGCCTGGCCATCGGAGCCATTCTCCTTGAACTGCTCAATTACCAGCTGGTAAACTCAGGCAGTAAATCGGAGATGTTTTTGAATCCCGGCGTGGATTTCAAGGTAGCCATGACTGCGCTCGTTGTGTTGATTTTCGCCGGTATATTTGCAGGTTTTATCCCGGCAAGAAAAGCGGTGAGTATAAAACCCGTGGAAGCATTACACGCTGAATGACATTCTTGTATGAATCAAATTAAATAACATATTAACAATTATCTGCTATGAAGAAGTTTTTCAAAATAGTTGCGCTGGTTGTATTCGTGGGATTGATCCTGGGAACCCTGTTCTTTTTATACCAGAAATCAAAAAAGAAACCAGACGTTTTTGAAATCAAATCACCATTCATATCCGATGTTATTAAGAAAACCGTAGCAACCGGATCGGTTGTCCCGCGCAATGAAATCCTCATCAAACCTCAGGTTTCAGGGATTGTGGATGAGTTATTCATTGAAGCAGGAGATCATGTGAATAAAGGTGACCTGATAGCCCGCGTGAGAATTATTCCCAACATGGTGGAATTGAACAACGCCGAGTCGAGACTTAACAAGGCCAGAATCAAACACGATGATGCCAAAATGGTATACGAGCGGCAAAAGAAAGTATACGAGCAGGGTGTTATTCCGGAAGCCGAGTTTCAACAATACCGGCTTGAATACATGAATTCCCTGGAAGAACTTGATGCTGCTGATGCCCACCTTCAACTGATCAAAGAAGGCGTATCAAAGAAATCAGGGGCGGCTACCAACACGCTTATCCGTTCTACCATCACCGGTATGGTACTTGATGTACCGGTTGAAGTGGGAAATTCAGTGATTGAAGCCAACACGTTCAATGAAGGTACCACTATAGCCAGTGTTGCCGATATGGGAGAAATGATTTTCGAAGGCAAGGTGGATGAGACGGAAGTAGGCAAAATAAAGATCGGTATGCCTTTAATCCTGTCCATCGGAGCCATTGAAGACCAGAAATTTGATGCCACCCTCGAATACATTTCCCCGAAAGGAAAGGAAGAAAACGGAGCGATCCAGTTCGAGATCAAAGCAGATGTGAAACTTAAAAAAGATGCCTTTATCCGATCCGGATACAGCGCTAATGCCGATATCGTGCTGGACCGCAAAGACAGTATACTGGTCATACCCGAAAGCCTGATCAAATTTGAAAAAGAGGGTGATTCAGCCTATGTTGAAGTCGAAACACAGGAACAGCAATTTGAAAAACGTTATGTTGAGCTCGGCCTTTCCGACGGCGTCAACATAGAAATCAAATCAGGCCTGAAAAAAGACGACAAGGTCAAAGGAGCCAAAAAAGAACCGGAAAAGAAAAAGAAAGAAGGTGAAACGACCTGATAGCATAAAAACTCCAGTTATGTGCAATGAATTGATATCCTTCACACTTCCCGAATAGGTTAAGTTAGGGTTATGAAGAACCCCGGTTTTCAAAAAAACCGGGGTTAATTTTTGTTAAAAAAAATTAAACCTTTTTAAAGGATTTTACGTTTATACTTATAGTATTTAAATTTGCAGTACAAAAAATTGTTTATTAACAATGCCAAACAAAAAAGAATCTGGCATTGTTAATAAATATGTTCTTTAATAAACTGTTTTTCATAAAAAGATCATTTTTAATGATTTGATTATTAGTTTTATATAAAGAGTGATCTGGATCAATCAAAAAGGTAAGGAAGATCACTTTTAAAAAATTGATTTATAACAAAGGATTTAGTACTTTTACAACCATGCGTTCATCGAAAAATATTAACCATAAACCTTATCGCTATGCTTGATGTAAAATACAACATTAAGAGTTTAATTTCAAGCATTTACGAATGCCAGAAGAAAATCATTATTAACCGCCGATTCATTCGGGATCTCGAATCAGAGGGTTCTGATACATCAAAGCTCAGGAATGAGATCATGGATCTTGAGCACCGCATTTCCGAATTTCAGAAAGAACTGCGGAACAAATATCAGTTCTCTTATTAACTGGTGTACTTTGTAACATAATAAAAACATTTTTAGAACCACTTCCGAACGAAGTGGTTTTTTTATTCTCCTTAATTTATCAGTGGTGTCCGATAAAACTTGTCATGTCAGGGCCAAAGCCCAGTGCTGGTGAGGCTATCAATAACCCCAGGCTTAAGCCTGGGGTCAGTGAATGTATCTTGCTGTTGGACTTTAGTCCAAATAGTTTTGTCGGACACAATTGTTAATTTATATTCACATTAAGTTGTTTTTAATCCTGAAAAACATTAACTTACTTGGTTTTAAAATGATTATCAGGTAATCATGCGTTTCAGGCTAAGTCTGAGCATCGTTAAAAAAAAACTCAACGGGGCCAAACTACCTCTGAATTATCAATATGAGTTATCCTCGTGGATGTACAGGTTAATTAACCTGTCTGATCCGGTGTTTTCCAGCTGGCTTCATGACACGGGTTATTCAATGGATAACCGAAAATTCAAAATGTTTACATTCTCCAACCTAAAACCAGGGCGTTACACGATCAACGGTGACCGTATGGAAATTTTATCTGATGAAACCGAACTCCTGGTAAGTTTCTGCCTGCCGCAGGCTGTTGAACATTTCATTACGGGTTTATTCAGGAACCAGCAGTTTCAGTTGGGTGACAAAACAAGCAACGTGTGCTTTTCCGTAACGAGCATTGAAAAGCTGCCCGATATCGTATTTGCGGATACTATGAGGTTTAGCACATTGTCTCCTTTGGTAATCAGCAGATATGACAAAAGCGGTTCAAAATATGCACAATATATTTCACCGGCCGATAAGGAATTCCCGGAACTCCTGATAAAAAACCTGTTGGCGAAATATACTGTAATTGCCAGCCTGGATGGATCACCCTTCAACACGTCTGATGCCGTAAAGGATGTATTTACTTCCTTTAAGCTTGCAAGCGAACCACGACAAAAGCTGATCAAAATCAAAGAAGGGACAGCCCAGCAGACTTTTTTAAAAGGCTATATGTTCAGATTCGCGCTTTCAGCACCGGCAAATTTGATGTATATCGGATACTATGCCGGGTTCGGTGAAAAAAACAGCCTGGGATTCGGCTGTTGCGAGGTAATAAAGACCTGACAGAGTCTCACGATGGCAAGACCTGACAGAGTCCGCAGGACCTGTCAGAGTCTGATTCATGAAAAACCACTTATTCTCATAATATAAAATACAAACCAACAAATAAACAAAACACCATAAACTGATAGAAATGCCCCCGCTGGAAAATGATAAATACTATCACATATACAACCGCGGCAACAACCGGGAAGATTTATTTCGTTTTGCAGATGATTATAACTATTTTCTCAGGTTGTATGAGAAATACTTGAATCCGGTTGCAGATACTTATGCATGGGTGTTGATGAAAAACCATTTCCATTTATTGATTAGGATTAAAGCAGAAGAAGAAATCGGTGTTTACCTTCCCCTGAGTACCGTTGATTCCGTTAAGTTCCAAACCACCGGCGGTAATAACCTGACAGAGTCCGAAGGCCCTGTCAGAGTTATTAGAAAAGATCTTTCAGAGTCCGAAGGACCTGACAGAGTTATTAATAATAATACTATTAATTCCCTAAGACCTGTCTCCCCAGCTATCAACTCTGACAGGTCTGAAGACTCTGTCAGGTTGAAGCCCGATCCCACCCGGCACTTCGCACACCTTTTCAACGCATATGCCAGGTATTACAACCTGAAGTACAAACGGACGGGCACATTATTTGAAAGGCCGTTCAAGCGAATTGAAGTAACTTCTGAGGATTACTTAAAAAGGCTGGTGGTTTACATACATACCAATCCCGTTCATCACGGTTTTACGGAAAACCATTACGATTATTTATGGTCAAGCTATCAATCAATCCTTTCATCCAAATCCGCAAAGCTTCAGTACCAGGTAGTCATTGACTGGTTTGATGATATTGAAAACCTAAAAGCCATGCATCAAATGAAAATTGACAACGAACTATTAACCGAAATCCTGTTGGAGTGACCTTCATGCAAGACCTGACAGAGTCGATAGACCTGTCAGAGTCTGATCTATGAAAGACCTGACAGAGTCGATAGACCTGTCAGAGTCTGGCCTATGAAAGACCTGACAAAGTCGATAGACCTGTCAGTGTCTGGACTAGGAAAGACCTGACAGAGTCGATAGACCTGTCAGTGTCTGGACTAGGAAAGACCTGACAGAGTCGATAGACCTGTCAGAGTCTGATCTATGAAAGACCTGTCAGTATAGGGTAAGTAAAAAATTGAATAAAGACCGAAAAATAACATCATGCCGAAAACAAAGAAAGAATTTTCAAAACTGCTGTCACTGAAAATGAATACAACCGAAGCAGAAGCAAGCTGGTGGGTGGATGCTTATACCGAAATACTTTAATTACAATGAAAACCGAAATCGTAAATTTCATAAATGACTTGCCGCAGGAGGTACATTCATACAACCTGAAGCTTGATGAGGGTTTATATGTATTTGTACATTTGGATGAGGATGGTAAACTATTAAGCAGTGAAAAAGAATTCATTGAAGAAAATTCTATAAAAAAAGAGTTTTATAATACTTGTTTACATAGAGTTACAAATTCAAAGATGCTTACATCAAACAAGCGCTACAACCAATCTTTTGAGATAGGGTCTCCATTTGGTATTGGCTTTAAAAAAGATATTTTATTTGGAAATGAAAAAAAAGAAAATAAAGGATATAACAACCAAAGGATAATAGAAAAGATTGAATCCTATTTTGATGTTGCTGAAAATTTTATTGATAAAGAAGAAGCTATCCATAATAAATGGTTAAATGCTTTTAAAATATTTTGCCAGAATCAATTAATACCCTATTCAAAACAACTATTTGATGAATTCAAAAAGGCAAAAGTAATTTATATTTTTCTTCAGGAAGTACAAGATATTGCTTTTGAGAATTCACATAAAAAATATCTTTCAGAACGAGGCGTATTTAATGATCCAAAGTCTGCAATTACTTTTAATGGGAAAAAATATCAAGTAAGTGATACCTTAAATGGTTTTGGGATCAAAAAAATTTTCCTTGAACACAAAACAGCTCCTTTTAATCTGAATATGCTTATTGATGAATATGATGCTGTAAGTATATGGAAGTTTTTCGAATTGGTAAGTAATAATGCTTTAACAAATCCTTGTCCTATTTTTATTGATAAAGAAGAATTGCCTGACGGAGAAAAGATAGGAGCCAAACTTAATAAAGAGATAATACGATTGGTGAATGATGATCCTGATAATAAATTGTCGTTTTCTAAAATAATAAAAAGATTATATGAAAATTCGGCTTACAATAGATATTTGTCAAATTATTATTTATTTTTCTTTCAAGTCATACCTAAAAAGGGATACAAAGTAATTGACATAGACTTTATCCCTGTATTTCGATATGAGATAAATGATATACAAATCTTTGAAGTTTTCCACAATAGTAAAAAGCAAGAAATACAAATAGAAAATATTTTTGATTTTGAGAGCAAAATTGCTAATCATATTTTTAATAGACAATTGGTAATAGAGACAAAAGCTGGTGGACTATGGATGAAATACTTTGGGGATATAGATTTTGATCCAACATATATGACTCATAATACATATAACCAGCTTCTTAAATACCGCAAAGCTTTCTACGATTACATCTACAAATCTAAAAGAGAAGCCATACAAAGTTTTATGTTTTATGATATTATGCTTAATGGAATTTTGGATGATATTCGTTATCATCAGTTTGAACCGAAAGATAAATATTATACAACTGAGGAAGATATAAAGAAAAAACTTAATATTTGGTTTAGCCTTTACTATTACTTCGACTTAAATAATTCTAAATCTGATTTTAATATGATAAATAAAACAGAACTTTTACGTAAACGCATAAATGAAATTGCGAAAAAAGAGGGAAACAAACCCTTCATTGAAACTGAAGAAGAATTTGCTTTTGCCTCAGGACAAGTAATTTATTGGCTTTTACTTCAAAGTGAATCAGCCAATAGAACCCATGCAATGTTAGAACCATTCTTACAAAAGACAGATGTGAAACTTTTCAAAGAGTCTATTGGCCGCACCTTTGAATTGTATAAGCATAAGTTTACCATTTATCCTGATAAATATGAATTTGATAGGATATTAAGTCAGGTAATGGGATGCGAAACAGAGATTAATCTTAAGACATTACTACCATTGATTTTGGCAGGCTATTTTTCTGATAGCGTTTTTAAAAAAAGTGAATCTAATTCTTAACCTTATAAATTAAAAACATGACAACCTTTAAGAACCGTGTTTTCGGATGCGTAATTGTAAAATCAATCAATTCTAATTACAACGCAGATTTTAGTCATCAACCCCGCACATTACCTAATGGTGTTGTATATGCAACAGATAAAGCCTTGAAATTTGCCATCAGGCATTACATTAGAAACACATATACGGATATAACAAATGAAAGAAATAGTCAACAGAAAGTATTTTATTATACTAGAAAAAATGAAAATGGGAATCCCCTGACGTTAGATCAAACCTATAAAACCCTATTTGGTGATTTCCCAACAAAAGAAATTGAAAAAGAGAAGAAGAAAAAAGATGTCGGAACTGAAAAATCTAAGGAAAAAATAATCGATAAAAATGCTTTAAGAAACAATCTTTTATCTTGCATAGATGTCCGTCTTTTTGGGTGTACCTATGCCGGAGAAACAAATATTTCGATTCATGGAACTACTCAACCTAATCATGGCGTTAATATTTGGAGAGAAAACAACATATTTTCCGAACAAATTAAATCTTCATTTGCAGATGGTGAAGATGCAGAAATGACAACTTTAGGACGTCAATCTAAATTGCAAGAGGGGCATTATTTACATCACTTCTCAGTGAATCCTAAAAATATAGAAAGCGCTTTTCATAGCCTTTCTGATGATGATATTGAGAAATTAAAAGAAGCCCTTCGAAAAGGAGTTACCTACTACGATTCAGCAAGCAAAGCAGGAACGGATAATGAATTTTTATTATGGGTAAAGCTCGATGAAAATTCTAAGACAGTGCTTCCAAATTTCAGAAACCTGGTACTACTGGATAAGAAAGATGGGAAGATAGAAATTGATCTTTCCGGCTTTACCAAAGTATTTAATAAGAATAAAGAGCAAATTAAGGAAGTTGAAATCTACTATCTTCCCGAGAGCATTAAGATAACTGATGAGCCAGCTGAAAAGACAAAAAAATTTGATCTGACTTCTGGGACTGAAATATAATTAACCAATGAATAAAATCATTTCAGTAGATTTAAAAGCTGATTTCGGCTTTTTAAAAAAGCCGGATACCAATGATCCAATTTATCTGACCTTTAATATGCTTCATAAACCGGCTTTACTGGGAATTTTGGGAGCAATTATTGGATTGGAAGGATTTTCGGAAGCAAAAAAAGAAGTAAAAGGCAGAAGTAAAGGGCAAGATAAAATTAACAGGGAAGAATTTTTACCCGCATATTACCAAAAATTGAAAAACCTGAAAGTTGGAATCAGACCTTTGAATTTCATAAAAAACGGACAGAAAATTGAAGAAGACCAATTTTTTAATGGTAATTTTCAGAAAACTACTATCAAGTATAACAATAGCGTGGGTTACGCTAATTTAGACGGAGGAAATTTGTTAGTCACTGAGCAAACTCTAATCAGACCCAGCTATCGTTGTTACCTTCTTCTTGAAGATGAAGAATTGCATCAGAAATTGTATGATTATCTTAAAAACTCAAAAGCTGAATATCTACCGTATATGGGGAAAAATGATTTTTCTTTATGGTGGGATAAGGAAAACTTTAAAGAGTATGATTTTAAACCCTTTTTATCGACTGAAAAATTTTCAATTAAGACCATTTTCATCAAAAGTAATCCGGTAAAAGAAGGTCTTAGGGAAATGAGTGATTTGGATTTGTTAACGGGAACAGAAGGTTGTACGTTTGTCTATTTTGAGAATCTGCCTGTAAGTTATAATCTTGATTTAATGCAATACGATTATAAACCTTTTTCATATACTGATTGGTATTTACAACAACATTATCCGGTTCATCACCTATATGAATTAGATAACAATGAAATTATTCAACTCTTTTAAGAAGCTAATAAGCGATTCCCCAAAATTTTCGTCATTTATACCCAATCATACGGATTATTGGGCACATACACCCAAGCAGGAGGGACAACTGGCCGAAACAGCAACTCAACACTTTGGGAGAGTAAATGAGTACATTTTAAAACTAGTAAAAGCACATTCTCTTGATAAAGTTGTAGATACCCTAATTAATGAAATTATTGCTAACCAAACGGAGTTTACTCATGCAGATGATTTGGGGAATTACATAAAGGCTTTATTTATCCGCAGTATTCTATTCCATGATTATGGGAAGGTCAACCCAAATTTTCAGCACAGGAAAATGAGCAATCCGGCATTTAATTGGGACAATAGCATTAAGATCGATAGCCAACATTCAAAATTAAGTGCATTTATTTTTATTCATTATCATATTAAAGAATCCTTGGAGCTAACTTTCTTTGGTTCTACTGAACGTAAATTCCTGTGGGTTCTGATTTTTTTGTTTGCCAGCCCGATAATCCGGCACCACTCAAGCTATTTAGACCATAAGGAGAGTACTTTTGATGAATCGCTTAAAAAATTCTTACCTAACTTTCTGAAATATTTTAAAACTGAAATTAGTGCCGACAAATTATTTGAAAAAAAACAATATGAACAACTTTTTGCTGACTTTTACAACATTTACAAGTATGAAAATTATTTTCCAGTTTTTGCCCTTTTGAAGCTTAATTTCTCCTTATTGACTGCTGCTGATTATTATGCTACTAATGAATACACAAACGGTTTCATTTTAAATGATATTGGCTTACTTGATAAAACATTAAAAGATAAAATATTCTCAAATTTTCAGAATAACAAAGATTACAACAAAGAACTTTTTGAACGTTTTGATTATTTTCAACAACTCTCTTTTGATGATTTACAGTCAAAAAGCAATAAAAATCTAAATCTTCTTCGACAAAAGTTAATGGTCGAAGTTATCGGGAACACACGTCTTCATTATAAAAATAATTTATTTTATCTTGAAGCTCCGACAGGAGCGGGTAAAACAAATCTTTCACTGGCTGTTATTACCGTACTTTTAAAATTAAATCCAGAAATAGACAAAGTTTTTTATGTATTCCCTTTTAATACACTTATAAACCAAACCTTTTCAGCCATAAAGGACACATTGGGTTTAAGCAATAGCGAGATTATTCAATTACATTCGAAATCCGGTTTTCATGAAAAAGATTCGGAAAATGAAAAAGATGCCTTATATGGAAAAGAATATATGAATTTTATTGATAATCTGTTTATCAATTACCCGGTAACATTGTTTTCTCATGTCAGATTTTTCGATATTCTAAAGGGAAACAACAAAGAATCCAATTATATCCTACACAGGTTAACTAATTCCATAGTCATTATTGATGAACTTCAGTCATATAATCCCAAGCATTGGGATAAGATTATATTTTATTTGTCTCATTACGCCAAATATTTTAATATCAAAATAGTACTGATGTCTGCTACTCTTCCCAAATTGGACGAACTTGATAGAAATATGAAAGGCAATATTATTGGACTGGTTGAGAATAAATACAAATATTTTATAAACCAAAACTTTAAAGGAAGAGTAATATTCAATTTCGAATTACTTAGCTGGAAAGATCCTTCACCAAATCAGGAAAAAACAGATTATTTAATCAGCCTGAAAGAATTCCTATATAAAAAGGCGGAAGAACAAGCAATATCGAACGAAAACAGAGTAACAGTAATTATTGAATTCATCAAAAAGAAAACTGCAGGAGAGTTTCTCCGGCTAGTAGAATTGGACGACAGGTTTTCAGATTATCAAAAGCTTCTTGTTTCAGGCGAAATCCTTGAACCAAGGAGAAAGCATATCATCGACATTATTAAATCAAAGCTAGACGACAAAATTCTGCTCATAACAACTCAGGTTGTAGAAGCTGGTGTAGACATAGATATGGATTTAGGGTTCAAAGATAAATCGTTAATTGACAGCGATGAGCAGTTGGCTGGAAGGGTAAACAGGAATGCTGCTAAACATAATTGCAAAGTATATATTTTTAATTGTGATTCGGAAGCTACTATCTATCGAAAAGACGAACGATATAAGATAAGCAGGGAACAAATTAATCAAAAAGATTACCAGGAAATTTTAGAAACGAAGAATTTCGATAAGCTTTACAAACTTGTAAATGAAAAAATCAATCATAAAAATGACAATCCTTATCAAATTGAAGCTTTACCGGAATATTTAAACCATATTAAAAATTTAAGTTTTAATAAAGTTAATTGGGAATTTCAACTAATTGAAGATACAAACTCATCGGTTTTCGTTCCGCTTTCGATTCCTAAAAATCATTTTTCAGAAGAAGATATAAAATGCTTTGAAGCTTTTGGCATAGAAGCTGATATGAATGATAATATTAAAGGAGAAGAGGTATGGCAGAAATATGAGGAAATTATTTCATCAAGACGGACTGAAGAGTTTACTTTCAAACAAATTGAATTGAAAAAGATGGCAGGATTGTTATCAAAATTTATGTTTTCGGTATATAAAAGCCTAAAAGATGAACTTTTTAAAACACCATACATTGATAGGGAAATATCAGATAAATTTGGAATAATCTATCTAAGATATTGGTTTGAGAATAATTTATATAGTTATGAAAAGGGATTTGATTATACTAAAATCGATTGTGATAATTTCATATAGATATATTAATCTGACCAATGCCGGCATTTTCACATCTTCACTATGGCATGCCACTATATAAGCTAAAGATTTTACCATTACCTTTTATTGTTTCAAAAGTACTATATTAGTGCTTTTGTTAAAATAATAAAGGTCAGACTCTGACAGGTCCTTCATGGGTCAGACTCTGACGGGTCCTGCGGACTCTGTCAGGTCTTACGTAGAAACAATTTCAGGCTTTTTGGAACCTGGATACAAGTTCTCGGGCCCTCTGAACACCTTCATCCGTAATGCATAACGACTTGGCTTTATATGAGAAGTCAAGCAAGCCTTCTTCTTTGAGTTTATCCATAATGTCAAAATCATATCCTTTCCAGGCCCGGTGTATCGGTTCACTTGTTATGGTCTTTTCCTCCCAGCTGCACAAATAGGCCAAAGAAAGAGTCAGGTCAAGCATAAGTTGTTTGGCATTTTCATTTTCCATAGTTAAGAGTCGTTTAAAAATCCCGAAATTAAAATTATACCGGAACAAATGTATAACTTTCAATAACCAAAAAAGGACGGTCGCCAAAAACCATTTAAGTTTAAAAATCTCAATAAACAATGCACCTGACAACATTTGAAAAAGAAATATCCAACGTAATACTTCAACGCGGAAAGGATTATTTTTCCGACGGAGCAGTAATTGACCTGCAGATTATGGATAACGGCCAATGCTTTGCCATTGTGGAAGGAAACGACGATTACGAGGTCGAAATACGGCTTGGCCGGGATGGCGAAATTCTGGAATATTCCTGTAACTGCCCTTATGATGGTGATATCTGCAAACATATTGTGGCCGTGCTGTATTCAATAAAAGATAAAAGCCCGGGAGTCAGGGTCAATAAAAAGGTATCCAAAAAGGAACCGTGGAAGAATATCCTTGATAATCTGCCCGAAGATGAGCTTAAAAGCTTTGTAACCCAATATGCAGCCAGGAACATTGACTTCAGAAACAGGCTGACCCTGGAATACCCGATGTATGATAATACCGGTGACAAGGATAAATACAAAAAGATAATAAGAAATGTATTCAAACGGGCATCGGACAAACACGGATTTATCGATTATCACAGCGCCGGAATTGTTATGCAGCAGGTTTTTGAACTTTTATCGATAGCCGAAAGGTTACTGAATAATGACAATTATAAAGAAGCCTTCCGGATAGTCACTGCCGTTGCCCCCGAATGCATTAAAGCAATCCAGGCCATGGACGATTCCGACGGGGGATGTGGTGATGCCATCACCCATGCATTCGAGCTAACGGGGAACATCTTAAACAGAGTCCATGATGCATCTTTCAAAGATGAAGTATTTAACTGGCTGGTTGAACAGGCTAAAAATGATGATTATGACGACTATGGCTGCGCCGGTGAATTGTACCCGCTGCTTATAGATGCTGTAGATTCAGATAAGAAAGCCGCAATTGTTGAGGCCTTTCTGGATAACCGGTTAAAATATGCTGATAAAAAAGATGGCTGGTCCAGGGAATACCAGACAAAGACATTTCTCTTGCTGAAAACGGACCTGTATTCAAAAACCAATCAACCCGGCAAGGCAGAAAGAATCATACAGGAGAACCTGCACATCGCCGATTTCAGGAGAACAATTGTAAAAAAAGAACTTGCTGAAAAGAAATTTGAAAAAGCCGTCGAATTAATTCATGAAGGAATCAGAATTGCTCAAAAAGAGGGTTATCGCGGAATAGAAAATGACTGGAAAGAGATGCTCCTAGAAGTATACCAGGCATCGGGTAATATTAAAGAATTAAGAAAAACTGCCCTTGATCTGTATTATTCTGCCCATGACAGCATGAAGTTTTACAGGATATATAAAAACACGTTTACCCCGGAGGAATGGCCCGCTGTTTTACAGGGAATCATTAACAGACATGTTCGCGAACAGGATAAGACGCGTCGACTATTCCCTGTAGTACATGAGAGTCTTGCCAATGTATACATCGAGGAAAAAATGTGGCAGCCATTACTGAACCTTTTGCAGAAAAGTCTGGGAATTCATTCACTGCTCCGTTATGGGGATTATCTTGTCAATGATTATGCTCAGGACATGATCACTTTATATCTTAAAGCCATAGAAGTTGAAGCACAAAGAGCATCAAACCGTAATGATTATATGAAAATTGTTTTCTATATTTTAAAAATGGCCAAAATTAAAAACGGCAAAGAACCCGCCAGGCTGCTTACGGAAAGCCTTATTAATACCTATCCCAGGCGTCCGGCAATGGTCGATGAACTAAGCAAAGCACTCAATCATAAAGCATTAAATTAGGATGAGTTTCATAACCGGAACGCATTTCAACTATTACATGGTTTGCAGGCGCAAACTCTGGCTTTTTGCCAACGGCATCCAGATGGAACATACCAGCGACCTGGTGTATGAAGGGAAACTCATACACGAAACCAGCTATCCGCAGCGATCGGACAGGTACTCCGAGATTGAACTCGATGGCGTCAAAATAGATTATTATGACGCTAAAAATAAGGTTATACATGAGGTAAAGAAAAGCGACAGCCATGAGGAAGCGCATGAATGGCAGTTGAAATATTACATTTATATACTGGAACGCAATGGAATAGACGGCGTTTCAGGTATACTCGAATATCCCCGGTTAAGGGAAACAAGGGAAGTGCTGCTCAGCAACCGTGATCGCGAGGAGATACTGGAATTTATAAAAGACATAGAACAGATCATCGGGGCGGAGAAAAGTCCCGACAGGCCTGTACAAAAACAATGCCGGCTTTGCAGCTATATGGATTTCTGCTGGAGCGGAGAAGATGAAATATGACCGGGCATTTGCCTGTTGAAGCGTCGATCGTTGTTCACCGGTTTATAATAAACGCTTATCATTCAAATTTTTCGTTCAATGATTCCGGCTGGGTTACCATTAATAATAGACAACTTACATTTTGTAACTTACATTTTGTAACTTACATTTTGTAACTTACATTTTGTTATTTATTTTTGTATTAAGTAACTTATATTTATGAGCACAAGACAACCTTCAAATCCCTTTTCATCAACAAATTATCAGGGACCCGACTATTTCTGCAACCGGACAGAGGAAACTTCACGTTTACTGAATAACATAATAAATGGTAACTCTACCACGATTATATCCGTTCGCCGCATTGGTAAAACAGGTCTGATACAACACGTATTTAACCAGTTGCCTCGGGGATGGAGAGGTATCTATATTGATATACTTGAAACTGAAACACTGAATCAATTCTTAAATATCCTTGCCACCGGAATTTTAAATGCCGTGCCGGAAAAAAGCAGTATTGGCAGAAAATTCTGGGAAACTATTAAATCTTTACGACCTGTCATAACCTTCGATACACTCACCGGTGAGCCTAAAGCTTCATTTGATCTAAAACATCGTGAATCAGAAACAAATATCAATGCTTTACTGCAATTTCTTGAAAAACAGGAATTCAGGGTTCTTATAGCTATTGACGAATTTCAGCAGATTATGCACTATCCTGAAAAAAACACTGATGCATGGCTTCGTAGCCGGATACAACAATTAAAAAACGTAGTTTTTATCTTTTCGGGAAGTCAGCAGCATTTAATGTCAGATCTTTTTGCATCGCCCAAACGCCCGTTTTTCAGAAGCACACAAATGCTAAAACTTGAAAAAATCAAATCAGGTGTTTATTGTGATTTTATAGTTAATATGTTTAACAAATATCATAAGGAGATAAGCAAAGAAATAGCAACCGATGTTCTTTACTGGACAAATACACATACTTTTTATGTTCAGCAGCTCTGCAACAGGGTATTTGCTGCCACAGAAAAAAAAGTAAACCCCGAATCATGGAGACAACAGGCTTTCATGTTACTGCAGGAGCAGGAAACAGTTTTTTTTACCTACCGTAATATGTTAACCCCACCGCAATGGCATTTGCTCAAGGCCATAGCAAGTGAAGGAAAGGTTTTTATGCCGACTTCAGCAAGCTTTATCAATAAATACGGACTGGGGTCATCAGCAACTGTATTACGTTCATTAAAGACACTCAATGATTTTGAACTCATATATACCGAATTCGATCTGAATGGTGAAAAGTACTACAGTGTATACGATGTATTCTTTCAACGTTGGATAGAAGGGAAATAATGTAGCTTTTAACACGTTGGTATTGAATTGAATAGTATGGTTATGTTAATTTTATACTGATGAAAAAAACCTATTATCTTTTTAATCCCGGGCGCCTGTCACGTAAGGACAATACGCTTAAATTCACACCGGTAGATGAAAATGGCAATGAACAACCACCGAAGTACCTTCCGGTTGAGGGCGTTGAGGAATTATATGTATTCGGAGCCCTTGATGCCAACAGTGCACTATACAACTTTCTGGGCAAGAGTGACATTTCAGTGCATTTTTTTGACTACTATGAGAATTACACCGGCTCTTTTATGCCAAAAGATTACCTGTTATCAGGGAAGATGCTGTTGGCACAAACATGGCATTATAATGACAAAAAAAAGCGGCTGGTTATTGCCGGCAAATTAATTGACGGAGCCTCTTTCAATATGATAAAAAACATGAGGTATTATAACAGCCGGGGTAAAGAACTTGAACCGTTAATTGAAATACTTGAAGGTTACAGGAACAGTATTGCGGCCATGAAGAATACCGATGAGCTCATGGGGCTTGAGGGAAATATACGTCAGCAATACTATGACGCGTTTGACCTCATCATTAATGATTTTGAGATGGGTAACAGGACAAGACAACCACCGGGCAACGAAATAAACGCATTGATTTCATTCGGTAATATGATGTGTTACAGCCAGTGCTTAAGGGCAATTCATCAGACCCAGCTGAATCCGACCATAAGTTACCTGCATGTACCGGGGGAAAGAAGGTATTCGCTGGCACTCGATATTGCCGAAATATTCAAACCTTTGCTGGTAGACAGGGTGATTTTTAAAGTACTGAATAAAAAAGAAATACAGGAAAAACACTTTAACAGGCAGTTAAACAAATGTTTGCTTAACGATACCGGTAAAAAGATATTTGTTCAATCCTTTGAAGAAAGGCTGAATGAGACCATCCAGCACCGGTCGCTCAAACGGAATGTAAGTTATAAACATCTGGTAAAGCTTGAGTGCTATAAACTGGCAAAGCATTTGCTGGGTATGGAGGAGTACAAACCATTTAAAATGTGGTGGTAGTAATATTGTTTGATTTACTGATTAATTGATTGGTTGATTTGAAGATTCATATATCCGTTTTAATATGTACGCAATACTGGTATACGATGTTGGCGAGAAACGGGTGGGCAAAATGTTAAAACTATGCCGCAGATACCTGCACTGGATACAGAATTCGGTTTTTGAAGGAGAGATTGCCAACGCTAAACTTGAAGAGTTAAAAATAAAAGCAAAATCGATCATGAAGGAAGAAACGGATAGCCTGATAATATTCAAATCAAGAGATGAGAAGTGGCTTGATAAGGAAATCATAGGACACGAAAGAAGTACATTAGACAATATTATTTAAGTAATTTTTTGGCACGAAGTATGTGGGGGGGGGAAATTGTCGAAAGGTAATATTTTAGAGAAATAACATAGGTACACTAAAAAGGTTATCCTTTAATCTTTTGATAGCAAGTAAAATAGACAATCGTCGCTGATCAGGTAAAATTATATTATTACTGACCGACGACCATGTAAAGAAAATTCATTATTTTTGAGTTAGCTTGTTTGTTGATTAACAGTTATTTTTCAATACAAAACCAACAGGTTTTAATCGCACCATAGTGGAATTGAAATATATAATTAAATTACTTGCTTGGTTGCTAAAATTTGTTTTAATCGCACCATAGTGGAATTGAAATCACAAAGTACCATAAGGGTTAAAAAATTAAGTAATGTTTTAATCGCACCATAGTGGAATTGAAATAAACGTCCGGTATTGTGGTTCAGTAAATTTTATTTTAGTTTTAATCGCACCATAGTGGAATTGAAATTAATGAATTTGCAGCGATGAATATTCCTTATGCAAAGTTTTAATCGCACCATAGTGGAATTGAAATTAGTTTTATTAATTTACTTTAAATAAACCTTCTTCGTTTTAATCGCACCATAGTGGAATTGAAATAACAGATATTATGGGATTGTGGTTGTCGTTTTGAAAGTTTTAATCGCACCATAGTGGAATTGAAATATTATGGATGATGAGTGAACAATCGAAAAAATTTAGTTTTAATCGCACCATAGTGGATCCCGATCTAGAATTTCTTGGCAAAGCGTAGCCATCTGTTATTTCCTGTTCAATCTGTTTTATGCATCGCTTTGCTTAGAAATTCTACGTCGGGACGCACCATAGTGGAATTGAAATTGAAAAATAGCAATGATATTTTAAAATATAATATATAATGTGAATTAAGAGTTGAAACCATTGCCCAAAAAGATACAATAAAAGTTAATTCAATAGCCCCAACCTTCAGGTTGGGGGAATTGTATAGA
>JAFGKY010000027.1 GCA_016928305.1 Bacteroidales bacterium
CCGGAATCTCAAGAGGTGGCGGAATGACAATGAATGTTGCCTCCTTCCACAGCACACTGGATTTGCCATCATTCGATGCCCTGTGTGCAGTTGTTCCGGGTGCCGGACAATCCATGGCAGGTATTGAGACAACTACAAAAGTAATTGTTTTAAATGGTCAGGAGAACGAAACAAATTTTAATGAGAGCCAGGAGGCCTTTGACAGTCTTCACCATATCCCCTGCTCAAACAAACATCTGATCCAGATTAACTCCGACTATTATGGAACACCCGATTTGATATCCGAACACAATTTTGCAGGTTCGGGCCATGATCCTGCCGATTTAACCGCTTTAAACGCCCTTGACTTCTATGGTATGTGGAAATTTACCGTAGCTGTTTTCGATTGTGCTTTTAAAAACCAAAACTGCGAATACTGCTTCGGAAGGGATACTTTAGTAACTTACATGGGACAATGGAGCGATGGAACGCCTGTCAATCCTGCTACAATTATTGATACCTGTGGCAACCAAAATACAGGCATAATACCAAACAACGCCTCTAATTCCACTTTTGGAATTTTCCCAAATCCGGCAAATACACAAATTAAATTAGCCTTACCCGAGGGTAATTATTGTATTTCAATATTTAACAATCTTGGACAAAAAGTCTTCTATTCAATCGAAAAATGTGGATTATCAACAATAAATGTGACCGATTTCAGTAATGGAATATATATCATTCAGGCAACAGAAAAGAATAAAATACTCACTTCAAAATTCGTTAAACAATAAATTGCCAAAAAAGGGCAGCAGATGACAAAGACGGTATGCGATTTTCTGGGCTCCAGCGCGGAACTACATGATTTCCGGTTCCGGAAACCTTTGATTTTACCCAATAATACTATTATTAATAGAATATTACCTGAAAAATACCCGCTTAAACCTTTTTTGGCGATGAATTGTCTGATGGTTATAATATTACTGTCTGTTTATTACCCTATTATCAACAAAGGTTAATTAAGAATTAAGTATGAAACATATATATCTGGGAGTTTTTATCTTAACCTTACTTGCAGGTTGTTCAAAGAATAATGACAATACTCCGGAATTCGTTGTCAATGATATAAGAATTGGAAATTCAACTTACAATTATGTTAATCCTGAAGTTTCACCCTCCGGAAATTACATGATCTGGATCGAAGTTGATACAACGAACGGATTAACGGGTAAGGTCTGGCAGTGCGGACTGGATCCCAATACAGGCGACCTGATACCCGCTGACGGCAAAGGTTTCAACCCTTTTTATTCCAATATATACGCACGGCCTGCCGATTGGGGTATTGATAATATCGGAGTCTACTATGTCGGGTCTACAATTACAGGTCAAATCAAGTTCGTCAGGCCAGCAGGCCCGACATCGGCCACTGTTACGGATATATCTGCACCTCTTGATTCCAAACGAAGAGTATTCTATCCCTCCCAGTTGCCCGGAGAAAATAAACGATTTGTAAGCTATATCCTTAATGATGTGGTTAACGGATTTTCATCATCAACTCCTCAGAATACAAAATATCAGCTTCGTCTTCTCGACCTTGATAATCCTTCCGGTGATTACCTTATTGAAGAACAACCAAGTATATATCCAGCCACTGTTCCAATGGATGTTATTGTTCCAAGATGGATTAAGGGGAGTTCATATCTTACCTTTGGTTTCAAGGATGGAAATAATAAAGCCCAGGCTAAGGAATTCAATGCTTATGATCTTCTAAAACCTCCTGTCGCAGTAACCAATGATCAGGTAAATAAAATTGATGGTTACCCGGTATTAAACAAGGTGACAGGAGACCAGTATTTAATGAGTGGCATAGACGCAACAAGTACTGCCTATTTTTATAAAAGGAGTGCATTCTCCGTTCCTTTTGTCAGGAATGAGGTTGTCCTTCCACAAACAGTTCACCTTCAAACCGCTGCATTCAATCAGTCGCATGAACCTTTTATTCTTGATAATCAATTATATTCAACTTTTCAGATCAATAATGATGGTGGTAATTTTTTTGAAACTACTTTCAACCAGCCGGGTGAAATATGGCTGACAACTATTGATAATCCAACCCAGACTATGTGGCTGCTCAGTGACTTTGATGAAACGCTTAGCATTTCAGAACCGGAGCCTTATGTCGGGAACTCAAAAGTATGGGTATACTATTCGGCTGTCAGGATTGATCCCGACAAACCCTATTTAAAACGGGTCTTTCAGTTGAGGAGGTGCGAAACGCCATTTAACCAATGATTGGTATACAATGTATTTTACAGTTATGGTAAAACAGGAAATTGTCTTATTGTATCCAAAACTGTGAAGAGGTCTCACCAAATGATATAATAGCCAGTAATTATCTTATGTCAACCAGGGGAAAAACGCAATTGTTAATTGTTTGCCTCTTACTCATTAACTGGAGATTAGCAGGGCAAATAAATGTTCTTGATTCATTATTGCATCAGCTTTCCTGGCGGACATATAAACTTCACATCCCTGCATCTTATGACGGAACCGCTTCTTTTCCCCTTGTCATTGCATTGCACGGAGGCGGTCATACTGCCGATACACTCATATATATGACTGAGTTTAACATAAAAGCTGATAATTCGGATTTTATTGTTGTATATCCTAACGGTAAAAAAATCCTTGTGCAGACATGGAATGCAGGAAAATGTTGCGGTGGAGCAGTAACTAATGATATTGATGACGTTGGGTTTATTGTTAAAATGATCGATGACTTAAAATCCAGTTATAATATTGATTTAAACAGAGTATACGTAACGGGAGCTTCAAATGGCGGGATGCTGGCTTACCGTCTTGCATGTGAAAGACCTGATTTAATCGCCGCGATTGCTCCAGTTGCTACTACTATGGTCACAACACTACCTTGCAACCCGACGAGAGCAGTACCAGTTTTACATATTCATTCACTTCCTGATACACAGGTACCATATAACGGAGGATACGGCACGGGATATGCCCAGACATACATGCCTCCTGTTGATTCAGTAA
>JAFGKY010000028.1 GCA_016928305.1 Bacteroidales bacterium
AAGCACAGCCACGTTGATACCGTTTAAACTCATAGAAAAATCTTTTTTAGCGGTGAATGGTTTTTCGTAATTAAACTGACTGAGAACACAGTCAATCGTTATGTAGTCGGATTTACCATTACAAGGCACAATCACATACACATGCTGGTATGCCTCCTTGTTGTACCTGGTGATCCGGAATTCATGCGGAATTTTCAAATTGGTAAGGATGCTGGAAACAAAAATTGAGAAGCAGTCACAGTCGATCCCGGTTTTGCGATCTGCCCAGCTCCGGTTAGGCCGGCGCAGTTGTTCCAGGCCTTTCTGATCAAGTTTGTATTGAATATGGTTAAATAAAAAGTCCCAGATGCTCTGACAGGTAGATTGCAGCTTACTTCTTTTAAGGTACCTGGCAATTTCTTTAGTGTCATCAAGGTACTTCCAAACCACCTTTTTCATAAGGTCAACGGTCTCTTCTACTTCGCCGTCCTCGATGATGATCCTGTCCTGTTCCTCCGGTCGGGCAAAGAACCGGTCAAACCAGCTCCCGTCTTTTATCTGCCGGAAACCGGATGATATGTTGGCTTTATGTAAAAAGTTGCTCATTACATCAGTTTTTCCGGTACAGATTCATAGTAGATGCCGTTGGCATAGAGGGAGTATTTCATCTCCAAAGGGATGGCCAGGGTAGCTGCAACAGCCTTCATATCCCTCTTCTGGAAAGCAGCGATTAACGCAGGAGCCTTGCCGATAATGCCGGTCAGGTATCCTGCCATGGTTGACCAGGATATGGGTATTTCAATAGTGTCAATATCAGTAGTTGTCAAAGGCTCAATAACGATGTTCTTTTGTTCCGGGCTGTTGCTGGTGATGTATTTGCCGTTGCTGGAAAGCGTAACGACCGGCTTGGTTATGGTCATGCTGTTTTTGGTCGGGTTCTGTATTTTGATTTCTGTCCGGAAGGCGATCCCTTTCAAATCAACCTTGTGAATGCGTGGATTGGAAAGGTTACTGACCATTTTGTCCGAAACGGTTTTCATTTTAAAGAGCTTGATAATGCCAAACACCAGGCCCCCTGCGATCCCTATTCCAAGCAGTTTGTTCATTTATGTCGTTTAAGGTAAAACACCGCCTTGTCAATAGCCTTCTTAACCCCATACCCCACCATGGCCGAAATGGCCGCATAAAAAGCTACGTCAATAATACCGGTGAAAGTAATATTCGTCAATATCAGCTTGGCCGAAATGGCTTTACCCACGCCACCGCAGATACCGGAGGTAGTGGCTATAAGAGAATTGATTTGAATCTGTGGTACTTGCATCTGAGATGAAATTGTGATGCAAGGGTAAGAATTGCTGTTTAAGCTAAATCTATAAAGCTTGGTTTATGTGATAATCTTGTGAATATTAGTCTTATAAAGCCTAAAATGAGATAAAGTGAAGTTGACTTGAAAACTATAAACTTGGCTAGAATTATCGTAATTGATATTGTCTTTTCGGATTTCTAAAAATACGATAACACTATTTTTTGAAATATCACTGATTTTTCTGTTCTTAGACTAAGTATATAAACACCATTATTGGACATTTTCCCATTTTCATTCTGGCATGGCCAATATAATTTATATTCCCCTACCTGTTTAAATCCGTCTTCAATTAAACTAATTTTTTGGCCTAAAACATTATAAATCTCAATTGTTACTTTTGCACTTTCAACTATTCCATATTCAATGTTAATATAATTTTTAAATGGATTTGGATAGACTTTTAAAAGATTTTCAGTGCTTTTAATAACTTCCGGACTTTCAATATCTGTTATTATAGATAGATCAATATCAAAGGAATCAGGTTGATTTTCAATATTTCCAACATGATCTTTTGCAATGCTGTAAAAACGGTAATAATGGTCATTTTCAGCATTAAAGGTTGCATTATTGGATGTTGTGTCAGATAGCCATTTAACATAAGCCGAGCCATCGTCAGAATAATAAACATCATAACCTTTGATACCTGATCCATTCGTGTCATCACTTCCGGACCAATGGATATTAAATTTGTTTGTATTACCAATTCTTACTGCAGAATATATAGCACTATTGGGAGACTGTGCATCGATGGTATTAATTACTTCATTTGTAGTTACAGGTGGATTGACATCGAATATAATACTTGCCCTATTATTTATAAAAGTCCCCGGTAATATGACATCCTTTGGAAAAATAGAAAAACTAACAAATCCTTCGCCTTCTGGAGATCGTTTGTTTGGGGGCAAGATATCTCCTAGACCTCCATATGTCAAATCAATTCCTGTAAAATGCCAGTTTAAAATTCCCTTTATTTGATCCAGGGAAATTTTGAAAGATAAATCGGTACTATCATTTAGACTGATAGTATCATTATAAGACAGATTTGAATCTGGTAATGATATCAATACGTTCCCTATCTTAATTTGTTCAAAAATTAATGAATTCCAATCCAAATCAGTATCCAAAGTATCAATAATTTGTATTTCCTGTGCCGCTGCGTGGGCTGAATCAGCATTTTCAAAATAAATAAAATATTTAATATTTTTTTTATTTTTTATATAGCATTGTGAATTAAAACCTGTAGGTCCTATTTTTTCGTTGGGATCAATAGACGACACTATTACGGGTTCTATCTGCCATTGAGCATTATTAATGGTTTCGTGAAGTTTTGCCCGCTGTTCATCTTGTTCATCTAAGTATTTAATATACTCAATAGTCCATGGATAAATTCCAGATTTATCTGTGTCATAAAAATCATGATATCCAGTGACAATTAAGCGTTGCAATCCTGGTGTTAATAATAACTCATCCTTACCACCTATCTTTTCGGGATCAGATAAATTAACAAGATTTATCTTTGCCCCCTTCTCATAAGAATATTCAATCGCACCAACACAACTCATTCCCGATTTTATGTTTTTTCCACCTAGAAATTTAAATTTTACACTATCATCAATTAATTGCTGATATACATTTACAATAGCATTACGATCAGCGTCTGATAATACTTTTGGTTCAACTGGATCAAAAACCGTAGCACCATGTTGCATCATAATGCTTTTCCATTCCTTATAATCTATAGGCATTTTATAACCTTTATTAAATAAATACAAATCCAGAACTTTATTATTACCAGCAGAAATCGCTTCATGACCCCAAGGATTAGTATAATCAGGGCTTACATATAAAATAGAAGCTTTTGGTGGATTGTCAGCATTATATATATAAGTAGTTTTGAATGTAGATTTTTGTTTAGATGAGAATTGCATTGACCTTTCAATTTCTGAAATTTGATATGGAAAATATCTTATGAAATCTGCCTTAATTTCAAAATGCGAAGAGCCACTATTAGGTGTGATATTAATCGGAATTATCTTTCTACATCCTGGTTTAATGATAGGAATCCAAACACCCCATACGTTACTTGAATTAAAATCATATGAACTTTGAAAATCAATATAGCGATCATCTGTCAATGAATCAATTAAGATATTATTATTTGTCCAATCGGATATAGATATAAAAAGATTAACATCGGAAACAATCATATTACCGTCATTAAAACATTCTACCCAAAAATGAGATTCCCGACCTAGTCTAACTTGATTGCGACCCATTATATCAATCGATAGACTAATATTTGCTTCTTGAATATTTAAACCACTTGATAAAACTTTACTTAAACCATAATTATTTTTAATTTCTACATCCCAATTTCCTAAGGGCCTACCTGTTAAATCAAGGGTCGAAATTATCTTATTTTGATTATTCACATAAGTATTTGAAGAGATTATATCCTGATATCCTTTTCTTCTTAACCTTACCTCACAATCATTTGTAAATCCAAAACCTTCGAGGGTAATTTCAATAATCCCTTGATTATTAGCTATATTCGGTGAAATCTTAGATATTGAGAAATCGAGAAGATCATTTTTAAGCCACAATAATGTTTTATACATTATATGATTTCTATCATCGGAATTATTAATTGCCTCAAATCCAAATCCTAAATAAACAACCTTATAATTACCATTATCAATACTGAGAGCAACTGAATTACCAGAAGCATCAGATTTTAATATTGAGACTGCAGGGGTAATAGTATTAATCGCACACAATTGCCACTGATTAATGGCTCCATCACCTTCAAAAATTGAAAATGTAAGCCCGTCAGTTATTTTATTATTATCAATACCATTCAAAACCAATTCATCATTTCTGTCAGAAATGTAATTAGCGTGAATATAATTTTTATAAAAACCGGTACCTTTCAGATACGTTCCAATAAACTGACCTGAAATAAACAGCCTGCCCCCTGAATCCAGAAAGTTTGAGAGATTCGCTTGTACTTCTGTTTCTTTGATATATCCGTCTCGAAGCGGTGAAAACCATATGATAATATCATCCCTGTACTTATTTAATGTATTACTGTTCGGTATCCCGGATAAGGAACAATCCCAGATGTCATAGTCAATGTTAATTTCATCAAGGGCTTCAGAATAATAGGGCAGAAACTTATGGGAATTCCTGGCTTTACTATCATAAACCAATAAAACGTGGGATTTCTTTATGAAGGTATCATTAGAATCCAACGTAACCACGTCCTTAGGATAATTATATGTTTCTCCATCAGGACCTCCATATACTCCGATATCATTTCGGGAATTGTCCTTATCGTTAAATTTTGCTTCTGGATTACCAGCATCAATACAATTTGAACCATTCTGTAAATGAAAATCCCCAATCTTTTCATTAACAAACAAAGGATTGACATCAATGTTTTCAATGCCTATTGCCCCACCCAGTATATTTGAATAAGAAACAACAATTGAGCTGGTATTAATTGCTATCTCCTGAGGAAAATTGTTTCTAATAACAGAATTTTGTACAACAGGATTAGAGTGATCACCACAAAAGATTCCTCCGCTCGTACCATAGGCATTATTATTTGTTATTACGCAATTCAAAATTTCAGGATTTGAGTTATACCAGCATGTGATACCGCCATCAAAATCGGAAATATTATCAGAAACAACAGTATTTCTGATAATCGGGCTGCTTTTACTTAGGAAAATACCAGCTGCATGAATTGAATAATTATTCTGTACCACACTGTTAATTATCACAGGTTCTGAATTATAAATACCAATTCCTCCGGCATGGTCCGCGGAACGATTATTATATACAATTACATCCTCAATTTTCGGTTTTGCAGAATCAGTACAATGGATCCCTCCAGCTCCCTCAATAGTGGCAGAATTGTTTGTGATAAATAAATGTTTAATTACCGGGCTGGATTTATAACAAAATATTCCTCCGGCATTATCACTCTGTCCATTCTGTAACGTGAATCCATAAATCACAGATAAGGAGTCTTCCCGGTTTGAAAAATTGACAACAACACCATTCTTATGTCCATCGATAGTTGTATTGGTAATAAAGCTGGTATCACCAGTTGTTAAATATTTCGAACCTACTACAACATCTTTCCCCTTGAAATCAATATTCTCATAATAAATTCCCGGGTTTACTAATACGGTATCGCCACTGATTGAATTATCAATAGCATCCTGAATAGTGGAATAATGATCAGGTACTATATGTATTTGTGCAACTATTTTACCTATGAAAGTACCTTGATGAAGCACCAAACAGAATAAAAGAAATGTCCTTATGTTTTTCATGGAGGTTTATAATTAAAGTAAGTATGCAGGGAATGTTTTATATACAAAATACTCTGGCTATTATTATGAAATGTACAAAATTGTATCTTATAAATCAATAATTTACAGCGTTATTTGATGAAAACATATTTATTGACTTTTTTAATCATGAAATAATGCTTAGGGCATATTTTAAAACTTCTTTTTACAGAAAGTATTTAGACTTACTTTTGCATATAAGAATTCTATTGGTAGGAGGAATTTTTATTCCTAATAAGGAGGATCAAAATGCCCCACCAACACCTTTACCTGTTTTGGCGTGAAATATTTTGAGCGTTTTTTCCAATTAATCTCAATAAGTTTCTGAACAAGTTGAGGGCAGGTATGGATCCACTGGCTGAACATCCTGGAGGCTGATGCTTTGGCAATATGCGGAAAATATAACTGTGCCAGTTCTCCGAAACCGTAGGTGCGAATTTGAAACTCCTTATGATCCATAGTATTATCCGTTGATTGAACAAAGATAATACAAATGATTCGAAAAACATCGTAAATGACTGTATATCATATTGATAAAGCAAAATAGGAAAAAATAGTGTAAAAAAGTGAATGGGCTTAGTGAATCACTAATTTTATAGCCAATTGAAACTGAAGGAGAAGTTATACTTCATAACAACAGAAATTGCAGTCAAAATTTATCATATAAACCGTTCCCAATTAACTAATTTAGTATATTGAAAATGGTTTTACTAATGCTACAAGAATGTTACCTGCAACCCTAATAGATGCCACAGAAGTGACCATATACATTTTATAAAAAGATAAAAATCAATAAAATGGCATTAAAAAGCTTAACCGAGGAAATTCATGATTGGATTGGGAGATTAGAATATTGGGAACAATGGTTAGCAATTAAAATTTTAAGCAAGCAAACGATTACAGACAGTGATGTTAAACTTGCTTACAAGTATTTTTTAGAAGACAATGGACTAGCAGAAAAGAAAACTGCACAGCCGAAAATTAAAATAGCTCCAGCTTCATCAAGTGCTGCAATTACCGAAGATTTTCTGTTAAGTGAAATAAAAGGAATCAAAGGAATAAATGCTTTGAAAGACGAGCAAAGTATCCCCATTTCAAAAAACTTATCGATTTTGTACGGAGATAACGGAGTTGGGAAAAGTGGCTACATCAGAATTTTGAACAATGCTTTCTTATCCAGAGGAGATAAAACTTTACACAACAATATTTATTCAACTGTAAGGCCCAAAGAAAAAAGCTGTGTATTTAAATTCATAGATTCTACCAACGAGTATGAGTTGAAATTTCCTGATGATTCCCAAAGTTATGAGTTTAGTTGTTATTCCGTTTTTGATACTTTCAGCATAACAGCACACTTAACTGCTGAAAATGTTATTCAGTTTCTTCCAAATGGATTAGAATTCTTCGATGCTTTTTCCAGCGCAGTTACAAGGGTTCAGGAATTACTTGAAAATGATATTCGCAATAATTCACCTGCAAATGATTTTATTGACTTCTTTGATAATGAGACAAGCGTAAAAAAACTTGTTGAGAATTTAAGCGGTGCATCTGATTTGAAGGTTATACTAGAAAAATCAAAAATATCTTCCGAAGAACTTATAAGACTTGCAGCACTTGAAAAGAGTTTAATTGATTTGAAGAAAGTTGATGTTACGAAAAAGGTAAAGAGTTTAAGAAAAATCCAAGAGCAATTAGTAGAACTTAAAGACGAATTTGAAACTCTTAATGATTTTTTTTCTGAGACTGAGATCGGAAAATTGAAAAAGTTACTCCGTGATTATTTGCACAATAAACAATTATCAGCAAGCGAAGGATTAGCACAATTCAAAACTGAATATATTGGAAGCATTGGAAGTGATGAATGGAAAGATTTATTGGTTGCTGCAAAAGCATTTGCAGAGATTCAATATGAAGATGAAAATTTATATCCAGCCGAAAATGATTTTTGTTTACTCTGTCATCAACCTTTAAGTAAAGAAGCTAAACAACTTATTGAAGCATATTGGAAATACTTAACCAGTAATGCGGAAAAAGATTTAAAAGAAATTGTAGATAAAATTAATGAGCAGCACACTGACTTAATAGAGTTGGACACAAAAGTTTTGTCTGAAGATTCGGTTATATCTGAATGGCTTAAAGAAAATTCAGAAGCCAATTTGACGATTTGGAATGCACAAATAAAATCTGTTGAAACTTTGAGAAAGCAGATTGTAGCTGTATTGAAAAGTAAAAAATGGAATGATGAAATTACCACCAAGCAAATTTCGCTAAAGGCATTTCCTCTAATTGAGAAATCCATTCAAGAAAAGATTTCTAGTTTCAATGAAGCGGAAGTAAATAGAAAAATAAAACTTACTGAAAAGGAAATTCAAGAATTAAAAGACAGAAAAAAACTTGCGACACTTGTTTTAAAGATTTCAGAGTTCATTACTAAACGCAAGTGGGCTGCGAAGGCAAACACAAAAACATTCAATACAAGAAAAATCACTCAACAGCAAAAAGATTTGTTTACAAAATTTGTTACAGATGAGTATGTTAAAATTTTCAATCAAGAATGTGAAAAATTGGATGCAAAATTTGGAATTAATATTTCACAAAGGGCAGTCAAGGGAAACACTTTGAAGCATCTTGTTTTAGCAGGATGGACGCCAAGCCAAATTCTAAGCGAAGGTGAACAGCGTGCAATTTCATTGGCAGATTTTCTCACGGAAGCACAAATGGGAACCAAGAACAAGGGAATTATTTTTGACGACCCTGTTAATTCACTTGACCATATAAGAAGGCAAACTATTGCAGAACGGCTTGTTGAAGAATCAAAAGTTCGTCAGGTAATTGTTTTCACACACGACATTACTTTTTTGCTTGCACTTCAAACTTTGGCAGCAGAAGAAGCTGTTGATTGTCTTGTAACAACAATGAGAAAAATTGGCAATACTCCTGGTATAATCAACAGTTCTCTTCCTTGGCTTGCTTCAAATGTAAAAGAGAGGGTAAAGAAATTAAACGAAGCAATTCCAAATCTAAAAAAAGCAGAATCAGGAACAGACCCTGATTATTACTATGAAGAAGCAAAAAAATGGTGTGGTCTTTTGCGTGAAACGTGGGAAAGAGCAGTTGAAGAAATATTACTTAATGATGCCGTTCAGAGATTCTCACCTGCTATACAGACAAAACGATTAGAAAGAGCGAAATTTACACCTGATTTATATAAAGAAATTGAAAAGGGTATGTCTGACTGTTCTGATTGGGTGCATGATCAAGCCAGAGCAATTAATAATCCACCACCTAAAGTAGTCAAGTTGGAAGCATTTCTAACTATATTCAGTGAGTTTGTAAAAAAGTGTAGATAATAAAAAGATTTATCACATGAGAGTAGCATTGATATACAGATAGTCAGAAGGGCAGCAGGTAACAGGCGGTATATTTTATTGCCGTGTTAGTGCGGGTTTCAGCGTTTCTGCAATTAATAAACATTCGTGTAACTTGACAGGACAGTGCTTCGAAATCGGCAACAAAAACATACCGCCAAACCGTTAGGAGGCATACAAAGACCTTTACATCAAATTTGAAAGACTGATAAGATGAATAAGTGTAGACTTTGTAATACAAAAGATGCTGAAAAAAAAGGTTCTCACATTGTACCTCACTTTTTATTAAAACGGATTGAAAACATTGAGGGGAAAACAGGACGTGATTATGAACTAGGTTTTACAATTGAAAAATTGAATGCAAAATCTCATTTTGGTAGGTCAGTACAACCTGAAAAGCTTGAAGAAACGTTTGGTGAAATTTCAGACAAAGACATTGAAAAAAATGAACATCCTCTTATCGTTGACAATTTCTTTTGTATTGATTGTGAAAATCGACTTGCGGTAATAGAATCTGAATATGCTAAGACTACTGAAACGAAAGATACAAGAGAATACGAATCTGGCATTTGTTCAGCAATAGGAATATTATTTTGGGCAAGCGTTATCTGGAGAATGTCAATAAATGGTAAGAGTGGCGTTAAATTAACTCAGGAAGAAAATGAGAAATTAAGACAAATTCTTGATTGCTTTCTTCCCCAAAAACTTGAAGAATTAGATGAAAAAGGCATAAATGAAAATGGATTAGTTAAACCTATATCGTATAAACTCTTAAGATGTTGTGAGTGTCATGTCGATGATGCAAAATGGCTTTTCTTTCATCCTGACTTTTTTAATCCACTATGCTTATTAATCGACGAGTATGTTCTTTGTTTTAGCTTTACTGATAATTTTGAAGATATTGACAATAAGGATTGTTTGGGAATTAACGAGTTAATAGAACAAGCACCAATAAACAAAGTTGATGCCAGTGAGAAGATTAAGCCATTTGATAATGCAACATATAAACTAATGACATCCAATCTCTTGGAAATTGCTAAAGAAGATTATATGGGTGGATTAGATGAATTCTTTGATAGAGCACATGTCGCAGCTGGGGGACAAGAAAATAAAATGCCACCTGAAATAAAAGCTGAAATAATAGCTGAACTTACGTCTAACAAGAAGAAAATGGGTAGGAGGTATACCCAGGAAGATGTAAATAATTCTATAATGAAGATAATGAAAAAGCACGCCCCCTAGCACTTAGTGCATGCAGGTTTTAGCGGGTTTACGAAGGTTTGTGGCTTGTAAATGAGGTCAGTGTATATTGATAGGAAATAGCTTCGTAAACCCGCACGACACCATACCATCACCATTGTCAGAACCAAAGCTTCAAATGGCTATATTTGTGTCTATTTGCAAATCTGGGCTCGCAAATCTTTATACGTATTTCAAATTGTAACTATCTAAAATTGATTTAAAGTGTACAAAAAATGAAATGGGCTTATCGAATTATATTTTCAATAAGCCCTCTTGCATTGCATTGTGCTTATAAATTACTCCCGCGGCTCACATGCTTTATCAAAATTGTATTTCCCTTCCAGTTTTTGCATATCCTCGCTGATTAATCTGTCGGCAATACGCGCATATTTCCGGGTCATATTAATAGAGGTGTGTCCCAGCATTTTCGAAACGCTTTCCATGGAGACGTGATTTGATAACGTTACAGTGGTTGCAAAGGTGTGCCTGGCAGCATGTGTTGTCAGCTTCTTGTTGATGCCGCATAGGTCAGCTATTTCCTTCAGGTAGGCATTCATTTTCTGGTTGGATGGAACCGGCAAAAGTGCCTGACCGGTTTTAACCTTGTCATGGCCAGAATACTTTTCAAGGATGCGCTTTGGCATATCTAGCAACGGAATGTTGCTTAGTACATTTGTTTTCGTGCGTCTTTTCTGGATCCATTGTTTGCCATCTATACCAATAATGATATTGTCTTTTTTCAGGCCTTTGACATCTGAAAATGCTAGACCGGTAAAACAGCAGAACAAAAACACGTCTCTCACCTGGTCAATCCTGGGTAAATCAATTTCCTTATTCACTATGGCTGCCAGATCGTCATCGGTCAGGTAAACAGCTTCCACATCATCATACCTGTAACGGATGTCTTTGAAAGGATCCTGTTTGATCCAGTCATTGGCCATGGCAATGCGGATGATCTTTTTAATGTTGACGATGTATTTGACTGTGGTATTGTGGGCGCATTTACGCTCAGTCTTCAGGAAGAATTCAAAGTTTTTGATAAAGCTGTAATTCACATCACGGAACAGGTAATCCTCAAGCTTATACTGATGCCTGATGAACTCCTGCAGATGTTTGTAAGCTGTTTCATAACGTTCGATGGTGCCGGGCGCAACTTCCCTGTCACCCATTTTCCGGAGCTTTTCGTTGTGGTCTTTGAAAACTTCCAGAAAGTAATAATTCTGCTCATCGATACCAAGCAGTTTCATTTTCAAGGCTTCCGATGTGACTTGCCGAAAGTCGCTTTCCAGTTTCTTTTTAGCCTGGAATACACGACTGTGATACTCGTCCAGGTATTCATTGAATTCCTTGACGACTCTTGTGTTACCCTTTGCACGGCCTTTTCCGGAGTCCCAGATTTCAGGATTTATACTTCGTGAAATGCCAAGTTCGCCTCGGTCACCGTTCACGGTGATGCGAACATATACAGGTGCTTCTCCGTTGCGCAGCAACTTTGTTTTCCGAATGAAAAACAGAACATTAAAAGTGTTAATCTGCATACCTCAAAAGTTTAAGTTAAACAATACAAACCTAAAGAAAATGAGGCATTTCGCGAAATGCAAAGTGCTGCAAACCAAAGTATTATAATGCAATTCGGTGGTCTAAAAATCCGGATAAAAAAACCACCGAATCGCCACCTCGATTTTGCATTATTTTAATCTTATTTGCTTCGGGGGGAAATTAAAAAACCCCACATAATCAATGTTTTGTGGGGTTTTGCTTTTGCCTGCTCAGGCTTTCAGCGGAGGAAGAGGGATTCGAACCCCCGTTCCCGCGATAGCGGGAAAACGGTTTTCAAGACCGCCGCATTCGACCGCTCTGCCATTCCTCCGGAAGCGGCACAAAAGTATTAATTTTTTTCAAAACACGTTTAAAAAATAGGATTATAGCCGGTGTGATGAAAAAAAATTTCAACAGGCTGTATTTTTTTTTTGCTATATACTACCATTAAAGGATTACAGGTTCAGGCATTATTCTAATCTTCACAAAAACAATGTAATAATATATTGCAATTGCACTTTTCGTTTAATATTCCCGCTGAATATCTTTTAAATACAGGTGAAGTTATGAACATTTTTTTTTGCATAATTTGTGATTTTTTTGCCCGTGAATTTGCTAAACTTGGGAAATAGTCTATATTTGTATAAGAAATTAAAGTTTTGAATAATTTACTAACCCTAAAAAATTCTTTATTATGAACAAAGCACAATTGATCGACGCCATCGCTGCTCATGCTGGTCTAACAAAAGCTGATGGTAAAAAAGCTCTTGATGCATTCATTAAAGCTACTACCCAGGCTTTGAAAAAAGGTGACCGTGTTGCTCTCGTAGGCTTCGGTTCGTTTTCAGTTGCTAAAAGAAGCGCAAGAACCGGCAGGAATCCTCAGACTGGTAAAGAAATTAAGATCCCTGCAAAGAAAGTTGTAAAATTCAAAGCAGGCAGTGATCTGGCAGATGTTGTAAAATAAATTTGTGTGAAAGGATTTAAGGGAGCAATCAAGCTCCCTTTTTTTTTACCCTTGCCTGATGAAAGAAAAACTGGTTCGTCACCTTGAGCAATTTGTGACTGAAAGAAGACGGAACCTGATTAACAGGATTGTGGCTCAGCGTACGCGTTACCTTACCGTTGTGCTTGAGGATATTTTTCAGCCGCATAATGCCAGTGCCGTCCTTCGCTCTTGTGATTGTTTCGGGATACAGGACGTTCACATCATAGAAAACCGGAATAAATACCAGGTGAACCCCGATGTGGCCCTGGGTTCCTATAAATGGCTTACCATCTATAAATATAATAAGGAAGAAAACAATACCGTTTATGCCCTTGAAAAATTAAGAAACCAGGGTTTCAGAATTGTTGCTACAACCCCGCATGCGGATGGTTGCATGCTTAACGATTTCGACTTGCTGAAAGGTAAAGCAGCCCTGCTTTTTGGCACCGAGATGGAAGGCCTGACAGAAAGTGCCATTAACCTGGCGGATGAGTTTCTGACCATACCGATGGTGGGCTTTACCGAGAGCCTTAATATTTCAGTAACGGCAGCCATAATACTGCAACAGCTAACGGGCAAACTCAGAAAATCGGATATTGACTGGAAACTGCCTGAAAAGGAGATTCTTCAGGTAAAATTGCATTGGCTGAAAAACAGCATAAGCCGTTGCGATTCCATTGAAAAATCATTCACTGAAAACCAATAATTTATGACTACCTAAATAGGAAATATTTTTACGGATACTATCAATTTTTTTTATATATTTGATAAATTGTTTGACGAATGGTTATTTACAATTGACGAAATTCAGCAACTATGAATTGTATAATTATTGACGATGACCTGATGTCGAGAAAAATAATCGAGGAATTTGTTTCCCGAACCGATCAGCTCAACCTGATAGCCTCTTATGATAATGCCATGGATGCGATTAATGCCTTCGCCGGTGATTCCGATATTGACCTGATCTTTCTTGATATTGAAATGCCCGAGATGAGCGGCATCGATTTTCTTGAATCGCTCACAAATCCACCACAGATAATCATTATATCATCAAAAGAAAAATATGCCCTGGATGCCTTTAATTATGATGTAACGGATTACCTGTTGAAACCGATTGTTTATAGCCGTTTCTTTAAAGCAATTAACAAGGCGAATATCCGGTTTAAAAATAAGGTTGATTCCAGGGAAGATGAGATCTTTATCAAGAAAAACTCAGCCCTGGTACGACTTAAATACGATGACATCCTGTGGGTGGAGGCATTAGAGAATTATGTGATATTCAGTACATACAACGAACGTTTTACCATCCATTTTACCATGAAGGCAATTGAACAAAAGCTGCCTACCAATAAGTTCTCACGTGTTCACCGTTCATTTATTGTGAATATCAGCAGAATTAGTGTGATTGAAGACAATGCAATCATTATAAAGGCGCATGACGGGAACAAATCCATTCCCATCGGAAAATCTTATAAAGATAAATTACTGAGAGATATCAACCTGATTGCCAAATAAAAAGAATCCCTGCATTTTTCTGGCTCTCATCCGACGATGGGAGTTTTTTTTTAGCCTCACCCCTGCCTGCCGGCAGGCCTAATCCCTCTCCCTTGGAGAGGGGGAAGCCTCACGCCTAACCTCTCTCCAGAAGGAGAGGGGAAATGTAGTATAATGAATCATTTATGTAATTATACAGGATTGGTAATAAAGGCGAACGAATAATATGGACAGGGGTATTCCGAGATTGAATGGCAAGGTTTTTGTGATTTCACAAAAAATTAAAATAGTTTTATTACACAAATGATAATCCGTGATTTCTTCCCCCTCTCCTTCAGGCCTTGCTTCGCTGAAGCTACGCGAAGGCGAAGAGAGAGGGCATGGGTGAGGCTTGCCCTTTTTTCAATTTTCTTTGCCAACGTTGATTCTGTATGTTCGCAACCCTTCGCCACGATAAGGGAATATGAAGCAGTCATGCAGCAAAAATTCGAACAATCCCTTTTGTCTTCACCCGACAGCGTAAAAGCCGGCCTTCACAAAGACATCGAAGAATTATTTGCAGGAGCACTGATCATCCCCGGTGCATTTGACTATCCTTTCGATTCCCTGAAAAAAGTCGGAAAAATAACCAGCAGAGATGGCAAACTGAGAATATTTACATGGGACTTCATGCGAAACGACGGTTCGCATCATTATTACGGATTTATGCTGTGTCGCCGTAAAAATCCTGAGAATCCCCTGCCTGTAAAATTAACAGACTGTTCAGAAAGCATTATGGATCCTACCTTACAAGTGCTCGATCCGGATACTTGGTTTGGAGCATTATATTATGAGATTGTTGAAAGAAAATGGAACAACAAAACCTTATACACATTACTGGGATACGATCCAAACGATATTTTCACATCACGGAAGGTCATCGATTGCTTTTATTTGAAAGATGGTTTAATCCCTGTTTTTGGTGCTCCGCTGTTTGTATTGAACAATAAAGTACAGCACAGGATTATATTCGAATACAGTGCGAAAGTAGGCATGAGTCTCCGGTATAACGAAAGCCTGAAAATGATCGTCTTTGACCACCTGTCACCTGCCAAACCATCCTATACCGGTAACTATCAGTTTTATGGCCCTGATTTTTCATATGATGCATTAAAATTCACCGAAAATTTCTGGGTGCTTTTTGAAGATGTTAATGTGCGTAATCCCGAATGAAATTCCGGTAATTCTGCCAATTTTTATCTTTTCCGCATACCGAATGACGGATTGACAGTTTTTTTTTCATGGCACAGCCTTTGTTAACCTCAAATTGCGCAAAGGGAAGTCTTGATATCAATCAGAACTGATAGTTAGTAAATTGATATAAATAAAAAAATCATTATATGGAAAAAGGAAAAGAAAAAGAAAAAGAAAAGGGAAAAATTGGAGTAACCACCGAAAATATCTTTCCCATAATTAAAAAATTTCTATATTCCGATCATGAGATCTTCTTACGGGAATTAATTTCCAATGCTGTTGATGCGACACAGAAACTCAAGGCCATGGCCAGTATGGGCGATTACAAGGAAGAACTGGGTGATATGACTATCCGCGTCAAACTTGACAAGAAGAAGAAAACTCTTACCGTCACGGATTCCGGCATTGGTATGTCGGCAGAAGAGATCGATAAATATATTAATCAGATCGCTTTTTCGAGCGCAGAAGATTTTCTTGAAAAATATAAAAATCAGGCAAATTCGATAATTGGTCATTTCGGACTGGGATTTTACTCTTCCTTTATGGTTTCTAAAAAGGTTGAGATCGTCTCCCAGTCCTGTGACACCAAAATTCCCGCTATGCGCTGGAGTTGCGACGGCACACCCGACTATACTCTCGAGGAAACAACACGCGGACAACGGGGTACGGATGTAATACTTCATTTCGACAAAGATTCAGAAGAGTTCGCTGAAGAATCAAGGATAGAAGGGATTTTAAAGAAATATTGCCGTTTTTTGCCGATTCCTATTGCTTTTGGAAAAGAAACAGAATGGAAGGACGGCAAATCGGTTGAAACAGACAAAGATAAAATAATCAATGACACAAATCCTTTATGGACAAGGAAACCTGTTGATCTTAAGGATGAAGACTATCTTGAATTTTATCACAAGCTGTATCCGCTGGTTGAGGATCCCCTCTTCAACATTCACCTCAACGTGGATTATCCTTTTCATCTGACCGGCATACTGTATTTTCCTAAGATCAGGAATAACTTTGAGATACAGAAGAACAAGATACAGTTATACTGCAATCAGGTTTTTGTTACCGATTCGGTTGAAGGTATTGTACCTGAATTCCTCACCTTGCTTCACGGCGTGATCGATTCACCTGATATTCCTCTTAATGTATCAAGAAGTTACCTGCAAAGTGATTCAAACGTCAAAAAGATTGCGGCTCATATCACTAAAAAGGTGGCCGACCGGCTGCAGGAGATATTTAAAAATGACCGTGAACAATTCGAAAAGAAATGGGATGATCTTAAGATCTTTATCGAATACGGAATGATGACCGAAGAGAAATTCTATGATCAGGCGTCAAAAATTGCCCTGCTGAAGAACACCGAGGGGAAGTACTTTACATTGGAGGAATACGAAAGCCTTATCAAAGAAAATCAAAAGGACAAAAACGGAACGCTGGTGTACCTCTATACCACGCATAAAGAAGAACAGTTTAGTTTTATTGAAGCAGCCCGTGCCAAGGGATATGATGTGCTGATGATGGACGGATACCTCGATACGCATTTTATCAACCATATGGAAAGTAAACTGAAAAACAGCCATTTCGTGAGGGTTGATTCCGACATTATTGACAAACTGATCATGAAGGAAGAAAAACGGGAATCGAAACTACCGGAACAGCACCAGCGTGATCTCTCACAAGTTTTTGAAAGCCAGCTCCCGGATAACAAAACGCATTTTTCAGTGGTTTTTGAGAGCCTGAATGAAGAGGATACCCCTATTGTCATTACGCAGTCGGAATACATGCGCCGGATGAAAGATATGTCTCAGCTTGGTGGTTCCGCCAGTTTTTATGGCAACCTTCCTGATCATTTCAGCGTGGTGATCAATTCCAACCATCTCCTGATTCAAAAAATCAATGAGGATAAAGAAAAGAAATGCCGGAAAGACCTGGACAAATACGATGAAAAGATAAAACCCCTGGAGGATAATAAAAAAGAAATCGAATCAGCTAATAAAGACAAAAAAGAAGAAGAAATACAACAGGCTGATAAGGACAGGATTGCCGATCTCGAATCAAAAATAAAGGAATTCAGGGATAAACAAACAGCTGTGTTGAAAGGCTTCGGGAGCAAACACAAACTGGTGAAGCAATTGATTGACATTGCCCTGTTGTCAAACAACATGCTGAAAGGTGAGGATCTGAACCGGTTTATCAAGCGGAGTATAGAGTTGTTATAAGAAGGGATAAGGGACAAGGGACAGAAAAAGATTTATGTCCTCCTGCCTGCCAAGTTGGATTTTGGTAATGTATCGGTATCAATCCCTATAGCATCAAACGAAAGAAGTGGCTACCACATAGTAAGTCCCCCCTGGGGATTTAGGGGGCTTCTTTGCTTCACCTTCCTCCCGGTGGGCAATGTTCAAACAGGTAGTTGGTCAGCAACGTATATAAATGCCTTCGGGTATTTTTTCCCTCATAGATCCCGTGCGAACGGTTGGGGTAAGCCATCATAGTGAAAGTTTTGTTGTGTTTGATCAGTTCATTGATTACCAATTCTGCATTCTGATAGTGTACATTATCGTCGGCAGTGCCATGAACGATCAACAAATTGCCTTGTAGATTCTTTGCAAAATTTACAGGTGCCCCATCCGAATAACCTTCCGGATTTTCAGCAGGCAGTCCCATATAACGTTCAGTATATATATTATCGTATGTTAACATGTCCGATACGGCTGCCACAGCCATACCGGTACCGTATATCCCGGGGTAACGGAACATCAGGTTGAGGGTCATGCTACCTCCGCCGCTCCATCCCCATACTGCAATCCTTGTGGAATCAATAAAACTCCATTTCATCACTTCTTTTGCTGCCATAGCCTGATCTCTCGAATTTAAAACACCCACCTTACCGTAAATACTTTTTCTCCAGGCAGTACCTTTCAAACACGGAGTACCTCTGTTATCCATGGCAATGACGATATAGCCTTGCTGCGCAAGCATCATATCCCATAAGCTTCGCCACGAATCAGTCGCCTCCTGACCTGCAGCTTCACCGTATACGTTGAAAAGAAGCGGGTATTTTCTGGATGGATCAAAATCGGGTGGTCTTATCATTAATCCATCCATTGTGATACCATCGGTTGTGGTGACCTCAAAGAAACTGTAAACAGGCACCTTAAGCAGGCTGATCTTTTGTTTATAATGGGCATTGGCTGCCAGTATCTTTATCCTTTTGTGATCCGGAATGCTTATCAGCTCAGTGGTCGATGGCGATTGTAGGCTTGTATGTGTATGGACGGCATATTTGCCGTTTGGCGAAATTCTATATAGGTTTATGCCTTCATAGGACGATGGTGTTATCCTCACCGTATCACCTTTACCTGATAGGGACACCCGGTATAAATAACGTTGTGTGCTTTTATGAGGTGAGGCGTTGAAATAGGCATATTTATCGGTGGCATCATAGTAACTTGCCACATCGTAATTACCCGGTGTAAGATTGGTGATCATTCCCGAAGCCAGATTGATCTTGTATAAATGACGCCAGTCACCCGTCTCTGATAACCGTAGGATCTCCTGACCTTTGTTAACAACCGTAAGATCTTCCATATCCCAGCTGCTGATAGCCACATCGGGATAAGCAATATCCACCCAGCAGGTATCATGTTCTTCGTAAATGTTCTTAAGTTCACGGGAGATAATGTTAAACGTATAAAATTTCAGGTTATTTTGTCTGCGGTTGATCTGCTGGATAAGCAACAGGTTTTCGTTAATCCACTGCATACGGGGAATATAGTTCTCTGTTTCTTCACCGGAAATGGGGATCCAGAGAATATTTCCATTTGCCGTATGTATGATTCCCACTTTGCACGCTGACGGTGGTTGCCCGACTTTGGGGTATTGCAGGGGTATTATCCTGGAATAAACAGAATCGGTATTGTTGATCATATAAAAAATACCGGTTGACGATGCATCTAACTGCCAGAAGGCAATATGCTGTCCTGAAGGACTCCACCTGAATCCGTCGCGGCATCCGAATTCTTCTTCGTAAACCCAGTCAAAAGTTCCATTAATAATGTTGCCTGTGCCGTCAAAAGTCAGCTGGGTCAATGATCCGTCCGTCAGATTTTCCATATACAGATTATAATCATACACATAGGCCACAAATTGGTTGTCACCGGAGAATTTGGCGAACATGAGGGATGAGGAAGGGAAACGGGTTCCCAGACGGCTCAGGTTTCCGGAAGTGAGATCATAAATCCAGTAATCGCCTTTTGTATTAGTGCGCCAAACGCGGCTGCTGTTGGTAAAGAGCAATATCTTCGATTCATCGTTGGAAAGTGAGAATTTCTCAACGGATAAGGGAATGGAATCACCCGGGGTTACAAGCTTATCAGCAGCAACAAAAATACTACGGGATTGTATTCTGGTATCATACCGCACCAGGTCTTCGCGAACTTTGCCATTTTCAGCAGGTTCGCTCATAATATAAGCTTCGCCGCCGTTGATCCATTGTATGTCGGGGGCAAATTCACGCCGGAACTCCAATGAATTATATATTCTGTCAATTGTAAGCAGACTTGAATCTGTCGGAGCCTGAGCATTAACTGTAGTTACTGCAAGAGAAGTGATGATCCCGTAGATCTGGGATAGCTTAAAAACATTCATGGCAGGTGGAAATTAAAACAACTTGTTAATTTCTTTTTTAATAAATAAAATGGCTTCTGAGGTCGGGTTCTTCTCTTCTTCAATAACCTTTTCAAGAATAGCCTTGCTCAGGTTTATGGCTGGCTGATCCCTGGGAATTTTTTCTGCGATGATATTGATGATTTTTATCACTGAATTTCTTGCATTTTTAACTCTTTCCCATGCCTTTTGTGAGATATAAATCTGTTGCGAAAGGTTATGTTCAAATTCAGCCCGGATTGTTGTTAAAAGCTCGTTCTGCAACTGCTGACAGTTCATTCCCTGTTTGCTGACACGCATCAACAGACATTCCGGATTTATTCTTTCCAGGTACAGGATAATCCTTTCATAAGCCTGCAGCCTCAGTGGTGTGATGAGACGCTGGTTGCTCATATTCAGTTGTTGCCGTCGTTTTTCCTTTTCACTCCTGAAATACTTTGAGGTGAGGTACCAGGTGGTTAAAAATACAATCAGCGAAGGCAGTATGTATTTTAATATTTCAAGCAGGTTGGTAATTACATCCATGTTGAAGCTGATTTGGCAAATTGATTTTGCAATATTAACGATTTTATAATGAAAAGCTTATTTTTACCGAAGCAATTCTGCAAAAAGAATTTAACTAAATAATTCATAATTAATAGAATGGAAAGTCTTTCCCGTCGTGTTAATTTCCTGTCGCCTTCAGCCACTGTAGCTATGAATCAGAAGGCCCGTGACCTTAAAGCCAAAGGCATTGATGTGATCAATATGGGTGTTGGAGAACCCGATTTCAATACCCCTGATCATATAAAAGATGCTGCAAAAAAAGCCATTGACGGAAACTTTTCATTTTATCCTCCTGTAACCGGATTCCCTGACCTTAAAAAGGCTGTGGTAGAGAAGTTCAAACGGGAAAACAATCTCGATTTCACTCCCGAGCAGATCATGGTTTCCTGCGGGGCTAAGCATGCTCTATCCAATTCGCTGATGGCACTCATTGACAAAGATGATGAAGTTATTATTCCGGCTCCGTATTGGGTAAGCTATGTCGAACTGGTGAAACTGTGTGAAGGGAAGCCCATAGTGATTGAAGCTAAGTATGAAAGCAGCTTTAAAATAACACCTGCACAGCTTGAAAAAGCCATTACTCCAAAAACGAAAGCATTTCTGATCTGTTCACCTTCGAATCCGTCCGGAGCTGTATATTCGAGAAATGAACTGAGGGCATTTGCAGATGTTCTGCAGAAACATCAAAAAATATTCATCCTTTCAGATGAGATCTATGAGCATATAAATTTTGTCGGCGTTCATGAAAGTATCGCTCAGTTTCCCGAGCTGAAAGACAGAGTCGTGGTGATCAACGGGGTCTCTAAAGCGTATGCCATGACCGGATGGCGGATCGGGTATATGGGAGCTCCCCTGTGGCTCACCAAAGCCTGCGATAAGCTGCAGGGACAGATGACCACCGGTGCCTCAACCATTGCCCAGAAAGCTGCGGTTGCTGCTCTTACCTCCGATCAGCAGTGTGTGAAAGATATGAATAAAGCCTTCAGGCGAAGAAAAGACCTTATGGTGAAACTCATACGCGAAATTGAAGGATTAAAGGTATGCGATCCGGAGGGCGCTTTTTATGTATTCCCGGTAGTAAAAAACTACCTGGGCATGTCGATCAATGGCAGGAAAATAAATACCACCGAAGAACTGTGTATGTACCTGCTTGAAGATGCGCATATCTCCACCGTTCCGGGTGATGCATTCGGTGATCCCGATTGTATAAGGATTTCATTTGCCAACTCCGATGAAAATCTGATTGAGGCCATGCGAAGAATGAAGGAGGCGCTGGGGAGAATGAAATAGGGACAAGGTACCGTTGTAGAGACGCGATTAATCGCGTCTCTACAACGGTTCTCCCTTAATACTCAATTGCCCTTTGTATGTATGATGTGTAGTCTTTGAGAATCGGTTTATAATCGGTAGTCATAAGTTTTGAAGAGATCATAAAGTCGGCTGAGGCCCTGTTACAGGCAGTAGGAATATTGTACAGAACCGCTATCCGCAATAAAGCTTTAACATCCACATCATGAGGCTGTGGTTGCATAGGATCCCAGAGAAAAATCAACATGTCAATTTTACCTTCGGCAATTAAAGCTCCAAGTTGCTGATCCCCACCCAGAGGCCCGGATTTAAGCTTGGTGATCCTGGGAAATTTCATTTTTGCTTCCGTCGCTTTCTCAAGCAAAAATCCTTCAATAAGCTTTCCGGTTGTTCCGGTGCATATCAAATCATGTTCTATAAGGGTTTCCCAATTCCATTCCACCCATTCGAGCAGATCTTTTTTGCGGTTATCATGGGCGACCAGCCCGATACGTTTAGTTTTCCTCATGTTAAACGACTGTTATTATTTATTAAAGTCATCGAAATGCTGCTGTTTCAATTGCTGCAAATAGTGTTGATAAAGAGTATCGTATACCTCCTCCAGGAATATGCCGGCCTTATCCTGCCTTTCTTTGAATTCCTGTTTTGATTCACCGGATGATTTTTTATCGAACAACGATGAACCAGCAATGGCATTTTCAATTTCTGTATTGAAATACAGCTCAACGAACATCCTTTTATCAAGCCTCCATAAACAGGCTGTTTTATCATTGGATGCAGAAGCAAATATCTTTCCGTCCGGACTGAATGCAACTGCGTTAACAGGCGCTTCGTGGTCCACAAAGCTGTATAATTTGTTTCCTGAGATTGTTTCCCATAATAGAATTGTATGGTCATTCGAACAGCTTAACAGATGATATCCATCCGGACTGAAATCAATATCCAGCACAGCACTCGTATGCCCCATATAACTTTGCACAACGCTGCCGGTCTCAAGGTCCCAGAGACGAATGGTCTTATCGGCAGATGCTGATGCAGCATAACGGCCGTTAGGATGAAATGCCACACTGAAAATATTGTCGGAATGGACATCCATCTTTTTCAGTTCGGCTCCGTTAACAACATCCCAGAGCCTGACAGTATTATCAAGTGAACCGCTTATGATACGGTTACCGGACGGACTAAAACAAACGGGCAGGGTACTTTTTTCGTGACCTTCCAGCAAAACGGTTTCTTTTCCGGTGATAACATCCCAGACCCGGATGGTCTTTCCGAAACTGCCTCCGGTGACTTTACCGGTTGCCCTGCTGTAATCAACCGACCAGATATGGGCTGTCTTTCCGGCATAGGTGGTGAGGATTTTTCCCTGGAAATCTATCAGCTTGATATCCGGTCCGCTTGCTACAAACAACTCATCACCGGTGTAAAACTGAAGGGCCTTCACAGGAAAGAAATTGTTGTCGATAGTGGTTATGGCCTTTCCTGTGCGGGTATCCCAGATCACGATTGTCTTATCGTCTGAACCTGTGGCCAGCCTGGATCCGTCAGCAGAGAAAGCCACTGACTTTACGGCCTCGGAATGCTTGTTCAGAACAAATAGGGCATCCTTGCCCGGATCATCCTGCGCCCGGAGCGATGGGATTGCCAGAAGAATAACAAGAATATACAAAAGAAATAACGAACCGGTTTTGAGCATAGATTTAATGATAATTTTGATTAAAGTTAAAATTACCAAATTACCTGATATTTTCGGGTTTGGGAATTGCATAATAGCATAATATCATTTTTTGTGGTTATGGATCTATAATCCGAATTTGCATATATGGCCACTTCCTGACCTGTTTGCGCCAGGCAGTTAGATACGAAGCCATATCTGCTGCGGACCGTCGACTGTGAACCAATACTTATGCTTTTCCCAGAAGCTTTGTATACAATAAATAATTCTCTTCATCGAAGGTCACAAATATGACTTTTTCAATTTCCTGGCAGGTCTCCAGGAATGTCCTGACCTGGGAAATGGCAATTTCAGCGGCCAGTTGTTTTGGAAAGCCATATACTCCCGTGCTGATATTAGGAAAAGCAACGGATTTCAATTTAGTGTTTTCAGCAATCCAAAGACTATTCCGGTAACAATTGGCCAGCAACTCCTTTTCCCTGTGGTTACCTCCGTTCCAAACCGGTCCCACGGTATGGATGACAAATTTTGCCGGTAGGTTATACCCACTGGTAATCTTGGCTTCACCGGTTTTGCATCCGTTCAGGGCCCGGCATTCCTGTAGTAAACCCGGCCCGGCTGCCCGGTGAATAGCTCCGTCAACACCACCGCCGCCCAGCAGGCTTGTATTGGCTGCATTGACAATAGCATCCGAATTAATGCGTGTGATGTCGCCTTGTATTACTTCTATTGTGGCCATTTGCTGGTTCTTTTTTCGTTTTTATATGGATCATATTACCGTATTTCAGCATGTAAATCCTTTATATAGGCTGCCATCAGGTTCTTCATTGCTTTTTCAATCCGTTCGTCGGTGAGGGTTTTTTCTTTGTCCTGCAATATGAAACTAACCGCATATGATTTTTTATCCTTTCCGATCTTTTCATCTTCATATACGTCAAACAGGCTTACTTTTTTCAGCAGTTGCCGTTCAGTCTTATATGCCAGCTCCTTTACCTCTTCAAAGGTAACGGTTTTGTTAAGCAACAAAGCAAGATCACGCCTGACTTCGGGAAAACGTGGCAATTCTGCAAATTGCAGCCGAAAGCCGGCGGTGATGTTAACTATGGTTTCCCAAATCAGGTCGGCATAAAACACATCCGACTTTATATCAAAAGAAGCAACCAAATCTTTCGAAAGAACGGCTATTTCAGCCACCGGAATATTATCATGCTTCAGTTGTATGGCCTGTTCGTATAAATCAGGCTTCCCGGTATATAATTCTGCCTGCAAAGATTGTATATCGAATCCAAGGTGAAGCAACGCATTTTCCACATATCCCTTAAGCTGGAAAAAGGTTGTGTTCTCCTCCTTCACTGTCCAGTTCGGTTCGTTTTTCAGTCCGGTAAGAAAGATACCAAAATGGAATTCTTCATGGTATGGTGCTAACGGTTCCTTTTTGCTGTTTTCAGGATTATAAAAATAACAGTTGCCGTATTCAAATAACCTGAGATTCGGATTTTTCCGGTTAACATTATGAATAATAGCTTCAAGACCTCCAAAAATAAGCGTCTGACGCATAACATTTAATTCGTTGCTCAAAGGATTCATGATCCTCACAAGATTTTCAGACGGATATGTTTTGAGTTTTTCATAATATGCAGATGATGTAATTGAATTCGACATGATTTCTGTAAAACCACTTCCACAGAGCAGATCGGAAATCCGGTTAACCAACTTTTCGCGATCGGGCTTTGCTGTATAGGAAAGGCTTGTCTTCAGTGTTTCGGATACAGGTACGTTGTTGTATCCATATATTCTCAGAATTTCTTCAATAATATCGGCTTCGCGTGTGACATCCACACGGTAAGGAGGTACTTCCAGCAATAACCGGTCCGGAGACTCTTCAAGTATATTGATCTCAAGGCTTTTCAGAATGCTTTTTATCCTTGCCCTGTCAATGGAAATGCCAATGAGCCTGTCAATATTCTTATAGGTAACGACAACTTTCACCGGATGTATGGGTCGCGGATATACATCCACTATGGCTGATGATACAGAACCACCGGCTGTTTCTTTAATCAACAGGGCGGTTCTTTTTAAAGCTGTGATGGTAATATTGGGATCGATTCCGCGTTCAAACCTGAAGGATGCATCGGTGCTAATACTCAGACGTCGTGCAGTGTTTCGCACAGATACCGGATTAAAATATGCACTCTCAAGAAAGATATTACGTGTATCCGGGGTGACACCTGAATGCAGTCCGCCAAAGACTCCCGCAATGGCAACCGGCCCGGCTGCATCACAAATCATCAGGTCTTCTGCTGCAAGTTTATGTTCAATCCCGTCAAGGGTGATGAAAGGTGTTCCTGCGGGCATGTTTTTAACTATTATCCGATGTCCGCTGAGCTGATCGGCGTCAAAGGCATGCAAAGGCTGACCCAGTTCATGCATAACGAAATTGGTAACGTCAACAACGTTGCAGATAGGATTTAAGCCAATAGCAAGTAATCTTTCCTGCAACCATTGCGGTGAAGAACCAATGGTCACTCCCGTCATGCTGACTCCTGCATATCGGTTGCAGGAATCAGGATTTTCAATAGAAACATCGACTTTATAGGAGGTATTGTCGGTTTTAAATGCACCCGTGTCAGGCAATCGGACCCGAATATTCTTTTCATTTCCGAGAAAAGCGGCCAGATCACGTGCAACTCCGTAATGTGAAACACTGTCAATACGGTTGGGTGTGAGCCCGATTGCAAAAATGGTATCGTGTTCAAGGTTGAAGTATTCCTTCGCCGGTGTCCCTGTTTTTGCATCAGGGGACAATATAAGGATACCATCATGGTTGCTGCCCATGCCAATCTCATCTTCCGCACAGATCATCCCCTCTGAAACAACACCCCTGAGCCTGGTTTTCCGGATCTCAAGACTTTCATCTCCTTTATATACTGTTGATCCAACAGTTGCAACGACGACTTTCTGACCGGTTGCCACATTAGGAGCTCCGCATACTATGTTAAGCATAGTGCCGGAACCAATATCTACGGTAGTAATACTTAATTTATCCGCATCGGGATGCCTTTCACACGTTCTGACTTCACCGATAACAAATCCTTCCAGTCCGCCTTTGATTTTTTCATAATGTTCAACAGCCTCTACTTCGAGGCCAATGTTAGTGAGAATCGTTGAAAGCTCTGCTGCATTCAGGTCAATATCAAGATAATCCCTGAGCCAGTTGTAAGAAATATTCATGAAGTTATGTTTTCGAAATGATTATGTTATACAAAAGTAAAAAAAATAGGCAATCTCGATTGCTAATGTCAACATTTGAATTAGAAAGGTCATTTGGTAACGCAATCAGGCAGTAATGCAGTAATGCAGCCGCATATATCTTATTGGTCTTCATCCGGCAGTTCGTTTGGTATGCTGAGCGGAGAGCCATTCATTTGTTCATTGTTCTTTTACCATTAGCCTTGATTCTTGATTCATGGTTCTTTGCTCTTGGCTTTAAAAAATATATCTTTGCTGCCATGACTTCGGAAACCATTAAAAGCGACAGACCATTAATACTGGTGACCAACGATGACGGATTGGAGGCCAAAGGACTGAGAGAACTTATTGAGGTTGTCAGGTCTTTTGGAAGAGTGGTTGTTGTGGCCCCGGCCGATGCACAGTCGGGAATGTCACATGCGATCACGGTTAAAACCCCGTTACGTGTAAAGAAAATGCGGGAAGAGACGGATATGGTCTTTTATAAATGCAACGGAACGCCGGTTGACTGTGTTAAACTTGCTTTTCATCAGCTGCTGGAAAGGAAACCTGATCTGCTTGTATCGGGTATTAATCATGGGTCTAATTCTTCTACCAGTGTATTTTACTCGGGTACCCTGGGCGCTACCCTCGAAGGATGCATCAATGAAATCCCATCCATTGGTTTTTCCCTTCTGAGCCTCGATTCGGATGCTGACTTCACGGCAGCAAAATCCATTGCCGGCCGGATTATTAAGAAGGTTATGGAAAATGGACTGCCCCGGTCGGTTTGCCTGAATGTTAATATTCCAAAAGGAACTGAAGAAGAGCTGAAAGGGATTAAGATATGCAGGCAAAACCGTGGATCCTGGCGCGAAGAATTCGATAAGCGCGTCGATCCGCTGGGAAGACATTACTTCTGGCTCACCGGCTATTATCACAACAATGAACCGGAAGCCGGTGATACCGATGAGTGGGCACTGCGGCATAACTTTGTATCGGTTGTCCCCCTTCAAACCGATCTTACTGCTTACACCATGATGGATGAAATACGGCAATGGGATTTATGAATTAACTTGTGCCGAATGAAAAAATTCAATTCAGTTGGTGTAGGAATCATTTGCGGTATCTTATTACCAATGCTGGTTTACATGGTGATGTATTACGCAAGGGTAAATGATGTGCGTTATACCCTGTTTTCGAATTATGACTTGTTGTCATCCATCCTGCCATTGCTGATCAGCCACTGCATTCTTCCCAACATCATATTGTTTTTTATTTTTAACTGGGCAGATAAAATGCTTTCGGCGAAAGGCGTTGTGATTGCCACGGTGATTCTTACCGTTGGTGTATTCCTGACAAAACTGATAACTGCTTTATTATGAAGTTATATGTAATTGCAGGAGAGGCTTCGGGCGACCTTCATGCTTCTAATCTTATGAAATGCATTCGCAAAATTCATCATGAGGCTGATTTCCGATGCTTCGGAGGTGATCTGATGAAAGAAGCCGGTGGTGTAATAGTAAAACATTACCGCGAGATGAACTTTATGGGCATATGGGAAGTCATCCGGAATTATGGAAAGATCAGGAAAAACATTGCCGATTGTAAGGCCGACATATTGTTCTATAAGCCGGATGCATTGATTCTGGTCGACTATGCGGGATTTAACCTGCGCATTGCTGAATTTGCCAGAAAAAACAACTACAGGGTATTCTATTATATTTCACCCAAGTTATGGGCCTGGGGAAAATGGAGGGTTAAAAAGGTCAGACAATACGTTGACAGGATGTTTGTTAACCTGCCTTTTGAAGTTGATTTCTATCGGGATCATGGTGTGGACGCTGAATTTTATGGGAATCCGGTAGTTGACAGTGTTGCAGCCGGTATGCAGGTTCATGAGGATTATAATTCCTTTATACATCGGCATGCCTTGGAAGACAAGCCCATTATCGCGCTGCTTGCAGGCAGTCGAAAGCAGGAAATTGACCTGTGCCTGCCCGAGATGCTGGCCGTAACGGAACATTACCCCGGTTACCAGTTTGTGATCACCGGCGCCCCTTCCCTTCACCCCGAATTTTATCATCCCTATATCGAAGGTAAGGATGTACACCTGATTCATGGACAGACCTACAGCGTTTTACGGCATGCTGCAGCAGCGGTTGTAACATCGGGGACGGCTACATTGGAAACAGCCCTGCACCGCATTCCGCAAGTTGTCATTTATAAGACAAGCAGGTTCACATATTTTGTTGGCCGGCCCTTTGTGGATATTAAATTTTTTTCGCTGGTGAACCTTATCATGGATGACGAAGTAGTTAAGGAACTTCTGCAGTATAACCTGGCAGGGAATATCAAAACGGAACTCGACAGGATACTTTTCGACAAACACTACAGACAGCAAATGCTTGAAAACTATGACCGGCTCATAGAAAAAACAGGAAGTCCCGGTGTATCCGAAAGGGTGGCAAGGCGTATTTCCGAACTGCTTCTTATATGATTCACTTCACTACCAAACAATCCTTATCATGCGATATGTCAGTGCTACGTTAGCTATCCGGTTTTTGTTGATGCTGTTGCTTGCGTTTTTCGCGTCATGCCCGATACAAGCCCGGGATATTAAGATAGGGCTGTTTTTTAATCGGAAAATTACTACCGTGGTTTTTACCCCGGTCGGCGGTGAATATATAATCTATGGTGATTACCGTCAGGTAGGGGTTGCTCGGAAGGGATTTATTTACCATATTGACAATTCAGGTGGCGTCCTTACTATACAAGACACATTGAATGTTATCGGATCCTTCAGCCGTATTGAGTTCAAAGGTATAAGTCGTTCCAACATATTCAGTATACGACCGGTAATACCATCGCTGCCGCCCAGAGAATCGGATGATAACCTGTTGTTGCAGGGAGAAGCGGATTTCATGAGGATCATTAACATCCTTGACCTGGAGAAATATATAGCAGGTACAATAGAAACCGAAGGCGGATCGAATGCTCATCCGGAATATTATAAGGCACAGGCCATACTGGCACGGACCTTTGCCGTGAAAAACTTTTACCGTCATGGCTCGGAAGGATTCAATCTATGTGATACCGAACACTGTCAGGCTTATAAGGGAAAAAGCCGAATGAATCCGGAAATACATGCAGCTGTCATGGCAACGAAAGAACTTGTCATGTGCGACATGAATGGCCATCTGGTAAATACACCCTATCATTCCAATTGTGGGGGCATGACATCCGATGCTTTCCAGGCATGGAAACAGCCTTTGCCACATTTGCAGCCTGTTATTGATCAATTTTGCAGGAATTCAAAAAATGCGAAATGGGAGTCCATGCTTAGCCGCGATGAATGGATAGCTTATCTGACCGGCAAGGGATTTAAAAAAGATCGTTTAATGCAGGCTGACCTGAGTTTTAGTCCGGCATCGAGAGAGAAATATTACAGGATCGGAGAACACCAGGTAGAACTGACAGAAGTAAGGAGGGACTTAAAGCTTAAATCTGCCTGGTTTTCAATTGTGACCGGTGCAGATAAAATTAGGTTTCAAGGTAAAGGTTACGGGCATGGTGTCGGCATGTGCCAGGAAGGAGCTATGGAAATGGCCAGGAAGGGATATGTTTATGTGGATATCCTGCATTTTTATTTCAGGAATATAAAGATTGAAAGCATTCCGGAAAGGCGTTGACAACACTAAATAGATAAATCTCTCTTCTCAAACCGGTTTCTCCACGGCGTTGACCAGCTTTTTCAGCACTCCGTCAACTGCTGATTCCACACGTTTCCAGTCGGGAATCATCGGTGAACCTTTCGGATTGTTGTAAAAGTTTTCGGTTGCATGGTCAATGCCCTGGGAAAAGAGCTCCACGGTTTTCAGTTCATCATGAAAATCATAACTGATCCTATGGCTGTACATATCAGCATATGACTCATATATACCAACCATTTCACGGGCGTTCTTAAGATAGGCAAGCCGTATTGCATTGAAGCTGTCCATTCCCATTATCCTTCCATTGCTGGCAAGGTAGGTAAAAAAGGTACGGGCAATATCCGATGCCATCTTGTACAAGCCTTTTTCCGGTGAGGTGCCTATACGCTGATGCTTGTGGTCATAGCGCGATGTTATCTCTACCTGACAGATCCGGTTTATCCTGGTGTTCCTGAATATTTCTCCCAGTATGCCAACCTCAATGCCCCAGTCGCACGGAAATTGAAGCATCCTGGCCTGGCTGACAAAGGTGGCAAATTCACCCGATAAGGGGTACCTGAAATCTCCCATGTAGTCAATGAATTCAGAATCCCCGAATATATCTTTCAGCGCGCGGATAAATGGAAAATAAAAAAGTCGTGTTACCCTGCCGTAAAAACGATCGTCATAACGGATATAAAAACCTTTGGAGAACTGGTATTTCAGATGCACGATAGGGAAAAGCAGACGTATCAAAAAATCCTTGTCGTAAGTGATGATATCTGCATCATGAAATGCCAGTGCCGAGACATCTCCCTTGGCGATAACATATCCGATCCCGGTCCATACCGAATTTCCTTTGCCGCGCAAACCAACAAACAACTCTTTTTCAATTTCAGCCAGCACTTTCCGTACACGCGGACTGTCATTCCATATCAGCACTCCTTTTTTGCCCAGGGGCTTTGTGATGCTGAGGGCCATCTTGTATTCATTTGCTGATGCCTGATCGAGGCAGATGTATACCTTATGGATAAACTCCATTTTCGTAAGATGTCGTATAATGGATTTCATGGCAGCTCCCGATAAATCACCGTACAGGGCGGGAATCAACACACCAATGGGTATTTTAGAGCATACCTGCATGATCTTTTCTTCCATAGTGGCAGAGCTTTCACCGTACAGTATGGAAAATGTGGGAAGCCTGTTTATGTAAAAATCTGCCATAACCCTTTTCTCCTTGTTATATGATATAAATTTCCGAAAACTAACCGAGAAAAAAAAGACCTTACGGTATCAAAATCAGATAATTTCAGTTGTCTTGTTATAAAACTATCTGCATCGTCCCATCATGGTGAAGCCAAAGAAAGGCAAAATATAAATTCATTGATATTTAAGGAATTATAAAGAAATTAGGAGGTCCGATACCTACATCAAACCGGCCGAGTGATATACTGATGGGCTCTTCGTCAACCAGGGCCTGTAGGTCAAAAATGCCCGAAAGGATTACCTCAATCTGTTTTTTATCAACCAGCAGTTGTTGTGCCCTTTTAAATTCCAGGCTGCCATTCAGTATTTGCGCGTCGGATTTCATGTTGTTGATCGTGAAATAAACCTGGTTGCCGTTTTGGGTAAGATCAAATTCTGTTGCATTCAGCGCTATCAGATCTGTATAGGCTGAAGGCAGGTATCCTTGCAGTTCAAATGTAAGCGTCATATCAACGTTGTCATAATAATATCCCGATTCCCTTTTTTGTCCCTTTAAAATAAAGGATGTTTTTCCTTCGTTAACAATGATTTTTGCCGGGACTTCCCAGTCGTTATATTTAAATACAGCCCGCTCATAATATGCGCCAAACGTATTATAGCCCCACTCTGTATAAGCCGGCAGATCGGGATTCTGGTCATCCGGAATAAAGACCGATTTCGTAAGCTCAGCTTCATCATCACAAGCTGCAATGAACAGCAGTGTAATAAAAAGTATATGTATTGAATATTTTTTCATGGCTGAAGAGATTAAAAGGGTAAACGAATATTGAGCTGAAAACCACAACCGGTAGTCGGATTTACCAATCCTGAAGATCCGGTTGTAATCATAAAGGCTGGCACACAGAACTCAAAATTGACGCCTGGTTTTGTTTGCCGGCCTATCTTTAAACCTGCAGCAGCATACAGCGATGAATAAAACGCGTAGGGTTCCTCTATGATGTCAGCCACTTCATCTTCGTATTGCCCCATGTCTGCATTGAAGAAAACTACATTCGTATTGTCGCTGATACTGAAATTGAATGATGCCCCTATTTTAAAATACAGGTTGAATACCCGGTCTTCATACGGATAAATTCTCATTTCCAGTGGGATGCCAATATAATGAGATCGTTGTATAATTTCCGTGACCTTGTAATATTCAGTAATTGTATTGTTTTCGCTTGGGCTGACCTGCAAATAGAAAAAGTCCGGTGAATCAGACCAGTAACTTGTTTTTCCCACCGAGTTTTCCACCATGGTATATCGAATTCCGGCCAGTATCCCAATTTTATCGTTCCACACTCTTCTTTCCATTTTAGCGCCCGCGTAACTTTTATACAACAATGCTCTTAGGTTATCCGTCACATTATCATAATAATAAGGATCAACGTCTCCACGTATATAATCCTTTTCAGGGGCTTCACATCCGATAAAGTCAATTCCCCCTTCAACATAATAATAGAATTTCCGGGTTATCTCCTGCCCGTTGAGTGAACTCATCAGGAAACAGAGCAAAACGAAAGGAACAATAAATTTTGTTTTCATAAGTTCAGCTTGTTAAATTAGAATCCGTATGATTTTTTTAATTGCATAAATAATAAGATGAGTGGCAAAGGAAAGTGGTTGCGTAGTGTTGTCATTTTATATCCATTTGCAGTTAACACTTTTGTAAAGATACGAAATTCCGGGATAATGGAATACAGGTATCATGGAATGTCAGAACAATAGGATCATGTACGGTATCTAACATGAAGAAAGGATCGACAAGGCGAATTATTAAAAAAAAACTATTTTTGATTTCTATTCAATACAAATTATGTACTATTTGTTCAGGAAGGAGATCTCCGGCTTTTTCAGTTCACTCATCGGCTATATTGTTATAATTCTGTTTATTACTATTACCGGATTGTTTTTGTGGGTATTCAAGGGGCCTATGAATATTCTGGAAGGCGGCTATGCTACTCTTGATTCCCTGTTCATCATTGCTCCCTGGGTTTTTTTGATGCTGATACCGACCATCACCATGCGGATGTTTTCCGAAGAAAAGAGAACAGGTACACTCGACCTTTTACTAACAAGGCCACTCAGTGAAACACAGATCGTTCTGGCCAAATTTACGGCGGCTCTTGTACTTGTCATTCTTTCATTGCTGCCAACCCTTATGTATTATTTTTCTGTTGTTCTGCTTGGTAATCCGACTGGTAATCTTGATACCGGAGGAACCTGGGGATCTTATATCGGCCTTTTTTTCCTGGCCGGCAGTTATGCCATTATCGGATTATACTGTTCTTCACTGACCGATAACGTAATCATCTCCTTTTTGCTGACCGTTGCACTGTGTATGCTGATATGCTTTGGTTTTGATCAGATCGGGAACCTGAGTATGTTTAATGCAGCCGGTGCTTTGTTAATGAAACTGGGAATCGTTGAGCATTATAGATCCATGAGCCGGGGTGTTATTGATTCACGCGATATTGTTTATTTCCTGGCCCTTGGCATTATTTTTTTCCTGTTGACCCGTTATAATCTGGAAAGAAGAAAATGGTAGTACCGATGAAGAAATTAACTACAAAAGCCAGACAGCATCTGAAGGTTGATTTACAGATAATTGCAGTAATCTTGCTGGCCTTTGTCCTTTCCTTCTTTTTTTTCCGTATTGACCTTACTTCGGAAAAACGGTATACGTTGTCGCCCTATACAAAGAGAGTGCTGAAAAGCCTCAATGATATTGTATTTATAAAAGTATATCTTGAGGGGGAATTGAATATCCCTTTCCGGAAAATGCAGCAAGGTATTCGGGAAACACTTGATGAATTCAGGGTATACGGGAAAGACAACATACAGTATATTTTTATTAATCCTTTTGAGAGCACGGATGCCCGGATCAGACAGGACATGTTCAACCACTTATATGAAAAGGGATTGAAACCAACCAATATATTATCAACGGACACAGAAGGCGGGAGTATTGAAAAAATAGTTTTTCCGGGCGCTCTGGTCACTTACAAAGGCGTTGACATACCTGTCAACCTGTTAAAGAACAATCCCGGTGTGTCGGCGGAGGAAAATATCAATAATTCTGTTCAGGATGCTGAATATGAGCTTATCAAAATGATCGGATGCCGTGTCAGGGAGAAAACGGAAATCGTTGCTTTCATAGAAGGACATGGAGAACTGGATGAATTTCAAACGGAAGATATTTCCAGGGAAATGTCCATGTATTACCAGGTTAATCGCGGCAGGATCAGCGGAAATCCCGGGGAGTTGGACAGCTTTATTGCCGTGATTATTGCGAAACCGGAGAGACGGTATAGTGAACGGGAGAAATTTGTGTTGGATCAATACATCATGAAAGGAGGTAAGGTGATGTGGTTCCTCGACAAGGTTGAAATCAGCCTGGACAGCCTGGCGATGGGATCTGCACTGGCCATCATCAACGACCTGAACCTTGATGATATGCTATTCCGGTATGGTGTGAGGATCAATCCTGCGTTGTTGCAAGACCTGCAGTGCAATATCATTCCGGTTAATGTTGCCCTTGCTGGTAATAATCCTGATTTCAGGCCTGCTCCATGGTATTATTTTCCCTTGTTGCAGGCACCGGCAGATCATCCCGTTACACGAAACCTGAACATGATAAAAACCGAATTTGTGAACACCATTGATACAATTGGAGCCCGAAAAGGAACAGTTAAAACTCTACTGCTGAAGTCATCTGATTTTTCACGTTTGGCTGAGGCTCCTCTTATTGTAAGTCTCGATGAGATCCGTCTCAATCCTTCACGTGAGGATTTCCGGAAATCCGGGTTACCTGTCGCCGTGATACTTGATGGCCGCTTTGAATCGGTGTTTCAGAACCGTATGATCGGTGACATCGTACGCGGGTCGGCACCTGTTTTTCTGGCTGAGAGCAAACCCACTAAAATGCTTGTTGTTGCCGACGGAGATGTGATCCGCAATGACGTCCGGGTGACGCCTCAGGAAATCATAGGATTACCCTTGGGTTTTGATCGCTATACACAGCAAACATTTGGCAACAAGGATTTTGTAATGAATGCATTGCATTTTATTTGCGGTAATGAAGATCTCGTTAACCTGCGATCAAAGGAGATGACCCTCAGACTGCTTGATAAGGCTAAAATAAAGGAAGACCGTACATTCTGGGTAATCATAAATACCGTTTTACCGATTTTTATTATTGTCATTGCGGGAGTCCTTTATAATTTCATACGAAAAAGGAAGTATGCAGCAGCATAAAGGGAGGGAGTTTACATGTTTTGCCGAAACGTCTGTTATATTGCCATAATCGTTTTACTTGCCCTGACGGCTATTCTTTTGGTTACGAGCCGAAACCGTTTTGTTCACCGAAAACAAACGGATTTTGCCCTCAAGGACCCTTCCCTTGTTGATAAAATCGAGATAAGTAATGGTAACCGTCATATTTGGCTAGAAAAGGACAAGGATGAATGGAGACTTAACGGTAATTATTATGCAGATATAAAATCTGTAACGATATTTTTACAAACCATGGGTAGAATTGAAGTCCGGTCTCCTGCTTCTAAGTCTGTTCGTGACAGTGTTGTCCGCAGACTTGAGAAGCAAGGGATACGACTGATGCTTTATCACGGAAATAAAATTATGAAATCCATCCTGATCGGGTATGAAAACGAAAGCATCCCCGGAACCTACATAATGGATGAACGAACACGAAAACCATATCTTACGGGACTTACCGGTTATGAAGGAGATAATTTTGAACATCTTTTTGATCCCGGGAAATCCAGATGGATGTCCAATATATTGTTTGACTATAGCCCGGCTGATATTGCCCTGGTTCAGGTAGAGTATCCACAGCACCCCGAGCGGTCTTTCCGTATAGTCCATTATCCGGATCAAAATCCACAATTGCTCCGGCCCGACGAAGCAAAATCAACAGATTCTGTTAACATACTGGAAATAAACGATTATATGTCTTATTTCAGTGCTGTCCCTTATACGCTTCCCGAAAGCCATGATTATAACCCGGATCAGTTTGTACCTCCATTTGCCATACTTACGATTATCGATAATGAGCAACACATATTTTCTATGAAGTCATACAGGCTTCCATCGCATGACGGGACCAAATACGATATCAACCGGTATTTTGCATTCATTGCAGCTGATTCTCTTCCGGTTATTGTAAAATATTCTGATACAGACCCGATTATGAAGTCATACGGTGATTTTATAAAAAAGTAATAAAGCTCCCTCTCGGGAAGCATTTTTTTCGTAATATTGACTTTTTGTATTGACAACATGGAAAGAATATCAAATCATTGTTTTCAAATAAATTAAAATTATTCGTACATGAAATTTGTTGTATCCAGCATTGATCTATTAAATCACCTCCAGTCAGCCAGCCGTGTCATAAGTCCTAAAAATACACTGCCCATACTGGACAACTATTTGTTTAAACTCTCCGGAAATAACCTTGAAATTACAGCTTCCGACCTGGAAACCACACTGATAACATCTTTGGAACTGGAAAATGCCTCAGATGAAGGTCTCATTGCCATTCCTGCACGTTTGCTAACCGACTCCCTGAAGGAATTCCCCGACCAGCCTCTTGCCTTTAACATAAATACCGAAACACTGGGAATTGTCATTAGTACTGAAAACGGACAATTTTCCGTTGTGGGGCAAAATGGGAACGATTTTCCACAGTTGCCGCAGATCAAACAGGAAAGGAAAATTGCCTTTAACGCTGCATCTGAAATATTGGCCAACGGAATAAACAGCACCCTGTTTGCCACAGCTGACGATGAGTTGAGACCGGTTATGAACGGGGTGTTCTTCGAACTGACAGACAGTGCCCTTACGTTTGTGGCTTCTGATGCTCATAAGCTCGTAAGATACAAGCGAACCGATATTAAAGCCGATGATTCGGAGGCCTCCTTTATTCTGCCCAAAAAACCGGCTTCCATTCTCAAGAATCTGCTGGCTAAAGAACAAAAACAAATTCATGTGGAATTTGATGATAAAAACGCATTTTTCACTTTCTCGGATTATAAGCTTGTTTGCCGTCTGGTGGAAGGCAATTATCCCAGTTATAATTCAGTGATACCAACCAATAATACCAACAAGCTCGTTATCGACCGGTTAAGGTTCTTAAATACCATTAAAAGAGTTTCCGTGTTTTCAAACCAGGCAAGCAATCTTGTCCGGCTTAAACTGAAAGGGAACAAAATGACCGTCTCAGCCCAGGATATCGATTTTTCGACTTCGGCATATGAAGACCTTGCATGCCAATATAACGGCGATGATATAGAAATTGGTTTCAAATCCACTTTCCTTGTTGAAATACTGATGAACCTGCCATCTACTGATGTTTCCATTGAACTGTCCGATGCTTCTCGCGCCGGATTATTTCTGCCTTTCCAGCAAGACGATGATAAAGTGGATATTCTTATGCTGTTGATGCCCATGATGATAGGAGCATGAAAATCGAACTTAAAAATCCCCTTATCTTCTTTGATCTTGAGACAACAGGAATTGACGTTGCTAACGACCGCATCGTTGAAATCTCATACCTGAAGATATATCCCAACGGCGATGAGGAATCAAAAACCATGAAAGTCAACCCGGGTATATCAATCCCCAAAAAAGCAACCGACATACATGGTATAACGGATGAGGATGTGAAAGATGCACCTTTATTTTCTGAGGTTGCAAAAAGTATAATGAAGGTATTTGAAGGATGTGATTTTGCCGGTTATAACTCTAACAAATTCGATCTTCCTTTACTGGCTGAAGAATTTCTGAGAGCTGAAATTGACCTTGATTTAAAAAAGCGGAAATTTATTGATATTCAGGTAATTTTTCACAAAAAGGAACAAAGGACACTGAGCGCTGCCTATAAGTTTTACTGCGACAAGAACCTGAATGAGGCACACAGTGCTGAAGCTGATACACGCGCCACGTATGAGATCCTGCAGGCACAGCTCGACCGGTATCCTGACCTTTCCAATAATGTTGATGATCTTTCCAAATATTCCAGTCACAATCGTAACGCAGATTTCCTGGGAAGGATTGTATATGATGATGAAGACTGCGAGGTCTTTAACTTCGGGAAATATAAGGGACAGCGTGTGACCGAGGTGCTGAAAAAAGATCCGGGTTATTATGGCTGGATGATGAACGGGTCTTTTCCCCTTCACACCAAGAAGGTTCTTACCGCTATCAAGCTGCGGGGAGCGTTTGGAAAAGAATGATTATGAACGATTGGAGTGTTAGTAACATGAATGAATTGATATTCATCGACTCACTGAATACTGAATACTGCTTACTTCTATGAAAATAATCTGTATCGGAAGAAACTATGCTGATCATGCGAAGGAAATGAACAATCCCCTGCCCAAAGTCCCGGTTTTTTTTATGAAACCCGAATCTTCCATTGTTATTAATAACAATCCTTTTTTCTTGCCCGATTTTTCCGGTGAGATACATTATGAAGCAGAGATTATACTGAGAATAATACGGTTGGGTAAAAACATCGAAAAGCAGTTTGCACACCGTTATTATCAGGAGGTAGGCATAGGTATTGATTTCACCGCCCGTGACCTGCAGCGTGAATGTATCAAGGAAGGGCAGCCCTGGGAAATTGCCAAGGCTTTTGACGGCTCTGCCGTGTTGAGTAAATTTATCAAGAAAGAAAAACTGCCCGATCCCGATGCCATCAATTTTCAGCTTGACCTGAACGGAAAGACTGTACAGAAGGGGAATACAAAAGACCTTATCTTTTCTTTTGACGATATAATAACATACGTATCGAAATTTACTACCCTTAAGATGGGCGATTTGATCTTTACCGGAACACCTGCCGGCGTAGGCCCGGTTAAGATAAACGATCACCTGGTGGGATCGGTTGAAGGACAAGTATTGCTGGATTTCTGGGTTAAGTAGAGACACGATGCGTCGCGTCTCTACTTAATCAACCACCAGCACTTTTGCACCTTTAATCCTGCGTTGTTTGATCTCTGTAAGTGCCCTGTTAGCTTCCTCCAGGGGATACAGCTGAACTTCGGGTATAATAGGAATGGCAGCTGCAAGATCGAGGAATCCCCGGACGTCATTACGGGTAACATTGGCAACGCTTTTTATCTCTTTTTCCATCCACAAATGATCAGGGTAGGAAAGTTTTTCCCAGTAATGAATATCGTGATTTTCCTTTCGTATGGCATTGATCACCAGTCTGCCTCCGGGTAGTAAATGCCTCATGGATTCAACTACCGGTTTCCAAACAGGTGTTGTATCGATTATGGCATGAGGGAGTAGGGGAGTACAGTCCGTAAAATCGCCGGCCCATTTGGCTCCAAGCTCGAGGGCGAATTTCCTTTCTTCTTGACTTCTTGCAAAAACAATAACCTCCGTATCGGGATACAAATGACTGATCATCTTCATCACCAGGTGAGCTGAAGCACCAAAACCAGCCAGTCCCAGCGTCATCCCGTTGGTAATTTCGGTTAGTCTTAATGAACGATAACCAATGGCGCCGGCACACAACATCGGCGCTGCTTCCTCATTACGTATCGTGTCGGGAATTCTGTGAACAAAATTCTTCTTTGCAATCATGTATTCAGCATATCCGCCGTGAACATCTCTTCCGGTGGCCATGAATTCGGGGCAAAGGTTTTCGAGTCCTGAACAACACCAGCTGCACTTTCCACAGGCGTGATAAATCCATGCTACCCCAACCCTGTCTCCTGCTTTTAGACCGGCATCTGCCGCATCCTCCATCACTTCACCAACAGCTTGATGCCCCGGGATTACAGGGTAAAAGGGAGGGGGAGTCCGGCCTTCAATTTCGTCGATTTCGGTATGACAGACTCCGCAGGTTCTGATTTTCATCAGCACTTCATCTTCAGCAGGCTGTGGGATGTCCGTTTCTGTCAGCTGCAATGGGGTTGTCTGGTGGGTCAGGTCATATACACCCTTTAATAACATTGCTTTCATGATCCTTTTATTGTTGATGGATAAAGTGATAATTCCTGATATAAGGATTGAAAATACTCTGTGCCGAATGCATCTGAAGCCAGTTTTTCAGCATAAACAGGCAATTTGGTAAAATGAGTTCTTTTTTCGAGAACTTCCTGCAATAGAATATTGACTACGGCAACGGGTCCGCTATCGGATGACAGGTCAGCATATGAACGCAACTGTTTTTCAAGCTCGCAATAGAAATCCATGGTGAATTGATAACGCTTTTCCTGTTCCTTCATAAAACTATCCAATCGTCCGTAATGATTTTTAAGATTGTCAAATCTGAGGGTAAGGTTTTCAATGACTTTTTCAGGTATAGAATGGATCGGAATTTCCCGTTGTACATAGATTTCAAGGTATCGAAAAACTCCGATAGCCCCGAAGGCATCCAGGTCATCGCAAACGGTCAGCAGGGTATTCATGTCATCGGGCATATCCTTTCCTGTTGAGAGGTTGTATGCATAGGTTTTGTCATCATGTTTTTCAATGGCTTCCAGTATTTCATCATAATCACCTTTACTGAAAGATGCATAACGTGTCAAAAAATCATGACATATTAAGCGGCTCTCTTTACCATGAGAGGCATCAAGGGTACGTGTTAATCCGGTGTCATGAAAGAAAACAGCAATGATGAGCTGTTCGAGCATCTGTTCGGTGAAAACATATCCCTGCCCGTCCAGCAGCTCAACCAGCCTTTTGGCATAGTACCAAACCCTCAAGTGATGGGTATGATCATGGGAAGGGAGCCATTTATTGCTGAACAGGCCTTTAATATACGAATAAAGCAGTTGCAGCCACTTGTGTTCGACCTGCAGCATTAAGTGCTTAAAATCGTATTTATCTGTTGATTTGATGGTTTATTGGTTTAAGTTCTTAATTCATAGTTCACGGTTCACAGTCATAATGGCTGGTAAATAACAGATTACAGATGGCCTGTAACTTCCGCCAGCTTGATCTCAGTTATAATAACCACTAAAATAAATCATTACAACCCACAACCATCCCGCCTCCGCCAAGGCTTCGGCGGGCGCAGTACAACCTGCAACCATTCAACTCCCTATCCCTCACTTCACATAACTGATCTTCATCATATTTGTTTTTCCACGCTCACTCATGGGGATGCTCCCGACATGCACGACGATATCATCCGGCAAAATCAGTCCTTCCTTTTTAAGTATCTCAATGCTTTTACTTACGGCTTCGTTGATGTGGTCGACATGTTTCATATAAAATGCACGTATGCCCCAGACGAGTGAAAGGCTTTTGACAATAGGAAAGCTGGAGGTAAACGCAAAAATGTGAGCGGTTGGCCGGTAACTGGATATCTTATAAGCGGTAGCTCCCGAGTGGGTATAGGTGATAATAGCTTTTGCTCCGGTAAGATTGGCCATTTTTACTGCGTTGTAACAAACCGAATCGGGCAGGAAATCAGACGAGTTGCATAACGGAAGATGTTCGTGTTTGATGGTATAATCACGACCTTCGGAAGAATTAATAACCCGCTGCATACTTTTAATGGCTTCCAGCGGATATTTTCCGACCGAGGTCTCACCACTGAGCATTAGCGTATCAGCGGCGTCAAAGACAGCGTTGGCCACATCATTGGCCTCTGCCCGTGTTGGTCTGAAGTTGGCGATCATACTTTCCAGCATCTGGGTGGCGATAATAACAGGCTTGGCCTGAGCAATGCATTTGCTGACAATCTGTTTCTGGATGTAGGGCACTTTGTTAAACGCTATTTCAACACCAAGGTCGCCCCTGGCTACCATAACACCATCGGTTACAGCAATGATGGAGTCGAGTTCATCAAGTGCTTCGGGTTTTTCAATTTTGGCGATAATGCCGGTTTCTTTTCCCCTGGCTTTGATAAAATCCCTGAGATCTTTTATATCATCGGCCGATCTGACAAAAGAAAGCGCTATCCAGTCGAAGTTATTCTGTAGCATAAACTCGGCATCTTTCTTGTCTTTATCGGTAAGGCTTGGCAGGGAGACTTTCGTGTCGGGCAGGTTCACCCCTTTCTTGGATGATAGCGAACCCCCGTTGACAACACTTGCCCGCACCGTGTCCCTTCCATTGGTGTCTATCACTTTCATCCGTATCTTGCCATCATCCAGCAGGATGTATTCACCTTTTTGAGTATCTGACGGGAATTCCCGGTAGGTTATGTACAGCTTTTCCCGGTTCCCGACACAGGGCTCGGTAACAAAGGTTATTTCATCACCTTCCTTCAGGTCGATCCGGTTGTTTTCCACCTCACCGATCCGTAATTTGGGCCCCTGCAGATCGCCCAGAATGGCTACATTCATTCGTAGTTCTTCATTGAGCTGCCGGATCAGTTGAATGATCTGAAGAAAAAATTCATAAGAACCATGGGAGAAATTTAGCCGACAGACATCGATTCCGGCCCGGAACATCTCCCTTAATATCTCGTAGGATGCACAGGCAGGTCCGATTGTGGCAATTATTTTAGTTTTGGAATCCTTATTTCTGACCATAGGTTGATTTTAAGATTTAAAACAGGTAATAAAGCACGCAATTTAAGTTAATTATGTGTTGATAAGTATGAATTTCAAATGATTTTTCATCGGATCAGAGTACCTGCTGATCATAGGTTCATTCTATATACTTTTAAATCTTATGTTTACGATAAGCGGTGTGATGAGAGGATCCGGCGATACCCTTATCCCTATGTTCATTTCATTGTTTTCCCTGTGGGCCATACGTATTCCATCGGCACTTATATTGTCAAAGGAATTTTCTGAAACCGGTATATGGTGGTCTATTCCTCTTGGCTGGCTGATAGGACTGGTGCTTTTGTATCTGTATTATCTCACGGATTCCTGGAAACGGAAATCGGTGATTCGTCATATAAATAAGTAGTTGGTAATTAAAGTGAATAACCTATATTTGTAATATCCATATTCCTAATGCCATGATAAAATCAATGACCGGCTTTGGTAAAGCCTCAACTGAACTGAATGATAAAATAATTAACATTGAAATCAGGGCATTAAACAGCAAACAGCTTGATCTTTATACACGATTACCCAATTTATATCGCGAAAAGGATTTTGATATCCGTGATGAACTGGTAAACCGCTTAAAAAGAGGAAAAATCGAACTTTCATTGACTCTTGATTACAAAGAAGAAGAACAAGCAGTTCAGCTAAATGTACACGTTATCAAAAGTTATTACAGGCAGCTAAAGGAGATCACAAAAGAACTGGGTGGCGACAACGAAGAATCTCTTATGCCGGTGATTATGCGCTTACCTGAGGTGCTTAACGCATCAAAAGAACAGATCGACGAAAAGGAATGGTCAAAAATTACCGTTGCACTGGACAAAGCCATCACGGAGCTGGATCTGTTCCGCATACAGGAAGGCAAAGCATTAAAGGAAGACATACTGAACCATCTCGCATCCATTGAAAATTTCCTTAATCAGATTGAACCCTATGAGAAGGAACGGAAAGACATGTTGAAAAACAAACTGAATTCAAACCTGCACGAGTTGTTTACTCCCAATGGGTACGATAAAAACAGGCTGGAACAGGAAATGATTTTTTACCTTGAGCGGTTTGATATTACGGAAGAAAAAATACGCCTGCAAAACCATTGTGCATATTTCAGGGAAGTATCAGATGAGGTTGAGGCCGTTGGGAAAAAACTGACTTTTGTTGCACAGGAGATCGGGCGTGAGATCAATACCATTGGGGCCAAGGCAAATCATTCTGCCATTCAACGCTTGGTTGTATTGATGAAAGACGAGCTGGAAAAGATCAAGGAACAACTGATGAACGTTTTATAACCATAAAGGTATTAATCATGAGTGGTAAAGCAGTTATTTTTTCAGGTCCATCGGGCGCCGGAAAGACCACCCTGGTAAAGCATCTGCTTTCACTTAAGGAGTATCACCTCGAATTCTCTATTTCAGCGTGTACCAGGTCACAACGAGACAATGAAATAGACGGCAGGGATTACTACTTTATGACCGTTGATCAATTCAAGAGTAAAATTGATGATAATATGTTCCTGGAATGGGAGGAAGTTTATAAGAACTCCTATTATGGTACCCTCAAAAGTGAAGTGGAACGTATATGGAAGAATGGTAACTATATATTGTTTGATGTTGACGTGGAGGGCGGTGTAAATCTCAAACAATATTTTTGTGAAAACGCTTTGTCGGTTTTTGTAATGCCACCATCCATTGAGGAGCTGCAGCATCGGATTGAATTACGTGGTATGGATCGGCCTGATAAGATACAGAAAAGGATCAACAAGGCCAGCTATGAAATGAAATTTGCATCTAAGTTCGATAAGACCATTATTAATGATAATTTAAAAAAGGCCATGATGATGGCCGAGAAGCTTGTTAAGGAGTTTTTATACAGGCAGAGTATGTCATGAAAATTGGTTTGTTTTTCGGCTCTTTTAATCCCGTCCATATCGGTCATCTGGCCATTGCTAATTATATGGTTGAGTTTACCGATATACAGCAGCTATGGTTTGTGATTAGCCCACACAATCCGTTAAAGCCAAAACAGACCCTGCTTGCTGATCATCATCGCAGAACGCTTATGGAAATTGCTGTTGGCGATGAACCACGGTTCCGGGTCTCTGATATTGAATTCACTATGCCAAAGCCATCCTTTACCATCGATACGCTTGCCTGGCTTAAAGAGAAGTATGCTGACTATACTTTTGTTATTCTGATGGGATCGGACGGATTGCCGACTTTTAATAAATGGAAAAACTATCACCTGATTGAAGAGGATTATCAGCGTTACGTATATCCGCGTCCCGGTTATCCTGTTGATCCTGCAAAACACCGGAACATAACCGTGGTTGATGCCCCCCTGTTGGAAATATCATCAAGTTTTATACGGAATGCGATCAGCAACGGGAAAGATATCCGCTATTTTCTTCCTGAAAAGGTATACGATTATATTACAGAGATGCATTTTTATAAGGAGAGGGAATCATGATTGTCATACATCATTGAATAAGCTATGGATAAAGATCTTATTTTTATACAGACGATCCTTTCGGATGAGATGGTAGCCAATGGCTTCCCTGTTGTTTATAAAGGAAAACTCAACCATGAGATACTGAAGCTCTTTACTTCCATGGCTGAAGCAAAAGTGTCAAAAGGCTGTACCAACATTTCAATACGGCGCCTTGTTTTTCATGTGATCGTGGAATGTGTGCAGAATATCACCCGGCATTCCGACGACTTTGATGAAGATGGAATTGGCAATGGTATTTTTGTTGTAGGTGAAAGGAAGGAATATTATTATATCATTACGGGAAACATTATAAAATCATCAAAGGTTCAGAAGCTCGAACAAAGGCTGGAACAGTTGAACAGTCTGACCGATAATGAATTATTAAAACTGCACAAAGCCCAGATGTTGCAGGGTGAATTATCAGAAAAAGGGGGGGCAGGACTGGGGCTTATCGATATGATAAGAAAGACAGGCGAAAAATACATTTATCAGTTCCTCAAACTGGATATGGAAAATTATTTTTTCATCCTAAAGGTAACCGTTCCGAAGACATGAGAGGAACATCGATCTTCCAGGGTCGTTAGACCTGGAAGGTCTACATCCCGGTTATACCCCGCTGTGCTCGGTTCGGCGGATGATCTCATCCTGCAGGTCGGTGCCGAGATCGTTGAAGTAATCACTGTAACCGGCTACGCGTACGATCAGGTCGCGGTAGTTCTCGGGATGCTTCTGGGCATCCCTCAGTGTGTCGGCCGAAACAACGTTGAATTGAACATGATGACCATCGAGTCTGAAATAACTTCGGATCAGCTTGGTTAGTTTCACAATACCCTCATCATCTTCAAAGAATTCTGGGGTAAACTTCTGGTTAAGAAGTGTACCTCCCGTCTTCAGGTGATCGATCTTGGAGGCGGATTTCAAAACGGCTGTAGGACCATTTGTATCAGCTCCCTGGACGGGGGAAATGCCTTCCGAAAGTGGCACTCCTGCTTTCCTTCCATCGGGCAGGGTGCCGGTGACACTGCCAAAGTAAACATGGGAGGTCGTAGGTAACAGATTGATGCGATGGTAACCACCACGGGCATTGGGTTTTTCGTTTACGGCATCGTAATAGATCTCAAATACCTCCTGCAGACGGTCATCGGCATCATCGTCATCGTTACCATACTTTGGGGTATTATATAAAAGGTCGTACCGCAACTTTTTGTTTTCCTTAAAATCGGACTTCAGCGCGACAAGCATCTCCTGCATAGTGATATTTTTGTTGTCGTATACATTGTATTTCAGTGAGGTCAGGCAATCGGTCATGGTGCCAAGTCCCACGCCCTGAATATAGGATGTATTGTACCTTGCGCCTCCGGCCACATAATCCATCCCTTTTTTTATGCAATCCTCGATAAGTATGGACAGAAAAGGTACCGGTAGATGACGTGAGAAAATGCGTTCGATGATGTTATTACCGCGGATCTTTATGGCTGCAAAATAATTCATTTGCGCACGAAATGCACTCAGCAGCTCTTCATAGGTTTTAAGATCTACCGCATCGCCTGTTCTTAATCCCAGTTGTTTCTTCGTCCTGGGGTCCATTCCATTGTTCAATGTCAGTTCAAGTATTTTGGGCATATTGAAATAACCGGTGAGTATATAGGCTTCAGTTCCAAAAGCACCCGTCTCCACACATCCGCTTGCACCACCTTTCCGTGCATCAATAATGTCCTTCCCCTGGCGCAACATTTCCTGGATGATAGCCTCGGTATTGAATACCGACGGTTGCCCGAATCCGGTCTTAATAATTTTCACAGCACAGTTTACAAAGAGGTCGGGATTCTTTTTGGATACCTGTATCATCGAGCTGGGCTGCAGAAGCCGCATTTCTTCAATCACATCAAGCAACATATAGGTCATTTCATTTACCGCATCGGAACCGTCCTCTTTAACACCGCCCAGGTTGATGAGGCAGAAATCGGTGTAGGTGTTGCTTTCCTGCGCTGTCACCCCTACTTTGGGCGGTGATGGGTGGTTGTTGAATTTGATCCAGAATGCCTGCAGCAGTTCAATAGCTCCTTCTTTTGTCAACCTGCCGGTTTCAATATCCTTTCGGTAAAAGGGCATCAGGTGCTGGTCGAGACGTCCGGGATTAAACGAATCCCATGGATTGGCTTCAAGGATCACGCCCAGATGAACAAACCAATAATACTGCAGGGCTTCATGCAGTGTTACAGGAGCATGAGCAGGCACTCTCCGGCAAACTTCTGCTATTTTTAACAGTTCAGCTTTTCGTGTAGAATTGTATTCTGTTTTTGCCAGCTCTTCAAGCTTTTCAGCATGGCGCCCGGCAAACCTGATAAGGGCATTGGCAGCCACTTCCATGGCTTTAAGCTCTTCCGTTTTATCATATGCCTCGGGATCATTGACCGGATCAAGTGTTGCCAGGCTTTGCCGGATCTCTTTTATAAAATCAAGCATCCCTTTCCGGTAGATCCTATCGCCACAGACCGTGTGGCCCGGTGCCCGCTGTTCCTGAAATTCAGTGAAGATACCGGCGGAATAAGCTTCAATCCATTCGGCACTCATATTTCTCATAACTTTTTCACGATTTGATCTGCCTGTCCAGTAAGGAATGATTATATTCTCGTAGGCACGGTGTGTTTCTTCATCCACTTTAAAGGAGACTTTTTCCCGGGAGTTCAGGATAGCCAGGTCTTTAAGAGAGTGGATACAAATCTCTGGGTAGGTGGGCGTGGCCTTTGGCTCAGGTCCTCTCTCCCCGACGATAAGCTCATCGTCGCCGATATAGATGGCCTTGTTTTCGATAACGTATTCAAATGATCTTGCCCGCGCCATGGCAACGGAAAGTCCACGGAATTTGTCGCTTTGATAAAAAGCAGTCATCAGCAATGCCCTTTCGGCTGAAATACGGTTGATGGCATTGATGCTGTTCTCTCGGAGTCTTTTAATCCTTGCGTTCATAAAAATAGTATTAATAATGCTTCTTCACTCTTCACTTCTCACTTTTCACTTTTCACTTTTCACTTTTCACCCCACACCCTGCCAGGGTTTCAACGCACAAGGCAGACGCACACCGCTTGCAGGGTTTTCAACCTCTCACTGTTCACTATTCACTGTTCACTGTTCACTGTTCACTGTTCACTGTTCACTGTTCACTGTTCACTGTTCACTGTTCACTGTTCACTGTTCTCACCCCCCAATTGTCACGTTAAATCCACTGCTTTTAAATGCTTCCACATAAGGGAGGACGTCATCTTTTTTCAATGCGGGAATACCTTCCAGGGGATTCGGTATGGCAAATCGTTTGTATTTATTGTTTCCCAGTGTATGGTAGGGCAGAAGGTCCACCTGTTCGATCTTTCCGTGCAACGATTTCAGGAATTGCATAATCTCAATAAGATCGTTTTCCCTGAAATTGAACGAAGGAATAACGGGTATCCTTATATGAAGCGGTTTAGCAGCTTTCAATACGTATTTCAGGTTTTCGATGATGATATCGTTGGAGTAACCAGTCGATTGTTTGTGCTTCACGGGATCTAAATGCTTGAGATCAAAAAGGAAAAGATCTGTAAAGGGGAAGATACGATCAAAATAATTCTGATGCACATGACCGCATGTGTCAACAGCTGTATGAAGTCCTTCGTCATGACAGGCTTTCAGAACGGCTTCGAGAAACTCAGGTTGCAGCATGGGTTCACCCCCTGAAAAGGTAACACCCCCTCCCGATTCTTCATAGAACACTTTATCCCGGATAACGGCACTTAACACATCGTTGACGGTATAAGGTTTTCCTGCCATTTCTTCACGATCAAACCATTCATCATCGACCTTGATTTTTTTGATAAACCTGACAGGCCTGGCATCAATGCTTTCCGGATTATGGCACCACTGACAGGACAATGGACATCCTTTAAAAAATACCGTAGTGCGGATGCCCGGTCCGTCATGAACAGCGAAACGCCTTATATCGAAAATGATTCCTTCCACTATGTCCGGTAATAAGTAATTTGTTTTTTTATATCAGGAATAAAACGGAATGACAAGCTCAGCTGGTGTCAACCAGCCGATACCATAAAAACCGTAAAGGAATGGTTTATATCATCCAGCACTCATAAAGGCCTTTGCCATACCTGTGGTACAGCGTATTATGATACCGGGTATCCGGAAACATCTTATTATAAATGAATTTAGTTACAAAGATATATTATTTTTACTCCCTGTAACAGTAATAATAGCATTTCTATAAACACAGTCTATGCTCTGGATACTGTTCCTGTTAATACTGGGTTTTGCATTGGTGATAAAAGGTGCTGATTTTCTGGTTAAAGGGGCATCTTCACTGGCAAGACGTTTCAACGTCTCAGAATTGATCATCGGTCTTACCATTGTTTCCCTGGGAACTTCGGTTCCCGAACTGGTCGTAAATGTCATTGCCTCAATAGACGGTCATAATAATGTAGTATTGGGGGCTATCATAGGGAGCAACAACTTTAATCTGTTTATCATATTGAGTATATCGGCATTGATCTTTCCGTTAACCATACAGCGATCAACCATACTGAAGGAAATACCCTACTCATTGATAGCAGCGCTTGCTGTTTTACTCCTGGCCAATGATGTCATGTTATTCAACAGCCATTCAAACATCCTGGGCCGGGCAGACGGTTTTGTCCTGATGGGATTCTTTGCGTTATTTATGATTTATATTTTTCACAATCTGAGGTTCGATTACCCGGAAAATAATATCCCCGCGGACTGTTACTCAATTCCAAAAACAATGCTGTTGTTGGCACTGGGAATGACCGGACTTATTATTGGAGGGAAGCTGGCCGTGAACAATGCGGTGGCACTGGCACAGATAATGGGCATCAGTGAAAGGATCATCGGTCTTACCATTGTTGCTGCCGGAACCTCACTCCCTGAACTTGCCACTTCCGCTGTGGCAGCATACCGGAAAAAACCGGATATCGCTGTTGGCAATGTGGTCGGCTCCAGCATTTTCAATATCTTTTTTGTCCTTGCCATCAGTGTCATCATTTCTCCTGCTGCCTATCCGATTACTTTCAACGTGGATCTTACCCTTCTTATTCTTGGAACGATATTATTGTTATTGTTTACCTATACCGGTAAAAAAGCCAGGATTGACCGCTGGGAAGCTATTTTATTATTAGGTATTTTCATCGGATACACAGTTTTCCTGTTGAAATGAACAATAAATTCTTAATTTTGGCACTTTCATAATTCACAAATAATGAAGGCACGCCTGCGTTTCTTATTCTTCTATCTGTTATTTTGGTTATTGTTGTTTATTATCGGCAAATTCGTTTTTTTGTTCTATCAATTCAACCAGTCATTTTCACTCCCTGTGGCCGACTGGTTCAATATTATCAGACACGGGCTGAAACTTGATCTTTCCACGCTTGGTTATGCATCGATAATCCCTGTTCTTACCTTATCTGTAACATCTTTCTGGAAAGGCAAATTAGCATGCCGAATCATTAATATCTACACCCTTGTTGCTCTGTTTCTTTTTATACTGATATCGCTCAGCGATCTAATAATTTACAAGGCATGGTCGGTGCGGTTTGATGTTTCTCCATTGCAATACCTTGTCACACCCAGGGAGGTTGTTGCTAATCTGGCTTGGTATTATTTTATACTGCTGCTGGGAATAATATCCGTTATTTTCTGGCTGCTCTATTCAATTTACCGCAGGCGAATACATAATTTTCTTCAAGAGGCTTCGAAGAGTGGGTGGAAATCCAGCCTGTTGTTCTTTATCCTGCTTCTTTTTCTTTTTCTGCCTATTCGTGGTGGGCTTCGTACTACGCCCATTAATGTCAGCAGTGCTTATTTTCATAAGAACGTTTTCGCCAATCAGGCTGCGGTAAACGTAATGTGGAACTTTGGACAATCTGTTGTGAATGGCAAAGAAACCCGTAATCCTTATATTTTCTACAAACATGAAGGCTATGAAATGAACCTAAAAAAATTGTACGATGCTGGTAATGAGCCTGTGAAAATTCTGAAACACGATCGTCCAACCATAATACTGGTGATGATGGAGACATTTACGGCCAAGCTGATTGAGCCCCTGGGAGGCACCCCGGGTGTAACACCAAACTTCAATCGGCTGGCCAGGGAAGGCGTGTTATTCGCGAATATGTATGCCAACGGCACACGCACGGACAGGGGTATGGTCTCCATTGTCAGCGGCTTTCCAACCATTGAACCGTTAAGGGTATTACGATATCCCGAAAAGACATTGAATATGGCATTTCTTTCTCGAGATCTGATAAGGGAAGGTTATCATGCCTCATTCTATTACGGTGGAGAGGTTGATTTTGCCAACATGAAATCATACCTGTTGAACGGTGGTTTTAATCCTATTTATTCCGAAAAGGATTTTTCATATTATCATGGCTATCGGAGCAACTGGGGCGTACCGGATAATATTGCTTTTGACAAATTAGTGGATGAAGTTAACAGTCAAACCGGACCATGTCTGCATATGATGTTAACCCTCAGTAATCACGAACCATTTGATATACCGGTAGAACCACACTTCGGAGGTTTTCCTTTTCGGAACAAATTCTACAGTTCAGCATATTTTGCCGACAGTTGTCTTGGTGATTTTATTGCAAAAATGAAAAGCAGCAATCGTTGGGATAGTTGCCTCATTATATTGGTTGCTGATCACGGCAGCCCTTTCCCCGATTTTGATCAATACCATGAACCCGGCAAGTACAAAATACCTATGCTTTGGCTGGGGGGAGCACTGAAAACAGATACGGTCATTACAAAATATTGCACGCAGTCGGATATCGCCGTAACCCTTCTTAAACAGCTGGGTATTGACAGCGATCATTATATCCTGGGCAAGGACATCCTGTCTCCCTCTTCGCGGTCTTTTGCTTTCTATTCTTTTATGGACGGCATGGCCATGATGACGGACAGCGTGTCTTTCGGCTTTGACTTTAAATCAAAAAACCTTCTGTTTTCAACCGGTGATGTCACAAGTGATCATATCGGTTATATAAAGGCATTGCAGCAATATATCTATGATTATTACCTGTCTCTTTAACCCATAAACTTTGAAATAATATATAGTTTATGAATAATGCAGGTTAAGAAGTAAAGTACTGCATCTCAAAAAATTTGCGGTACTCACCGTTAAGTTCCATTAAACCTACATGATCACCTTTTTCAATAATTTTACCGTCTTTCAACACAAAAATCTCGTCGGCATTGACTATGGTAGAGAATCGGTGGGCAATGACAATGGAGGTCCGGTTCTTCATAAGCTGCAAGAGAGCATCCTGGACGAGTCTTTCGGATTCCGTATCAAGAGCTGAGGTGGCTTCGTCAAGGATCAGGATCGGCGGATTCTTCAGCACGGCGCGTGCAATGCTTATTCGTTGGCGTTGTCCTCCGGAAAGCTTGCACCCCCTGTCTCCGATACCGGTGTCATAGCCGTTCTCGGTGTTGACGATAAATTCGTGTGCATGGGCGACTTTTGCTGCCTCTATAATCTGTTCCGGGGTGGCTGAGTCAACGCCAAAGGCAATATTGTTGTAAAACGAGTCGTTAAACAATATCGGATCCTGAGTCACGACGCCCATAAGGCTTCGGATGTCGCTTATTTTATAATCACGGATATCAATTCCATCAATCCGAATCTGTCCGCTCACTGCATCGTACAGGCGAGGCAACAGATCAGCCAGGGTTGATTTTCCCGCTCCCGAATGTCCTACGAGAGCAATCATCCTGCCTTTTTTTACGGTCAGGTTTATTCCCTGAAGGACATAATCAGTCTTATATCTGAAACTGACATCACGGTATTCGATGGTATCATTAAAAGAAGTTATGGGCCTGGCATCTTTTTTCTCGACTATCGTATTTTCAGCATTCAGGATGCGGTTTATACGTTCCATGGATGCCAGTCCTTTCTGAATGCTGTAATACTCTGAAGAAAAAGCTTTTGCAGGATTGATAACGCTGTAAAAAACAGCCAGGTAAACCAGGAACTTTTCGGGACCGAGCATGCTGGTTTCTGTTAGGATGAGGTACCCCCCGTACCACATCACGATAATGATGACTATGGTTCCCAGCAGCTCGCTGACCGGTGAGGCCAGATACCTCCTGATATAGATACGGTTCATGATTTTCCGGTACTCTTCAATCTGTTTCCTGAATTTTCCGGCTATCTTTTTCTCCGCAATAAAAGCCTTTATTATTTTCAATCCCGACAAGGTTTCCTCAATGGTGCACATGAATTCTCCCATCTTATTCTGACCCGCCATGGAATGCTTTCTAAGTGTTTTCCCGATTCTTCCGATGATCAGGCCTGCAATGGGGAATAACACAAAAACGAATACCGTTAGTTGCCAGCTCATAATGATCATGGTCACAACAAAAACCAGGATCAGTATCGGGTTCTTAATCAGCATCTCAAGCGAATTGATCACCGATACTTCAACTTCCGTTACATCACCTGTAATTCTCGCAATGATATCACCTTTGCGTTCTTCGGAGAAAAAACCAACCGGCAAGGAAAGCGTTTTGCTGTATATTCTCATCCGGATGTCACGCACTACCGAGTTGCGCAGGAGAGCAATGTAATAGCTTGCCAGGTATGTAAAGCCTACTTTAAAAAGAACCATAAGGATAAGGAACAATCCGATGCAGATCAGAGCCTTTGCTGAGCCCTGGTTTTCCGATACCTGGGTAATAAGACAATAGATGTTGTGCTTTATTGCATGGCCCAGTGATTCTATTGACCCGGTGGCACTTTTAAAGGAAATATATCCGTATGCTTTTTCTTCGAGCTTGAAAAGAATCTTAAGCAATGGAATCATGGAAACCAGTGAAAAAACACTGAAAATGGCACTTAGAAAATTAAATGCCATGTTAAGGAAAATGTTCTTTTTGTATGGAAGCAAATATTTACCGATGGTCTTAAAAAAAACTTTCATTGATTTACCAGGATATAATTTTTAAATTTCCCGAGCTTTCTTCCGCCCAGAAGTTTGTTCTCTATCCAGCTCAGTATAACATACTTTGTCTTTTCATGTTTGATGGGATTCCTGCTTACTATCTTTCCTCCGGAGTATCTCAGCTTATGAGCCCAGTTAAATTGTTGTATCCATTCATTCATAACGGACGGATGTGAGCCGTAGTATTTTTCCGAATTGTTCAGGTTTCCATAGTCAAAATCACCTTTGTAAAAAAGTTGTTTTTCAAGCTGGCTGACGGCTTTAAACCCTTTATGATTGATGTTGAAATGCTTTATCTTGCTGTTCATCAGTTCAGGCGGCCGAACCCATCCGTAATGAAAAATACGTGCCTGTGCTCTGGCAACGTTAAGTTTGAAAGTATTCTCCTGTTGACGGTAATGAATTCCATCGAAACCGGGAATTCGCCTGAAAGACTGCGCTGATTCCCAGGAATGAATTTCAGGATCATTACGAATAATCCGGATTTCCCGGTTATACCAGCAATGTCCTTTCTGATAATGGTTATAGTCACCCCAGAAATGGATGTAGTCAAATAGCAGGCCTTCAACTATCTTTTCATGCAACAGATCCTGGCATCGTTTACGGATTACAGGCAAATCATCTTCGTGAACGACTTCATCCGACTGCAGATAGAATAACCAGTCGCCTTTGCAGTATCCTTTTGCTATATCGGTTTGATGAGCATGTTCCATACCCTTTGGGTATTTTTCAATATCCCACACGGTGTCAATGATTCTTATTTTGGGATCTCCAATGGACATTATTTCCTGACGTGTAGTGTCGTCGGCATCACTATCACCCAGAACAACAATAAACTCATTAACAATTGGCAGTATACTCATTACTGCCTGCTTCATCGGGTAATAAAGCTTGCGGGCATTTTTCCCCATTGTAAAACCACTGATCGTCATTGCTGCCTTTTTGTTTTATTTTCCTGTATATGTCAATGGGGTAAGTTTAAGGAGTTCTTCCTTTACTTCCGTTCGCAGATCGAGGTTATTAATAAAAGCAACAAGCGTTTCCCGGTTTATGGGTTTGTTGTGCCGTGTAAGATCCTTCAAAGCTTCGTATGGTCTGGGGTATCCTTCACGGCGCAAAATGGTCTGGATACCCTCGGTTACCACTGCCCAGTTATTGCTCAGATCCCTGTCGATGACTTCCTTATTCAGCAGCAATTTATCAAGTCCTTTCAGCAGTGAATGAAAGGCTATTACCGAATGGGCAAAGGGTACCCCTATGTTACGAAGAACGGTTGAATCGGTAAGATCACGTTGCAGCCTTGACACGGGTAGTTTGGCTGCAAGATGTTCAAAAATTGCATTGGCCAGACCCAGGTTGCCTTCTGAGTTTTCAAAATCGATCGGATTAACTTTATGTGGCATGGTGGATGAACCGACTTCCCCCGTTTTGATTTTTTGTTTGAAATATTCCATGGATATGTAACTCCAGCAATCGCGGTCGAGATCAATCAGGATGGTGTTTATACGCTTCATACAGTCAAAGATGGCCGCAAGGTTATCATAATGTTCGATCTGAGTTGTGGTCTGTGACCTTGTAAGACCAAGGATATCGTTCACAAAATGGTTGCTGAACCCGGTCCAGTCGGTATCCGGATAGGCTGCATAATGAGCGTTTAAGTTCCCCGTAGCTCCTCCGAACTTGGCTGAGAACGGTACAGTTATAAGTTGATTTTTCTGAATTTCAAGTCTTTCGGCAAAGACATTTATTTCTTTTCCAAGCCTTGTTGGTGATGCAGGTTGACCATGCGTATATGCGAGCATGGCAACTTCTTTCCATTCTGATGCCAGTGTTTTAAGTTTTGCAATAACCTGTTCCAGCAGTGGATAATAGACTGCCTGCAGGGCATCTTTCAATGAAAGCGGGATGGCAGTATTGTTTATGTCTTGTGAAGTAAGGGCAAAATGAATAAATTCTTTAAAATGAGACAGGTTCAGGCTGTCGAATTTTTCTTTCAGAAAATATTCCACTGCCTTGACATCATGGTTGGTTGTTTTTTCTATACCTTTTATGTATTGTGCATCATTGGGAGTGAAATTTGAGTATATTTTCCTGAGGATTTCAAAATGCTGTGATTCAATTTGCCTTAGTTGAGGCAGCGGCAAATCGCATAATGCAATGAAATATTCAACTTCTACCATTACCCGGTACCGGATGAGGGCAAATTCGGAGAAATAAGCAGCACAGGCCACCACTGTTTTTCTGTAACGTCCGTCAATGGGTGAAATAGCGGTTAATTTTGTAAGTTCCATAAAAACACTTTTTGATGCGTTAAAATTAAGAACAAATACGCGAATAAACATCGTTAATCGGTTTTATAATGTTGCAAATTTTCTTTACCATTGTATCCTAAAATTCATTATTATGTTCAGGAAATTATACACTGGTTATAAGGCGATCCTGCTTTCTGCCATACTATACGTGATCCTGGCTTTTGTGCCCGATTCTTCTCTTTCTGAAGAAAAAGCATCCCTTTTACGACCCAGGGTTTATGTATTTGAAATCCGGAAAGAAATAGCCAAACCCGTGTGGAGGGTTACACAGGAAGCATTCTCTGCCGCTGAAGAATGGAACGCCGATTACGTAATCCTGCACATCAATACCTATGGAGGAATGGTGAACATTGCCGATTCCATTCGGACAAAAATACTCAACAGCATGATTCCGGTGATTGGATTTATTGATAACCAGGCGATCTCAGCCGGAGCCCTGATATCCATAGCCTGTGATAGCCTGTATATACGACCTGGTGGTAGTATTGGAGCGGCAACGGTTGTAGACCAGTCCGGTAATGTTGTTCCCGATAAGTACCAGTCGTTCATGCGTTCAACCATGAGAGCAACCGCAGAGTCGCATGGAAAAGATACGATTGTTTCCGGAAATGATACCATTATCAGATGGCACCGCGATCCGCATATTGCCGAGGCCATGGTTGATCCGTCGTTGGTTGTTCCGGGACTTGATGATTCCCTGAAAGTGGTAACCCTGACGGCAGAAGAAGCATTGAAATGGAATTACAGTGAGGGTATTGCGTCCAGCATTGCTGAAGTACTGGAAAAAACCGGATTAAAGGATTGTGAACTGAAAGAATACCGGCCATCCGCTGTCGACAAGGTCATTGGCTTCCTTCTGAGTCCCGTGGTTCAGGGTATTTTAATCATGATCATGCTGGGAGGTATTTATTTTGAGCTGCAGACTCCGGGTATCGGTTTTCCCCTTGCTGCAGCAGGTGTTGCTGCCTTATTCTATTTTGCACCTCTCTACCTTGAGGGTTTGGCAGAGAACTGGGAAATGCTCATATTCCTTGCCGGACTTATCCTTATTATCCTGGAAATATTTGTAATACCCGGCTTCGGGGTAGCAGGTATTTCCGGTATTGTTTTGATGGTTGCCGGCCTGACACTCAGCCTGGTGGATAATGTTGTTTTCAGGCTTGAAGGAATGGGTGCCCTGTGGCATTTGATCAAGGCCCTGATGACGGTGCTGGTTTCCTTGTTTTTGGCATTTATGTTATTTATACTGGGATCCAGACGGTTTGCCTTTTCCAAAACATTTAAAGGAATTGCCCTCGATACTACTCAACGTACAAAGGAAGGATATATCGGTATCGATACACGGCAAAAAGAGTTGATCGGAAAAACAGGAGTAGCTTATACCATTTTACGGCCATCCGGCATGGTGGAGATAGAAGGCGAGATTTATGATGCCAAAGCTGAGATAGGCTATATTGAAAAGGGCGATCCTGTTAAGGTCATTCGTGATGAAGCCGGACAGCTTTATGTTATTAAAATATAACCGGTATCCGGATCTTATGCGTGGCTCTGTTATTATAAAATATATTCTTTATGGAATTCTCGTAGTATTTATAATCGCCGGGATCAAGGTATCGGATATCTATCATAAAGCATACGGGGCCAATATATTTACACCCGATAAAAAACCTTATTATATTTATATCCCAACCGGATCTGAATCCGAAGATGTTTTCAGTATACTGTACGATGCTAAACTGGTTAAAAACAGGCATACATTCGAATGGGTGGCGGAACGGAAGAACTACAGCAAACATGTGCATCCGGGGAAATACAAAATCCGTAACAGGATGTCGAACAATGAGCTGATAAACATACTCAGAGCCGGATTACAGGAACCGGTCGAGGTAGTTATAAACAACATTCGCACATCGGAAGATCTGGCATTAAAGGTAGCTGAACAGATCGAACCCGATACAGCAGCTATCCTAAGCCTTTTTCGTGACGATGCCTTTATTGAAGAATTAGGCTTTAATGCTTATACCATCATGGGAATGTTCATCCCCAATACCTATGAATGCTGGTGGAATCTTTCGGCTACTGGGTTTTTCGAACGAATGAAGAAAGAATACGATCGTTTCTGGAACTTTGAAAGGACGTACAAGGCTCAGCGTATTAATTTGACTACCAATGAGGTTATTACACTTGCTTCAATCATTGAAAATGAAACCAACAAACCCGAAGAGTACAGAAGAATAGCGGGCGTTTATATCAACCGGCTGGATAAAGGTATTAAACTGCAGGCTGATCCGACTGTGAAATATGCTTTGGGTGATTTTAGTATCCAACGGGTGTTAAAAAAACACACCGGTATAGAATCTCCTTATAATACATATAAATATTACGGTTTGCCTCCCGGCCCTATTGGCATGCCCTCTATTCAGGCTATTGATGCTGTACTTGACTATGAGAAAAACGATTATCTGTATTTCTGTGCAAAAGAGGATTTTTCAGGATATCATAATTTTGCCCGCACGCTTGAACAACATAACAGAAATGCACGTTCATATCAGAAAGCTCTCAACCGGCGGAGAATATTAAAATGATTGAAAAAGATTAATTATAATAAATAGACATATTACTTCATTCAATCCATAACCAAACCTCTGGAGACTCATACTATGGACAGGATAAAATTCGGAACAGACGGATGGAGAGCTGTAATCGCCAAAGATTATACCATAGCTTCGGTCGCAAAAGCAGCCTATGCAACAACCCTGTGGCTTACACGAAAGTATAAAAATCCTGCAGCGGTGATCGGTTATGATTGTCGTTTTGGGGGAGAAATGTTTATGGAAGCCGTTGCCAAAATACTTGCATCAAAAGGTATCCGGGTTTATATATCCGAGCAGTTTGTTTCCACACCCATGGTTTCGCTTGGTGTAGTAAAATTAAAGGCAAATTGTGGAATTATGATTTCTGCCTGCAACAGTCCGGTCAACTATAATGGTTACAGACTCAAAGGTGACCATGGAGGCCCGATGTTTGAAAAGGATGTAAAAGACATTGAAAACCTGATTAGCAGTGAAAATGAAATTGATCTTGAATTGCTTAACTGGAATTATATGCTGGAACAGGGTCTGATTCAGTACATCAACCTGGAAACCTTATATATTAAGGAGATTCGCGATAAATTTCCACTCGAGCGTATTCAGGAATCACAGCTTAAGTTTGCTTTTGACGCCATGTTTGGCAGTGGACAAAATATTATTAAAAAACTCCTGCCGGAAACTTATTTGTTGCATTGTGATGTGAATCCTGCATTTAACGGTATACCTCCGGATCCGGTTCGGAAAAATCTTCATGAACTGGCAGAACTGATGATTCATAACAAGGGCTTTGACTATGGTCTGGCCGTTGATGGTGATGCCGATTGCATTGCCGTATTCGATGCAGATGGAAATTTCATCGATGCAAATCTGGTACTGCTGTTGCTGATTCATTACCTGGCCGGATACAAAGAGGAGAAAGGCAAGGTTGCAGCTGGTTTTTCGAGTACTGAGAAGGTGAAAAAGATATGCGACCATTATGAATTGCCGCTTATTCATACGAAAATCGGATTCAGGGAAATCGCAAAGATCATGACGGAGGAAACCATAATGGTGGCAGGTGAAGAATCAGGCGGCATCGCTCTGGGCAATCACATACCTGAACGTGACGGATTGTGGGCAGGATTAATGGTTGCTCAGGCTTTGGTTGACACAGGAAAATCATTGCGGCAGTTGCTGGATGAAGTATATTCAATAACCGGACCTTTTGCTTTTGAACGAATTGACCTTGAATTGAACCGCATCATGCGTACCCGGGTGATAGAAAATTGCAAAAACGAAGTTTATAAATCATTTAGTTCATTTAAGGTGAGTAGTACCGTTTCACTTGACGGGTATAAATATTATTTCAGCGAAAATCAGTGGTTGCTGATAAGGGCTTCCGGAACAGAACCCGTTATCAGGCTTTATGCCGAGGCAGAGACACCTGAGATTACCCATGATATAATTACTGCAGCCAGAAATACCCTGATGAATGAGGATTAATGCGGTATATGAATTACAGTATATTTACTTCCGTTTCCAGTGTGATGCCAAAATGAGTCTTCACTGCCCTTTGGATTCTCCTGGCGAATTCAACAATTTCAGTGCCTGAAGCACTGCCATGATTTACAATAACAAGAGGCTGTTTTTTATACGTTCCTACATTACCGATTCTTTTCCCTTTCCAGTGACATTGTTCTATCAACCATGCAGCTGAAATCTTGAAACGTTGCTCTTCGCATTTATACCCGGGTATCGATGGAAAAGACTGCCGGATGGTATTGAACTGTTGTATATTGAGCACAGGATTTTTAAAAAAACTTCCGGCGTTACCCAATTGTGCTGGTTCGGGCAGTTTCTTTTTCCGGATGGCTATGATTGCTTCACGGATGGTTTGTATTGAGGTTTCAGGGTAACCGTCAAGTTCCTTTTCAAGGTCGGGATATCGGGTCTTAAATTCATGGTTTCGGGTTAACCTGAAAGTAACATGGGTAATAATGCAACGATTCTTCAATTCTTTCTTAAAGATGCTGTTTCGATAGTCAAATTTACACTCTCTGGCGGAAAAGACTTTCTTTCTGCAATTTTTCAGCATAACCGTCTCCACCTTCTCAATGCAGTCTTTTACCTCAGCACCGTAAGCCCCTATGTTCTGTACCGGACTTGCACCTACATTGCCAGGGATATGTGACAGGTTTTCGAGGCCACCCAGATCATTCGACACGCAATAACAAACGAAATCATCCCAGTTTTCTCCGCTACCAACCCTGATCCAGACATTATCTTTTGTTTTTTTTACTTTTTCCATCCCTTTAATTTCGGGGTGAATTATTAATCCTTCATAATTGCGGGTAAACAATACATTACTTCCGCCTCCTAAAACAAATTTTGATTTCCATTCAGGACGGTCATTTCTCAGGAGCTCAATCACATCCTCCGTTGTTTCTGGTATGGCAAACCATTTGGCATACAACGCGATACCAAATGTATTGTAAGACAAAAGCGAAATATTTTCCCGAAGAGAAAGCATCGTGAGATCATTACTCCGGACAAATATAATGAACAATGAACAATGAATAATGAAAAGTGAAAAGTGAAAAGTGAAAAGTGAAAAGTGAAAAGTGTAGGCAGTCGTGTGTTGGTTATACGGAAACAGATATGCCAATATAACCGGAGTTATAGGATAATTATTCAAATAGCATCTATCCATGATGTTTATACTTCCACCCTTACCGCTGGTAACTTTAGCTGGAATTTTTACCTTAGCACTTAATTTAAACTCATTCGTGTGTGAAGATTTGCATTTCCGTCACCAATGACGTTTTCACCGATCAGCGTGTGAACAGGACAGTCTGTTCGCTTGTCAGTGCAGGCTACACGGTATCTGTTATAGGCCGGAAAAAATCATCCGGCATGGAAATCACCATGTTTCCCTGCAAGGTGAAACGGCTAAAATTGATCTTTAACAGAGGGCCTCTTTTTTATGCGGAGTTTAATATCCGGTTGTTTTTTTTACTGCTGTTCATCCGGGCTGATGTATTCCTGGCCTGCGATCTGGATACGCTTGCCGCAAATTATCTGGCGGTACGTATTAGAAGAAAGACTCTTGTATACGACAGCCACGAATATTTTACCGAAGTTCCCGAACTCGTTGGAAGGAGTTTGATCCGTAATATATGGGAAACGATCGAGAAGAGAATCCTGCCTCATATCCGTTATTCCTACACGGTTAGCCAGTCAATTGCCGATGCATATCTGATGAAATATGGAATTCGTATGGAAGTGATCCGAAATTATGCATACCGGAGAAAATCATTTATTCAGCCCGGATTTAGCCTGAAAAGGGGAAAGGAGAATATTATCCTTTATCAGGGTTCTGTTAATGTGGGAAGAGGTCTTGATCTGGCGATCTCGGCAATGAAATTTGTTGAGAACGCACGGTTGGTGATTGCGGGCGACGGAGACATCCTGCAGGATCTTATCAGACAAGCTCGTCGTGAAAGTCTTTTGGGAAAGATATTGTTTTGCGGAAGAATTCCCATTCAAAATCTGTTTCTGTTTACACTGCAGGCTGATATTGGTATCTCACTTGAGGAAGACATGGGATTGAATTACCGGTATGCCCTGCCCAATAAACTTTTTGATTATATACAGGCAGGGGTTCCTGTATTGGTTTCCGATCTTCCTGAGATGGCTTCGGTAGTGCAGAAATATGATATTGGCAGAATCATCAAGACAACAGACCCCAGGGAACTGGCTTCCTGTTTTTCAGCTATGTTGAATAATAAAGATGACAGGAATCGCTGGAAGGAAAACTTATTAACAGCTGCAGAAGAACTTTGCTGGGAGAAAGAGGAAAGTAAGCTGCTGGAACTGTTCAGAAAAGCAGTTAACAGTGAACAGTGAACAGGGAACAGGGAACAGTGAACAGTGAACAGTGAACAGTGAACAGTAAATAGTTAACTCACCTACCGTCAACTGTGAACTGTGAACCGTGAACCGTTAACAATTAAATTAATTTTTATAACTATTTTTTCTTATAAATCCCAAAACTCTTTATATTTGCACTCCTTTTTAAACCAGTGTTTTTTTAAACAAGGGTGTAATGGGGAATATCGAATTATATTCCAAGTAGCACATTAATTATTGTTTAAAATTCTTAGTAATGAAATCCATAGACATTAGCGTGACAGCCCGAAAAGACTTTGGTAAAAAACATTCCAGGGCATTACGGCTGAAAAACCAGGTTCCTTGTGTATTATACGGGGGAAAAGAGAATATTCATTTTTTCGCGGACGAGAGAATCTTTAAGAACATCATTTATACTCATGATGTATATCTCATTAATTTGAATATAGATGGTGAAAAACGTCAGGTAATCATGAAGGAAGTGCAGTTTCATCCGGTTACGGATGCCCTTCTGCATATCGACTTTCAGGAAGTATCGGCTGAAAGGCCAGCTGTTGTTTTGCTTCCGGTTAACCTTACCGGCAGCTCAGTAGGGGTGTTGGAGGGAGGAAAGATGCGGCAACGCAAAAGATATGTGAGGGTAAAGGGCCTGATATCCGATCTTCCCGATTATCTTCAGATTGATATCAGCAACCTGAATATCGGACAATCTGTTTTAGCCGGTGATATTAGCATTGATAAAGTTGAAATGCTTGAACCAAAGCGTGCCGCTATTGTCAGTGTAATATCGTCGCGGGCAGCCGCCAGGGGTATGGGAGAAGAGCCGGTTGAAGCCGCTGTTGCCGCACCCGGTGAAGCTGCTGCTGAACCCGGTGAAGCTGCTGCTGAACCCGGTGAAGCAGCTCCTGCATTGGAAAAGCCCGAAAAACCTGAAAAAGGGAAAAAATAGTATAATTGCATGTGAAATACCTGATTGCAGGATTGGGTAATATGGGTGACGAATACCATAACACCCGTCACAACATAGGATTCCGGATATTGGATACATTGGCTGATGCGTTCAATATCACATTTATGGATAAACGGTATGGATTTGTTTCGGAATACAACCATAAAGGAAGGAAATTTCTGTTGCTCAAGCCGAATACCTACGTCAACCTGAGCGGACGATCCGTTAACTACTGGCTTCAGAAAGCGTCCATACCACTGGAAAACCTGCTTGTGATTATCGATGACATAGCGCTTCCTTTTGGTACACTCAGGCTCAGACCCTGTGGGGGAGATGGTGGCCATAACGGGCTTATCAATATCAGCCAGACACTCGGACATCAGCAATACGCACGATTGCGTTTTGGTATCGGTAATGATTATCCTGAGGGCTTTCAGGTCGACTATGTATTAGGTACCTGGTCGGAAGAAGAGGAAAAAAAGCTTCCCGAACGGATTGCGGTTTGTCATGACATTATCAGAAGTTTCGGACTCGCGGGACTGGAAAAAACAATGAATGAATTCAACAACCGGTAATCCTGATTTTTCAATATGTCCAAGTAGAATTAATACCGAAACACGTTTTTAAGGGTTCATTATTAATGGTTAATGGTTAATTGATAATGGTTAATAATAAATGGTATGGTTTGAGATACAGCAATTACAGCAAATATAGCGATTACAACCTTTACAACTTCTTTCAACAACATTCCATCGTTCCATACTCCCTGCGGTGCTATTCCACCAGGCTTCGACATCTGATTGTTCGCGTTAAATGAATTCCATAATAAGCTTGAACAGGGGCTCAATTTTAATGGGTTTGGAAATGTAAGCATCACATCCTGATTCCAGGCAACTTTCTTCATCCGCAGACATTGCATAGGCTGTCTGAACAATGACGGGTAATGTTTTCCGGATCTTTTTAATCTGCCGGGTTGCTTCCAGTCCATCCATGTTTGGCATCTTGATATCCATTAAGACTAAATTAATATCCGTGTTTTCCCGGCACATATCGATAGCTTCAATACCATTTCTTGCCCATACAATATTGGCTCCTGTAACCTTTAACAATACTTCCAGAAAAGTATAATTGGTTTCTTCGTCTTCGGCAATAAGGATTGTCTTGTCAGACCAGTCGAACGTACTTTCATCGAATACTTTTTCGATGGGAGCCACATATTCCTGCCTTATAAAGGGCAATTCAAGATAAAATACTGAACCTTTGTTGACAGTTGATTCAAGGTATATTTGTCCGCCCATCCGCTCCGCCAACCCTTTTGAGATTGCTAAACCGAGTCCTGTTCCGCTGTATGAACGGTTAAATGATGATTCTGCCTGCCGGAAACGGTCGAAAACAATTTTTTGTTCCTCTAGTGCTATGCCAATTCCTGTATCCTTAACGAAGAAAATTATGGTTGTATCCTGTATTTTATAACCGATTTCAATGGTCCCGCTATCCGTAAATTTGTATGCATTGGATAAAAAATTTGAAATAATCTGTTCGATCCTTATTTTGTCCGAAAGCATATAGTCTTCTCCGTCGGGAAGTCCTAAGGTATATTCAATTTTTACCGGTTTGTTGTCCTGTTTTCTTATGTTCTCAAAGAACAAATGCATTTCTTTTATCAATGCATTAACCGGAAAGGCCTTATTGAAGATAGAGATCTGTCCGGCTTCAATTTTTGAAATATCAATGATATCAGTAATAATCTGCAACAGCTGTTTGCTCTTGGAATTAATTATTTCAATGAAAGTAGCTTTTCTTTCATCTGAGAAATTTTTGTTTTTTAACAGGTTAGCAAATCCCAGTATGGCATTCATAGGAGTCCGGATTTCATGACTCATGTTAGCCAAAAAGGAAGATTTCAGTTTATCACTTTCTTCTGCTCTCTCCTTTGCTTTCACCAATTCATCATTGATAATTCGCAGGATTTCATTCTGTTCGGCAAGTTTTTTTGTGTAAGCCCTTATTTCTTCTTCTGCTCTTTTTCGTTCCGTAATCTCAAGCGAAATCCCTGAAACACCTATTATCTCGCCATTTTCGCTGGAGATTGGGGCCTTAAAGGTTTCAAACCATAACCCGTCGGTTTTTTCATAAAAAAAGCGTTCCCGCCGTTTTGTCATTACTTCTTTGTCTTCCTGTATGTATTTTGCTGCGATTTTTTCCGGGTAAAGGTCCATATCGGTTCTTCCTATGATTTTATCAGAAGCAAGATTGAGTGATCTGGCAAATGAGTCATTGACAGATAGATAGACTCCATTTTTATCCTTCATCCAGGCCATGTGGGGCAGATTATTCAATAAAGCTTTCTTTAAAGCTTCACTTTTCATTAGTTCCGAGTTGATAATACTTACTTTCTCATTGATTTCCTGAAGTTCAGTGTTAAGTGCTATCAATTTCTGTTCGGCTCTAACTTTTTCTGTTATATCAATGGTTACAACCGATATCAGGTTATTCTCCAGCTGGGCATTAATGCTCAACGTAATATTTCGGTCTTTTTTCGTGATGAGTTCAGCACGGAAATTGGATACTTTTTTCTGCTCTTTAACCAGACGCATCAATTCTTTACAGGTTCCGTCAACGGCAAACAAAGGTTCAATGTCTGCTTTTGAAATTTCTTCAAGTGTGGGAAAATCCAACATTTGAAGGGCTGTATTGTTACAATACAAAACTTTACACTCTTCGTTACAGGTAAATACACCTACATTTGAATTATCCACCAGTTTACGATACTTCTCTTCTGATTCTCTCAGGAGGCTCTCAACCTGTTTCCTTTCCGTGATATCCTGAAAGATAACTGCTGCTGTTCCAAGCGAAGTCTGAAATGCTGTAATATCGAATATAAAATGAATATCGCCGTTATGGAATTCAATTTCATTTCCATGCCATGTAATACCGTCACAGGCAACTTTTTTATATTCAAGGGGAATTTCTGTCTTTGCAAGAGGAGGGAAAGCTTCTTCAATGGTTTTTCCGATCAATGAATTGTCTTTTAGTTGCAGGATTTGTCTGGCTGCCGGATTTACATCGGTCAACCTCAGATTCCCTTTCGGATCGATTGTATAAATCATCATGCCCAGTGGAGTTGATATGAAAATACTCCGGAATTTGGTTTCACTGTACCCGAGTTGTCTCTCAATTCGCCTTTGTTCCGTAACATTTTGCAGAATAATGAACAGCATGCCCTCACCGTAAACACTATCATGGATCAGCCAGTTATGCTGTATAATATAATGAACAGCCCGGTCGATTCCTTTAATCTTGAAATCGACAGTTGACGATTCAGTATTCGCTAAAAGATGATCCTCAATGATTTCCTCAACATGCTGCCTGTCTCCGGGAACTATGGAAGACAAATAATCTGAAAATGAAAGGTCGGTGAGTTCTTCCGGCAGCCCCATAATTTCACGTATGTTCCCGGTATATTCAAGGAGTTCTTTTTTTAGTGAAAGGATTATGTATCCTGATTTGCAGTGTATCTGGGCTTTTGCAAGCAGTTCAAATTTCTTTTTAAGGCTGATTTTTGCGGAACCGCAAATGGAAACTCCGGATTCATTATCGGTTGTTTTTAAATCCTCAATATAAGCTTCCAGTTCCCTGATACGCATTAAAAGTTCAGCATTATCCTTGTTCCGGTCCATCGATTAAATAAATTGATATACGACTATAAAATGATTTCGAAATTATAAAATCTTTGGATTTGCCGAACGAAACACAGAGATTATCCTACAATGTCCGTAAATGGATAATTATCAATAAGTTCATTCAATCACTGATGCACATTTTATGTTAAATGCTAAGGTATTTCATGAACATTTCATACCGGTTTTCATAAAAACTGTTCATATCATCTTCATCCATAAATGTACTTTTGATGATATAATTGTACCGGTTAAATGTCTGGATGATCGAAGAAAGATCGGTCCTGTTAATTTTTATTGTAACTTCCAGCTTTGTGGATGAGGAATGTGAGCTTATACATACGCTAAGTATTTTGGCATCATTGCTTTCAACAATTTGGGCAATCTGAGACAGGGAATAATCATGGATATTCATGTCAAGGACAATAATAGCTCCTGGTTCCTTAAGAGCTGAAAAATCTGCGAAGAAATGCAACAAGTCATTCAGGGTTATCACTCCCAGGTAATGGTTGTTATGATCGAGCACAGGGACTACCGTTAGATTGAGCCTAGAAGCCAGTTCTATTACTTCGTACAAGTGCTGATCGTATGTTACGAAAGGGCTGAATAATGACAGGGAATGGTTTCCGATGGGTTCATCAGCCATGTTGTAATCATAAATATCTTTATCCGATATTAATCCAAGAAAGTCCTCGTTATTAACGATCGGAAGATGGGATATTCTGAAAATGTCCATCCAGTAAAGTGCTTTTTGCCCGTTGTCGGAAGTACGAAGGGCGGGAACAATATCGGAAATCAAATCTTTGGCCAGCATTGCAGTGGAATTTAAAATCGCTTACATTTGTATGCTTCAAAACAGATCACCTGCAGAAAAGAAAGAAAATAAAATTAGGGTTAATTTCTTAAATATCCAAATACCATGAATGTGACCAGGTTGAGCGTGAATATCAATAAAATAGCTACAATCCGTAATGCCCGCGGAGGTTCAATACCCGATGTTGTGCTGGCTGCAGTAAGATGTCAGCAATATGGAGCCCAGGGCATAACGGTGCATCCCCGTCCGGATGAACGTCATATCCGATACCAGGATGTCCGTGATCTTCGAGACGTTATAAAAACTGAATTCAATATTGAAGGATATCCTTCGCAACGTTTTATTGATCTGGTTCTTGAAGTTAAACCACACCAGGTAACACTGGTACCCGATTCCCATGATGTGATAACATCGAACCAGGGCTGGAACGTGATAAAATACGAAGCATTTCTGAAAGAAGTCATTAGAGAATTTCAAGAAGCAGGAATCCGAACATCGTTGTTTATTGAAACCGATGTGACACAGATTGAAAGTGCCGTATCAACCGGTACGAATCGTATTGAACTGTATACTGAACCCTATGCACGAAATTTTTCCAGGGATCCGGTGAAAGCTATTGCTCCATATGTTAAAGCTGCACAAAAGGCTGTTGAAGCGGGTCTTGGACTCAACGCCGGACATGACCTGAATCTTGCAAACCTTCGTTATTTTCATCAGCATATTCCCGATCTGCTTGAAGTATCCATTGGTCACGCCCTTATTTCCGATGCTTTGTATTTCGGTCTCGAGAATACCATTAAACGATACCTTGAGCAATTGACCTGATGGAACTGTTTTACCGTAAGCTTGGGAAGGGAAAACCTCTTGTTGTTTTGCACGGTCTCTATGGTTCTTCGGATAACTGGTATACATTGGGCAAACAATTAGCACAGGAAAGGGAGGTTTACCTGGTTGACTTGCGCAATCACGGCCGTTCTCCTCACCATCCCGAACACTCCTATGGGGCAATGCGTGATGATTTACACGAATTCCTGGTTCAGCATTCACTCTTCAAACCAGTTTTGATGGGGCATTCTATGGGCGGACGTGTTGCCATGTTCTTTGCATCCATGCATCCCAAGTTGATAGAAAAACTCATTGTGACTGATATTTCGCCCTGCTCATACAACACAGAAGATCATCTCTCTGAGATACAGCAACATAAAACCATTATACAGGCCCTTCGCTCTATTGACATTTCACATCTTTCAGCGAGATCAGATGCCGATATACAGCTGGCTAAAACCATAAAATCTTCGGTCATTAGACAATTTCTGCTTAAAAATCTTAAAGCAGAAGGTCATAAGAACTTTCGCTGGTGCCTTAACCTGCCTGCTCTTGAAAAAAATCTTCAGGAGATATTGTTGGGGATCGATATCATCGGCCGGCCTTCTGAATCTCAAATGGATTTTCCTGCTCTTTTTATCCGCGGACAGCTTTCAGGTTATATAAAGGAAAAAGATATGGATTGTATACATCATTTTTTCAAAAACGCCACGATTATTACCATATCAAATGCCAGTCATTGGGTGCACGCCGAAGAACCCGGGCGTTTCATGGTAGCAGTAAAAGAATTTCTGGAAAAGTAAGAGAGAAGGATTTGTTCGACATTAGTTTATCTTACAACGAGTAGATATATTTTTCCGGCTCTATCCAAACGTAAAACCAACATTTCGGGATTCTTCGTATTCTGGCATGCCTGTTTTACGGGTGCACGATTTCAATCATCTCCGGTAAAAGCAGCGGTTCTCGCTGATAGCGTTTTATTATTTGAGCTATGGTAATCACATCACGCTGACAATATTCAACAATCCGGGGGAGATCATGATCCTTGTAATACACGTCAGCTATCATACTGCCGTCAATATCTGTTTTTGGACTGGGAATATTAAACAATGCAGCCAGTAATTCCAGTGAAGTATAATGTTTATGATCCCCAAATTTCCATAATTCCATGGTATCGAGATGTCGAATCTCCCATGGTTTCTTTCCTGTCGTGTCGAGAAGATCAGGGAGTTCCAGACCATGGACCAGGATTCTGCGGGCAATGTATGGAAAATCAAATTCTTTACCATTGTGCGCACATAGCAATACCTCGCGTGCTTGTGAAACACGTTGCAGCAATGAAGTAAAATCAGTTAAAATTTGTTCTTCCCGGTCTCCTGCAAAAGAAACAATTCGAAAGCACGGAATTTTATTCCGGAATCCAAGCATTCCTGTTGATATACAAATTATTTTACCAAATTCGGCATAAATTCCTGCACGCTGGTATACATCAGCTGCCGTCTCATTTTCTTTTCGGAAATAAGATGATTTTTTATCCCAGAGTTTTTTAAAAGGCTCCGGTACATCATTCAGTGCAGCGTACTGAGGAACTGTTTCAATGTCGAGAAACAGGACATTATCGAATTTTATGGCTGCAAGCATTGCTGATCATAGTTAATTCGGAAATTGAACATAAAAACCATCCCTTATGATGGTGTTATGATGAAATCATTATTTTTGCATTCTTTTACCAAGTTAAGAAGAATATTTGTATTTCGTATAAGAACGCTTTAATGATACTGTAATGAATCGCTTATATCCACTTAAATTCAGACCCATTATCAAGGACAAAATCTGGGGTGGTACAAGACTCAGGGATCTGCTCGGAAAGAAAACCAAAACAGATAAGGCCGGTGAAAGCTGGGAAATATCTTGTATTCCCAAGGATGTTTCAGTTGTTTGCAATGGATTTCTTAAGGGCAATGCACTGGAAGAGTTAATTGAAGTCTATATGGGCGATTTGATAGGCGATTCAATATACGAGAAGTTTGGTCTTACCTTTCCTCTTTTAATTAAGTTTATTGATGCCAATGATGCTTTGTCCATACAGGTGCATCCCAACGATAAGCTGGCCGAAAAAAGGCATCGCGCTTTTGGTAAATCCGAAATGTGGTACATTATTGAGGCTGAAAAAGACGCGGAAATAATTATTGGCTTCAATCAGACTGTCAGCAAAGAATTGTATAAAAAACACCTGGCCGAAAAAACGATTCAACAAATTCTCCATAAAGAGAAAGTCGTGCCTGGTGATGTCTTCTTCCTGCCGGCGGGGCGAATCCATGCCATCGGGGCCGGGATTTTGCTGGCAGAGATACAACAGACTTCCGATATAACATACCGGATTTATGATTTTGATCGCCTTGATGATACGGGGAGAGCCCGGGAATTACATACAGAACTGGCACTGGATGCAATAGATTACGCAGAATATAAGGACTATCGGACCCGTTATACAAAAAGGCCGGATGTGTCCAACAATCTTGCAAGATGCAGGAACTTCACCACAAATTATATTGAGCTTACCCGGGAAATTGAGAAAAATTACATCGAGCTCGATTCCTTTGTTGTCTTTGTGTGCGTGGACGGTGCTTTTTCCATTCAATACTATGACAAGGAGATCGAGTCTGTGCATAAGGGAGAAACCATACTATTGCCGGCTGAAATAAAAGACATCCGGTTAGTTCCGGAAGGCAGGGCAAAAATGCTGGAAGTATATATTGAAACAGAAACACGCGAAAAAAAGATCGGCGATGTAATCTCAAAATATTTCTGATGGATATTATCCGCGTTGAGTTTATAAAAAGCAGCCCGGATGTGAAATCATGTCCGGCCCCTTCTTTCCCGGAGTATGCTTTTGCTGGACGGTCGAATGTTGGTAAATCATCCCTGATCAACATGCTGACCGTACGGAAAAATCTGGCAAAAACATCTTCCATACCGGGTAAAACACAATGCATCAATCACTACCTTGTTAATGACGCATGGTACCTGGTTGACCTGCCTGGTTATGGTTATGCACGGACCTCCAAAGCCATAAAGACAAGATTCCCTGTTATTATTAAGGATTATCTTTTGCAGCGCAAAACTCTTGCCTGCCTGTTTGTTTTGATCGATGCCCGGCGCGAGCCCATGGAAATTGATCTGAAATTTATTCACTGGGCAGGAAAAACCCGGATTCCCCTTGTACTTTGCTTTACAAAGACAGATAAACTCTCGGCTTTGCAGCTTAGGCATAAACTGGACTTATACCAGGAAAAACTCTTTGAGACCTGGGCGGAACTGCCCGATTTTATTACTACCTCATCGGTTCATAAAAAAGGCAGAAATGAAATAATTGACATTATTGTGCGTTCGATCAACCTGATGAATGGCTGATTAAGAATGGCACGGATCTTGGCCTACGGTTCCAGTCTTTCCCTCCCTGTTTTCTCATTGTTAAAAATTGTTTCATTTTTTGCTTGTCTTAAATATATTATTGAACGCGGTTTTTTTTACATTTGCAGCGCCTGATAATCCTGAAAACATAAATTCATGAAAATCAAAGCTCCCATCAAGTTTTTTGCCGGCCGTGCTTCCACATATCTTGCTGAGAAAATAGCCAAAAGTTATGGCTCCGAAGTTGGAAAAACCTCAGTCCTTGAATTTAGTGACGGAGAAATTCAACCTTTTTTTGAGGAATCTGTGCGCGGTTGCATTGTCTTTATTATTCAGTCCACATACCCTCCGGCTGAAAACCTGATGGAATTATTGCTCATGGTTGATGCCGCTAAAAGGGCATCTGCCTTTCAGGTTGTTGCCGTTATGCCATACCTGGGTTATGCCAGGCAGGATCGGAAGGATAAACCCCGTTGTTCCATCGGAGCCAAATTGGTTGCTGATTTGTTGACAGCGGCCGGAGTTGACCGTATCATGACCATGGACCTCCATGCCGACCAGATACAGGGATTCTTTAACGTTCCGGTAGATCATTTATATGGATCAGCCCTGTTTGTCCCTTATATTAAGAGTCTTAATCTTGAGAATCTGGCTGTTGCTGCTCCCGATATGGGAGGTACCAAACGTGCCAATGCTTACGCTCGTTTTCTTAATTGCGAAATGGTAATCTGTTATAAACTAAGAAAAAAGGCGAATGTTGTGGAAGAGATAAGGGTGATCGGCGATGTTCGTGACAAAGATATTGTGATTGTGGATGATATGATTGATACAGCCGGGACTATCTGTCTTGCAGCCAAGCTGATGCACGATGAAGGTGCCCGCTCTATCCGTGTCGTGGGTTCCCATGCCGTATTTTCAGGTCCGGCCTATGAGAGGATTGAAAAGTCGCCCATAAGCGAGGTTTATGTTACAGATTCCATTCCCCTTAAAAACCATAACGATAAGATTAAAGTCCTTTCGATCGCAGATCTATTTGCGGATGTCATCCACAAAGTTTACAAGTACAAATCGATCAGCAATAGTTTTATCGCGTGAAAGTATTGGTTGCGGTTTTCTATTGCACACAGCTTTTTACTGCCGTTAAGCATGTTTACTCTATAAGTCCACGGTCGACTGTCAACAGTCAACAGAAATACGGTTCACAGACGACAGCTTACAGCTCACGGATAATCTGTAAACTAGTTAATCCGTTAGCACTCAAACTCTCAAATTTTCAAACTCTAACAAGTTCGCGGGTTACAGTATTTGAATATATTTCTCCTCCCCGGAGGGGAAAGGGGTGGGTAAATTCCTTTGTCTATTTCTTAAATCTAATACTTATTATACGTCACCACATCTTCCTGCATCTTACGCTTTTTAGGCCTGATTTCCTCTGAAGCCGGATAGCCGACGGTAATAATCAGTTCAACTCTTTTATTCCTTGGAATAAACAAAAGCTTTCTGACTCTTTTTTCATTGAACCATCCGAGGATACAGGTGCCTAATCCTTCTTCCACCGCCTGCAGACAAAAGTGAATGGCAGCTATGCCGATATCCATTTCCGGGTATTCCTTGTCTTTCACCACCTGTCCGATAGCCGAGGTCAGGTTGGCTTTTTCGCGCACTATTACCACATGCACGGGAGCCTGTTTTGTGAAATGGTTAAGGGGTAATATCCGGTCATGTGTAGCATCAGCCAACGCATTTTTGATAACCGGATCATTCACAACAATGAATTTCCAGGGTTGGGCATTGCAGGCTGAAGGCGACAGACGTGCTGCCTCAAGGCACCGTTCGATCTTGTTCGCGTCAATGTTCCGGTTATCATAAGCCCTGGTGCTTTGCCTGGCCTTTACCATATCCAGAAAACTGGAGTAATTTTTCATGCATTATATCGTTTAGATAACTTTTGCAGCTCGTCGGATTCAATGATCTGTTTTATAGATCCATGAAGTGCAATATGAAGCATGGCCCTGGCCACATCGGATGCCTGTATGCTTTTGTAACGTGCCAGCCGGCCAATAAAAAGGGGGGTCAACAACCGGGCAAACCATTTCCCTACTTCTTCACCAAACCTATATTCATTGCGCTTACCAAGCAGAATGGAAGGTCTGACAATATATGCTTTTTTACCCAATATCCTTATAATTGCCTCTTCCATTTCGCCCTTGGTGCGCAGGTAAAAATTATTGCTTTTGGCATTTGATCCTATCGATGAGACCACCATAAAGTGCGTAACCTGCTTTCGTGACGCAATCTCTGCTAAGGTAACAGGAAGACCATAATCAACCTGTCTGAATCGCTCCTGTGTTTTTGCCTTCTTGATGGTTGTACCAAGACAACAGAACATATCATCGCCTGTAATCAGGCTTTCAAGTTTTTGCAAATCAGTAAAATCAGTAATAATTTCTTCGACCTTGGTGGATACTGGTTGAATTGGTTTGCGGTTGAATAGTATTATTTTTTTATAAGCATCTTCCTTAATAAGTTCTCCCAGTAAATGATTGCCAACCAGACCTGTTGATCCAAAGAGGATGGCTGTTCGTTTTTCCATGGTGTTTTATTTTAAACAGCAAAGATATTGGTTTTTTGTTTTTTTGAAACCGACTCCGTCAGCCTGCCCCAATCCATCGGTGGTCCTTCAGACTCTGACAGGTCTTTATCCTATAAATCCCGTTTTTTCAGTACCAGGTATATCAGATACACAAAGAGTGCAGTGTAGGCCAGTGCGATACCAATATCTTGTATGGCAATAAAGTCCTGGGTTTCACGAAAGGCGTATTTGCCAAAAGGCAACCGGATGAGATTGTTGATGGCTTTCAGCGGGAAAAGTCCTTTGATCCATACGGTTTTAATCCGGAAAACAATAATGGGTTCAACAATATAAGTGTAAAGAATCAATAATCCCATCGAAATTCCGGTTCTTCTGATTACCAGGGCCAGTAAAAAAGCCATCAGCTGGTATATGGTAACCTGCAGGAAATATGCAGGCAGGAATCCGGTATATTGAATAATTGAGGATATTGCTGTTTCTTCCGTGTAGATAAATCCCATTGTCAACCCGGTTATGAGCAGAAATACAGTTGCAGAAAGACTGAGCAGAAGGATTAAAAAAAACTTGGATAACATGAATTCACTCCTGCTCATTCCGTTCATAATATTCTGACGGAGTGTTCCATAACTTATTTCATTGCACAACGAAATAATTATGTAGATGGCTAAGATTATTTTCAGAAAACCAGCCACATAGGTTATGTTATGCCATACATCGGGAAATTCAAAAACAGGAATCCGTGAAGGATCAATAACGTTGTTTATCATTTCGCCTTTACCGGCAAGGAAATCGAGAAAGAACTTTGCACTCAGGAAGACCAGCAAAAGGATTGCTATGTGCAGGCCGGCAAATATCCAGAACGGGGTGTGGTACTTCAGCTTATACCATTCAATTCTCAGTAATCGCTTCATTGTTGATCAGTTAGAATATCAAGAAACTGTTTCTCCAGTGATTTTCTCCGGATTAAAAAGTGTGTAATTATAATTCCCTTGCCAGTCAGGAATTGACTGATTTCAATGACTTTATCAACCGGAATAAGGACAACAACCCTATCATCCTCTTCTTCATATTTTATTACGGAGGGGAAAGCCTTCACTGTTTTCTTCAGCAATTCCATATCGGTTGCACCGAGCTCAACACGTCGTTCTGTTTCTGATACATCACTCACAAGACCGGAATAAACCAGCCTGCCTTTGTCGAGTATGCAAAAATGACTGCAGACTTTCTGAACTTCATCCAGCAGGTGACTCGCCAGTATAACTGTTTTTCCTTGTTTTGCCACAGCAATAATAATATCCCTGATCTCGGCGATGCCAATAGGATCGAGTCCATTTGTCGGCTCATCCAGGATCAATAGCGGAGGATCGCTGAGCAGGGCAGCTGCCAGTGCAAGTCGTTGTTTCATTCCCAGTGAAAAGGTACGGTAAGGACTGTTTCTCCTTTCGTGTAATCCGACTGTCGCTAATACCTCGTCAATCCTGTCGAGTCCGGCTTTCTTGATTTCGGCAATGATTTTCAGGTTCATAACGGCTGAAAGGTAAGGATAAAACGAAGGTATCTCCAGAAGTGATCCTATTTTCCGACGGTTTTCGGTGTTTGACTTACTATTAAACCATAAATAAGTTCCCCGGGTCGGATTTAGCACATCCAGTAACATTCCCAGCGTGGTTGTTTTTCCGCTTCCATTGGGACCGAGTATTCCAAAAACGCTACCTTCCGGTATCTCGATGGTAAGATTCTCGACCGCTTTAATACGACCGTAATACTTGGTTAACTGACTGATTGATACTGCGGGATGCAACATTATGCTTTAATTATATTGTATATTCATGAAAAGGATCAATTATAGCTTTGTATCCAATCGCTTTTTAAGCTGTAAGAATTTATTAAAATCTATGTTCCCCGCCACATCAATTATCGTAAATTTTTCTTTGTTTTCAATAAGGGCTACCAATCCAACGGTTTTTCCTCTTTTCTCCTTTCCGTATAATAATATCTTATTTCCCTGGTCGGTGAAAGTCATGAGCTCTTTGTATAGTTCATCGGTCAGATTTTTTTTGAGGCCGGTAATCGGATCTGCTTTAAAATGCTGATTGGCTTTTATATAGTTAAGCACCCTGATTTCCTCAATGTCTTTTACCAGGTCGTCGAATTCCGGATTTTCTTCTGTATTGAGCATTTTAAGCGTGCTGCTGTATATGAAGACATTATTGTCTTCTTTGAATTCTTTTCTGAACCTGTCGATGCTCTTGCTCTGACCAGCTGCCGAAAGGGAATAAAAAATCAGGACAGGAAATATTATTTTTAGCATGATTTTTGATGTAAAGTAATTATCTGAAAGAAAAATGGATTAATGTCTATTAATATATAATAAGAGACGAATTTATCCATTTAACATTACAGAAGTACAAAAATGTATTACAATCATTCAATGAAATTATAGAAAATAATTAAAAAAATTTCGGGCCGATGCAACCTTTTAAAAAAATAGTTATCTAATAATTATATAATTCAGGGTGTATTATGAAAATCAGTTACGTTATCTATATAACTGTCATCCTCTTTTCCATGGCATTTTCATGTGAAAACAAGGAAGATCTTAACCTTTCAGAATCGGAGAAGCAAATAATCGGTGAATGGAATTGGGTTGAATCGGTATATTACTACACGGTTTCCGGTGCCCCGTATATTATGAATCCCGATACGCTTGGTTATTCGATCTCCTATATTTTTAAAGCAGATGGCACATTTTATGTTTACCGGAATAATGAAATAGACAATACAGGTACATACTGGTTTGAGACAGTCATATACGATGACGGTACCGAATCGCCACTGCGTCTTTTTACACAGGAAGATGAATATGTGAAGTCGGTTAATTATTCCTTTTCGGAGGATACCCTTGTTTTTGATGAAACCGAGGTGGACGGGGCAAAACGGACCTTTGCCCGGATCCGGTAGAATGGTGTTTTTCTCATAACCTGAACGGGCAAAATCTGGGAATTTTCAGCGTGACAGATTGATCAGTTCGTCTTCATCTGACCGGGAGTTTTCAGTCTCCGGTTCTTTCCACCCCTATACATTGTTAATCTGCATCCCACCATACCGGGCCTTCCAATTGTATACTATTGCTCGCTAAATATATGTTCACGGTGTAAATCGACTGCTTTAATTCCGGATTCAATAAAAAATTATTTTTATTTATTAAATATTTATTATTATTTATTTGTAATTTTGAATAATTATTAATACAATTGCATTAATAAATATACAAAAGCAATTAGACTGCAATTAGCAACAACTGGAAATTTCATAATAAATGTATCTAATTAATAATTAATATATTGCGATTATTTTTAATATATTATCATACGTTCCATTATGTATTTCGTCCAGTAATTGTTTTCTCATAGTCTATGAACTTTGGTTAGCAACAAAAAACCCGGATTTATCAAGCCGGGTTTTTTTGATTTGGTAAACAGGAGGATAATTAAGTTGCTATTCATTACTTTTACTTCTGTAATGTACTGACCTATAATGATTAGATTCCAGATAACAATCAGGATGATTAAAGATCTTTCAGGGATGTCATATATAAATGTTTAAAAGCAAATTTAATTATTATTGTAAAATAATTTTCATCTTTTTGTTTTATACCATAATAAAAAATAATAAATAAAAAATAAACAAAAAGAAAAAGATATCTATTTTTACTATAATTAATTAAAATTCAAATCCATTATAGTCTACTAAAAAATGGAATTATTTGAAATTATAGGTATATCTAAGTTGTAGAGATTTTAGTTACTTGTCGGTTTGAAATGGAAAGTCGGTATTCAGCTTTGTGAAAAATGTTGAAACCATGAATAAAGCAAATTTGCATACTTTAAGCTTTCAGGTTTTCGTATCGAACGTGTTTTTGATGTTATTTCAAATAAATACAATAATAATAAGCATATTGGATTTTTATAGCACATGCAGTATTTTGAATAAAATAATAATCTAAAAATAATGAAGAACGTATTTCTTCCAGCAATCATTATGTTGGCGTCAATGTCGGATTCCTGGTCTCAGCGAATTGCTTTTCCGGGTGCTGAAGGTTATGGAAAATATACGGAAGGCGGACGGGGAGGCATGGTATACGAAGTGACGAACCTGAATGACAGTGGTGAAGGCAGTTTACGGGCTGCAGTGGAGGCATCCGGACCACGTACTGTAGTCTTCAGGATATCGGGTACCATTGAGCTTGAAAGTCCTTTGAGAATTAAACATCCCTATCTTACTATTGCCGGTCAGACTGCACCGGGGGATGGTATCTGTATCAGAAAAAATCCCATCATTATTGATGCAGACCATGTGATTATCAGATACCTGCGCATAAGACTGGGTGATGAATCAGGCGGCGATTATGATGCGATCTCCGGCAGGTTTGTCAAAAACATCATTCTCGATCATATATCGGCAAGCTGGAGTGTGGATGAAACCATGTCGATTTATCATTGTGATAGCATAACCATACAATGGTGTATCGTTTCAGAAAGTATGTGTAAATCCAACCATAAAAAAGGCTCTCATGGTTATGGTGGTATTTGGGGAAGTAATTACGGCACTTATCATCACAACCTGTTGGCGCACCACTCCAGTCGTAATCCCCGGATGGCATCGGGCTCCGGTTTTACCGATTACAGAAACAATGTTATCTACAACTGGGGCTACCAAAGTTGTTACGGTGGTGAGAAACAACAAAAAGGTAATCCAAGATTTAATTTTTCAACATTCAATATTGTGGCAAACTATTACAAACCAGGACCGGCAACGAAATCCGGTGATGTATCCTACCGTATTGCAAATCCGTCTTTTGATGAAAAAACCGATAATCATGGTACATGGTATATTGCCGGTAATGTCATGGAAGGCAATGCAGAAGTTACATCCGACAATTGGAACGGAGGTGTGCAAACTCAAAATGATAGTATAGCTCATAAAAAATTGAAGCTTGCAGATCCATGGCCATCCATGCCGATCAATCAGCAAACAGCGCTTGAGGCTTATCATGCTGTTCTTGACAACGCGGGCGCAATTTTGCCCGGGAGGGATGCCGTTGACACCCGGATTATTGAAGAAACCCGCGGAGGTTTTGCAACTTACGAAGGTGTTGGATACAAAGCGGAAGTAAAGATTGCTGATGCGTCGAAAAAGTGCGGGATAATCGACACGCAAAATGATGTCGGTGGCTGGCCGTTGCTAAAAAGCGACCCTGCCCCAAAAGACACTGATCATGACGGTATGCCCGATGAATGGGAACTCAAAAATGAACTCGACCCGGACAATGCCACGGATCGAAATACAATTGCTGAAGATGGTTACACCATGCTGGAGAAATATATAAATAACATCAATTAACTGGCTATAAGTTTTTATCGTTTCACTATTTTAAAATACTATTTATGAAGGATTGTTCACGTAATGAGATGGAGAAGACCAAAACCAATTTATATGGTCATCTAAACAGGGGCAATAATTTTTGTTGTTCCCGAAATCACAATCCTGCCAGGTATTTAATTATTAGCATTACTTTAATGATTTGTGTATCGTTGTCGGTGGCACAGGAAATGGATACGGATGTACCGGTCGGGTGGGCAGCCGTGCCAGGCAACGGTGTAGCAAGTACAACCGGGGGTGGCAATGGCGATGTGGTCACCGCCACAACGGCCGGTCAGTTGTCAGGTTATGCCGGCAGCTCTCAGCCGCTTGTCATTATTGTCGAAGGGACATTAAGTGGAAGCGGGGCGATCAATGTCGCTTCAAACAAAACCATAATCGGGAAAGGCGCTGATGCCAGGCTTTCAAGTGTTGGCTTAAACTTGAGCAATGTGTCGAACGTTATCATTCGCAACCTGACTATCTCCGGATCAACAGATGCAATTGCAACGCGGGGTTCACACCATGTATGGATAGACCACTGCAATGTGTCAGCCTGTGGTGATGGACTGATCGATATTACAAAACAGTCAGATTTTCATACGGTATCGTGGACCCGGCTTTCAAACCACGACAAGACCATGCTGATTAACAGCGGGACAAGCCAGCCGGATGATTTAAACAAGCTGAATACCACCCTCCACCACCTTTGGTTCGACGGAACCAATCAACGCAATCCCAGGGCAGCGTATGGGAAGATTCACGTGTTCAACTGCTTTCTCAAAAACAACACATCCTACGGAATCGGGCTCCATTCACAGTGCAGGGTTTTGGCAGAAGGAAACTACTTCGACCATGTTTCTAACCCGATCACGCAAATGTATCGTCCTGACCCCAACGATATCCATCACGGATTTTGTGAATCGGTGGATAATATTTTCGCCGGTTGTACCGGCGATCGGGATGATGAAGGCATCAGCTTCCCTGTCAGCCATTATTACAGGTATGATTTTGTGTTCGATTCAGCAGCCAAAGTGCCTTCAATCGTGCAATCAAATGCCGGGCCCAACGAGAAGTATGAAAAACTCGGACTGATGCCTGTCCCGGGCAATGGTGCTAAAAATGTTGGCACAAACCCAACACTGAGCTGGACAAAAGGGCCATCAGCCATTGGCTATAGGGTGCATTTCGGCACAGATATAAATCAGCTTGCTGACAGCACGGTTCTCGGACAAACCTTTATACCGGGAACACTCGATTCGGCAACCGTCTATTACTGGAGCGTGGATCAGGTGACATCCGCCGACACGATCAGGGGCAAGGTATGGGTATTTGAGACGTCAACAGGCCTGCCTTCAGTTTCTATTACTTCGCCGGTATCAAAAACGAACCTCCCTGCTCAGCCATCCGCTGTCACCATTAATGCAAATGCAACAGACGATAACGGGTCGATTATTAAGGTGGAATTCTTCCGGGGGATTACTTCACTTGGTGTTGATTCCATTTTCCCCTATGCTTATATATGGAATAATGCCCTTGCCGGAGAACATATCATTTCAGCCAAGGCAACGGATAATCAGGGCAATACCGTTACTTCCCCTCTGGTTTATATAAATAAAGAGAATAATCCGCCCTCCGTATCGATCACTTCACCCGCAAATGATACCACTTTCGATGCGCCCGCAGGCATCGAAATCCATGCAAATGCATCAGACAACGATGGCTCCATAACCAGTGTTAAATTTTACAAGGGTACAACTTTTTTGGGCATTGACAATATTTCACCTTATTCCTTTACCTGGAGCGGTGTTACAAACGGAACATACAGTATAACTGCCGTGGCTACCGATAATTTTGAAGCCACAACAACTTCCGCGGCTGTTACTATTACAGTAATAAATGTTACCGGTATTATTGCAGGAGATTGCGGGCACTTAGTGAAAATATACCCTGTGCCAACAAGTAACCTACTGACCATTGAATGGGAAAGGGCATCTGATGAGGAAGTAAATATCAGCCTTTCAGATATTTCAGGGAAGGTTCTTCGTTCCGTAAATGCAAATGGTATTCGCCATACACTTGACATGTCCGGTTTGCCAAATGGCTCTTACCTGATAAAGGTTTCAGGTAAAAACAAGGAGGTGATAAAACAAGTTATAAAGCAATAAATACCCTGTTATGAAAACAAAAACAAGAGCACCTGGCTTCAAAGCTAAAATGTATTTGCTGACGGGTTTGCTTGTTTCACTCACGTGCAGTTTTAATACGGCTGAACCATTCACTGAGGTTAATAAGCCAAGGGTCATTATCACTTCAGATGGCGAGATTGATGACGAATGCTCCATGGTACGGTGCTTGCTCTACGCCAACGAATGGGATATCGAGGGTATCGTTACATCAAGTTCGCAATACCACTCGCAGGGGCACAAATGGGTCGGTGATAAATGGATTGACCCCTACCTGGATGCGTATGCGCAGGTATACCCGAACCTGGTAAAACACGATCCGTCCTATCCGACACCTGAATACCTGCGCGGGCGGACGGCCCTGGGGAACGTGAAAGCTGAAGGGGAGATGGAGGAAGTGACGGCCGGCTCGCAGCTAATTGTAAAGGTACTCCTGGATGAGACCGATGATCGACCGGTTTGGCTGCAGGCATGGGGCGGACCGAATACCATTGCCCGGGCGTTAAAAACCATAGAGGAGGACCATCCGGAGAAGATGGCCGGGGTGGCAAAGAAGATCCGGTTCTTTTTTATCTGGGAGCAGGATTCGACCTATCAGGCATACATTCTTCCGCATTGGGGCAAGTACAATATTCTGACGGTAATATGTGACCAGTTTTGGGCCATCGCCTATCAGTGGAACAAAATCTTGCCGGAAGACAAACAGGTGTATTTCGGGGCAGATTGGATGAAATCAAATATCCTTGAAGATCATGGAGCGCTGTGTTCCCTTTACAAGGCACATGTACACGGGAGCCATGGCCTGTCGGGTGATACGGATTTTAATGACGGAGATTTCCGATCAGAAGGAGATTCACCCTCGTTTTTACATCTGATCGGTACAGGATTACGAAACATGGAATCACCCGGCTATGGTGGATGGGGCGGTCGTTATGTGAATGTTTATGGCAATACATGGCTCGATCCCGTTCCTGTTGAGGGATATGTATATCCCGAAGGAAGATGGTACACGCAAACTGCATGGGGAAGAAAATACATGCGTGAGGAATATCCAGCAAACAAGGCATTGATGACCGGATATTTCAAACCTATTACCCGCTGGGCAGATGATTTTCAAAATGATTTTGCCGCCAGGGCTGACTGGTGTATGTTATCTTACAAAGAGGCAAACCACCCGCCTGTTGTTTCGCTGGATCATTCATTGGATATAGCGGCAGCACCCGGTTCTGTTGTTCAACTGAGCGCCAATGGAACATCGGATCCTGACGGTGACCAGCTTGCGTACCATTGGTGGCATTATGACGAAGCAGACAATTTTAACGGAACAATTGAAATTGAAAATGAGGATAACATGGAGGCTTCATTTAAGGTGCCCGATGATATAAAGGAAGAAGTTACCATTCAAATAATCTGTGAGGTATGTGATAATGGCACCCCTCCATTGACCCGTTATCAGCGTGTGATTGTTAAAGTGACACCGTAAAATATTGACAGTGAAAAACAAGGAAAATAACATGAAAAAAATACTTTTGTCTGCCCTGTTCTTTCTCTTTGTGGTAACATATTCTCTGGCGGGCGATACGATCAAAATAATGCCGGTGGGCAATTCGATCACAGCTGGTGAGCATTACGGTTTTCCGGCTCTGGAGGAACGGACCGGATACCGGAAGCCCCTCTATGAAATGCTGGTTAAGGCGGGATACCATGTTGATTTTGTTGGTTCGCAAAACCACGGGATAAGACCAAAAAGTTGCAATGATTGGTATGACTGGAATTGCGAAGCCTATCCGGGTTGGAAAATACCCGACATTGCAGGCAAGCTTGAAATTGCCCTGGAAACCTGTCAGCCGGATATCCTCCTGGTGCATGTCGGGACAAATGGGAAAGACTGGGACGAAAAACCCGGCCAGGTTTCGGATATGCTCGACATGATTGATCAGTTTTCTGTTTCCCGTGACCATCCGGTGACCGTATTTCTTTGCCTTATTATTAAAAGGTTTAAGGATGAGGATCCAGCCCCTACCACGAAGTTCAACGAGGAGGTGGCAAACCGGGTCAAAGCCAGAACCGGAGATAAAATCCGGATTATTCTGGTAGATATGGAAAATGGAGCCGGTTTGGATTACTCTGATGATTTACCTGATCCGAATGCCAATCCTCCCTGTGAGGGTGGTGATATGATCGGTACCCGGTACCCGGGTGTTCCCTGTGATAAATATCACCCGAATGATAAAGGAAATACCAGGATGGCCCTGAAATTTTATGAAGAACTGGTTAAAATACTGAATAAACCGGCCCAACTGAATAAAAATAGCTTATGATGGTAACCAGACAGTTGGCCTGGCATATCATTATGGGCCGCCTGTGAATTTTAGAATACAAATACATTCCAATGATCATTGAAATCCTCTAAATACAATGCTATGAAAATTTCGATTCATTATTTCGCCCTGCAATGGAATCTAAGAATATTACAAAAATGGAGAAATCCTTTCAAACCGGCAGTGTTGTTTCTGCTTCTGATGCCCTACAACCTTAACCTGAATGCGCAGGAAATTGTTGCGGGCCGGATTCCTGAATATCCTGTTCCGTATGTGTATCCTGCAGCAGATAGCATCAGGGAAGTTTTAAACCGGATACGGATCTACTATGAATCCTCAAGCCCTCAAATCATTATAGACTCAAAAACCGGTGAAGAAATAACCGACTTCACAACATTCCATCTGTTTGCTGAACCATCCAAAGGTTTTTCCAGTGAATGGTCATACACCCATGGAGTTGTGCTGTCAGCCTTTGAATACATCGATGACATAACAGGCGACAAAGCTTATTTCGCCAATAACATCAGATTTTTTGATTATGTGGTTGAGCATTTGCCTTATTTCCAGAAAAATGCCGGAAAGATTAATAAGGATAAGATTGGTAATTGGGGCAGGATATTGAATTTCCATGCTTTGGATGATTGCGGTTCGATAGGCGCTGCCATGATCAAAACGTATTTAAAAAGCAAAAATGACAAATACCTTGAACTGATCAACAGAACTGCAGATCATATTTCCAATAATCAATTCCGCCTTGATGACGGCACACTGGCCCGTAATCGCCCGCAGTATCAATCGGTATGGGCCGATGATCTCTACATGAGCGTGCCGTTTCTTGCGAATATGGGTGTGCTCACGGGAGACAATAAATACTTCGACGATGCTGTGAGGCAGATCCTGCAGATGGCAGACAGGCTCTACATTCCGCAGAAAGAACTTTTTGACCACGGCTGGAATGTAACATCGGGTGATTACGATCCTCACTTTTACTGGGGGCGTGCCAGCGGCTGGGCCCTGATGGCCATGGCTGAATTGCTCAGCGTTCTGCCAGAAGACTATCAGGGCAGGGATAAAATTCTGCATTTATACCGTACCATGGTTCGCAGCCTGGCCAACCTGCAGGATGGAACCGGTTTCTGGCATAACCTGCTGGATAAAAATGATACGTACCTGGAAACATCCTGTACAGCCATGTTTACGTATGCCATCGCCAAAGGTATCAATGAAGGCTGGATCAGCCATGTTTATGGTCCTGTGGCGCTAACAGGCTGGAATGCCACACAGACCCGTGTGCTTGAAAATGGCGCTGTTGACGGCACCTGTGAAGGAACAACATTCGCTCACGACAACACCTATTACTATCATCGAGGGCAAAGTATTTACGCAACCCATGGCTATGGACCGGTATTATATGCCGGCGCCGAAATGATCCGCCTGCTGCAAAACGACAAACTCGATGTGATAAAAGCCAGAAGCAATTCCATCAACAGTACCTTTCACTTTCTTTTAAAAGACGAATGGCAAGGGAAATAACAATATTGCTATGGTAATGAAAAACTTTAGCGCTTAATTATAGGACATCGAAGATGCAATGGTCTGATACATAAATCATATAATCAAACGTTGGAAAAATGAAAAGAACAATTATCACGGTTATTTTGACAGCCCTTGGCGGAATCATCCTGAATGCACAGCAATTAGCTTTCCCTACTGCCGAAGGATATGGGAAATATACGGCAGGAGGCCGTGGCGGGGCAGTATATGAAGTCATAAACCTGAATGCCACAGGCCCGGGCAGCCTTGGAGCGGCAATTGCAGCATCGGGGCCACGGACGGTTGTGTTCCTTGTTTCCGGCACGATCGAGGGGAATTTTAGGATCAGCAACGATAAAATCACAATAGCCGGGCAAACAGCGCCGGGTGATGGTATTTGTATCAAAGGAAGTATCAATGTAAGCGCTAACGACGTGATCATCCGGTACATTCGTGTGAGGTTAAATCCTGATGCTGATGCTGATGCAATAGGGGGAAGGTACAGGAAGAACATCATCATCGATCACGTGTCGGCCAGCTGGAGCAGTGATGAGGTTATGTCGTTTTACCATAATGAGTACGTGACAATTCAATGGTGTATGATCACGGAGGGTTGCGCTAAGTTTAAGGATGGCATTAACACAGGGCATCGGTTCGGCGGTATCTGGGGAAATAACTATGGGACCTACCATCATAACCTGATCGCCCATAACGACAGTCGCAATCCCCGGTGGGCCTCGGGAAGCAGATATAACGATTATCGGAACAATGTGCTGTACAATTGGGGTTATCAGAGCTGTTACGGAGGTGAAGCTCAACAAGAGGGGCATTCGGAATTGAATTTTTCCACGATCAATATGATAGCCAACTATTATAAGGCTGGACCTGCGACGCAATACGGTGTAAAGGACCGCATTGCTGAGCCGTCTGCCCGTTCGGCCGACGATAAAGGGAGCTGGTATGTTGCCGGTAATTATGTGAACGGTTATCCCGCGGTTACAGCTGACAACTGGATGGGAATAGACGGCAGCTCATACATAAAACTGAGTGCACCATGGGATGCCATGCCGATAGACCAGGAAACTCCGGAAGATGCCTATAATGCTGTCCTTGCTCAGGCAGGTTGCTCAAAACCAAATCGTGATGCTATAGATACCCGGATAATACAGGAAGTCGCCAGCGGAACGGCAACCTACGGTAATAATGGTATTATCACTTATCCGAGCGATGTTGGAGGTTGGTCGACTCTTGCCAGTGGAACAGTCCCTGTTGATTCCGATCATGACGGCATGCCCGACAGCTGGGAAATAGCGAACGGCCTGGACACTGCTAATGCTGCTGACAGGAATAATATCAGCCCGGATGGATATACCATGCTTGAAAATTATCTTAACAGTCTGGCTGTTTATACACCAGTTTCAGTCACTGGTGTAAAAGTAAATCCTGATAGTGTTTCTGTTGAGAAAAATAAAACAACAAAGCTTTCATATATAATCTCTCCTGCTAATGTCACCAATCAAAGTGTAACGTGGAGTTCGAATGACATTACAATAGCAACAGTTGACGAATCAGGCGTTGTGAAGGGAATTGATAGTGGCACAGCTGTTATTACAGTAACCACAAAAGACGGAGGCTTTACCGATACATGTATTGTTGAAGTATTTACCATTCCGGTTGCGGGCGTTTCGATTGATCCATCAGAGGCTACTCTTAACATATATGAAATAAAAAAACTTGTAGCTATCATAGAACCAATAAATGCTACCAACAAGGAGGTAACCTGGAGTTCGAGTGATACCTCAGTTGTCAAAGTAGCTTCAACAGGCTATATAGTGGCTAAAAGTTCAGGCTCAGTTATGATCTTTGTTACCACACAGGACGGAAACTTTACAGATTCCTGTATGGTTACTGTTACCATTTCAAGCTATAGCCCTGCCCCGTCGGCAGAAAAAGTAACTGTCAATTGTTTCCCGAATCCTTTTTCAGACGAAATTCATTTTGAAATACCGGTTCAGAAACCTCAAAAAGTCCTTGTGGAACTATTTGACATAAACGGCAAAAAAATTGCGACAATTGCCGACCGTACATTCGAAACCGGAATCAATGCATTCATATGGAATACAAATGACTCCGGTTTTAATTTGAAGCCGGGCGTTTACATTGTTTCCATAACCTCTGGTACAACGAATATTATAAAAGAATTAACGCTTATAAGAAAATAGCAGGTACGTCCCGTAATAAATTGCCGGCCCCATTTAACATGGCAATGAATCTTAAATGGGGCAGCATTTAAAAAATAATACCATTGGATGTTATGGTAAATGCCTTTCGGACAAAATCCGTTGCCATAATATGTACTTGCATGACGAAGTTTTCTGCAGGTAAGTAATGCCTCCAGATTTTCTTTGGTATTGGAAACAAACTACTTCACAAAAATCCTGATACTGTTATTAAAGTCTTTGGATTTTATGCTGCATAAGTATATCCCCGTGCTCACACGATTTCCGGTCATATTCGTTGCAGTCCATTCCATTTTATGGTAACCTGCGGAGTAAAAACCGCCGGCCAGATGAGAAACCAATCTCCCTTCCAGATCATATACATCAACGGAAATATCTGCCGCATAAGGTAACTCAAATTCGATTTGTGTTGAGTTGGTAACCGGATTCGGATAGTTCCGCAGTAATTTTTCTGACATTGAATGTCGATCTTCTATACCAGAAGGTTCTTCTTTTGCAGTATAAAAGAATAATCCTTTTACCCTGTTATTGCCATATTGTTCGGCACTTTCATAATCACAAATGTTCAGTGAAAAAGTATAAATTCCGGTTCTGTTTAAAGTTTTTACCAGTAACCTGTTTTCTCCCTTAATTATATTAATTTCTTTTGAGTCGTCCAGTTCACTGGTACTCCCTCTTAAACCCGAGTAAGAATACACTGCCACACCATTTAAATACACAATCATATCCTCATGCGAACCAATCTTTAATTCCGCCTTTTTGTCCTCAGGTGAATAAAAATATGTAAATGCATAGCTCACCATATTGGTAGCGCCATCGTAAAAGCTTAGCAGGTCCAGCATATTATCAAAGAAATATACAGGTTCCGACCAATTGTTTTCACCGGCTACAGGTTCCAGGTCAGCTTCATTTGGTATATATTCCGTGTTCATAACCGTGCCGTCGTATTTTTTCGACAGAATCCATATACGGTTGCTTTGTCCAAACTGACCTTGTATAGATCCTGTTTTTTTCACTTTCTTCCTGACATTTTCAATTGAAGCGCCTTTAATTTTAATGAGTTCAGGATTGTTGGTTCCAAGACCGACCTTTTCCGACAGAGTGATATGTGTAATATCATCAGGATTTAAGCAGAACAATTTAGCACACACATGGTCAACCGCTACCGGGTCGGCGCCTGCAACAATTGTGTTCATTCTAACCTGGTTATTACCATTATACGACTTTGATCGTTCAAGGCACATCAGGGCATCCACAACAATATAATCGATACCAGCTATATTTGATAGATCTACAATTTCTTCTTCAGACCAGTCCTGATTGGCAATAACGGGATGTATTTTTGAAGGAGTATTTGAGCCGTCTTTTTCTCTTCCATTTGATTTATTATAACCATAATAAGAACCCGGCGCAGTTCCGATCTGATTTTTTAATACGCAGGTAATACCGGGATTATGAATCTTAAGCACCGGAACTGAAATATACACATCGGCTTTCAGTTCTTCATGGTGCACATGAAATTTATAATCATGCGGGGCGGCAGTTCCCTGGTCCCCAAGATTAACCTCTTCCAGATCGGATATTGCCTGATTTAAATTCAGTAATCTTAGATTAATCCCGTTGAGGTAAGGATCTGTTAACAAATCGGTATATCCTGAATTTTCCCAAACGCTGCCGGCTTCGTCTGGATTATCATTACTGCGGGCTGACCCTTCGGCAATGATCAGCTCAACATCGCCCCCTGTTGCTTCATGAATAATTTTAACCAGGGCCTTGGGTACCCGTACATCGGTGTTTTCCCCCTGCCCTGAAGGTGAATTGCCGCCAACAAGGTTAACTTTAATCATGACCTTGTTACCCTTCTTAATAACCGAGTCGAAACCACCCTGTAATTCAACAGCTTTTCTCACCATATTTTCCACTTCCGTGTAACTTAGGTCACTGGTCCTGCTTTTTATAACATCAAGCCCTTCATAATCAGAAGGTACAATGGCAACAATTGTTGTATCGCAGGTACCTGAGTTAAAATCCTTTAGGTACCTGAATGTGCCTTGTGCTACTGTAGCTAAATCAACAGTAGCCAGATCCCAGCAAAACAATGAAAAGGCCACAAGGATTAACAATAAAAGCGGACCTCTTTTCTTTGTATTCATTTCTTTCATTTTATTTTGCTTTACATTTTGTTTTCTGTGCAGATTATTCCTAATCAGTCATAAAGACAGGGTTGAAAATGAGCAACAATCGGATAAATCTTTTTCAGAATGGTTGCTGTATAGTTTTATATATCTATGTGTTAAAAAAGACAGGCCCTGTTTTTTTCCAACTCCACGAAACTTATGCACTAAAAACAGGTATAAGTTTTGTGAAATTCTGTTAATTTTAGGCGAAATTTATAAAAAAACGAAATAATATAAAAGAAAAAGCAAGTAAAATGAAAAACCTAACTGGTACCGGCATTAATAATAAATGTTTTCTTATTAATTCCATTTCACTTGGCCTTTTTACTTTTCTCGTATTTTACTGGACAGTCATTCACAACAGAACCTACCTTTTTAAAGTACAGGATCTGTCACTTTTTCTTTCAACCCCAATGTTTTTTTTAGATACCGTGAATACGCCCGGCGGCTTATTATTCTATCTTGGATCGTTTTTCACCCAGATGTTCTATTATCCATGGCTGGGTGGTCTTGTATACATCCTGTTTTTGTTTGGCATCCACTTTTTAACCATTAAATCATTCAATATTAACAAAAGACAATACCCTCTTTCGTTTATTCCCGCTATGTTGCTTTTACTAACATTTTCACAATTAGGCTATTATATATACATTATATACTCGAATGATTATGTATTTTCAAATCTGTTTGGGATTATGATTGTTTTGGGGATATTCCGGATTTACAGAAATATTACCAGAACGAATCTCAGATTATTGTTTTCTTTGTTGTTCAGTATCACTTTTTTTCCTATAGCCGGCTTTTATTCCCTAGTAACCATATTATTGTTTGTGGTGTATGAGTTTGTTAACATAAAGGAAAGTAATAATAAAGACCATTATATTATAGTTTTGCTTTCGCTGATTTCTATGATCAGTCTTCCTTTTCTTTATTTCCGATTTCTTTACAATAATACCCCTTTCCCAAAAATATATTTATCTGCTTTACCGGAATACGGATTTGCAGGGGATCCCCTGCTATGGCTGCCTTTAGTTTTCCTTTTTGCTTTTTTAATTGTTGCTGTAATTATTTTCATACCATCCGCAAAGTGGCAGAAGCCCAACAGACCGTATTCATATATACCGGTTTTAGTTTTCGTGATAACTGCTTTTTTTGTATATCATTATTCATACGACGATGAGAATTTCAGTACTGAATTGAGAATGGAACAATCCATTGTTGAAAATGACTGGGAGGAGGTACTGGCTTTGTCACGCAACCTGAAAGGTGAACCAACAAGGCTGATTGTAATGGATACATACCTTGCGCTGCGGAAATTGAATGTGGCCGGCAATGAAATGTTTACCTATAAAAATGGCAATAAAGACATACACTCGAGAAAACCTGTTTTACTGATGGATATAGCGGGGAAAATGTTCTACTACCAGTATGGAAAATTAAACTATTGTTATCGTTGGTGCATGGAAGACATGATGAGCTACGGTATGAAAATTGAAAACCTGAAGTATTTTGTAAAAAGCTGCCTGCTTAATAAAGATATTCCTCTGGCCAGAAAATACAATGATGTTTTAAAGAAAACCCTGTTTCACAAATCATGGGCCGAAAAATATCATAAATTCATTGAAAACCAGGAAAGAATATACTCAGATCCTGAATTCAGTAAGATTTTACCATTGCTTGCTTATCATGACAACTTATATGTGGAACATGAAGACCAACTTGAATCATTTTTGATCTATAGCTTTGCATCCACGTATTACAATACTCCCGAATGGCTTGAACTTTCCATGCAATGTAACCTTGAATATAAAGATATAAAAAGATTCTGGCCTCTTTTTGTTTTATATACCGATACGCATGCCAAGCTGCCTGTCCATTATCAGGAAGCCGCTTTGTTATATGCTTCTCTTGCAGGAATCGGGAATATCGGGAATCTGAAATTTGACCAGGTTATATTAAATAATTTTCAGGAATTTGCGAAAATGACACATCAATATGCCCGGTTCTCAAATAAAGAGAAAGTAAAATCATATTTTTCCAGAAGATTTGGCAAAACATATTGGTACTATTATTATTTCTTCGAATAAAATGAACAAGATGAAAAAACCAATATTTTCAGTATTAATATTTTTAATGGTTGCTTCTTGCAGGATTAATACACCTGAACCTTTTATGGTAACCCATGAAAGAGTCAGTATAAATCCTGATTATACAAACTTGACGATACCAAAAAATATAGCGCCGTTAAATTTTACAATAGACCATGAGGCCAACGGATATATAACAAAGGTTTTTGCCAAAAAAGGAAAAGCCTTTACAATTCAAGGTAAAAACGTTTTATTCAGAAAGAAAAAATGGGAAGAGTTTCTTTCACAAAACACAGGAGATACAATCTTTTTTCAGCTATTTCTTAAAAAAGGCAATAACTGGCTGAAATACCCGGTAATTCGTAATTATGTTGCCAATGAGCCAATAGACAATTATCTTTCATATAGATTAATACAACCTCTTTTTAATATTTATGACCGGATATCAATCCATCAGCGCGATCTCACCTGTTTTAGTGAAAAAATCCTTTACAACAACCGTATCGTTTCAACAGCAACACGCGGGCAATGTGTTAATTGTCACTCCTTCCAGGATTATAACAGAACAGGGAAAATGCAGATGCACTTCAGGGGATACCTGGCGGGAACATTAATTACGAAAGATAAAAAGCTAGAAAAGTTCAATCTCAAAACCCGGTCAACCATATCAGGAGGAGTTTATCCGGCATGGCACCCCTCACTTAATCTGATTGCATATTCTGTTAATTCAACAGGCCAGGCATTTCACACAAAAGATTTACAGAAAACAGAAGTTATTGATAAAGAATCTGATCTGATCCTTTATAACCTTGAAAAAAATGAGGTAATGAAGATTGCAGATGATCCGAATTATCTTGAAACTTTCCCTTACTGGGCCCCTGACGGTAAGTCTTTATATTATGCTTCAGCTGAATATAACCCTGATCCTGAAAATCTGGAACAAGACATTTTGCACAACTACAAAAACATTAAATACGACCTGATAAAAATCTCATTTAATACCCAAACACTTGAATTTGGAGAAACGGATACTGTTTTTAAAGCATCTGCCATGGGTAAAAGCGCTACCTTTCCCAGGCTGTCACCTGATGGAACATACTTAATGTTTACTTTGGCCGATTTTGGCAATTTTCATATCTGGCATAAAACCAGTGATCTGTATCTAAAAAACATGGAAACCGGTGAATTCCGTGATATTAAAGAAATAAACAGTAATGATACCGAGAGCTATCATTCATGGTCGTCAAACGGAAACTGGGTTGTTTTCAGTTCACGCCGGCAGGATGGAGGATATACGAGGTTTTATATATCTTATTTTAACGGTAAAGGGTATTTCAGCAAACCTTTTGTTTTACCTCAAAAAGATCCGCAATTTTACGGTCAGTTTTTCAAATCTTTCAATGTGCCTGAGTTTATGGTAAATCCGGTGGATTATTCGCCCCGTGATTTTTATGAGGCGATTAAATCGACCAGTATAGAAGTGGATTTTGCAGAATAATGAGAACAATATAGGCATGATTCAATTTTTTGTTGCAGATAAACTCAGAATCATAGTATTGTATATATTATGCAACCTGCCTGTTTATCCTTTACTGTCGCAGATTCCTGTATTAAAAGTTGATTTAAATGTTACAGGCAGACAGGAAAATGAAGTAAATGAACCCGGTTATATACCCTGGCCCATATCAGGACCGGGTTCGAAATCGATTGAAGGCGTCCTTTTTGAATTTAAAAACGGAAAGGTTGATGATGGCTGGTATAAAGCAGGAGCTCAGGCACCAAATTATGCAAGGCTTGTTTCCGACGGATTCCGGACAGACAAGGTTGAACTTTATATTACCGGTCTTGAAGACGGAAAGCATTGCCTGGTTACATTCCACAATGCATTTGACAATCCTGAAAACACAGTTTTTAGTCCGGTTGACATATATGTTAACAAAAGTTTGGTTATCGATAACCTTGAGCCTTCATTGAGGGCACTGTCAAACGATGCCTGTGCCACAGCCTATATAGAGTTCGAAGTTATTAACAGCCAACCGGTGGTTATGCGTTTTCAGTCAGATCCGAAACCTTCATCAACCACAAATGTAATTCATGTTTGCGGCTTTCATTTGAATTCTTCTGATCCAAAAAGAATGGCCCGTTTTGAATATCCGAAAAATAAAGATGAACATGTTAATATTGATAATGACACTCTGGTGTTTTATTGGAAACCACCTGTCAATACCTTAAACCATAATGTTTATTTTAGCACTGATGAGTTGGAAGTGCAATTGGCCAATCCCGATTCGCCAGCGTTTGCAGGAAATATGGCAGATACTTTTTTTATCAGGAGCGGATTCCACAACATGGCTGATTATTACTGGAGGATTGATCCGATAGATATCACCGGGGATACTGCGAAAGGTGATGTATGGCATTTCAAAAAAAGAATACCTTCTTTCCCCGGAGCTGAAGGATATGGCCGGTATGCCATCGGAGGAAGAGGAGGTAAGGTGGTATATGTTACCAATTTAGAAGACAGTGGACCGGGGAGTTTCCGGTATGCAGTAGAAAATGATTTCGGCCCGCGGACAATTGTATTTGCTGTTTCGGGCTTAATTACCCTGAATTCCCGACTGAATATAAGTGATGATTATATTGCCGTTGCAGGTCAGACTGCTCCCGGTAAGGGAATATGTTTCCGATGGAATACCATTGGTGTAACCGGTGATGATGTGATTGTCCAACATGTAAGACTTCGCATGGGCATGAGTGAATCTTCCGATGGCATGGGTCTTACGGGGGCTGAAAGCAGTATTATTGATCATTGTTCAATAAGCTGGTCTATTGATGAAGCTTTTAGCTCGCGCAATGCAAAAAATATTACGCTTCAAAGAACCCTTGTTTCAGAAGCGCTAAATGAAGCCGGACATCCGAATTATCCTTCCGGATCGCAACATGGATTTGCCGCTAGCATAGGTGGCGACATAGGAAGCTTTCATCATAATCTGCTGGCCCATTGCAATGGCCGTAACTGGAGTTTGGCCGGAGGGTTGAACGGAGACGGTTTCTTTGCCGGAAAGCTGGATATTTTTAATAACCTTGTTTACAACTGGGGTTACCGTGCAACCGATGGTGGAGCTCATGAAGTTAATTTTGTGAACAATTATTATAAACCTGGTATCTCGACAACACAATTTACAGCATTAAATGCACAATATGAGAATGACTTCCCGGGATCACAGCAATATTATTTTGCGGGCAATGTCATGCCGGGTCATTTTGATATTTCCAGCCAGATTATCGGACGAAAAGCTTCAGGTGATTATATCCCAAAAACCTATCAGCCGTTTGTAGATATTCCCTTTTTTGATTCCGATGCAACCATCCATTCGGCTCAACAGGCTTACAAACTTGTTTTATCCGACGTTGGTTGTACACAGCCTATTGTTGATGATCATGATATTCGTATTATCAATGAGACTTTAAGTGGTTCATATACTTACAGTGGCAGCAAAACAGGCAAAAAAGGATTTCCCGATTCAGAAACTGATGTTGGAGGCTGGGAAGCCTACCCGGGATACCTGAGATCTCCCGGTTGGGACACGGACTTTGACGGACTGCCAGACTGGTGGGAAAAGTCGCATGGTTTAAACACCAACTCCGCTGCCGGTGATTTTTCAGAATCTAATGCAGATGAGGAAAGAAACGGGTACACGAATCTTGAAGAATACTTGCAGTGGATGAGCAAACCGCATTATTTTTTACAGCATAATAATGACAGTCTTGATATTGATTTATCCCAGTTTACGAGAGGATTTGAAAATTCTCCGGTTCACGCAATAAAAAATGTTGTAAATGGTACAGTAAAAACGCATAACAATACATCATTAGTATCATTTAAACCATGTGCAGAAGGGCTTGCTGAAATTGATTTCAAGGTAACCGATGCCGAAGGTGATTCTTTAATCCAACGAATTGGCATTTATATCGGTGAAGTTCCCAAAGACTCCATGTTTACCTATTCATATAAACAAAGTTGGACCGGCAGTGCTATTGTTACCGTAGATTCAGTTAATCGGGCAGATCCGGGAGTGTCAAATATTAGGATTACTAATTCAGGTGTCTTTAACATTAGTGTCTTTCCAAATCCCGCAAACAGATTATTAAATGTGAACCTTGAACTGAACAGAAATCCTTACGCTGTACTCAGTATAATCGATATTACCGGTCGGGTTTTAATGGAAGAAAAGCATTGGCAAAGCATTCCGTTGAATCCCGTAAGCATCGATATCTCGGTGCTAACCCCCGGCATTTATATGTTGAATATCCGGAATGAAGAGATAAACAAAATGGTAAGGTTCATAAAAGAGTAAAACTTTTGCATATTTTATGCCAAAGCATGTACCATTTAACTTTTATTGCATCGGAAGAAATGATAACATGAACCCTTAGCAGATTTGCCAATGGCCCCTAAGTAATTATCCAGATGTCTGTTACCAATTATACATGTTTTATAGATTGTGGTCTGTAGCCTTTGTCTTTATTCTTTGTTCCTTGTTCTTGTCGGTATACGGTTAAATTTGATTTACAGATAATAATAAAATACTTACCTCTTAAGTCAACAATATGAAAATAGAACATTTCGCACTAAACGTAAAAGACCCTGCAGCCATGGCGCAATGGTACATTGAAAACCTTGGCCTTGAAATTATCAGGAAAATGGACAAAACACCACATACTCATTTTTTAGGTGATAAAAGCGGGGCCATCCTGCTTGAAATATATAATAATCCGCCCGATCAGGTACCCCATTATAAAAGCATGGATCCTTTGCTTGTTCATCTGGCTTTTGTAAGTTCTGACCCGGAAAGCGATAAAAAAAGGCTGACAGCGGCCGGGGCAAGCTATGTTGAAGAAGTTAACCTGCCTGACGGATCAAAACTAATTATGATGCGCGATCCCTGGGGGCTTGCTATTCAACTCTGCCAAAGGGGAATACCGATGATCTGAAAATGTGCTGATTCTCTAATTCCGGTATACAAGCCGGTAACTTGAATTATTTATTCTTTTTGAGGTATTCATTCAGAATAAGCATATTTTTGATAAAGGTACGTGTTGATATACCATCAATTTCCTTCACCGCATAGCGGAAAAACCCTTTTTCAATGATTTCATCAAAGTTGGGTTCCATTGTTTTTTTAATATCATGGACTGTGCAGGATTCAATCCACATACCCTTTTCATTCATGATATTGATCAGTTCCAGCATTTCCTTATCTTCCGGTTCAGGTTGTCCTTTTTCCCTGTAACAGACCAGGCGGTCGTATAGTTCCTGTTCCATACCGGGCTTCACATCGCGTATTCTTTCGTATTGCTCTCTGACCGGTAATATGCCCGGATACTTCACAAAGGAAATTGCAGTATCCAGGGTGTATCTGTATTTCATATACCCTTCCTCATTTATTTCCGGGATACATTCCCTGATAATGGGATAATTCGTCTCAGGGTCATAAAATCTGGCAAATTCGGGCTGCCCGTCATCATCTATTCCGATGATCACCGATTCTATCCATTCAAGTGCGCTGGGTATGGGTCTCAGATACCGTCTGTCACCAGTGAACAAGAACAGTTTCTCAAGTTCAAAAATCGTGCTCATGGTATACCTCACCTAGAAAGATGCCGGTTCATGTGTTCTTCCGGTTGCCGGCTGAAGGCTCATGTCAAACTGATCAGTCCATGCAGCATGTCCTTCCGGTCCCTGCGCGATCATAAAAAAATCGCCGCCTCTTCTTGCAGCTTCAAGATATTCCTCATTTCCCAACGCCTGATAAGCTTCGAGCAATACATCGATAATGCTATTCATAGCACCATCATTCAGCGTATAAAATGAAGTATAATCGGGGAATCCGTCGTGAGCAAATTCATAGCGCAAAGGGTAACGTTGCGGCCAGCCACCGTTTGGATACTGGGAGATCAATATGAAGTCCAGGGCTTTCCGAAGGGGAGGCAGATAAGCAGCCTCCAGGGTTTCCATGTATAAACGGAGCAAAAACCGGGTTGCTCCCTGAGTTACGTTATCATCATAGGTACAATTTTCGTAAAAATGTCGATATTCCTCCCAGCCAATAATATACCTGGATGCGGTATCAGAGTACCAATGCTCCAGACCGGGTTTGTCGAAATCGATAAAGTAATGCCAACCGCCCATGGGATGCTGGCCGTATATGAGAGCATTGGCAGCTTTTCTGGCATATTCCAGAAAGGTACTTTGACCGGTTGTTTTGTAAATCTCAAGGAACAATTCACCCATGGCCGGAGTTCCGGGGTCCTGCACCCATATCTAGGTAGGTCTTGCCGGAACCTCTCCAAAACGCTCTTTCAGATTTTCAGTATAATACCAAAGGTATCCGCCATGACAGGAAACCGTATTGACCATGTAGGCTGATGATCGCTTCATCGCATCAACAACCACCTCGGGGGTGAGCTTTTTGATTTTCTGTGCAGAAGCCGGTAGTATAAATATGAAAAGAAGTGTTGCAGCCAGGCTTCCGGGAATCGATATTTTAATTCTTTCCTTCATTGCTGTTTATTTTCGTTTACTATAAACAAGTTACGATCAACCTATCCATTTTTCATTGATCCTTTGATTATTAGGGCAGTAATATGTTTTTTAAATATGGTATTGACATACGACGGGCATTCTATAACTTTTTATAGATAAAATTGTCATATTTAACTTTACCATTGCCAAAGGCATAAATACCCACTCTTAAACTCAGGAATTCACCAAATACATTATGATTGAATCCACTTGTTTCTATAGAGCGTTCAAGCTTTACCCATGTTTCTCCGTCCGCACTGTAATAGAAACTCACTTCATTGGCATGATTAATTATTCGTAAAAATCCATGATCACCAAATATATTTTTCGCTGATATCTTTGCCTTCCCCTGATTGTAGACGGTGAATTTCTCAACATCTGCTTCAATTCTTACTTGGGCAGTTTCATGATAAAACAGGCAGAGTCCGGCTTTTGTATCCTCTTCAATGGTATATTCAACTTGCACCTCATAATGTCTGTCTGATGAGTTAACCAGTATTGGCGAACTTTCCGCAAATGAGTTTCCTAACGCCCTGAGAACCATCTTTCCATTATTCAATATTACCCTGTCGGGATTAAAATGTTTATAAAACTGCCATTGTAGACCTGGCTTCTGGTCCTCAAAATCATCCGATAAACCTTCGTCAAATCCGGAAATATTACCAGCAGGTGCCTTTATAGAATCGCTGCTTTTGACTCCTTCAGGAATCCTGAACCATTGATCTTCGGTCCATTCAACGGGCAACATTAAAGTTTGACGGCCCAACGTATGGAAACCGTTTTCATAACCATGATACAATATCCACCAGTTCCCGTCCATATCGTCAACAAGGGTTCCATGCCCCTGGCTCCACCAACGTTCAGTACGACTTTCAGTGTGAACTATGGGATTATACGGTGAATTTTCGAAGGGCCCGTAAAGTGATTTCGATCTTGCTGATACTACCATATGTGAAGTGGCAGGCCCGGCCGTACCACCCTCAGCAACAAGTAAATGAAAAAAGTCATCCTTGACTGTTGATTTAGGTGATTCCAGACAAAAACATTCCGTACTCCAGCTTTCAGGAAATTTCCATCCTTCGTAAATGAATTCAGGATCTCCCAGGGTGCTCAAACCATCTTCTGCAAGCCTGATAATATAACCTTTGGAAAGATAGAGATATCTGTTTCCATCTTTATCAGCGACATGACCCGGATCAATGAATCCTGGCAGATTTAAATTGATTGGGTCAGACCATGGACCCTCCGGTGATAAGGCAGTAACTACCCAGTTTGTGCCTCCTGCAGGAAAATAGATGTAATACGTATCGCCGGATTTTATAAAATCCGGGGCCCACACAGAACCTACATATCGATTCAGTGCATAGGATATCCGTTCCCAGTTTACTAAATCAGTAGAGTGCCAGATCAATAACCCAGGGCAATAATTAAAAGATGAATGCGTCATGTAAAAGTCACTGTCAACCCTTAACACGGATGGATCGGGATAATCACCCCCTAAAATCGGGTTAAGGAAAAAACCATTTCCCGTATTTGTATCGGTTTCCATTGCCGGGTTTTGAGCTGAAACCGATTGTATAAAGCATTGAAAAAGGATTTGAATGGATATAAGAATACAAATTATTTTCATAAATCATGCATTAATTATTATTTGCTTTTATTATCCCGGAAATATTTACACATAAAAATACTTTTTGTGTATGACTTTTAATGATTTTACTGAAGAAAACGGAAGCGAACTTAAAAAAATTAATAAAATTTCCTATTAATATTTTTGGATTTTATTTATTTTTATTTGCTTATTTGTTTTGAATATTTATCTTTACAATCATATAAACAAAGAAAAAACCTGTTTATTACTTTTGGGAGGCTTAATGAGTGTTTCCGGATCGGGGAAAATTGTACATGCTTACGGGGATTTATATGTATTTTTTTACACATTGAACCTGAAATTTTTGATTAATTACTATTTATTTTAATCACCTATGAAAAATAAACTAATTAAGACAGAAAAGATTTCTTTACCGATTTCCAGGTTTTACTATTTTTTTCTTTTATTGATGATGAGTCCAATAACCGGATTCGGTCAGGGAATAGTAAAGGGTACCATTACAGACGCCGAGGACAACACTGCGCTTATAGCTGCAGCCGTAAGTCTGAAAGGGACAACCATCGGAACCGTAACCAATTACAACGGCGAATATGTGTTGCCCGTGAAACCGGGTACCCATACGCTGGTAATAACTTATCTGGGGTATACTACAGAAGAATTTCCGATAACAATAGAAGATAAGCAGACAATTGAGGTGAATGCCGCACTTACCACGGAATCTGTTGCCGTTAAAGAAGTTATTGTTACTGCGCAGGCAAGGGGACAGCTTTCTGCAGTAAACCAGCAACTGCGTTCAAACCAGATTATTAATGTAGTCTCAGAGGAACGCATACGCGAACTTCCCGACGAAAACGCTGCACAGGCCATCAGTCGTTTACCAGGGGTACATCTCGACGGATCCAAAGTGGTGATACGGGGGCTCGAAGCAAAAATGAACCAGATAACCATCAACGGGATAGCTTTACCCTCTGTTGCTCAGTCCACTATTTCAGATGCAGTTGTTGGGGGCAATGCAGCTAGTGTCGAAGCAGTTCATCAAAGTTCCCGTGCAACCGATTTGGGTTTTGTTTCAGCCAATATGCTTTCGGGGATTGAGGTCTATAAAACCCTTACACCTGATATGGATGCTGATGCTGTTGGAGGGGTGGTAAACCTCAGGTTTCGTGAAGCACAACCGGGCCTTCATTTTAGTGTTACAGCACAGGGCGCATATAATCAACAGGAGAAAATGTTCGGTGGTTTAAAACTGTGGGGTGATGTCAGCAACCGCTTCTTTAAAGACCATCTTGGAGTAATTTTGAACGTTAATTATGAAACGCAGCATGGAGGCGATGATTGGATAAGGATTGGTTATAATGAATTTGGCTCTTCACCACCCGGTGAGGGTGAATACATATTGGCTTCCCTTAATGTGTTCGATCAATTAAAAACAACCAAGAACATAGGCGGGGCTTTAGTTCTTGATTTTGATTTTCTGAACGGGCAGTTATTATTTACCAGTATGTTAAGCCATTCCACCCCCGAAGAAACACAGTACAGGGAGTCTTTTGAAATCTGGAGAAATTATCACTGGGCTTTTTTGGACCGTAGTAAGTATACCTCCTTTCTTTTAAACAATTCACTGCGTTTAGAGCAGCAACTTGGTATAGTTAAGCTGGATGCAGGTATCTCCAATACTTATGTAGATAGAAAATTTGATTTCAGATATGCAAACAGGGCCACATATGCAGTAATCTTACCTTTTTATGCAGATTCCATTACAGACAGTAAAAGATGGGCAATGGCACCATCTGATGTCTATGATGCTCTTGATCCTGCAGGCGATAATACGGCACGTTATTACCAGACTGAAATAGTCCCGAGCGATTATGATGAAAACCAGTGGCAGGCAGACCTTAATGTACAAGTACCCCTGCGTATTACTGATAATATTAATATAAACTTCAAGTTTGGTGGTAAATACATCAGGAAAGAGCGTAACTATGACGAAGAGCTCATGCTGGATTATTATCCGGGTGTAATATATAATGTAAATAATGAAATAATGGACTGGTTAAATGCACAGGGCATAGAAAACGACGGAAGTGCATTATTTCTAAGTGATATCCGCAATTATGATTACGAACCCAATAAAGGATTCATGAATGGGCAACCCTATTATTTTAATTGGGTTATAGATGCGGACTTTATGGATGAAATGTGGATGAACCAGGTAAACCTTGATCCGGAAACCACCAACCTTGTTTCGGATTCACGCGCCGGGCGCTATGATTATTGGGGTTGGGAAAGAAAGATTGCAGGCTACGCTATGGCAGAGATCAATCTTGGCAAGAGGCTTACCATTATCCCCGGCGTGCGTTTCGAGCAAATGCACAATGAATATTCTGCCTATAAGGTTAGCCAGGGCACACAATGGGTCTGGCGTATCCGGGACACACTGACCAGACCGACCGATCACAACAACCTGCTCCCCCATCTACACCTGCGTTTTCGCGCAACCGACTGGTGGGATATCCGTTTTTCATACAACAAAACCTTAACCCGGCCTGATTTCAGCTATGCTGTTCCTTCAGTGTATTATCATGAAATAGACGGTTCGTCTGAAGTGGGCAATCCCGGCATACGTCCAGCAGTATCTGAGAATTTTGATGCGAATTTCACGTTCTATACCCGAAAAATGGGATTGTTTACCATTGGCGGGTATATGAAACAAATAAAGGATATCTTTTATATGCAGCCCACTCTTGTAAAGAACATACCGGATTCAAACCTCGTTGCCGAGCTCCCGACGGATGCGATTCCTTCGATTTTACAAAACACACAGAATTATTACCTTAATAGTCCTTACACTGCCTATGTAAGGGGTTTGGAGGTAGAATGGCAATCGAATTTCAGCTGGTTGCCTGACCCGTTTAACGGCATTATATTGAACGCCAACTATACCCATGTGTGGTCTGAAACCAAATATATGCAGGACCGTATTCGCTACGAGCGGGTTCCCGGTAGTTTTGTTCCCAGAGTTGTTGAGGTAGACACTTTTTACGTGAACCGGCTCCTAAACCAGGCAAACGACATTGCCAACGTATCACTTGGTTATGACTGGAAAGGATTATCGGCACGTCTTTCATTCCGTTTCCAGGGGAATGTGATAAGTACAATAGGTACACGTCCGGAAGAGAATGAATATACAAGGGATATATACGCGTATGATTTTGTAATAAAGCAAAACATTCCGGTCAAATTTGGTGAATTTGAAGTGTTCCTGAATGCGATCAATTTCACCAATGCTCCCCAACAGAGTCGTTACAGAACATTTTATAACAATCTTAATGAAAAATTAGAAAAAACATCCTATGAAAGGTATTCAGGCCGGCAATTTCAACTAGGGCTTAGATTCAAATATTAATTCTTATTGAATTTTATTCATAATTAATTATTAACTAAAAATTTATGCTTATGAAAAAGTATTTAGTCTCAATTCTACCGATAAGCTTGGGTTTATTTCTTTGCAGCAGTTTATACGCTCAATTGACTGCAACAAACTGGGCAGATGTCATCAAAGAAGATAAGGGTGATGTTGTTGTTGTAAAGGGATATGAATCAAGTGGTTTCTTTAACACTTTGTTAACTGCTGTTAAGGGAGACACTACCGCAACCGGTGAACGTACGAATCCAAATCGTATCTATGAAACGATACCCGGAGAAACCTATATTTCGGACGTAACGCTGGAACTGGATGCAACTGTTCCGCTTTTACGCATTACCGCGCCTTTGCCGGATGCCGGTGTGAAGCCTCCTCTTCATATCAGGGCCAATAAAGGTGACGGCACGTTTGATAAGACATTTTTCCAGTCACCGGGAAGCACGTATATGGAAAACCAGTATTTTCTTCACGCCACAATCAACGAAACTTTTGACCGCGAATTTATGCGCTGTCAGGGTATTGGCTCCCACCATGAGTATCACAACTGTGTTTTCGAATTGACAAACTGGACACACCATGTGCCACAAGCCAATCGTCAGACTTATAAGTATATCGACTGTAAGTTTATTAATGTTGGTAATGAAGCCACACTTGAGAAAGGCTGTGTTCTGGAAACCCGTACTTTGCCTCCCGATACTGTATGGTTCGAGAACTGTACATACCTTAATGGCGGTATTCTTGTACTTGGATTGGAAACGACGGGGCCGATGTTTGTTTATTTAAATCATAACACAATAGTAAATTGTTCTCAACCACCTTTGTGTTTTCCATCTGCGGCAGAGATGGTAGTTACAAACAACCTGTTCGTTAATGCAGGTTTTGTGGCTGATTATCCTACATTTTACCCGTTATTTGATGATGATGATTTGTTACCGAAAGGTATTATAAACATGGATACGATAGAAAATGTGTGGATTCAGAACTGGTATCTTGATGCAAATAGTAATTCATTTTATCCTGTAGCTGAAACAGATCGAAAAGTTTTGTTTGCCAAGAATTCTGCCTGGTGGGATCCCCGTTTTGCAACTATGGTTAGCAGTCAATTGCCAGCCATCCCTGCTGAAATTGGGCCTTATCAATGGATGAGCCAGATGATTCTTATGAACGAACGTACACAGGCAATGTTTAATGATGATGCATCATATCCTTATTTAAATGAAGGTACAAATCTGAGTATTCAACCTGATTTTGTTAACAATGCAGATTTGGTTGATGCATGGGTTAGTTATGTGATAACAAACTCAACACCGGGAAGTCCTAACGGGGGAGATCTGATGCCGAAATGGAGAACCCATTTGACAACAGAAGTATACATGCCCGATTGGCCAATGTTAGCTGACCTTTCATATTCTGATGCTACATTGAAATCAGCAGGATATTATGGACTGCCATTAGGTGATTTAAATTGGTTTCCGAGCGCCAAAGCAACATGGAAAGGAAAAGGAGAACAAGAAGCTCTTATTGCTGCATTAAAGGCGGGAGAATTACCTGCCGGGATAAACAAAAACTTAACAATCAACGAGTTAAAGTTTTCAGTTTATCCAAATCCTTTCTCAAAAACAGCATATGTTGAATATGAACTTGGCAGTAATGAAAATGTTGAACTGAATATTTACAACCTAGTTGGTGAAAAGGTCAGGTCTGTAAATATGGGTTATCAGTCAAAAGGTAGCTATACTGTAACGCTTGATAAAGATAATCTTAATTCAGGGATGTATATCCTGCAGATAAAAACTGATAACAAGGTTGGAGCTGCAGCTAAAATTACTGTTTATTAAGAGGAAGAGTTTATTTGGTTTTTTTTCATAGTTATCTGAGTAGGCGGAATTCCCAGGCTGCGGACAAATATAAATGTTCGCAGCTTCTTTTGCAACATACTGTTTTCCTGTTGAGAGTATTTGTTGCATAAGGACTATTCCGGGGAGAATATTGAAAACAACCAG
>JAFGKY010000029.1 GCA_016928305.1 Bacteroidales bacterium
AGCCGGGGCTATATAATTGATAAAGGAATTATTCGCTATCACGGAAGCATTGAAGATCTCAAAGAAAATGAAGATGTAATGAAAAGGTATCTTTTAGTCTGAATATTTTTTCTTTAAAAGGCCACAGTCCTCAATCAGATAATGTTAAATCCCACCTTTCCGTAAATCCAGTTAACCTATAAGATTATTTATTCTTGAATCTTTGTCGAATCCTGATAATATCCACCTATAATGAATAATAAGAAAACAAGATATTTTCAGGTTTTGTGAGGGTTTTGTAGTGCAAAGGGTCTCTGTCCCTTCAGGGAATTTTATTGTAAGTTATAATAAAAACGAAATTGTTGAGGCCTATCTGGGTACGTGTGTAGGTGTTACTGTTTGTGACCGACATGCCAGTGTGGGAGGTCTGATCCATTTGCTTCTGCCTGAGCCGACATCCACAGACAACGTATGGCAGCCCGAGATTTATGCCTCAACAGGCCTTCCGCTCTTTCTTCAGGCTTTGTATGAGGCTGGGGCAATTCGTGGAAGGCTGGAGGCATATGTTGCGGGAGGTGCCCTGATAGGGCCATTATCTGAGGGAGATCTGGCCTTTGATATTGGCGGAAGAACAACCGAAATCGTTGAAAAAATCCTGAATGATGAAGGAATAGATATTAGGAAGGCTGAAACGGGCGGTTACTTCAGTTGTCGTTTAGGCCTAAATTTGGAAACCTGGGAAAGCAGAATTGATCCTATCAGTCATTTAGACTTTAAGAAAGGAAAAGAAAATATTTTAAAACCCAGTATGGAAAAAATTGACAGATCGATTGAAAACCTTAATCCTATACCACAAATAGCGCTAAAGATAATAAGAATGATTAGCGATGATAAATACAGCATTTTGGATATTGCAAAAGAGATTCGAATGGATCAGGTTATCAGCGCAAAAGTAATAAGGCTTTGTAATTCTGCACTTTTTGGTGTAAAAGCAAAGGTTGATTCAATAGACAGGGCATTGATACTGCTGGGTGAAAAGATGCTTTTGCAACTGGTTGTTTCGGCTTCACTTGAAGATTTTTTTCCGGAAGCTGAACAGGGTTATTCACTTTGCAAGGGCGGTCTTTTTAAACATGCACTTGGAACAGCAATGATAAGTGAGAAGCTGGCTGAACTTACCGGGAGTGTTTCAAGTGATATTGCCTATACTGCAGGTCTTTTGCATGATATCGGAAAAGTCGTTTTAGATCAATATATTGCTTCAGCTTTTCCTTTTTTTTACCGCCGCACCCTTATGGATGGCATTGATATGCTTGCAGTTGAAAGGGAAGAATTAGGCATTACTCATACAGAGATAGGCGCAAGATTGGCTGAGCATTGGTCTTTACCAGATACGATAAGGGACACTATATTACACCATCATTATCCTGAAAGTTCTACTGTAAATCATGAATTGACACATGTGGTTTACATGGCAGACTTGCTTATGGCAAGGTTCCTGGTTAGTCACGAACTTGAAAGAATGAATACGGATGAGTTGGAATCACGATTTGGAAAAATTGGGCTTGCACCTGCACAATTCTCATTTATCATTGATTCTATTCCACGCCAGATTTTGAATGGGTAATTTGTGCTTGCGTTTGTTAATGGATTTTTAATTCTGTTTTTTGCAGGGTTAGACGATTGGAGTAATAAACAGATAGCGTCGATAAAAGAATAGTGGAAATGAAAAGTTTTCATCCGTTATTATATTTATAACACTGAGGCTTTACTCTTGAATATTGATTGCTTATTATATATAATAAACATTCAGATTAACTAAAGTGAGTAAATTAATATATATTATGTGGAATTAAATAATATAATTAAAATATAAAATACATCATTTAATATTAAGGATTATCGCATGAGTGAAAATACACCGCAAGAGGAAGCCCTAAGACTTGCAGCACTGATTGCCCACCAGCTAAAATCTCCTGTAGGTGCCGCTGGCTCACTTCTTAAGACATTATTAGGGGAGTATGTAGGTCATCTTAATCCACAGCAAAAAGATTTACTGGACAGGGCGGATAAGCGACTTCAGGAAGCTGCCAAATCGGTTAGCAGGATGCTGTCGATAGCACAGGCCGATAAAATGGAAGGCGAGAGGGGTGCAATTGCGGAAGTTGTTTCGCTTGTTAGAAGTACGCAACTGAGTTTTTCTGAGGAAGCGGGTGCAAGGAATATATCAATTATTCTTGATATCACTGTGGAGCCAGCACATGTTCGAGTAAGTGAATCCGCTCTATCGGAGGCATTAAACGCTATTGTGCATAATGCATTCAAATATACCCCTGATAATGGACAAATAAAATTTTCAGTGAAATATCTGGAAGAAGAAGATTCTATTTTTATCTCCGTTGATGATTCAGGAATAGGAGTTTCTGAAGAGTTTAAGGAAAAGGTTTTTGAACCATTTTTCAGATCAGATACTGCTCAAAAAACCACGTTGCCAGGTGTTGGCCTTGGCCTTACATTTGCGAAATCGCTTGTGGACCGGGCTGGAGGGCGTATTTGGGTTGAGAAATCAGAACTGGGAGGTGCAGATTTCTGCATGGTTTTGCCGCGAATACCTGCTTCTGAACTGCCAAGAAAAGACGCACAAAAGGATAAAGAACGCAGTCGAGTTGTAATTATTGGTGGGGTTGCTGCAGGACCAAAAATTGCTTCAAAGATTATTCGGGTTAAGCCAAGAACGGATGTAACCGTTATCGAGAAAGGTGAATTTCTTTCTTATGCGGGTTGTGGTCTTCCATATTATGTATCAGGAGTTGTAAAGGAACAGAAGGAATTGCTTTCCACTCCGCTGGGTATTGTTCGTGATCCGATATTTTTTCAGAATGTAAAGAGTATCAAAGTTATGAATCGAACAGAGGCAATGGAGATTGATCGATCAG
>JAFGKY010000030.1 GCA_016928305.1 Bacteroidales bacterium
ACGGACAATTTCAGGTGAATAGAATTGAATCTCCGTTATAGTTGAATCTATTACTGTTTTAAAACCATTTTCTGTTTTTATGTACCGTTTATTACAAGATATCAACACAATAGAGGCGATAAAAATAAATAAGGACAATGGTACTTGTAGTTTCATATACATGAGTATTTTGTGTTTACATAATTATATTTGATGCAATACAGAAAATATTTTCTTTGACTAGATTCACAAATGTTCAAATAGTTGTGCAGCAGTTTTTTACATTAACTATTGTATCGAAGTGGTAAAATTTAAATTAACTACTTCTAAATTCCCAAAATGGATGTTTAGAAACAGTTTTCGGGATATTTACCAACTACTAAATTTTTCATTTGTATATAGCTCTATTGATTTATCGTAAATAAAAATTAGAGAAACAACTTCAGTTTAGATTTTGAGTCCAACTTTCAGTCTATGCGCAATAACTTCTATTATCTAATTGCTGGTAAGTTGTATGTGCAAGTTAAAAATCTTTTTTGTTTTTAACAAAAAAAACTGACGCAAGCCTGCCTTGCATCGCCTTCGCGTAGCCGCTATGGCGGAGTGAGGTCGGTAGGCCGGTTTTTAACTTGTGCACCTCTTTTGTTTCAATCTTAAGCCCGGTACGCCGGGATGTAAGTTGTGTCATATGGGAGTAAGTGAAGCAGGTGCAACCTGCCCAAAGCTTATGTAACGATCATAATCAAAATATCCGTAAAAGGTTGGAGGTGCAACCTCTAACCAGCGTGGGGGGATTACTCGCTGCGCAAAGGAAGGCGCACAGGGCTGCTCGTGATCGCGCAGAAGGTCGGCTTACAATGAAGTGATTACTCACTCCCACAAGCCTTCCCACAACCTGTTCGTGATCACGCCCTCAAGGATCATAAAAAAAGCCACCTGTCGGTGGCAATATACATTTAATTTTCGGGCGTGATTACTCGCACCCGCAAGCCATCCTTGCATGCCGCTCGTGATCGCGCCGGAATGATAAGCAAAAAAAGCGACCCAGGGTCGCCCTTATCATTCGTGATTCCGGCGCGATTCGAACGCGCGACCCACAGCTTAGAAGGCTGTTGCTCTATCCAACTGAGCTACGGAACCGGTATAAAGTTTGAAAGTTTGAAGATTTGAAGATTTGAAGATTCTTCTCCTTCGTATTTATTCAACCATACAATAATAATTTTCAAACTTTCAAACTTTCAAATCTTCAAACTTTTTTCGGCTTGCAAATTTAAAAAAAAAACCAGAAAGACAGGGGAAAGCATTGTTTTATTTCCTCTCCTGATCAATAACTTTATATTAACTGACCTATGATTTTTTTTGATCTTTCTTTAGCTTTTTTATTTCTTCCTGCAGCTGTTGTATTTCTTTGTCTTTCTTTTTCAGAAGCTCTTCTTTTGCCTCGATATCGTGCTGCATGTTTACAAAATTGGTTACGTCTTTTGAGATACCGAAGGTTCCCATGATTTTATTCTGTGCGTCGCGCAGGGGCATCTTCGTTGTATTCACATAATTAACACGGCCATCCGGTAATACCTCCTTCTCAATCTTATCCACCATTGCCTTGCCGGTACGTATGATTTCCTGTTCGTCCTCATAAGCAGGCCTCGAATGCTCCTCATCAAACATGTCGAAATCCGATTTACCCATGAGTTCTTCCGGCTTGCTGAGCTTAAAGAGCTTAAGCATGGAAGCACTGAACCGGATAAATCGGCTCTTGAGATCTTTGAAGTAGATGCTTTCAGGGACATTATTCAGCAAGGCGTCCAGCAATGCTTTTTCTTTTGAAAGCAATTGTTGTTGCTCTTTTAGCTGTTCCATCATCTTCTGCTCGCTCTCACGTCTTTCTTTTTCTTTCTGTTCCTCGTCTTTACGTATGCGTGCCATCTCTTCCTGGGTGGCCTTCAGCTCTTCCAGGTTCTGTCGGAGTTCTTCCTCCTGCTGCGATATTTCTTCCGACCGCTTTTTTGATTCTTCAAGCAATATCGCTGTTTGTTCATGCAACCTTACGGTCACCATGGTCGCTGCTATACTCTCGGCAACCTTTTCCACGAAATCAATTTCGTGTTTTCCGAATTCATTGAATGAGGCGATCTCGACCACACCGGTTATCTGTTCTTCTTTTTTAAGGGGGACGATCAACAGGCTCCTGGGCACCGACCCACCCAATCCCGATCGAATTTCAATATAGTCTTTGGGAATATCCCGCAGGTGGATGGTCTGTTTTTCCTGCACACAATTTCCTACAAGTCCTTCACCAATGAGGATTTTTTTCTGCAGGTATTTCTGTCGCTCATAGGCATAGGCTGCAATGAGGTTCAGGTAGGATTCCTCGCCTTGTTTTTCCTCCAGCAGGAAAAATCCTCCCTGGTTGGCAGAAAGGTACTGGATTAAATTCTTGATGACATTGAAGGCAAGCTTTTTCATATCATTATTATCCTGCCGCAAGATATCATTGAATATCGCTACACCCTGGTTTGTCCAGTTGCGGATATCATCTTCTTTCTTGCGTTCCTCTTCTTCCTTACGGGACTGGATCATACTCTGTCTGAGCTTGTTCAGCGATATGCCAATGGCATCATTTTCATCATGGGCCGTAAATTCCGAATCCAGTTTGCCTTCGCTGAGCCTGGATGCAAATTGTGCCGCGTCGCCGATGTGTTGAACAACATTATCCATAGCGGTCAGCGCCACATCAAGTTCATCTCCTGTCTCAACCGATACTCCCTTACCTTTGGTTTCATTGGACAGTGAAGCCAGCTTTCCTTTGATGGCTTCAGCACGCAGGGCAATCCTACGGGTGATCAGTGAAGTGATAATACCCAATAGTACAAGCACTACCAAACCCAATACAATCAGGAAGATCACCAGGGAACGGGATGAGCCGAGAAGGGTTGAAAAAGGGATTCGGGTTACAAGGATCCAGTTTAATCCGGGAATATTTACAGGCGAATAAGAACATAAGGCGAGCCTTCCATCAGGTGTAATATATTTACCCTGTCCGGCGACATTCCCGGCAGCATCAGCAAACGCATCACCACTGACCTTCAGGTTCATGGCCGTACAGGATGATTTCATTATTTCTTCTGCATTTTCACCGGTAATCCTGTGTCTTCTTAATTTTTTCATGAAACGACTGTTATTTGCCAGGAAATCCGGATCATTGCTTCGGTATACCTTGTCGGTACCGATTACCATGGTTGAAATACCTGTATTATAATCCGATTCAGAAGCTGTCCCGGTCACCATTATTTCATCCAGGTATTTTGCCTCTATACTGAAAATAATGACACCCGTTTTTTGATTTCCCTGCATAACCGGTGCAGAAAGATAAAAACAGGGAGGGATATACCCGGGGATCCGCCGGTCCATATCGGTAAAAACGACATTACTTTTGGCTGTGGTGGCAAGGGCACTGCGAAAAGCATATGCAAGCATACTGTTTTTATATCTCCCGGTAAAAAGGTTGGTCCCGAAATCCGGGTATTTCTTAAGGGTATAAAAGACATATCCGCTTTTTGTGTCAATGAAATACAGGTCGGTGATTTTATTCTTCTGGGCATAAGACAATAGCCAGGGCTGGTACTGAACATGGACGCCGGAATACAGTGTGCCATCTCCGGCTCCGGTTACATCCTGTTTTGAACCCATAGGTTTGGTGTTGGATGCCAGGTACAGGAACTGCGCGATGGTTTGCTTGGGATCATCAGCGAGAAAGTCTTCCAGATCAGGCGCATCCATTGTTTTTCCTTCAACTTCAGGTAGAACTTCTGTTAAGAAATAGTTTTCAAGTTTGCTTCTGACTTCCTCCATTGACCCGGCATCAGCTGTGTAAAAATTATCGGATTCAATTTCCCTGAAGGCCTGCCATAATGAATTGAATGCACCCAATGTACGGGAATCCATAGCAAACAGAGAAAGCTGGCTTTGCAGTCTTTTTAATTCATCCTCAAGATGTTGCTTTTTTATATTCTCGGTCATTGTCAGCGTCTCATAGGCCGATGAAACAGAAATGTTCCTTTGCTTCAGCCATGCAAATAGGATAAAGATGATGAGCGCAATCAGCAGATTGCCTATTAGGATCATCCTTATCTTGCAGTTAAGTTTCAGACGTGCAGGTTTCAACCATTTTTTGAGTATTTTGCCTGTATATTGCCCGAAATTCATTTCCCTGTTATTCTCCATAAAAATTGAAATTTAACCAATTGTGGTAGCTGCAAATTAGCAAAAAAATGTGAATTATAATGATATAATTAAATTCAAATTTAAAACGGAGAGTTAATAGTATATCAGGATGAATCCTTGAAATAAAATGGCATTTGGTTAAAAACCTTTTATATCTTTTTATAAAAAAGTACTAACTTATACTGAAATTTGCATATGAATAATTCTTTCACATGTTCTAAACAAAATATAGGTTATGAAAATCCAGAAGTCATTCGTGAGATTATCACAGTTGTTTGTTTTTTCTTTGCTTGTGATACATTGTCATACCCTTGCAGGAAGTCTCGGCATTACCTACCCTGAGAGTCAACAGGATGATAAAAAGGCCATATACATAGAGCATTTGAAAAAAGCTGACAGATACCTGGCTGAAAAGGACTATGCGGCTGCCATGTTTGAATATGAGAAGGCTGCTGATATAATGCCTTATGAAGAATACCCCAAATTGAAAATGCAGGGTATCGAAGCCACACTGGGTGAAAAGGAGCTCGCTGAAGTTAGAAAAAAAGTTAAACAGGCCAGAAAGCAAGAAGAGGAGCAACTCAGGAAAGAACAGGCAGCAGAAGAAAAATCGAAATCTGTAGTTAAGGAAAAGGAGGAATTTGATGAATTTCTCCACGAGCGTCAGGCACAAACACAACGGGATAGTGTACGCAGGGCCATATTTGATGTTTTTGCCGATGAATTGAAAAGGGTTGAACAGGGTAAGGATATGCTGGCACGGTCGGCCGTCTATCGTAAAATTGCCGATGCGTTCCGAAAGGCCAAGGACGAAGAAATTGCCATCAAGTATTATCAGAAAGCCCTGGAGATTGAAGAACAATATGGGCAACAGGACACAGTATCGGCAGTTTATGAAGATATGGCTGGCACCTATTTTGCAACGGGAGATTTTCAGAATTCGATCAACAGCTACGAAAAGTCCTTGTCGGTCAAAGAAAAAGCCGGAGATAAGGCAGGGGCTTCTGAAGTAATGTCCAGTATTGCCGGTGTATATGAAACTACCTATGATTATAAAAATGCGATCAGCTATTATCAGAAATCGGCTAAATTAAAGGACAGCATTGCTGACGAATCAGGATTGAAGGATGTCATGGACAATTTAGGAAATGTATACTATAAACAGAAAATACTGACAAGTTCAATCCTTTCCTATGAAAAAGCTGTGAAGATAATCCAGAAGCTGGACATGAAAGAGGCTTTGGGGCCTGTCTATAACAAGCTTGGAGTAGCCCATTATGAGATGGGCAATCTCGTGGAAGCCGAAAAGTTCTTTAAGGAATCAATGAAAAACCTGTATGAGGCGGGCAACAGAAAAGAAGCAGCCATGACACTCAATAACCTGGGAAATCTGCTATTTATAAACAATAAATATGAAGATGCTATAACCTATTACGAACGTTCGCTGAAATCGAAAAAGCCTGGAGAATATGAATATGGAAGGGCAGTAACCATGTTTAACATGGGCAATGCCTACCGTCGATCGGGTGATCATAATAAAGCCATGGAACTGTACGAAAAAAGTCTGCATATTGCTGACAGTCTCAGTTTCACTGCCCTTCAGGGAAAGAACCTGAAAGCCCTTTCGGCCGTTTATGAAGCCTCAAAAATGTTCGATAAGGCAGCTGAAATGCGGAGCAAACTCGACACCCTTAACCTGTCATCCATTAGTATAGAGTTTCCGGTTTCCGAAAATGAGATGGACTTGGATGTCGAAAAGACACAGGAGATTCTGTCCAAGCTCAGCCAGGAAGCCCTGAAAAGGAAGGATGTGCTGGAGAAAGAAGGAAATAATAAAATGGCCGATCTGTATATCAGTACCCTCAACAAGCAGTACATGAAGGAACAGAATCGCAGCCGCACCTTTCTTATGCTTTCCATAGCACTGGGTGTGGTGCTGTTGATGACACTGATATTTGCATTCAGAAGCTCACGGAAGAAGAAAATAATGACCTAAGTCCTGTCCGGCGTTGAAGAAATTGAATTTCGAACAAGGAACGCCGAATTATGAATTACGAAGATAATGTGGTCTTTATCTTATCTTCGGTGTTCGGCGTTCGACATTCCTTGTTCGATATTCTTCTTTAAAACTGAAATGTTCTGGGTCTGGCAAATTTCACTCCGGCTCTTGCTGGCTCAGGCAATGCCAGCTGCCAAGGCCCCAGATGATCTCCGTAGAATCGATGCCGATCACAGGCCGGTCCTTGAAACAGCCCGAAAGAATATCCAATGCAATTTCGTCTTGTTTGCAATTGAACACAGGGACCATCACACCGGCATTGGCCATATAGAAGTTGGCATAGGAGGCAGGAAGGCGCTGGCCTTCATAGTACAAAGGTTCGGGCATGGGCAACTCTACTATGTTCATCTGTTTTCCGTTTGCCATACGCATCTTTTTTAATTTCTCAAGGTTTTTCTTCAGTGGTTCGTGGTTTTTATCAACGCGGTTCGGCTCCACCATGGTGATGACCGTATTCTCATTGACAAAGCGGGTTAAATCATCGATATGACCGTCGGTATCGTCCCCTTCAATACCGTCATCCAGCCATAAAACTTTTTCCACACCGTAGTATTGTACCAGGAATTCCTCAATCTGCACTTGCGAAAAATCCGGATTGCGGTTGGGATGCAGCAGGCATGAGTTGGTGGTGATCAGCGTTCCCTTTCCGTTCACATCAATAGATCCGCCTTCCATGACAACGCCCGGATAAAATACGGGAAGACCAAGCCATTCTGCAACGCGTGACGGAATCAGGGTATCCAGATCAGCCGGGTATTTTCCTCCCCAGCCGTTATACAGCCAGCTCACCACCGCCCTTGATCCGATGTTGCGGTTTACCACAAAGGCCGGACCGTGATCACGGCACCAGGCATCATTGGTGGGGTGGATATGAAGCGCGAAGCGGTCGCCGGAAATACGCTCTTTTTGCAGCTCTTCCTCCACCTTATTTTTCATTTCCTCATCCACCACGTTGATGTTCACCATTTCTCCGCGGCATACCAGCCGTATGAATTCATGGTAAAAGGAAAAAATCGTATGAATCTTTCCGGGCCATGATGCCTCATTATGAGGATAACTGAGCCATGTGGAAGCATGCGGTTCCCATTCGGCAGGAAAATGATAACCCAGTTCCCGTGGTGTTTTATCGGATTGATGTGTCATGAAACTGCAAGCCGGTTGAAATTACTTTTTTTCATCAATATAACGGTTGAGGATAGGGGCGTAAGTGTCCGTCCGGCGATCCCTAAGAAATGGCCAGTGGGTGCGGTAGAAATTAATCCAGGAAAGATTAAGTTCTCTCACCGCCACTTCCTCAGCATCATGGGAAGCCTTATACAATATACTGCCAAAAGGATTACTGATGAATGAACCTCCCCAAAACCGCATGTTGCCTTCCGTGCCGGTACGGTTCACTGTGACCACGAAAACGCCATTGGCAATGGCATGAGCACATTGTATGGTCTGCCAGGCATTGTGCTGTTCGGCGTTTACGTTCTCAGGTTGTGATAATGCCCAGCCAATGGCAGTAGGGTAAAAAAGGATCTCAGCTCCCATAAGGGAGGTTATCCTGGCAGCTTCAGGATACCATTGATCCCAGCATATCAGAATCGCAATGGTGGCGAAATGAGTTTTATAAATACCATATCCCGTATCACCCGGCGTAAAATAGAATTTCTCATAAAATCCGGGATCATCCGGGATATGGTTTTTCCGGTATAGCCCCAGGAGCTTTCCGTCGGCATCAATTACCACGGCTGAATTATGATACAGACCATTCGCGCGTTTTTCAAACAAGGGGGCAACAATAACGATATTCAGCTCCGCAGCCAGTTCCTGCAACCTGAGGGTAGTAGGTCCGGGAACCGGTTCGGCATGTTTGAAGTTGTCGTAACTTTCCACATCGCAAAAATAAAGTGTCGAGAACAGCTCCTGGAGGCAAAGGATGTTGGCTCCCCGGGCGGCAGCATCGCGGATCCCCTGTATGGCTTTGTTGATGTTTGATTCCATATCTTTTGTACAAGCCATTTGTACAGTACCGACCTTGACTTTTTTATTTCCCACGGCAATATTTTTTTTGTAAAAATAGTTTTTGATATGCAATAAGTGAAATATATTACCTGGAATAAATTCTGCTTTGACAGATTGAAAAATCAACCTGTTTTTACTTGCCTTCTGGCACAAGCGCCTGCCTGGTCGGCAGACAGGCGCTTGTGCCAGAGACAGAATTATATTCTTCTTCCTGCCTCATCAAGATATTCCTTAATATTGTATATAATTCCATCGATAAGTCTTTCTCTCGATTCATCGCTTGCCCATGCCAGGTGCGGTGTAATGACGATCCTTTCAGGGTGCCTGAGGTGAAAAAGCGGGTTATCAGGCCGGGGAGGCTCGGTCTCCATGACATCCAGTCCGGCTCCTGCAAGCATTCCCTCATCCAGTGCCCGTGCCAGGCCGGCTTCATTGATAATGCCGCCTCGTCCTGTATTCAATAGCAAAGCCGCGGATTTCATATGCCTTATCTGTTCATAGCCGATCAGGTTCCTGGTCTCCGGTGTAAGCGGACAATGAACGGATACGACATCGGATGTTGAAAGCAGATGATGAAGTGTAAGGTGAGGATATGGATTCTGCAGGTTCTTTCCGGTAGTGGAATGATAAACAACTGCTGCTCCGAAAGCTGTGGCCACCCCGGCAATTCTTTTACCAATGGCGCCCAGTCCGATAATTCCAAAACGCTTTCCGGATAATTCACAAAAATTCCTTTTAAAATGGGTAAATACAGGACTGGTGAAATAGTTCCCCGATTTGGTATAGTCGTCGTAATAACGGATTTTGTTGAGAAGATAAAATAAAAGAGCGATGGTCACCTGCACCACGCTTTCGGTCGAATAACCGGCAACATTTTTTACCTGGATGCCCCTCTTTTCAGCATACGCAAGATCGATGTTGTTCATGCCGGTGGCAGCAACACATATAAGTTTTAACTCCTTACAGACATTCATAACTGCCGCATCAATAACAACCTTGTTGGTTATTATTATTTCAGCATCACCAATATGACTTATTCTTTCATCTGCCGATGTCAACGGATAAAATGTAACATTACCTAATGCTTTAAGATGGTTCAAATTATTGGTGAAACCAACTGTATCAGCGTCAAGAAATACGATCCTAGCTCTCTTCATAATCTTGGATTAAAAATATGAATCGGTAAAAATATAAAAGAATTGGCCGTTATGACAATAACCATTTTATTTTGTGAACATTAGTGAAATCTTTTCTACGAAAGGTAAATGAAATGTAGTATTGTTGTGGTTCGAAAATATTTACTAAATTATGCGGAATAATACTCAGGCTTTTATATTATTTCTAACAAAGCTAGAACATATGAAAAAAATCTGTTTGACATTATATTTACTACTGATTTTGTCCAACATAATTTTTACTCGTGATTTAATTATTGACAAAACAGGCAGCCAATTTCATTGCAAAATCACATCAGTGGATTCAACACAACTAGTGCTTGATATGCTTTACAATGGGAATGCCATAAGTACATATTTATCGACATACAACATTGCTGAATATAAGATTAATTACCAACCTGAAAAGGGGGTGTCCAGTGATTCGAATACCTTTGCAGGGAAGAGAATTTTTATTGGTATAGGGGGAGGATGGAACAAATCACTTAATGATGAATATATAAATAATGGATTTTCATTGCATGTTGAATTATTTAAAGCAATAAAAAGCAGAATATCTCTAGGAGGAACAATTGCATATAATCACTGGAAAGGTGATGCAAAGCATTTAGAAGCGATAAATGATGAATATAGTAATGCTAAAATTTCAGGTGATTTTAGTAAAATTGAGATTGTCCCTGCAGTTCGATTTACTACACCCTCAAAACATTCTCCTATAAGACTTTATGCACAAACGGGAGTGAGTTTAGCATTAATACTGGATAATATTACAGATATTTACTATCATTATTCAATACCTGGTACAGTTTATGATGCACACATCAGTAATGATAAACATAGTGAATTTTCTGCAGAAGCCTCAGTTGGTATTGGCATTATTATCAAATTTCTTTATCTTAATTGTATTTATAATCAAGATATATTTGGGTCTTTGAATGGTTATTTCTCGGTAAACGCAGGTTTCACTTTGCCAATCAAATAATGCAACTTTCAAAACCTTCGTAATCCCAACGCACTGCCGTCTGACTTCCCTGCCTGTTGGGCAGAAAAGAACTAACAAGAAATGAAAATCAACTATATACATATTTTTTGTTAATTAATCTTGTTAATAGATTATTACAAATCTAAAGGGATGGCAGGCAGACTTCGGGAGGGGGAACCGTTACCAAGGATTTTCTGACACATGACTTTGAAGTCCGATTGTCTTAAACTAAACCTTATATAGCAATCACAACCGTCATAACCTTTATAACCCTAATAACCTTCCCAGCTTTCTTTCCGGGACTCTATGCCAGTTTCTATATTTCTGTGGACAAGGCACAACCAATTTTAGTTAACAACCGGTTGATAAAATAATACCTTATATTAATTGCAGGATTCATGATTTCTTTTCTATATTTGCTTCGATTATGGTTCCGGTCTTTTTTCCGGAAGGCCGGATAATAGGGAACCGGGTTAGAATCCCGGGCAGTACCCGCTGCTGTGTTCTTCATATTTTTCAGAACAACCCTGCCACTGTCAATTTCCACGAAGACAAAGCTGAAGGATCCACCTTCGCTAAAGCTCCGGTGGATACGATGGGAAGGCGTTCTGAAAAGAAGTTAGCCAGAAGACCTGCCATAATGAGTGTTTGTTCGGGTTTAAACATAATAAAATTCCATTTTGAAATCATCAATCAATTGTATCTTACTGGCTTGTTGTCTCTCTATGACTGTTACAGCTCAGAAAAACGAATCTGTATCACAATACGTTATTCCTGAAATTATCGTAACGGAGACCAATGCAAGGTTTTTTTGTGAAGATAAACCGACTTTTCATGTTGATCCTCTTATACTTCAGCATAATGCGCATGATAACCTGGGCACGGTATTATCGTGCCAGTCACCTGTGACGGTAAGATTATACGGATCTTCCGGTTCGCTTGCCTCCGTTTCACTGCGCGGAACCGGTACGAATCACACCCAGGTGAACTGGAACGGTTTTCCCATCAACTCACCGACAACAGGCCAGGCCGATTTATCGCTGATCCCGTCAGGTTTTATGCAGCAGGTTGATATTATTAATGGTGCTTCGGGTGCGCTGTTCGGTAGCGGCACCTTTGGAGGCACTGTGAATATGGTTAATAAACCCGACTGGAAAAACCGGGCAGGCATTGCCTGTACTTTTGACGGAGGAAGTTTTGGTACGATCAATAGCAGGGTGATGGCACGTATTGGAAACCGATACATACAGTACCATATATCTTATATTCGTCAGGAAACCGAAAATGACTTTTATTATACCGATCATTATAAATATGGCAATCCTGTTTTATGCAGGAAACATAATTCCTATCGTTCATCGGGCCTGATTCAGAATATTTTTATTAACCTACCTCGTGGAAATACCCTTGAAGCCGGTGGCTGGTACCAGCAAAAAATCTTTGAACTTCCGGCTCTGATGGGAGCTTACCAGGAAAGCAATGCCGTTCAAAAAGACAGTACGTTAAGAATATATATTACGTACCGGAAAATGTTTGAAAAATCAAGGCTGGTCCTAAAATCAGCCTGGTTCACTGATGATCTTCGGTATACCGATAAAATCAGCGGGGACGATGATGAATTTTCCATTGATTCAAAGATTGGTGCCAGGCAATTGTTAAATGACCTGGAATACAGGTATTATTTTTCCAGAAGGTTGATCGTTGGAGCCGAGGCAGCATTCAGCTCACTTACCGGAATATCCAATAATTACAGTCAACGCATTCATGAAAATGAATTCTCCGTTTCATCTTTTCTGAAGCTTAACCTGGGAAAATGGGTGGGCAACCTTGGCCTTAGAAAGGAATATTATGAAGGCACGGATCCAGGTCTTCTATATTCGCTCGGATGGCGTTATAAAATGTCGGAAAGCCTGATCCTGAGAACAAACCTGTCCAATAAATTCCGGAAACCTTCTTTTAACGAGAAATACTGGAATCCGGGAGGCAATCCAAACCTCCGGCCCGAAAAAGGATGGGGTGCCGATGCCGGTGTTGAAGGCAGGTTATTTGCCAACAGCAAGGCATCATCGGTTCAGTATACGGTGTCGGGATTTTTTCAGGCAATTGATAATTGGATCCAATGGGTGATGCACGATTCGCTGACACCGGTTGAATATAAGACCGTGCATGCCATGGGAATTGAGACAGACCTGTTCTATCAGTATAAGACAGAAAACCTGGTATTCACATCCTCTTTCTTTTATTACCTGAACCGGTCCGTTATTGCCCGGACATACGATAACAATCCGTTATACGAAGGCAGGCAATTGATGTATATACCCCTGCATACGGCAAAGATCAACCTGTATCTGAGTTGGAAAGGCTGGACTGCCGGATTGAACCTGAATGCATCCGGCAAACGCGAAACAGTTGACAGCAATGATAAAATGTTGCAGCTTCCGGGATATGTTATCGCTAATGCCATGACAGGCTATGAAAGGAAATACAGATCGTTGTCGGTTAAAATAGGTTTTCGTGTTGAAAACCTGCTGAATAAGCAATATGAAATCATACGTGCATATCCGATGCCGGGCAGGGCCTATTATCTGACCGTAACCGTAGGATTGAACAAACTGCAGACGAATTATTAACCTTAAACAAATTGATTTATGAAATTTAACCTTTTCTTTATGACACTGACTGTTGCAGCTGTTTTGTTAAATTCGTGTGAAAATGAAAACAGTGAAGAATCCGGTGATTACCGGTATGGAGTTTTTATATTGAATGAAGGCAGTTTTAATGCCAATAATGCATCGGTGAGCCATTACGATCCGGTTTCCGGCATGGTCACGAATAACCTGTTTAAAACCGCTAACGGAAGGCCGCTGGGCGATGTAGTCCAAAGCTTAGGTATTGCCGGTGAAACAGCCTATATCGTCGTTAACGGCTCCGGAAAAGTTGAAATCGTTAACCTGAAAACGTTTAGAACCATTGCGGAACCCATCATAGCATCTTATCCACGATGTTTTCTTGCCGTTGATGCCGGTAAAGGATATCTGACAAATGGAAAAATGCAGGGTTATGTTTATATTGTGGATCTGAAGAAATTTACTGTAAGGGATTCCGTTGAACTGGGAATGGGCCCCGAATCAATGATAAAATGGAATGACAAAGTATACATTGCCAACAGCGGTGGATGGGGACTCGATTCCATCGTCAGCATTGTTGATATCAGCACGGATAAGCTTACCGGAACGATTGATGTGGGAGATGTGCCTTCCGATATGGTGATGGATAAAGATAATAACCTCTGGGTATATTGCAAAGGTTATGCAACCTATAGTTGGGATCCTCCCTACAACCTGATCAGCGAAACCGCAGCCAGGCTGGTGAAAATCAATACAACAACCAATACCATTATCTGGGAGGGAGTGGTAGGAACAGCAGGACAATATACTGCCGTGCTGCCAAAACTTGCCATCAGCGCAGAAGGCGATATACTGTATTTTTTGCGACCTGACGGTATATATAAGATAGAAGTCGGAAGTCCTTCAACACCAGGTGAACTTGTTCTGGAAGGGAATTTTTATGGGCTGGATGTAAATCCTGATTCGGATGAGCTGTTTGTGTTTCAGAGCAGTTTCACAGGGAACGGAAGCATGTATATTGTGAATACCGTCACCGGCAACATCGTTACCCATACCGTGGGAATTGGTCCAAGCGGTGCTGTATTTAACCTAGAGTAAGAAAGACAGGATCATTCATTATCTTAAGTTGCTGCTTATAGTTCTTACAAAAAAAAAATAGATTTACGATTGAAGATTGAGCCTACTCCGGAAAGTCAAGAATGCGCCAATCCGGCGCATGCGCCGGTTAAGAATACAACCACCAAAACACAAAAGCACTAAATAAATGCAATAGTGTATATGAAGCAACATAATGTCTTTTTTGTGCTTTGGTGCTTTAGTGGTAAAAAACATATTTATTATTTTTTGTAGTGGACTCAAGATTAACGATTTAAAATTTAAGAAGTAAAATGCGCAAAAATATATTTTTGTTAAATTGCAGCATTATCGGAAACAATGGATTATAAAACTTATCTGAAGCCTGAGAAAAGACTGCTTATATCCTTTTCCTGTCTTCTTTTCACATCATCGGTTATCCCGGCACAAACTGGTTTTCTGGATGATCTGAAGATAACGGCAGCCTATCACCGGGGTTATGTTTTGCCCGAATACAAGTATTTTCTTTACATGGTTGAGGAACAGGTTCAGTCGTTTGATCTTAATTTTTCCAGAAAGACAAAAGGCAGGAATGACTGGGAACAAATCTATAAATATCCGGAGTATGGACTTTCCCTGTTTTATTCTACCCTGGGAAATGACAGGGTATTCGGACATGAGATAGCACTGTATCCTTTTTTTAAATATCACATTTATTCCAGAAACCGGCTTGCTTTCGATAATCAAATTGGATTGGGAATTAGTTATGTGACACGGAAATTTGATATGGAAAGTAATTACCAGAACATTGCTGTTGGCTCATACTTTAACATACACTTTAATTTCAAGCTGGATCTCGAATATCAGTTTTACAAAAACTGTCACCTGAAAGGAGGTATTGCATTCGATCATTTCTCGAATGCCAATTTTCAGGAACCAAATCTGGGTATCAATTATCTGACCTATTATGCGGGTTTTGGCTATTTCCTTTACCAGCGTGAACAACCACAGATACATGAACTTCAACCGCACCGTAAGGACTTCGATCTTGAGGTTATTTATTCGGTTGGTGGAAAGCGCACAAGGGCATTTCAGACCTTCTATTATTTCACCACATCGGGTACGGTCGAATTGAAATGGAAACCCTGTCGGGTTTTCCATGTGGGTATCGGTGCGGATCTATTTTATGATTCATCTACAGAAGCAACGATGCAGGCATTGCATTATGAAAATTACAGAAAGCAATATGATTTCAGGTCCGGAATTCATGTTTCACAGGAAATCCGATATAACAGGATAAGCCTGATCATTCAGGAGGGTATCTACCTGTTACTCACAGACAGGATCGATCATAATATTATGTACAACAGGGGCATTGTACGATACAGGATAAAGGATCGTGTGCTGGTACAGATTTCCATGAAGTCACATCTGCATATTCTTGATTATCCTGAGCTGGGATTGGGATACAGTTTTTTCTAAAAATACGGGAGCATGAAGGCATTTTTTAAGGAATATATTTATGCAGTACTCACATTGCTGATTTTTTCATGCGGAAATGACGATCACGAACAAACAACCCTGTTCCATGAATTGTCACCATTTGAAGAAATACAGGTTAACGGTGTCTTTCATATATTTCTTAAGCAGGATTCAGTTTTTTCTATCGGCATAACAGGCAACAGGGAAATAACAGAAGGAGTTGAATTTACAATTGAAAACAGGGTTCTGAGCCTGTCTAATACAACCGGAATGATGATGTTTTCGCCCGAAGATAATAAAGTGGAATTATGCATTAGCGCCGACCGTCTGAAAAAAATACAGGCAAATGAGTCCTGTTGCATTGAAACGGTAAATCCTATTATTGCCTATGAATTTGGGCTTATCAAAGGATATAAATACCTGGAAGCTCATCTTGAATTGAACTGCCCGATATTTTATTTCTGGAATAGTGCTCCGTGCGGAAAACTGACGCTCGAAGGCAATGCTTGGAATCTGCGCATATGGAATTTTGGCGTTATGTCTGTTGATGCCGCCAATGTATCAGCTGACACTGCCTGGATTGAGAATGATTCAAAAGGAGACTGTACGGTCCGGATTAATAATATGTTATACTATGCTATTGGCGGCCGAGGTAACATTTACCTGTATGGTGAACCGGAGAATATTGTCTTGTTGGAAAAAACTTCCTCGGGAGAATTGATATGGATGAATGAATAAGATCGTCATGCATTAACAATTAACAATTAACAATTAACCATCATCTTCCCTTCTTCCCCGTCCATTCCTGAACAGAAGGCTCTTTTGGCACGCACGATTTAAAAATATGCTGTGGAGTATACCTGGAGGCTTCCTTTTTGGTGAGCTGATGACACCACTTAACCCGATCCGATATTCCTGCCCCGGCCCCTGTATTTCTGTATTCAGCAAAATAGGAGGTTTTTTCACGGGAGGGAGTCGACCAGTTGTCCCATCCGCAGGGGAGGATATGACCACCCATTTCACAACGGAGAAAGGTAACCCTTGCATAATCCCTCCATGGACGGCCCAGGTATACACTGTTGATTCCCGGACTGGCAGTAAGCCTGGAACTGAAGAATACAAATCCATAGGATTTCCCTTCCGGAGTGCTGGCTGCAGTGATAAATGAATTGCTCTTGCTGTGGATTATACAATGATTAAAGAAGGCTGTGGCCGCACCGAAAATGAAATCCGTTGTTCCCTCGATATAACAGGAATCGTAATATTGACGGGTATGCTCACCGGCTGCATACAAAGTATCCTGGTGTCCCAGCAGGCGACAGTTCCGGAAAACACAACGGTCTCCTTCAACATGCAGGGCAACAGCCTGACCAACAGGACCGGCTGTGTTTTCGATGCACAGATTCTCGGCATAGAAATCATTGCCTTCAACAAGCAGGGTATAGGTGAAAAAAGTGCTGTTACGTCCCCGGTTGATCTTATGAAAGTAATCACCGTATGTTATGATGGTGTACTCGGCACTTTCACCGATAAGAGATAGCTTGTTATTCCATGCGGGAACCCTGACCTTCTCATGGTATGTCCCGTTTTTTATGAAAATAGTAATTCTTTTGTCCGGGAAGGATTTGCATGCATCAATGGCAGCCTGAATGCTGGTGAAATCTCCGCTTCCGTCCTGTGCAACGACCATTATATAAGGATCCGCTGCAAAAGACTGAAAGGTCATCACGATAAGGGATATGATCAGTATTGCTATTTTCTTCCTGTATTTCATTTCAGCATTGATTAGATTGTCGGACATAGTATTCTTTTTCCCGATATGCCTATATTTGTCATAAATCAAAAGTATTCTTTTGTTTTGGATTTTAAATAAAAAACCAGTATATGCAATACAGAATATTGGGCAAAACAGGATTTAAAATCTCAGAAATCAGTCTGGGTACCTGGCAGGTAGGTGGAAAATGGGGTGAGCCCTTCAGCCATCAAAATGCGGATGAGATTCTGAATGCAGCAGTTGATCAGGGCATTAATTTTATCGACACGGCGGATGTATACGGTGACGGTGAAAGTGAAAAGGCAGTTGGAAGACTGGTGCGTTCACGAAAGGAACGTGTTTATGTGACCACCAAATGCGGCCGGCGATTGCAACCCCATAACAATGAGGCTTATACACCCGATGTGTTGCGCAAATTCGTTGAAGAAAGTCTGATAAATATCGGTATAGACACCATCGATCTTATACAACTTCACTGTCCTCCCCCCGAAGTATATTACAGACCTGAAATATTTGATGAATTTAATAAACTTATCGCTGAGGGCAAGATACGGAAACTTGGCGTAAGTGTTGAGAAAGTGGAAGAAGCGCTTAAAGCCATTGAATATCCTAACGTGGATACGGTACAAATCATTTTCAACCTGTTCCGGCAAAGACCGAAGGAACTTTTTTTTGAACAAGCTGCCAGAAAGAACATTGGCATTATTGTCAGGGTGCCCCTGGCAAGCGGGTTGCTCAGTGGTAAGTATGATGCACAAACAACGTTTTCAACAGGTGACCATCGTTATTTTAACCGCAACGGGGCAGCATTTGATAAAGGTGAGACCTTTGCTGGCATTGATTATCAAACAGGACTTGAAGCGGTTGAAAAACTGAAAAAAGAAATCCCTGAAATTGATCCTGTTATGCTGGCACTGCGATGGATATTGATGTTTAAAGAAGTCAGCTGTATCATCCCCGGTGCCTCGCGGGTCGGCCAGGTAATGATCAACGTCAGGGCAGGTGATATGCCACCGCTCGAAAAGGATGTTATGGACAAAATCGAGAATATATATGCATCCATGATAAAGGATCAGGTGCATTATTTGTGGTGAAAGGAAAGAAAGCATTTTTAACATTCCGGGATCGTTGACCAGGAAAGGGCTTTCATCAATATTCTAAAACGGATTCAACGATCCGTTACATCCCTGAAAATAAAAATAAACATCACGGATCTTCCTTTACCGCTGATAGTTTTTATTAAGCCCGCGCAACCAATTTCCCGTATTTTCTATCTTAAAGAAAAACAGTATATGAAAAAGACTATCCTGTTTCTGCCTGTTATGATTATATTGGCTTCGTGCCCGGGGAGCCGGAGATACGATACCGGATATTTTCAGCATGATGTCGTCAATTTTGGTGATCTAAACACCATATATGATGATTATAATATGGATGATCCTAATATTCATTACCGGTCCCTGTTTCATTTTTCTTCCAACCGGAACAGTATGGGCGGTGATTTTGATATCGTCGGCGAAAAAATGTACATTAACTGGAGCAAGACAGAAGGTGCGCTTGACATCGGCAGTGATCTTGACGAGGAGTGGTTTGATTACCTGGTACCGCTTTTTGATTCGGTTAATACATCCTGTAACGAGCTGGGTCCTTATACACTGGGCTACAGGGACGATATCAGCTATACCACAACTGTCTGGACGGATATACTCCTGTATGCAAATGATTGCAATGGTGATTTTGATATTAAATTCGTTTGTTGCGAAAAGACAAACTCATCAGGATCAGAAACCACCGTAATGAGCCCTCCTGCATCAGTAAATTTTGTTAACACACAGGCTAATGACTTGTACCCTACATTTTATGGCCCGGATTTTTACAACTTTGATGAATGGGGGTTGGATCCGGACAAAATTGAGAAGATGCTGTTCTGTTCCGACAGAAACGGGAACTACGATATTTTTGAATTGAATCTGCCGGATAGCATTGACATAAAAAGTTTTTTAAACTCCGGATCCAGAATGGAACCAGGTTCACCGGCAATTAACTTTCTTTCGGTGAATTCAGACAGCGATGACAAATGTCCGCATGTTAACGGCAAATTGCTGGTGTTTGCCTCCAACCGTTCAGGCGGATTCGGCGGATTTGACCTGTATTATTCATTGTTCAACGATGGCACTTGGTCGGAACCCGTTAACTTCGGTGAAAAGATCAATACCGCGTATGATGAATACCGGCCGGTTACCATATATCATAATGATTTTGGCAACAGCCTGATGGTCTTTTCGTCGAATCGTCCTGGGGGAAAAGGGGGGTTTGACTTGTATCACGTTGGTATCAAACAAATGATTCGTTAGTAGTTAGTAGTTAGTAGTTGTAACCTGTTAACACTTGTAAATCAGTCAACCTGTAAATCGGATAACCTATCCAACGTTTCACTTTTCATTTTTAACCGTTAACTGTTAACTGTAAACCATTCTTCCACATTTCCACTATCTCTGCGTTCATTACAGATAAATGGGTACCATGAAGCATTGTATACAGTTAGCCTGTACACTTGCAGAACCTGGACGGGTGCAGATTCAGTTATATAATGTGACGGGGCAGAGGGTAACAGAACTAATCGATCAGAACATGACCTCAGGGAATTACTCATTGATATGGGATGCAGGTTCGTGTCCTTCCGGGAATTATTACCTGAAAATATTGTTGTCCGGACATTGTGAGATTTTAAAGGGCATTGTGAAAAAATAATTATTGTCAGAATAGCCCAAAATAGGTAATTTCACCGTTGAGTAAAATGAGTTAAAAGATTACCTGTGAAACAGATTATTTCATTCATACTACTGTTTTTGTGCACCTTATCATACCGGGCACTGGAAGCCCAGATTCAGCATTCCGGCCACGTTTTGCCATTACAGTATGACGGTTCTAAATCCATCCCTGTTGCTGATCTTTCCGTTTACGCTGAAAGTGATGCTGCAAAAGCTGGCGGGGAAAAGATCCCGTCAAGACATAAAAATGAAGAGTTTGCTTATGCGATCAAAGTCCGGTACCATCCCCTGAATGCAGGAGTATGGGATACACTGGAAAACGGCTGGAAGGTATGGAGGCTGGGTATTCATTCAAAGGGAGCTACTTCGCTGAACCTGATTTTTACAGAATACAAACTTGAAAGAGGTGTCAGGATCTTCCTTTTTGATGCTGCACAAAAATATACCCTGGGAGCTTATACACATCTCAACAACAAGTCATACGAAATGCTTGCCGTGGAGCCGATACCGGGCGACATGGTCTTCGTCGAAATGCAGGTGCCTCCTTTTGCTGTGAATCCCGGTAAATTATGTATCGGCATTATCGGCCACGATTATAAAGGAAACACAGCGGAGCAAAGGATGAAGGATGGATGGTTTGGACTATCGGGAGACTGTAACCCGGACGTTTGCTGCTATGAAAGTCCTCTCTTTTCACTGGTAAAAAATTCCGTGGTAAGGATCGTATATATGGGAAAAGAAAGATGTACGGGTACCCTTCTTACCAATACCCGGAATAATGCCAGGGCTTATCTTTTAACGGCAGGACATTGCATTAATACTGAGTACTGGGCCAACACAGCGGTTTTTTTCTTTGATTACGAGAGTCCGTATTGCAATGGTCCGGATGGACGCAATCATAAATCGATCTCCGGAGGTACACTGAAAGCCACAAGCAGTGATTTGGATTTTTCATTGATTGAGCTTTCTGAAGATATTCCATTCTATTACCACCCTTATTTTGCCGGATGGGATGCTACGGGTGATGTCACCGAAGGATGTTTTTGTATTCATCATCCCCAGGGGGATGTTAAAAAGATTGCTCTGGATAATGACCAACCGTTCACAGGGAACTTTGGAGAAGGATACGATGCCAATACACATTGGCAGGTTGGCGACTGGGAAATTGGAACGACTGAAAAAGGATCTTCGGGTGCTGCCTTATTTAATAGTATAGGCAAGGTGATCGGTAATCTGTCGGGTGGCGATGCCTACTGCGGAAATTCCGTTAATGACTTTTTTCAAAAAATATCGCATGCATGGAATGACTATCCCGATTCAGTCAGACAACTGAGTTACTGGCTTGATCCGCTGAAGAATTCCGTTAAGACCATGAATGGACTTGATCTTTATGAAGCCTTCTGGATCACTGGTGACACTCTTTCGAATATTCAGGCAAAAGAATCATTGTACCTTTCCGACACGGGACTTGCATGGGGGTATATTTCAGGTCACAACTCCAGCCTCATTGAAACATTTGCTGAACGTTTTGAAATACAAGGCACAAAATATTTGCTGGGTGTGAATATAGGCATTGCAAAATCGTATGCAAATTCAGACACTGCATCGCTAAAGATCTGTCTTTGGAATCAGATGAGTAATCCTGAGGTTCCTGTTATTCAGGAAATAATTCCGGTCGTTGACTTTGTTGGCGGTACGGATGTGTTCATTGAATTCGATTCAGCGGTGGCTGTTAAAGATACTTTCCTGATCGGATTCAATATCTCATATGAAATGCCAATGGACACTTTTGCTGTTTACCATACAAAAAGAGACTGCAGGAATAGAAATACGGCTTTTGTTGTTCGGGATGAAAAATGGATGCCCATGGATGATACTGCAGCTTACGGTATTTGCATTTCACTTGATGTTAAACCGGTCGTGTACGATACAATTCCGGAAAGGCCGGAAACAGAAATTCCATACATTGAAGATGACCTGATGGTATATCCGAACCCGGCTGCCGGAGAGACCTGGATTGCTTTTAAAAAGATTCCGGAGGGCAAAGTTACGGTTAAGCTTTTTGATATTGCCGGACATGAGGTTATGATAAAGACCTTTTCATATGTATCTAATCCTCAGTATGTGGCCTTCGATATACCTGTTAAGGGTATTTACCTGTTGCAGGTGATTACCGGGCAATACATAGTAAATCAGAAGGTTCTGCTGTATAAATGATGTTTTAGTTTTAAAATTGTTGATTATTTAGTAACTTTTTAACGTTATCCATGTATAGTGAACCATTTAAAACTTTGAAGTATGATTAAAGCGCTGAAATTTTTGCTAATGATATGGGTGTGCATGGGTCATGGTATAAGCCTTTCCGGTCAGCAGAAGGAAAGATACCTTGAAGTTAGGGGGTATGTTGAACTGGACATGAAACCCCTTGTCAATGCCGTTGCAACCCTATATGACGGCAATACACGTGTAAGTTCAGTGCCGACAGGAACAGAGGGTAGTTTTTCATTTAAGCTAGAAAGCAATAAAATGTATACGGTTGAAGTGACGAAGGATGGTCTGGTCACGAAAAAGATAAGCTTCAATACAAACCTGCCCGATGAAGAATCCGGTGTATGGGTAAGGGAATTTGCAATGGTGTTGATGCGTCCCTGTGAAGGAGTTGATTATTCTATCCTGCAGAAGCCTGTTGATATCATTAAATTCAATCTAAAGCGAAGGGATTTTGAATCGGATAAGGATTATGTTGAACAGATGAGGCCAAAATTCGAAGATGTCCTGATGAAATCGGAGAATTGTCTGTCGGATAAATATGAGCGATTGATCAGTCAGGCCGATAAACAATTCAGCCAGAAAGCTTACGGGGAGTCACGTTCCACTTATCAGCAGGCGTTAGATATAATGCCCGGCGAAGCAGGTCCGAAAAAGAGAATTGCTGAAATTGATGCCATTCTTGAAAAACAAAAAAGCGATGAAACATTATATGCAAAAACCATTTCGGAAGCTGATGCCTTGTTTTCACAGCAACAATATTCCGAAGCCCTGGCAAAATATAAAACTGCTTCCGTATTGAATCCCCGGGAAACCTATTCGGCAAAAAAAATCAATGAGATACAAACCATCCTGGCTAAGCAGCAGACTGATAAGCAAGCTGCAGTTGCTGCGGATGCCCGGTTCAATGATCTTATTGCAAAGGCCGGTGAGGCCTATGCTCAAAAGGAATATGAAACAGCAAAGAAATTATACCAGGAAGCTTTACTAATTAAGCCGTCTGAGTCGGCTCCGCAAAATAAGATCAGGGAAATCGATAACCTGCTTACCCGGCAGAAATCGGTTGATGATGCTTACCTGACTGCTGTTGCCGAAGCTGATGCCTTGTATAAGGAGAAGAAATACGATGCTGCAAAAGAAGCGTATGCAAAAGCAATTTCAATCAAGCCATCGGAGTCTTACCCGAGAACCCGGACTGATGAAGTGGATAAAGCCATTCAACAACAGGAACAAAAAAAACTGGATGTGCGCAGGGAAGAGCTAACCAGAAACCTTGATTCATATCTGGATGAGGGTGACAGCCAGTTTAAGGCTAAAAATTATGAAGCTGCCAGGGCGGCATATGCCGAGGCTATAAAAATAAAACCCGACCAGGGTTATGCCAAACAGCAAATTGGCCGTATTGATAAAATAATAGCGAGTGAGCAGGCATCGCGGCAGAAATCCGTTGAAGATGATTATCAAAATGCCATTGACCGGGCTGATGCTGCTATGACACAGGAGCAATTTGCATTGGCCAAGGAGCAATACCAGCTTGCCCTTACTATTAAGCCCGACGATGCTTTTGCCAAAACCAGAATAGATGAAGCCGAACGATTGATGCAGGAACAGATTAAGAATCGGGCAGCGATGGAACTTCAAAACAGAAAATATCAGGAGGCGATTGCTTCGGCTGATAAACTATATCAGGCAAAGGATTTAAAGGGAGCTGTTGCCGGATATCAACAGGCTCTTTCCATAAAACCCGGGGATATATATGCGCAACAACGTATAACGGGAATTGAAAATGCTCTGGCCGCTGAACAGACAGCAAAACAAAAAGCCATGGAAGCTGAGCTCGCAGCAAAACAAAAAGCTATTGAGGACGGATATAGTAGTGCTATTAATAGGGCTAACAATGCTTTTTCTCAAAAACAATACAGTCAGGCCAAAGAACAGTATCAAAATGCCCTTGCTTTTAAATCCGAAGATGCCTTTGCCCGGAACAGGATAGCCGAGATCGATCATCTGCTGAGACAGGAACAGGGACGGCTGGCAGCCGAACAGGCCCGGAAAAAACAATATGACGATGCCATCAACAGGGCTGATAAACTCTTCATGGCTAACGATTACAGCAATTCGAAGACCACCTTCGAAGAAGCATCACGGATATTGCCTGATGAATCATACCCAAAACAAAAAATTGCTGAAATCGATAAAATCGTTGCAGACCAGCAAAAAGCCCTGGCTGATAAACAGGCCAAGGATAAAATATACAATGAAGCAGTCAAAAATGGTGATATGTATTTCTCCCTGAAAAATTATAACGATGCCAGGAGTGAATACAACAAGGCGCTTTCGGTTAAACCTGAAGAGACTTATCCGAAGAACAGGATCACGGAAATCGAGAACCTTATTAAGGCGGAACAAAAAGCGCAGTTCGATGCCAGGGCAAAGACGGATGCATACAATGCTGCAATATCATCAGGGAATACTGCATACGGTCAAAAGAAATATAACGAAGCCATCAGTTTTTATAAACAGGCCTTAAAGATTGAACCTGAGGATGCTTACGCAAAAGATCAGATACTGTTAGTTGAAAACCTGCTTGCCGAACAGGAAAAGCAAAAACGGGCTGAACAGGCAAAACAAAAGCAGTACAGCGATTTGATTTCGATTGCTGATAAGGCTTTTGATGCCGCAAATTATGCTGTTGCCAAGGAGAACTATCAAAAAGCGCTGGCAGTTATGCCGGATAATCCCTATCCAAAACAAAGAATCGCACGCATTGATGAAATTAACAAATTGCTGGCTCAACAACAATTGAAAAATGCGCAACAGACTGCTGTAGAGAAGTCATCAAAACAGAAAATCAGTTCTGCAGCACCGCTGGCTCAACTCAATTTCAAGAATGATGCAGAGCGTGATCTGTACCTGAATGAACTGAAAAAGAAATACCCCGAAGGAATTACTGTGGAAATCTATAAGGAGAAATACCGGGAAACGCGACGGTATGTAATAGTGCGGGATGATGTGGCCACAGAATTCAGGGATATTCTGATAAAAACATACGGTGGTCATGAATATACCATGAACGGCAGAACGATAACGCAGATGTATTTTGACCAGCAGGTGAAAAGACGTCCAGGTGAATATTACAAAGAAACCATCTATGAATGAAAATCAATTTTATCCTTCTCATCTCCTTAATACTTTCGTCAGGATGTTCGCGTAAAAGTCCTTCATCTCCTGAATATACTGCGGATAAGGAAAGTGGAATAAAATATGCCCGGGGCTTTGAAATCATGGAGGATAAGGAACTGATAACGCTCAGGGTAAAAAATCCATGGCAACAAGCCGAAAACATAACGTACAATTATTGGCTGGGTAAGGCTGAAATCCCTTCGGATAAAAGTATACCATCAAACCGGTATTTCAAAGTGCCGGTGCAAAAGGTCGTTTGTTTCTCAACTACTTTCATTGGTTTTATTGATTTTCTTGATCGGGAGCAATCCATCATTGGCATATCCGGCAAACAATATGTCACTTGTCCCTGCCTTGTGGACAAAATAAAAAGAGGTGAAATATCAGATATAGGTTATGATGAAAAAATCAATTACGAAAGATTGATAGAACTGCAACCCGATGTTGTTTTTTTATACGGTATTACGGGTGCTGTTTCATCCACAATCGCAAAACTTGATGAAATAGGAATTAAATCCGTTGTGATAGCCGAATATCTCGAAGAAACACCTCTTGCCAAAATGGAATGGGTAAAATATATTGCGTCTTTTTATGACCTGGCTGAAGAAGCATATTCCCGGTTTGATTCGGTCGAAGCCAACTATAACCGGTTTGTTGACCTTGCTTCTTTACAAAAAGATAAACCAAGCATTCTGCTGGGACTTCCCTGGAGCGGGACATGGTATATTTCCGGAGGGAAAAGCTATACCGCTCGTCTTCTTCATGATGCAGGCGGGAATTATTTATGGAAAGGATTGCCTTACAGAGACAGTCAGCCGGTCAGCCTTGAAAAAGTGTTCGAGAAAGCCTGCCAGGCAGACTTTTGGCTTAACGCAGGTGAAGCTGAAACAAAAGCCGATATCCTTAACATTGATGAAAGGTTTAGCCGGGTAAAAGCATTCCGTAACAATGCCATATACAATAATAATAATCAGGTCAATACCTCTGGTGGTAACGCGTACTTTGAGAAAGGGGTCGTTGAACCGGATATTATTTTAATGGATGTCCTATCGATTTTACATCCGCAATTGTTACCTTCGTATCAAATGAAATATTACAAAAAACTGGAATAAAAAAAATTCAATGGCCAGTATCAGATACCTGAAAAAACATCTTAAATCCCTTACAGAAGACCTGAAAGATGAATGCCTTGTTTTCTTGGTTATTCATCCTGAAGCCAAAACAGAAAAAATTGCTCACGTTATTCAGGAAATAAACAGCATTGAAGCTGAATTGTTATTTCGTCTCAATCATTACAACTACAAACCTGAAGAGTTATCTGCAAAACAGTTTATCAATGCAAGTATTGCGGATGCTGAAAAAAAACTCGACAAACTACAAAAAGAGTTACAGGAGAGTATTAAATAATGTGGGATAATACCAATACATTCGAGAAATATTTATGGATAAATCCTTAAAAATCATATTGTTACTTGTATTGGTATGTCTTGTTCTGTTCTTTTTCATTGCAGATATTTTGATCGGACCGGTAAAGGTGCCGTTTAAAGATATTGTGGATGTAATATTTGCAGGTGAATCAGCAAACCCGGCGTGGAAAACCATCATTATTGACTTCAGGCTTCCGAAAGCATTAACGGCTGTCCTTGCGGGTGCAGCCTTATCGGTAAGCGGATTGCAGATGCAGACCGTGTTCCGAAATCCCCTGGCAGGTCCTTATGTATTGGGCATCAGTTCAGGCGCCAGCCTGGGTGTTGCTCTTGTCATCATAGGCTTTTCTCCTCTTTTTGAACAGGCGAACGTCAATCCGCTCAGCACATGGGCCCAGATTATAGCAGCCTGGATAGGAGCAGCCGTTGTTCTTTTGCTCATCATGGCGGTTTCATTGAGGGTGAGGGATATCATGACCATTTTAATATTGGGTGTCTTATTCGGCAGCGCAACATCAGCCATTGTGAGCATACTGCAATATTTTAGTCATCAGTCCCATTTAAAGGCTTTCGTAGTATGGTCCATGGGCAATCTTGGCAATGTTACAAACGATCAGCTTACGGTGTTATTGGTTACTGTAATGGCAGGACTGACAATGGCCTTTCTTTCCGGTAAGATGCTGAATGTTATGCTCCTGGGAGAAGCATATGCACGAAGTATGGGCCTCAATATATTGCTTTCACGAACCATCATTTTTTTATCCACAAGTATTCTTGCGGGAAGCGTTACTGCTTTTTGCGGACCGATCGGCTTTATTGGCATTGCAGTTCCACATCTGACACGGATGATTTTTAAGTCAGCTGATCATCGGTTACTCATTCCTGCTGTCGTACTAACCGGTGGAGCCGTTATGCTGCTGAGTGATTTTCTGTCACAGCTTCCGGGAAGTGAATATACCTTGCCAATTAATTCGGTTACCGCATTGCTTGGCATACCCATTGTAATATGGATCATTTTCAGGAACCAAAAAATATCGGCCATAAATTGATAAGCTTGATATTATATGTAAAGAAATCCTTATCATGGATTCGTGGATGAAAGACGAGGAGAATATAATACTTGAATGGGTAGATGTAGCCGTTGGCTATGCGAAAAAAGCCAATATGCCAACCATCCTGGCTGATCATTTATCCATGCGCGTGAGATTGGGAGAGATCATTGGCTTAATTGGCCGTAACGGATGCGGAAAGAGTACCCTGTTAAAAACCCTGATGAAATTGCAGCTTCCGCTGAATGGTAAGATATTGATCCGGGGAAAGGATGTAAAAGCTATTTCGAGATTGGATTATGCAAGATTGGTAGGATATGTATCAACAGAAAATATCTCCCTGCAGCACGTTACAGTCTCCGAACTGGTTGCTCTTGGTCGTTTCCCATATACAAACTGGATCGGATCCTTTTCTGTTCATGATAAGTCAATGGTTAATAATGCCATTGAGATTACCGGGATCAATCATCTCCGAAAAAAATACCTGCATGAACTTAGTGACGGTGAACGTCAGAAGACAATGATTGCCCGCGTACTGGCTCAGGATACACAAGTTATTGTCCTCGATGAACCTACTGCTTTTCTTGACCTGCCGAACCGTTACGAGTTATTACGGTTGTTGAATGAACTGGCACATAGCAATGGCAAAACAGTGATTTATTCCACGCATGACCTGAACATTGCCATGCATGAATCGGATAAAATATGGCTCATGGCATCCGGAAAAATCATTGAGGGAGCTCCCGAAGATTTGATTATTACAAAAGGATTTCATAAATTGTTTGAAAATTCGGATCTTGATTTTGACCTGAAAACAGCAGAATTTTGTCTGAGTAGGAAACATACTGGCGGCATCAGGGTCAGTGGTGATTCAACGCTGAACTTTTGGACATCCAGGGCGCTTGATAGAATCGGCATAAAATCAGAAACCGACAGCATGGACGAAGGCCATATTGAGACCGGATATAAGAACGGATTACCTGTGTGGTCATTGAATTACCGGGGGAAAACAAATAACTTTAACTCTATCTATGACCTGATAGCTTTTATATCAAATGTCAAAAAAATAATCTAAATTTATTATTATGAGCCTCGCAAAGAAAATTGTTTCTTATGTTCTGATCGGACTGGTATTAATATTTACCGTTGTATCCATCCTGGGTATCTGGGACATAATTAAGAACCTGGAAAACGTTGTGCTGAATATCATTTATTCGCTTATTGTCATTTTTGCAGCAAGCGCTGTAATACTGTTTATATTTACGGTGTTCATGAAAGATACCGATCATAAACCGTAAGTTTTTGTTGATTTAATGATTTGATGAATGATTGATCTGGCAATTACGCATCAACAATCCTTCATTATTTGTAATGATCATTTTGTTCATGCAGTTTAAAATTGTTAAGTTCATATAATTCCCCTCCTTGGAGGGGTTAGGGGTGGGTCAACTCCCCTCCTGAATTCCAGGCATCTTCAGCCAAACCATTATTGCCTTGCCTTATGCTTTATTGTTATGCTTTCTATACTAATTCCCGTATATAATTTCAATGTAGTTGAACTTGTAAGGGGAATTCATCGTCAGGCAATGCAAAGCGGTGTGAACTTTGAGATTATTGTCATGGACGATGGATCGGAAATTCAGTTTAAGGAAAAGAACCGGATTATCAAGGAGTGGCGTAATTTACGTTACGAAGAATTATCTGAAAATATTGGCAGGGCGAAGATACGGAATAAAATGGCCACAATGGCCGGTTTTCCCTGGCTTCTCTTTCTTGATTGTGATACCCAGGTAGTGCGTTCGGATTATATTGCAACATATCTTGGTCAGTGCCATAATGAAGGTGTTATATGCGGCGGACGAACCTACAGGGATATCATACCTGAAAATCCTGAACAGTATCTTCGATGGAAGTACGGCAGGAGCCGGGAGCAGAAATCAGCCGCTTACCGGAACAGGAGACCATGGAATTCGTTTATGACCAATAATTTTGTTATCTCAAGAAGTCTGTTCGATTTGGTTACTTTTAATGAAAGCATTACACAATATGGCCATGAAGATACTTTCTTTGGCACCGAACTGAGACGCAAAGGTATATCCGTTACACATATTGATAATCCACTTGTTCATATTGGTCTTGAAACACATGATGAGTTCCTTGTTAAAACCAATGAAGGTATTGAGAACCTCTTATTGTTGTTGCAAACGAATGAAGAATACAGAGATGAATTGATTTCCGGCATTAAGCTGCTGAAGCATTTTTATTGGCTGAAAAAGACACGAACCACGATCTTTTATATACTTTTCTATACACTCTTTAAAAAACTGCTGTTGTTGAATATAAAGAGTCATCATCCCTGTCTTTTGCTTTTTGATTTATACAAGCTGGGATTTCTCATTGAAAAGGAAAGAACATTTACTAAAAATAGCGAGAATTCTCAATCTTTGGCTTAATTTCGGGTGACGATATGGAAAACAAAAGTTCAGTAAATATGAATAGAATAGCATTGTTTTTTATTTCTGTACTTAGCGTCGTTCTGCTAAGCAGTATGGCATGGGTGAGAATTAATTTATTGAAACCTGCTATGTATGTCTATCCCGAATATATTCATAAGGTAGTGATTATCGACCGTTCTATGCCGGTTGATCCGGCAAAGAACAAGGTGGAGGAAGCCATTACCGGGGAAATTTTTCGGCAGGATGAACAGGCTGTCCGTAGAGTTAGCGATGGACTGATGGATGCCTGTTCGGCGTTTAATCTTTATCAGTTTGAGAAAGCACCCGACCGTTATCAGGGAGGAGGCAACAAATCGGTTTTTCCTGCACCGTTTAACTGGGATGAAGTTTCACGGTTATGCCAGAAATTCAATGCAGATGCTATTTTAGCCATTGAAATATTTGATTCGGACTTTCTGGTAACCAATCCGATGCAGGTTGTCAGGCAGGCTGTTGAAGGCGCAATGACCGGGGCGGGTGGAGTTAATGTAAACGGTATTGCCATCATCAATTTTGGAATCCGGCTGTATGACCCGGTAAGTAAAAACATAATCGATGAATATCAGGTATCCCACCGGATGAATTTCAATGCCGGTGTATTTACAGTGCAGGATGCTGTAAATCATGTACTTAACAAGATTGATGCCGTTAACGAGACCAGCTATTATGCCGGCAGGATATACGGTGAAAGAATAACACCCAGTTATTATTCGGTGGTGCGAGAATTTTATAGCAAACCAAGAAAAAACAAGGATTTGAGGATGGGAGTGCGGCAATCAGAGGTTGCCGACTGGAAGGGTGCAATCGATTCATGGACGAAAGTCCTCAACGCCAAAAGAAGAATTGCCGGACGGGCTGCCTTTAATATCGCTGTGGCCTGGGAAGTACTGGGTGATATAGACAAGGCTAAGGAATGGGCAGCCAAATCCTATACTGAATTTCGGGAAAAGAGGGGGAACGACTATTATAACCAGCTGGTATACAGACAACGGGAGGAGGCAATTATCAGAAGACAACTGCCACAGGAAGAGTGATACGATTGATGGCTTTATATCATGCGGATTTATGTTCACAAGGTCGCTATTTTTATTGGTGATAAGGCTTTGCAAAGAATACTGCCAACAAAAGGGAGAAAGCATACAGTAGCTCCTTTTTTCTTAATAATACATTAACATACGATTCGTATTTTTCCAAATACATTCTATCTTTATAGCTTCTTCAAATTTGTATAAACGGTGGATATATACCTCGTTTTTGTACTGATAATAGCGGGACTGGCTGTTTCGGGTCTGATTGTAGGTGTTTCCAATGATGCGGTTAATTTTCTGGTTTCTGCGGTTGGTTCCAGGGCTGTTACCCTGAAAGTTGCCCTTGCTGTTGCATCTGTTGGTATCGTGATCGGAACAGCCTTTTCAGGGGGTATGATGGAAGTGGCCCGTAAAGGAATCTTTAATCCTTCTCAGTTTGCATTTTATGAGGTCATGATTGTTTTCATGGCCGTGATGATTGCCAATATCCTTTTGCTGGATTTCTTCAATACCTTTGGCCTTCCAACATCGACAACCGTTTCATTGGTTTTTGCCTTGCTGGGAGCTTCGGTTGGATTGACCATCATTAAAATTTCACGATCAGCAGAAACATTGCAGAATGCCGGTAATTATATTAACTCCGGAAGGACACTGTTGATCATTGCAGGGATATTACTATCGGTCATAGTTGCATTTACAGCTGCCCTGATAGTTCAGTTCGTTGTAAGACTTGTATTTAGCTTCGATTACAGGAAAACAATCCGGTACTTCGGCTCTGTATTTGGTGGCATGGCTTTGGCATCAATCGTCTATTTCACATTGATTGAAGGAGCAAAGGGGGTGACTTTTTTTTCTGCTGAAAACATTGCCTGGATACAGAATTATTCCGGAGCAGTCATATTGATAACATTTTTGGGTGGAAGCACTATCTTACAAATACTTACCTGGTTATTCAATCTTAACGTGTTTAAATTCATCATTCTGATAGGGACAGGTGCTCTTGCACTTGCTTTTGCCGGTAACGACCTGGTTAATTTTATTGGTGTACCCCTGGCAGGATATGAATCCTATAGACTTTTCAGTGCAGCAGGAGGATCTGATCCTGCAGGATTCCTTATGTCGGGACTGCAAGGCCAGGTGAGAACACCCACAATTTTTCTGCTTGCTGCCGGTATAATTATGGTTACCACACTGTATGTTTCAAAGAAAGCAAAAAGCGTCATTAAAACATCGCTGAGCCTGAGTAACCAGGAAGAAACCGTGGAACGGTTTGAATCTTCAGCACTTGCCAGGTCATTGGTAAGAATTGCCCTGTCCATTGGCAGTTTTTTTGAGAAAATACTTCCCGCTCGCGTTCTGAAATTAATAAATAAGCGACTGGATCCTGCATACTTTAAGAATACAACAACCGATAAATCGGTATCCTTTGATCTTGTCAGAGCTTCGGTTAACCTTGTGGTTGCAAGTGTTGTAATTACATTCGGCACAAGCCTGAAATTGCCTTTATCAACAACCTATGTTACCTTTATGGTAGCCATGGGAACATCACTTGTTGATGGCGCCTGGAGCCGTGAAACAGCGGTCTATCGTGTTAACGGGATGATGACCGTTATCGGTGGCTGGTTCTTCACAGCACTGATTGCTTTTATCTGTGCTTTTATGGTTGCAGCTTTACTTTATTATGGAGGGATCGTTGCCCTGATCGTAATGATAGCGTTGTCACTTTTCCTGACATATCGTACAAATGCATTACACAACAAAAGAACAGAAGAATTTAAGAAATCAGAAAAGATAATATCCGACACCACCCAGATTGATAAATCGGGTATATTGCTCCAATGTAATAATACGGTTATTAACGCTTGCGCTAAAGTAGCCGATATATATGAAAAGATTATTGATGGCTGGATTGGAGAAAAACGTAGGAAATTGAAAAAGGCATGCCAGGATTGCAAAGAACTAACGGAAGAAATGCGTGAACTACAGGCCAGTACATATTATGTTATTCGAAAACTCCAGGTTGAGGAATCCATTGAAGGAGGTCATCATTATATTCAGGTTGTTGAGCAGCTGAGGGATGTTTCAGAATTCTTGAATTATATAAGTCAGCCGGTTTTTAAACATGTCGACAACAATCATGCTCCCCTTAAATCACATCAGATCCATGACATCAATGAATTTACCGTGCTTTTCATCTCATTTATTAATCATATTATTAAAGCCGTCTCAGGGAAGGAATTTGATAAGGTCAAGATCATGTCTTTGTCTCATCAACTGCTTGATTTGCTGGTTAAATTAAAGAAGGATCAATTGAAGCTGATTAAATCGGGACAGACGAGCACACGGATAAGCATGTTGTATATGGATGTCCTGGCTGAAAGCCGGAATCTGGTTTTAGGTTCACGGATTTTGTTTGAAGATGCCCTGGCTTTAGCAGAATACTCTAAGGGAGCAAAAAGCTTGTTAAAAGACTGAAAATTATACCGTCTTGCTGTACAACAGTTACGAAGTTTTAAGTGGTTTTAACCTACTAACTACTAGCTACTAACTACTAGCTACTAACTACTAAATTTACTGCATACATTTTTCAATACCTGTCCAAAGTTTATCAGCCGTTTTTTCCCAGGTATATTTCTCACGCTGAATTCTGGATTTCTCAATTAGTTTATTACGAAGTTTTGCATCACGATAAATACTGAGCATTGCATTTTGAATTGATTCAACCGACTGTGGATTAACATACAGAACTGCATTTCCACCGACTTCAGGCATCGATGAGGTTTCAGAAGTAATGATGGGAGTATCGCAATACATGGCTTCCAATATGGGAATGCCAAATCCTTCAAAATAGGATGGATATACCAGCGCCAGTGCTGATGCCATTATCATATGCAGATCTTCATCATTCACCCGTCCGGTAAAGATCATCTCATCCCGGAATGCAGAATTCTCATAGGCCTTTTGCATATCGTCTGTCCACCATTTACGGCTGCCTACAATCAGCAAATTTACATTACTTTCAATGCTTTGCTTGAATTGTTTAAAAGCCCGGAAAAGGTTGGTCAGATTTTTGCGCGGGTGTATAAGTCCGGTAAAAACAAAATACGGACATCCCCTGGAGAATTTTTCGCGTGTTGCGTTTTTCTCTTCTTCACTAACTGGTTTAAAAATACTGTTGGCCCCGTTATAAACAACATCTATTTTGGATGGATCGTAGTTGAATCGCGATGTGATATCATTGCGTGTATATTCTGAAACGGTGGCTATTCTGTCGGCTTTATGTATGAATTTTGGAAAATAAAAAGTATAATACTGCATGACATACCGGGGTATGAATTCCGGAAAATGAAAAAAATTAAGGTCATGAATAACAGCCATTGACCGGGTCCTTGAACGAAGCGATAACCATCCGTCAGGAGAAAGGAACAGATCGGCCTTATGCTTCTTCAATACGGGTGGTACTCCCCATTCGAAAAAAGCATACCATAATAAAGGATGACGAGCCTGAGGATAGGTAACAACGGGTAATATATTATGGGAAAAAATAAAATGGGGGTCATATTTTCTGTCGAAAATGAAAACAAAACGGTGCTCGGAATGCTGCCGGGTTATTATACGAAGTGTTTCACAAGCAAACCGGCCAATTCCCTCCAGCTTATCCTTTAACAGAAGACGAGTGTTTACCGCAATTACCATATTGATTCCATAAAGAGGAAGAAAGTACCAAAGTAAGAATAAATAGAGAATAATATACTATGAGCAATAAACTACGATTTATAAAAAACATATAACAATTATTGCATTCTTTTGCCTAAAGCCGTGATTTATTATTAATAATTCACATCTTTCCTTCCGGAAGGTTAAACAATTAACAATTAACAATTAACAATTATTTCCCCAAGTGTTCCGGTCTCAACAGATCACTGAAAGTTTTAACCGGATTAAAAGTCGTAACAGGTACCTCAACGAAGAGGGTGATCCAATCCGACATGGACCCATTCCATAATCCGGGTAATTCTAATGCTTTCAATGGCTTACCATTCCTGTACTTTTTGCTGATGAACCCGGTGTTTAAGTCACGGTATTTCAGAAGGTTGAATTTTTTACTTTTGTAATCTTTTATAGAGCATATAAGGTCAACGGGATTGAAGTGTGAAGAACTGAGAAGTATAGCTTCCTGTTCAGGATCGTGATGATCAATTTGTGATGTTTCAACAATCTGGAGCGAAACTGAACCATCGGAATTTAATGCCCAGAATGGTCCGCCTCCTGGTTCACCTTCATTCTTAACCATTCCGCATATCCGTATTGGCCGGTTAAGTTTATCAAAGAGTGTTTGCCTGGCGGTTTTTATATTGCTGAGAAGCCTGTGATTAATAACCGTGCAAAGATCCTCACCCAGAAAGCTGCCTATTTCCTGTATTCGGTTTTCATCGATTTTATTTTCAGATTCCAGTAATTCTAAGTAAGTGAATATTTTCTCACGAAGGGTAAGCATCATTCCGGCAAGAGCTTTCTTATACAAGATGGTATCTGACTTTCTGGAATCAGGAACAACATTATCAATGTTTTTAATGAACAAAATATCCCCCGTAAGGTCGTTCAGATTCTCTAACAGTGCTCCATGACCCCCCGGACGGAAATAAAGGGATCCGTCATTTTCACGGAACGGTTCATTGTTCATGTCCACAGCAATCGTATCTGTGGATGGCTTCTGGACAGAGAAGGAGATATCATAGGTAACCTTGTAAGCAGATTCATATACCTTGATAACTTTTTTCATTAAGCTTTCAAAAGCTTGCAGATGTTCCGGTGATACCGTCAGGTGTATTCTTATAATGCCGGATGGATTGCGGGCATAACCGGCACCTTCTGCCAGATGTTCTTCTACAGCGGTTCTGCTGTAGTTATCGTACCGGTGAAATTTTAACAGTCCCTTAGGCAGATTACCATAGTTTAAACCACTTTCATCCAGGAGTGCTGCTAGAATTAAATGATATTCATTTCGTCTGATAAGCTCGGAAATTGGTTTACCTGTTTTTTTCAAGACATGACTCAGGTCTTCATAAAATGCAAATTCATCAATCCGGTCAAAAAACTCTTTTACGTGTTTGTATGCTTCTTTGGATAAAGTTTTGCTATCAAAATTTGCCTGCTTGAATGATTCATCAAATTCAAAAAGGGCTTTAAACATCCGGCTGGCAGCTCCTGATGCCGGAACAAATTGCATAACATCCAGGTTTGTTGAAGAGGCATAAGCATCTGTGAAATCCTTTATTTGTTCGCTGTTCAAGCGTATTATGCCATGACCGACCGATGCAGATTTTACCAGTTTCATAAACGGGAATTTATGCCTGAAATAATCAATCTGTTTTTCGACTTCTTTCACATTGATTCCCCGGCTTATGATTTGTTGTTTATCCTTGTCCCTGAACATGTCAATAGGTTTTGACTCTAAATTAGAAAAAATTATCCAATTATGGTTAGTACAAGATCACGACTTCCTCCGAAATTTCGAAATTCACAAAAGTAAATTCCCTGCCAGGTACCCAGATTTAAGTGATGATGCGTTATTGGAATGGTAAGAGATTGACCAAAAAGAGCCGATTTTAAATGAGCGGGCATATCATCATCCCCTTCAAGTGTATGTGTAAACGTCCTGTCATTTTCAGGAATCAATTTGTCAATAAAACTATTGAAATCCCTTCTGACAGAGGGATCCGCATTTTCGTTCAAGGCAAGGGCTGCTGATGTGTGTTTCAGATGAATATTCAAAATACCGGTTTCGGGCAATTCATCCAGATTGTTTTCAATCGTTTGCGTGATCAAATGAAAGCCTCTTCGGAAGGGATTAAGCGTAATTACTTTCTGATTTACCATGAGATTTTAAGGAATAATGCGGTGCTGTTCTCTGCTGACCGCTAAAATTAATGAAAAAGATGATTCCTTTGGTGTACTGTTTGATATTTTAACTATTTTTGAATCCTTTGTTGAAGGATTGATGTATTAATTTGATAGACAGCCTATAAGAGTTTTTAATGAAGCATTGTATTGTCTTTTTCTCCTTCTTGTTTGCCCTGACCTTTGACGGTATTGCACAGGAAAAAAAACTTATTCAACTCAACGGAAGAATACTTAATGAGATACGTGAACCTTTACCGTTTTCTCACATCCTCATCATGAATGGCTTCCGGGGAGCCATATCCAATAAAGACGGCCGGTATTCCCTGGTTGTTGAAGAAGGTGATACGGTATTGTTTTCAGCTGTTGGTTATAAACGTAAATACCTCAGGATGCCCGGATCGATGCCGGAACCCTTTCTTCAACTTGATGTCGTGCTTGAAATTGATACCATTGTCATCGATGCTGTTGAAATCTATCCTTGGAAATCCTATGAGGAATTTAAAGAGGCATTTGTGAACCTCAAATTACCAACCGATGATATGGAAAGGGCGCGGAGAAATATTGCGTTGCTCAGAACCCAAATCATTATGGATTATGAGCCTGACGCGCGCAGTAATTTTAAAAATATAATGGAACAACAGTATCGTGAGACATATAGTCAGGGTATGGGTCAGAGCTACCAGATTTTAAACCCCTTTGCATGGATTAAATTCTTTGAAGCATTGAAAAGAGGGGATTTTAAAAGTAAGAAGAACAAGAAATACAATTAATAACCGGTAAACAGCAATATATAATTACTTTTTTTGTTAATATTATTGCTTTGTCTGTCTGAATGGGTAAATGCTTCGTATGCATAGGATTGCTGCTGGTGACTGTTGCCATACATCCGGTTATTGCACAGGAAGAGTGTCTTATTAAGGGATTTATAACCGATGAGAACCAGGCTCCTGTGGCAGGTGCCAGTATTGTAAATCTTTCTGCCAGGAAAGGTGTATTATCCAACCAGTCCGGGAATTTTGAACTCAAGGTTCCGGCTCATAAGGAGATCATAATAGAGATCTCTTTTCTGGGTTATAAAAAAATCACAAAGACACTAACTCTTTTACCCGGACAGGTTGTGGAAATAAATCAACAGCTTGAACCTGACAGGGAATTGCTTGATGAAGTCATTATTGAAAGCAAGTTTGAGAAAGCAGGATCCCTGGAGCGTATCAACCTGAAATCCATCGACAATATTCCGATGCCTTCCGGCGGCATTGAATCTGTATTGATAACCCTTGGAGCGTCCATTCGCAATGAGATGAGCTCGCAATACTCAGTGAGAGGAGGAAATTATGACGAAAATTTAATTTATGTCAATGATATCGAAATATACCGTCCGCTGTTAATTCGTTCGGGACAACAGGAAGGATTGAGTTTTATTAATTCCTCGTTGGTGTCGTCCATTCAGTTTTCTGCTGGTGGATTTGAAGCCCAATACGGCGATAAAATGTCCTCGGTTCTGGATATCAAATATAAAAAGCCTGACCGGTATGGTGGTAGCGTGATGGCCAGCTTGTTAGGTGCTTCCATACATCTGGAAGGGGCATCAAAAAATCAACGGTTTACCCATATATCAGGCTTACGGTATAAAACCAACCAATACATGCTTAGTTCACTGGAAGCTAAGGGGGATTACAAGCCGAAATATCTCGATTTTCAGACTTTTTTAACCTATTACATGACAAAAAAAATCGAGGTTAGTCTGTTGGGAAATATTTCCCGCAATCAATTCACTGTCATACCCACTGAAAAAGAGACTTCATTCGGCACCTATCAGCAGGTCCTCACCCTAAAGATTTTCTATGAGGGACAGGAAGTAGATCTGTTTAACACATACCTGGGAGCGGCTACTATTAATTACCAACCTTCGAAAAATCTTAATCTTAAACTGATTGGTTCTACCTTTAATACAAATGAGTCGGTGTGTTATGATATAATGGGACAGTACTGGATCAATCAGTTGGACAATACCATCGGATCGGAAACTGCCGGCGACAGCATTCTGAACATAGGTGTAGGGACGAACCTTCAGCATGCCCGGAATAATCTTGATGCATACGTATATAATATATCCCATAAAGGCTCATTTTACTACGGAAATCATAACCTGAAATGGGGTATAGCCTGGCAGCGGGAAAGAATATTTGATGATATCCGGGAATGGGAGATGATTGATTCCGCGGGATACAGTATCCCCAATTCCGACAAAATTATTCAAATGTATCGTTTTACTTCCGGAAAGAACAGGCTTTTATCAAATCGTTTTTCAGCCTATCTTCAGAACGTTTTCAACGGTAAGGCAACCTTTGGTGAATGGTTTCTTTCGGCTGGTATGAGACTTCAGTACTGGGATGCTAACGGCCAACTGCTTGCCAGTCCAAGGATATTGATCACACTGAATCCTTTCTGGGACAGACAAATTAGTTTCCATGCTGCAGCAGGCTTGTATTATCAACCGCCTTTTTACAGAGAACTTATTGATCCCGAAGGGAATCTCTATAAAAACCTTCATGCACAGGAATCAATCCATTATCTGCTGGGATCGGACTACCAGTTCAGGGCATGGGACAGGCCTTTCAAATTTACAATGGAAGTTTATTATAAGTACCTGGCCCATCTGATACCGTATAAAACAGAAGATGTATCCATACAATATTTACCGCAGTATCACGCAAGGGGCTATGCTGTGGGTGTGGAATTTAAAATCAACGGTGAGTTTGTTAAAGAAGCTGAATCGTGGGCTACCTTATCGATTATGGAGACCAAAGAAGATGTCTACAACGACTATTATGTTAAGACGGACGGTACGGTCATATATCCTGGTTACTATTCAAGACCAACCAACCAGCTTGTTAATTTTGGTCTCTTTTTTCAGGACTATTTTCCGAACAATCCCGATTATAAAGTACATCTTACCCTTTTTTACGGCAGCAGACTTCCGTTTGGATCACCTGATTACGAAAGACCCAGTGAGAATTACCTGATGAAATCTTATAAGCGTATTGATATCGGTTTGTCCAAATCACTAATCAGCAGGAAGAAACGACCTGGTTCACGTATTTATACAGTATTAAAGGATGCATGGATTAATGTGGAGATCTTTAACCTCTTTAATTTTAAAAATCAGGCATCGTATCAGTGGATACGAACTGTCAGTAATCAGGAAGGCCTGCCCAATACTTTTGCCATACCCAATAATCTTACCGGTATACTCTTTAACATTCGATTATCTGCCCGTTTCTGAATGCTGATTGTTATATTATTTGAGAAATTACTTGGACAGTGATAGGAAATAAGCGATGCATATACCTTGGGAATTAATCATCTGCGTTTTTGTGCTATTTGCGTTTAAATTCTAACTTTGCTTTTTTTATAATCCTGTTTTATATCATTGTTTTATGTATATTAATACAATATAATTGTAAATATATACAATAAAAATTCTTTAATAAACCATTAAAATTCATTCGCATGACCAAGAGCAGTCAGGATTTCGTTCAGCTGGAACATGAATATGGTGCACATAATTACCATCCGTTACCGGCCGTTTTAAAAAAAGGAAAGGGAGTCTTTTTATGGGACGTGGAAGGGAAAAAGTATTATGATTTTCTTTCCGCCTATTCAGCAGTTAATCAAGGCCATTGCCATCCAAAGATAATTAAGGCTTTACGTAAACAGGCCAAAAAGCTCACCCTGACTTCCCGTGCATTTTACAACGACAGTCTGGGAAAATTTGAAAAATATTTGGCTGAAATGCTGGGATATGATAAGGTACTACCAATGAATAGTGGTGCTGAGGGTGTTGAAACAGCAATAAAATTGTGTCGTAAATGGGCATATGAGAAAAAAGGAGTTCCTGAAAATGAGGCTGTTATAGTTGTTTGTCGGGAAAATTTTCACGGACGTACCATCACGATTATCTCCGTCTCAACCGATCCTGCATCGTATAAAGGCTTTGGTCCATACACCCCGGGATTCAAGATCATCCCTTATAATGATCTGAAGGAACTGGAAAGCGCTTTAAAAAATCACAACGTTGCCGGATTTCTCGTTGAGCCCATACAGGGTGAGGCAGGAGTGAATGTTCCGGATGATGGTTATCTCAGTGCGGCTTTTGACCTCTGCAAAAAAAATAATATTTTATTTATTGCCGACGAAGTGCAAACCGGGTTGGGCCGGACCGGAAAAATGCTGGCCTGCGATCATGAGGGAGTTCGACCGGATATTCTTGTTCTTGGAAAGGCGTTGTCCGGTGGTGTGTTACCTGTATCGGCCGTGTTGGCCGACGATGAGATAATGCTTTGCATTAAGCCGGGAGAGCATGGTTCAACTTTCGGAGGCAATCCCCTTGCCTGTAAGGTTGCTATTGCTGCATTAAAGGTATTGAAGGACGAGCGACTGGCCGAGAATGCGGAGAGACTTGGAAAAATATTCAGAAATGAAATGAAAAAGCTTCAGAAGGAATACGATATGGTTGAACTGGTTCGGGGCAAAGGTTTGTTAAATGCTGTGGTTATCCGTCCCAAAAACAAAAAAACAGCATGGGATGTTTGCGTTGCCTTGAAGAAGAATGGTTTGCTGGCCAAACCAACACATGAGCATATCATACGGTTTGCACCTCCGCTGGTGATTACCGAAGATCAACTTTTAGAGGCTGTCGAGATCATTCATGACACCCTGAAAAGTATCAAATAGCTCAAAAATGACTAAAAACCCGGTTCGCCGGGTTTTTTTTATGGAAGATAAGCAGACATGCCCTCATTTCAGTAAAATACTAAAACCTTAATAAATTATTTACGTTACATATTTTGTAATAATCATTACAAATTATTTGTTAGCTTTGAAAATATAACACGCTGATAAACTGATTCTATAACCCGCAATATGAGTTATAAAGTATTGGTGGTTGATGACAATGAGGCCAATCGCGAATTGATACATGGTATTCTTCGCACAGCTGAAGAGAATTACAAGGTCATGATGGCCGAGAACGGTAAGATTGGATTTGATATGGCTGTGAAAGAACTACCGGATGTTATTTTTATGGATATGAAAATGCCTGAACTTGATGGCATTGAAACAATAAAACTATTGAAGGCTGAGGAAGTTACAAAAACTATCCCTGTTATCGTTGTCACCGCTTTTAATACACCCGAAAACCTTGAAGCTGCTTTTGAGGCAGGTGCATTTGATTATATTACAAAGCCAATTTCCATTGGTGAATTGAAATCACGTGCAAAAAGAGCCATAACAGTTATTGAATCATTCAGACAAGTACAGGAAAAGATCGATAAAGTTGAAGGCGAGAAACATGAACTGGAAAAAATAGCCATGGTTTCCGGGACTTCATCTTTTGCTTTCTTAATTGTCAGAACAAATGGAGAACTCGAATGGGCTAATGAGGGTTTTGAAAAAATACATGGATACAAGCTTGATGAATTCAAGTCGGTTTTTGGTAATACCATTTTTAGCCTTACCAGTACTGCTGATATTGTTACTATTTTTAACCGCTGTCTGAAGAATAAGGTACCGGTAGATTTCATCAGTAAAATAAAACCACGAAGGGGAGAGGAAAAATGGATACAGACTTTTATCAATCCTCAGGTAAATGCTGATGACACCATTGAAAAACTACTGATCGTAGAAATTGATATCAGTATATTCAAGAAAAAAGAAGAGGAATTAAATTTGCAGTACCGCAAAATGCGAGAAATCAGTCAGAATCTAGAAAAAGCTAACACGCTGCTTGGTGAACAGACACTGGAAATCAACCGCCAGAAAAGACAGATAGAAGAAGAACAGGAAAAATCTGAAAAGCTCCTTTTAAACATACTCCCTTTTGAGATCGCGCGTCAGTTAAAATCCAAGGGACGTGCAGGTACACGTCAGTACAAGCTTGTTACTGTTCTGTTCGCTGATTTCAAAGGCTTTTCAAAAATAAGCAAGACCTTGGAACCAAAAGACCTGGTAAGTATCCTTGATTCCTATTTTGCAAAATTTGATGAGATCATCGGTACTCATTACCTTGAAAAGATAAAAACCATCGGTGACGCATATATGTGTGCAGGAGGTCTGCCATTGAGCAATAAAAGTAATCCCATTGACGCATTGCTTGCAGGACTGGAAATTCAACAATATATGAATACCCTGAACGATTCAAAAGTGTTGAATAATCTTTCTGTATGGGAACTCAGACTGGGTATTCATACCGGGGCTGTCGTTGCCGGTGTAGTAGGAAGAAAACGAGTCGCCTATGATATCTGGGGCGATACGGTTAATATTGCCAGTCGGATGGAACAGTCCGGATACGTAGGCATGGTTAATATTTCAGGCACAACATACGAATATATTAAGGATTTTTTTGATTGTCAGTACCGTGGCAAAGTGGAAGCAAAGAACCTGGGAAAGGTTGATATGTATTTTGTTGATCGCATTAAGCCGAAGTATTCAGCTGATAAATTGGGGCTTAAACCCAACGAGGAATTCATTAACTTGATAAATAAATTATGATGGTTTAGTTTAATAAATTGTAACTTTGAGCATTATTGGATCCGTAGGGTGGTTGTATTTATTGAGATGGATCATGGAGCAGAAGTATGATTTAAGTTTATTAAAGAGGTTATCCAACAATGACGAAGCTTTCATTGTTGATATGTTGAATACATTTCGGAGAACTGCTGGTCCGATTATAGAAAGAATGGAGCGTCTTGTTGCGGAAAAAAAGTATGAAGCGTTGGGCAGGGAAGCACACAAATTCATACCCGGGGTTTCTTTTCTGGGTATTAAGTATCTCGAATCAGATCTGTTGAAAATTGAAGAGAATGCCAAAACCGGAACGGATCTCGAAGAAATGGAGGGATTGGTCTCGCAGGTGAAGGCAAAGGTTAAAGAATTGGTTGATGCATTTGAACACGATTTCAAGTTAAATCAATAATATGAAGAAAGTCCTTATTGCAGAGGATGATCCTTTAACCTCAAAAGCTATAGAGCATAGGCTAATGCTCGATAATTTTGAAATCCATACCGCTTTCAATGGAAAAAGGGCGATTGAGATGCTCAAGAAGGAGGATTATGATCTGCTTCTGGTGGATATTCATATGCCCTTTAAAGGAGGTCTTGAAATAATCGAATTTGTGAGGAATGAATTAAATAAGACAATGCCCATTGCCGTAGTCAGCCGGATTGGAATTTCTGAGACTGTTCATAAGGCGTTTGAAATTGGTGCTGATGAGTACATTACCAAACCTTTTGATCCGGATGATCTTTCACAAAAGATCAAACAAATTCTGACAAAAAAATAATTGATGCATTATTAATGCAACTTTCAGATGACAGAAGAAACATTACGAATCCTGATTATTCAACCTGATATTATTTGGAAAGACACAACTGAAAACCTGCGGCATTATTCATCTTTGCTTCGGGCATATGAGAAACCGGTTGATCTTATCCTATTGCCCGAGATGTTTTCTACCGGTTTTGTCACCAACCCGGAAGAAATATCAGAAAGTTTGCACGATGATGCAATACAATGGCTGAAAAATATTGCTGAATCACGTAACTGCTCTGTCGCCGGAAGTGTTATCGTTATGGAAAACCGCCGATATTATAACCGCTTGATCTGTATGGCCCCAGATTCTGTTATTAGCTTTTATAATAAACGGCATTTGTTTCGAATGGAGGGAGAGGAGGAATACTTTTCACAGGGACTGCAAAGAACTGTCACTGTCTTAAAAGGATGGCGCATATGCTGGCAGATATGCTATGATCTTCGTTTTCCGGTATGGAGCCGTAACAAAGGAGACTATGATGTCCTTGTTTACGTGGCCAACTGGCCGGCTCAGCGGAGTGATGCCTGGAATACACTTTTGCGGGCCAGGGCTATTGAAAATCAGGCGTATGTAATTGGCGTTAACAGGATCGGCGAGGATGGCAATGGCATTGTTTATCTTGGTGAGTCATGCGCAGTTGATCCCAAAGGAATTTTACTTAACGATTTTAATGCCGGCGAAGAAAAAGTTATTGATGTTGAGCTCAATTATACACCGTTGCAGGATTTCAGGCAAAAATTTCCCGTTATGCTGGATGCTGATAAGTTCACGATATCCTAAAATCAGTTCTGGTCAGCAACAAGTTCCGCCTGGTTCACCGCAATCTGAACATCCGTCACAGCTGTTTGTCCGGTGGATATGACCGTGCGCTCTTTCTTCATCGGTTGCTTCACGTATCGCCAGAATCTGTCCGGAAAAATAAAGGTCATTCCCTGCCAGTGGATGATTGAAATCCATGGTGACAATATCTGCAGTTATCTCCTTCACGATACCGTTCAGCCTGTTCCCCTGTCCATCCTGCATGGGAATCGTGTTTCCTATCTTAACAAGATTGGGGTCAACTTTGCCTTCAATTTCAAATGCTTTCACCGGTACATTAACAATAGCATTTTTATCCATATCTCCATATGCATCTTCTGAAACAAGGGTAAAATTAAACCTGTCCCCAATGCTGAGCCCGGCCAGGTTATCTTCAAATTTGGGCAACAAGGAGCCTGACCCGTACAAAAATGTTAAGGGAGAATCGTTTTTCAGGGACTCGATAATTTTTCCATCAGGCTTATCAATCCTTAGCTCATATATAATGGAAATAACTTTGTCATTGGTAACTATCATAATAAAAAAGAATGAAATATTTTTACTTTCTGGTTGCAAAGAAATAAAATTATCAGATATTCTTTATCAATTTCTGTATTAAATTCGTTCTAACCTGCGCTATTCATAAAAACACAGATTATTCTGTGCTAAAGCAGGTTAGCCCGATTTAGTTACACTTAGGTTTCAAAGAAAAGTTAGTGTAACTTAATCGTAATCTGTTCATTAAAATAAATTCATGAATTTTACAGACTAAATTAATGAGACAGATAAATAAACCTGACAGAGTCGTAAGACCTGTCAGGGTTTATTTTCAGATAGCTTCTAATCGGTTAAAACAGAAGGCATAATAAATGATGTGAACCAGCGTTTGCAAAATGATTAATTCTTTATAGATTCGTGCAAGAAAAACATTTAAATTCCTTTTACTATGAATCCGGCTATGAAACATCTAACCCTGTCAATAGTGATAATGGTTATATTCTCAACCACTGCCATCTCACAGATGCATCTGGGTATAAGGGGAGGGATATATTCTACGTGGGTTACAGCCGATAAAGTTGAAATTGGAACAAAAGATGTCGACTTCAGCAATAAATCAAATTTAGGATTTCACGTGGGCATTGTCGCGGAGTATAAAACCAGCAGGGTATTCATCCAGCCTGAACTGTTATACAGCAGTGTCCGGTGTGATATCAACATCGATCCCAGTGAGGAAGGCTTAACCGAACTGGAACTGAAAAAGATAGATTTACCCGTTATGGTGGGCTTTAAGATAGGAGCGTTTAAGTTTCAGGCCGGACCTATGGCATCCGTTTTGATTAAAGACAAGTCATTTTTTAAAGACATTACCAATAGTGATTTGCGGTTGAATTCGACCACATTTGGCTTTCAGGCAGGAGTAGGAGTAGATGTCTCAAGGCTTACACTTGATTTAAAATACGAGAGGATGTTAAGCAGACTGGATGATGATATAACCAATACAAATGATAATTTTAATGCACGGTTGAATCAGTTGGTATTCAGTATAGGACTGTTTTTTCAGGATCGCTAAAATATACAGGTTTGTGCTATACAATAAAAATTGACCTTACCCGCGAACAGATTGAAAAACGTTTCCGGGCAATCTTTAGTCAACCCGAATTGTATTCACCTGGAGATAAGATCAATGCTTTTGTTTTGCCTGCCGTACCCGTTATAAGCAACCAAAATCCTGATCAGATCAGCCTGTATAACTGGGGGCTTATACCTTTCTGGGTTAAAGATGCCGATACTGCTGACGCTCTCAGAAGGAGAACCTTTAACGCGAAATCTGAAACCCTGGCTGAAAAACCTTCATACCGGGGCTCATTTGGTAAAAAACATTGCCTTGTATTGACCACCGGATTCTATGAGTGGCAAACCATTGGTAAAGAGAAAATTCCTTATATCATGGGTCTGAAAGATCAGCAGGCTTTTGCGCTGGCCGGATTGTATGATAACTGGAAAGATCCTGCTACAGGCAAAATAGTCAATACTTTTACGGTTATTACTACCCGCGCGAATCCCAGGATGGAAGTGATTCACAACCTGAAGAAGCGTATGCCGGTGATTATTTCACCTGCTGATGAGCAAAAATGGCTTTCGGCTGATCTTAACACTTCTGAGATACAGGCTGTTTTTGAACCTTATCCGCAGGAACTGATGACCTTTGAAAAAATTGAGAAGCGGCTATAGTTATAAAGATGTAAATCTCACTTGCTATAGCTGGCAGGATCAACAGCAGAACGGTTCCATCCGAGCAGAAAGCGTTTTACCTTTTCCGTGTCATACCCCTTATCGAGCTCAAGATATCCGGTGTCCTGTGTATGAAGCCGGTTTCCTTGCGCATCCAGAACTATCAGCACCGGAAAACCAAAACGTTGCGGATAATTCAGTTTTTTCATAACACCGGGATTCTTGTTCTCTTTGCTGTAGTTTATCCTTACCAGGATGTAGTCAGTTTTAAGGATGGAATCAATGACTGATTCAGACTGAAAAAAACCATGAAGACGAACACACCATGGGCACCAATTACCACCTACCTGTACCAGTACATGTTTATTCTCCTGTGTGGCTTTTTGAATGGCCTGCTGAAGATCGAACCGGGCATCTGCCAGGGGATCATATACATATATCTTCTCCTGTGCATAAAGTATTCCACTGATCAGTATCATGATCGAAAAAATAATTTTTCTCATAAGATTTGCTGAAAATGTTGTGTATGCTGCGTATGTCATTACTATTTAGAGGATTATCCGATGTCGGTTGTCATTCTTTGTTCCCGGTTCCGGTATTTCTGTTTCTTACGACATACCGAGTACCGAATACCCCTTTCCCCAACCATCAAAACTCTTTTTTCAATTGAATTACCCAATCCTTTATTTTCTGGTTAATCAGTTTTCCCTGGTTTTCAAAATCGAGTGCCAGACCAGTAAACCTGTTTCCGCGCATGGCTTTTGAATTCTCAAAGGTATATCCCTCAGTAGTCGTATACCCGATTATAGTTGCTCCGCAACGTTCTAAAATCTGGGCCATTATGCCAATTCCATCCACAAAATTCTCGGGATATCCTTTTTGATCACCATTACCGAATAATGCGCATTTTTTCCCTTTTAAATCCAGGTCTTCAAGTGCAGGGATGAATTCGTCCCAGTAATTCGGCAATTCTCCGTCAAACCAGGTGGGAACGCCTAAAATGGATTTATCGTATGATAAAAACTGTTCAGGAGTAATGGTTTCAGCATTCACCATGGTTACATTTTCCTTCCCCATTGCTTCGGTGATCTTTTTAGCTGCCAGTGAGGTCTTGTTGGTATTAAAACTATAGCAAACAGCAATCTTACTCATGGATGGGATATTAACATTTAATATTCAAGCAGTTCTTTCATAGCTGCAAGGATTTTTTCCGTATTGGGCAGAATAGCCTTTTCGAGTATGCGGTTAAAACCTACAGGAGTATTGGTGGATCCGAGTCGTTTTACGGGGCCGTCCAGATACTCGAAGGCTTCTTCCATAATGGTTGCGGTAACCTCACCTCCGAAACCTCCAAATACCTTATCCTCATGCACTACAATCGCTTTACCTGTCTTTTTCACGGATTCAAGGATTGCCTCTTTATCAAGGGGTGACAGGGATCGGAGGTCAATTACTTCTATGTCGGCTCCTTGCTGTTTTGCCAGTATTTCTGCTGCTTCAAGGCACATATGTGTGGTATTGCCGTATGTAAACACAGATAAGTCACTGCCTTGCCTGCGAATACGGGCTTTCCCAAACGGAACCTCGAAGTCCTCGGGTATGGGAGCCGCAGCTGCCGGAGCATTATACAAAGCCTTAGGTTCGAGGAATAGGGTCAGACCTTCGGAACGAATGCTGGTTCGCAACAATCCGGCTGCATCGTCGGCATATGACGGATAGACAACGCGAACACCAGGGAAGGTGGTAAACACCGCTTCAATGGTTTGGGAATGATACAGTCCGCCTCCTATATATCCTCCCGAAGCAAGCCGGATAGTGACATTGGGAGCAAATTGTCCTTTTGTCCTCCAGTATTCATGCGTTGCCTCCACGAGTTGCTCCATGGCAGGCCAGAAATAATCAGCAAATTCAGCACCCTCAATCACAAGCCGTATCTTTTTGTTTAGCCGTGACATTCCGTTGGCCGTGCCAACAATAAAATCTTCTGCAATCGGAGCATTGAATACTCGCTCTTTCCCGAATTCCTGCTGCATACCTTTGGTAACGTTGAAGATACCTCCTTTTTCCTTATGCGCAATATCCTGGCCCCAGATATAGGTGTCGGGATTGTGTCTGAATTCCGCTTTCAGGGTTTCATTTAATGCTTCAATGAGTTTCTTTTTTGTACCGTCATAGGAATGGATCCCTTCAGGATATTTTTTACACACGTACGATACCGGAACCACGTAATCATAAACAGAACCGGGATCCGGATCAGGAGCTGCCAAAGCTTTCTTATGTGATTCCTTAACTTCCTGCTTGACCTTTTCTTCAATTTCGACAAGTTCGGCTTCGGTAAAACGATTGTATCGTATCAACAGACGCCTGTATTTTCCCAACGGATCATATTCGCTCACATAGTTTAATTCATAATCGTTGCGATATAATTCGTGCCTGTCAGAATTGGAATGAGAATGAATACGCACGCAATTTGCCTGTACGATAGCCGGTTTCTGATTTCTCGTAACCCAGTCCTTTGCTTCGGCCATGGCGTTCATCGAATCAAAGACATCCTTTCCGTTGCAATGGATGATCCTGAGGTTCTTTAAACCTGTAAAATTATTGGCAACCTTCCGGTTGGCCGTTTGATCAGCCTTGGGCACAGAGATGCCATACCCGTTATCCTGGAATACAAAAATTACGGGCAACTGTTCGTTCGATGCACCATTGATGGCCTCGTATACGTAGCCTTCCGATACCGATGATTCACCCTGAGAGGAAATGGCGACACCTTTTTGTCCGTATTTTTTTATACCTCTTGCTACTCCTGTTGCATGAAGGGTGTGATTGCCGGTACACGAAGAAACGTTGTGTATGTTCCATGCGGGTTTTGCAAAATGATTGGACATGTGACGTCCGCCACCGGCAACGTCGGTGTCTTTGGAAATACCATTACAAAGAATTTCCTCGGAAGTGAGACCGGCTGATATGCAGGTTAACATATCACGGTAATAGGGAAACAGGTGATCGGCAGATCGGTCGAATACCTGCCCGATCGCAAGCTGAATACCATCATGTCCGGCATATGGAGCATGGTAGGACCATCCGATAGCCTGCTTCAGATAGTTTGGGGCGCGGTCGTCAAGTGTCCGGCCAAGTACCATTAAATAAAACCAATGTGCCAGGGTTTTCTTATCCGTCTTTTTTATATTATATCTAACAGGAACTTCCATTATTTGCTACTTGATTTTACCTATTATTATTTATACAGAGCGGTTACCATCAAATCCTTCCAGTATATCTGCGATACGTCTCAGAAAAGAACCACCCAGTGCCCCGTCAACAACGCGATGGTCATACGACAAGGATAAGATCATTTTATGCCGTATGGCAATCACATCACCGGTAGGTGTTTCAAGAACTGCGGGCTTCTTTTCAATGGTCCCGGTAGCCAGTATGGCTACCTGGGGTTGGTTGATGATCGGAGTTCCGGTAAGATTCCTGAAGGTTCCAAAATTCGTAATGGTAAAAGTGCCTCCCTGAATATCATCAGGCTTAAGGTTACCGGACCGGGCATCATCAGCCAGACGGTTCATTTCTGTTGTTATGCCCAGCAGGCTTTTTTGATCTGCATTACGGAGTACCGGTACAATGAGGTTACCGGATGGCAGCGCTACAGCAATTCCAATGTTAACATCTTTCCTCAGAATGATCTTGTCCCCGTCGACTGAAGCATTTACAGCGGGAAACTCCTTCAGCGCTTTAGCTGCAGCTTCGATAAAAACGGGCATATAGGTTAACTTCTGCTTTTCACGTTTTTGAAAATCATCTTTCACCTTTTCACGCCATAAGACAAGATGGGTGACATCGGCTTCCACAAAATTTGCAACATGCGGTGAAACCTTTTTTGACATAACCATATGTTCGGCTATCAGCTTACGCATGCGGTCCATAACAATCACTTCATCACCGGGCATTAGTGGAACAGATACAGCAGGCATTTCCTTCTTACCTGATACAGCCGTTACAATTGATGGCCTGTCTGCCTTATTCCGGTTTTCCAGAAAGGCCATTACATCCTGTTTCCTGACCCTGCCACCACGGCCGCTTCCCTGTATCTTATCAAGTTCGGCGGCAGTAATATGCTCTTTTCGGGCAATGCTTTGTACAAGCGGAGAATAAAATCTTCCCGAATTACGAAAAGCAGAAGGTGATTGGACATCCTGTTCCGGTCTGGTTTCCCCTTTTTCGCTGACAGCATGCGTCCCGGATTTTTTCTCCTGAATCGGTTCGGTTGAAGATTCCGGCATGGCTCCTTCCAGGTCGATTATAGCAATAACTTCACCGACCGGGACTTTTGCCCCTTCTTCGAAAAGTACTTTTGAAATCACGCCCGCAACCGGTGATGGTATTTCTGAATCTACTTTATCCGTTGCAATCTCCAGCAATACATCATCTTCTTCCACAGTATCACCGGGGTGTTTTAACCAGCGTGTGATAGTGGCTTCCTGAACACTTTCGCCCATCTTGGGCATTACTATATTGTATGCTGCCATGCCGTTTTTGTTTCAGTCATTTGAATGAATGGTAAATATACAAAATTAGCCAATCTCTGGCTGTTCTGAATAAGTTGCTGTTTAATAATAACCAAAAAGGCATAAAAAATGTTCAAATTTGCTTTCATTCATGAATTATATTCTTTTATTTTAAGAATCACTAAAAACAGTTTTTATGTACCGGATGTTGATACTTTTCATAATGGCCATTGCATATGGTCTGAATGCCCTGTCCCAGGGTGGTGACGTTAAACTGGATACCATCACCAATTATAACAGTTGGGGATGGCAATCCCTTGTCATTGAAAATGACTATATCAAACTGGTTATTGTGCCTGAAATCGGTGGTCGTGTTTTGTATTATGGTTTTCCGGACGACGAATATATGTGGGTAAATCCGGATCAGCTGAAGCAAACATATGATCCGGACATCAATCAAAGCGGTCCCTGGGGGACTTCTTCAGGATATGGAGGATACAAAGTATGGCCGGCACCACAGGATCAATGGGGATGGCCTCCGCCTCCTTTTTTGGCATGGGGTTCATTTACCTTTACAACAGAAACTGCAACGGGTGATTCTGTGGTTGTCTATGTCAGAAGTCAGGTTGAGAAATATAAAACGCCCGGTTTGCAGCTTGTCCGAAGATACAAAGTATACCGCAATTCCACTATGGTTAAAGTTGAGCAGATACTGATCAATACCAACACCACTTCTCAGTCGTGGAGCATCTGGGATGTCACACAGGCAACCGTGAAGCACGATGGTAGTGAAGACTACAGCAATTTCAGTACCTATTTTCCGGTTAGCATTAATGACGTTAACGGTAAAAATAATGGAACGTACAGCAAGGTAAGTGAAACGGTAACAAAATATAATTTTGTCAACGGCAAAAGTGGGAAAATGTTCTCCTTCCTGTTGCAGGGATGGATCGCCTTTGTGGATGAACGCGATGAGCAGTCCTATACCAAGGTGTTTGAGATATTCCCGGAAAATGATAATCATCCCGATAATAATTCTAACTTTGAAATATATTCCAGTGGTGGTCAGTATATCGAACTTGAAGTATTGAGTCCCGTTGAGGAAATAGGGGCAGGTGGTGATTCAATCCGGTATGATGAATACTGGTATGCTGCAAAAGTCAACGGTGACGTTATGGGAGCCAGCCATGCAGGAATAATCCGAACCCCGTTATCCTATACTGAAATCACTTCAACACTGGCAGGTGAATATGGCATCTTCAGCAACGGATTTTTAGCATTGAAGTTTTACGATAAGGCAGGTCAGGCACTGGATTCATCGGATGCAATTATGGTGAGTGCATCCGAAAAGTACACGCTTTCTTTGATCACAGAAATATTGCCCGATGGAACCGATAAGATCAAATTATTTGCTTATGATGCTGATGCTAATAGCATAGGCGTGCTGGATTCATTTTCATTGGACGGCCCCAGCGCTTTAAAATCAGGAAATATGGAAACGCAATGCCGGATATTTCCAACATTCATTGAAGCGGGGAACTCATTTTTTGTTGATGTCCTCAATGAACCTGATGGAAATATTGCGGTGGAAATACATTCACTGGCCGATGGAAAACTGGCCGGAAAATATCTGTTTGCAAACAATGCGGCAAGACATCGCGTGATGACCAATAACCTGGGAGCAGGAATGTATGTGGTAATTGTCCGGCAGGCTATGAAGGTTTTGATAGAGAAGATAGTTATCCGTTAACCCATTGTAAGCAACTTTCTGTTCTCATGGATAAAAAGTTACGTTTCCGTTACGAACTTACCATGAATGCGGCTGAAGCCAACATGTATGCATTAATATTTGTTGTGCCTTTGCTCTTGCTGTATGGACTTCCGTTTTATTTTATATGGCTTAGGCACAATACACTGAATATGTTTGTTGATTTTCTTGTGGATAACTGGAGGAGCCTGGCATTCAGTGGCCTTTGGGTCATACTGATATTGCTTGTTGGAGTAATATTGCATGAACTTATTCATGGGCTGACATTTATGCTGTTCTGTAAAAATGGATTAAAGTCTATATCATTCGGAATCATGTGGAGGTTTATAACTCCTTATTGCCACTGTAAAGAACCGCTCAAAGCTCGTCATTATATTATTGGGGCTTTAATGCCTGCCATTATTATGGGTTTTCTTCCGGCATGCCTGGGAATCATCACAGGAAAGATTATCCCGTTATTATTCGGCCTGTTTTTTTCCTTCGCTGCCGGTGGCGATTTCTTAATTGTCTGGTTATTGCGAAAACAACCGGGAGATTCACTTGTACTCGACCACGAATCAAAGGTGGGATGCTATATTGTTGAGAGGACAGATCATGGTACCCCGGAATAGGAAGAAGAGACAATGAATAATGGAATGATGGAATAATGGAATGATGGAATGATGGAATGATGTGCCTGAATCTTACCATCTGAAAACAAGAATCCGGAACCTGAGTTCCGGACCCCGTTCCCGGTTTATTCTGTCAGCCTTATATTCCCATAGCTCGAATTCACTAACACCAGCGATTTTGTGCTTTCATCCTTGCCGATCAGGCCTTTTACTTTCATTTCAGTGTTTTCATTGAACCGACTGACCTTTGCATCATCCTCGGGATAGTGGATTTTACAATATTTTGCATATCCGTCGATCCGGTAGGATGCATCGGATGAAATTCCTATCTTATAGGATCCGTAACTGTTATCAATTTTTATTAACTCAAAGCCTGCAGGAACATGCCCTATATCAACATCACTGTATTTTGCTTCAATTTGCAGCTTGTTGCTCAGTTCTTCCATATTGAAATGCGTATATCCCGCTGTTGCAACCAGGTTAGTCAATTTTCCCAGTTCATAGGTATCGTATTTTGATTCACATACAAGTGAACTTCCACCATCAATAAACACCTTGGAATACTTGCTCATCACGATAAGTGCCTTGCTTTGGTTTATCTGGACCTTGGAATATTTGATGTCCATTTTTATCCATTGGCATTCTTGTATGGTAGCATTGGAATAACCCAATGTTATTTGTGTAAGTGGTTGCTGTGAGTCATGCAGAATCTTATTTGCCGTAAGTTTTCCATATTTTACATTGATTGCAGAGGTAGAAACAAGTTCATTAATAAATACATTTCCATATTTATTGGTGACCTGAAGCGGTGTCGTTTTTGGCATAAAAACCGAGTAATTGATCTCAAGTTTTTTTTCATCGTGATTAAAACCCTTGAAAATATCCGAAAAGTTATCCTTGAAATCAGTACTGGCACGGATTAAATCCCCTTCCTGTTCAATATCTATCTGGATGTATTCAAAGATCTTATCTGCCTTCTCTTGGCTGGATGAACGCACGATGACCTTCACTTCAATGGCAATGGACTGATTGTTCCAGTCTTTAATATCAACATTTCCGTATTTGTTCTGTATCTCGAGTTTCGTGTTTTTATCGGCCGGGAATTCTTTTTTGAATTCTTTCACAAACTCATCTTGCATGCCATATGAAATGCATGGCATAAAAATTATAAGTGCGATAATCAACGGCCTGTTGTAATAATTTGTTTTCATATCGATGTAATTTAAAGAATGTTATTTTTTGAAATAGTTGTTCTTGTAATGATCATATCCATAAGATCGATTTTTACCTGGTAGTAATTAATGATCGAATGAATTATCCTTTCATCATTGGGATTCTGCTTCAAATCTTCTTTCATCCCCATAACCTGCGAATCCATTTCTTTAAGCTCCTTTAACACTTCCTTACGTGTAAGGGGATCATTGTTAAACTGCAAATTTTCAATCTGGTTATAATATTTTTCTACCTGTTTCGAATAGAAATCTTCAGCTTCGCACAATTCTTTGTTTGGGCAGGTATCATCCAAAGGTGTTGAACGGTACATCGCAACACCTTTGTATAATGATACAGCCAGAAACAATCCGATAATCAGAACGGCTGCGACTTTAAATATTATGGGAACAAACCGTATTTTGTTTGATCTCCCGGAAGATTCAAGTTTACTATAAAACCGGTCGAAATGTCCTTCGGGAGGCTCATCTGTATTGAAAAGCTCCAAATGGTTCCGGATTAAATTGTCTATCGGTTTCATTTTTGTTTGCTTTTAATAATTTCAATTAATTTCTTTCTGGCTCGTGCAAGCTGTGACCTTGAAGTAGATTCGCTCACCGATAAAAGCCGGGCGATTTCTTCATGATCATATCCTTCGATCAGTGCCAGTGTTAAAACTACCCGGTAACCCCGGGGAAGTTCCTGAATGGCCTTTTTAATCTGTTGCACCAATACTTCAACCTGTTGTCTTCCGTCATCTTCAACTTCAATTATGCCTTCCTGTATATCGTCCTGCTCAGCACTTGTAATTTCTTCGAACCGGATCCGTTGTTGCCTCAGGGCATCAATTGATTTATTGATCACAATTCTCTTCAGCCAGGCCCCGAAACTTACAGTACCTTTATAAGTACTTATTTTACTGAAGGCTGATAAAAAAGCTTCCTGTATAATATCCTCTGCTTCTACAGGTTGGGACACAATTCGTAAACAGGTGTTGTACATTGCCTTATAATACAACCTGTATATTTCAAACTGGGCTTTACGATCTCCCTTTCTGCAGTTTTCTATCAATTCACCGGTTCTTCCGGAATCATTTCTCTCAGCCATTCATTCAATATTATAGACGAATTTATACAGGAATTGCTGCATATTATAAAAGAAAAATATCAATTCTCACAACAGAATAAAATTAATTATATTCTGAATTACTTCTTCGATAAAACAAAAGGTACATGCAAGTGTATGGCATTTATTGATCATTCGCAGTTTTCTTGTTGTTGAAAGCAATGTTTCCCTTAACTCCTGCTTTTATCCACCTTCCGGGCTGAGAAACCGAACCTGCATCGGTATAATGTGTATTAAAAAGGTTCGATGCTTCTATAAAAAAAGTGAATTGCTTTGTCTCCCAGGAGAGGTTGCCATCGACTATGAAAAAAGGCTTATAGGTGGTGGTGAAATAATTGTTTTCGGTGAAGTTGTATTGAACAAATGATCCCATGCGGTCCTGATAACCTATATACCATGTGGTAAAGATATTACGGATTATCCTGCCTCGAAGTTCAAAAGTCAGCTTATGTTTCAGGTTATAATATTTGGAAACGGAATCAGGAATGGATTTGTCGACATTCAGAAAACTATATCCTATTGCTATACGTTGTACAGGGAACCGGGGACTTAATACTTTCAGCAGGGGTACGTCCGCGTGAATTTCAATCCCATGAGTAATGAAGTGATCAATATTGAGAGGACTATAACGGTTTGTTTCAAAGGACCATAGCCAGTCTATAATGTTTTTTCCGGTTGACCGGTGCAGGGCGATTGAGGCTTTGATAAAAGAAAAATCAGCACGAATACCTCCCTCAAACGATATCATACGGTCAGGTTCAAGTGAGGTGTTTCCCTGATGCGACGGATCACTGTAAAACATATCCGTAAAGGTCGGAAAACGTAATGTCCGGTTTATGCTTATGTAGTATCTGATTGCTTCGGGAAAAGTATAACTGATATCAATTCCCGGAAAGAATGATGGTTTGGTTGAATAGTCGGAATTCCAGCTTACCATATACCCTCCGGTTACGGATAATTTTCCGAGATCAAGAATATGTTCCTGAAACCATGAGAAGAATGAACGGCTGTATTGTTTGGAATAATACAGGCTATCTTCACCTTTAACGCGTACGGGATGCATGTTATCAAATCCAAGGTTGGTGCTGATGATATTCTCCGAGCGCAGGTCAATCCCTGCCATAGATGCCAATTTACTTGCAGTAAACCGGCCTGTCAACCTTGAACCGAATACATGAGTGCGGTGATAATTCTGATAGAAAAGGGGATTATCACGCTGCAGAACATAATGATCCTGTTTTCTGCGCCAGAATGCAGATGAATGGAAAATTACCTTTTTTCCGGTTTTCATATCCAGACTGATGATGGAATTGTTGTTCTTTTCAAATTGATCAGGGAATCGCGGAGAATAGAATCCGTTCGCCCCAAAGGCTTTTTGTTGAAAACCGGCCTGAAGGTTAAATATATTGCTTTGCCTGCAATATTGTCCGGTATAATAAACCTGCTGAACCGAAAAGTCGGTATTGTCAGTATAGCCGGTAGATCCGGTATGCGCAAGACTTATGAGATTATTCAGCTTACCTGTTTCTACTGAGGCAGTGAATCCAAACCGGGTATAATCATACTTTCCGGCAATCAGACTGGCTTTACCATAATAGTCCGGTCCGGGTCGGGCAATAATATTGATGGCGCCGGTTAATGCCCCCGAACCGTATATTCGTGCAGACGGGCCATTCAATACTTCAATTCGTTGGATAGCGTCAATATCAAGAGGTATATCGAGATTAAAGTGACCTGTCTGCGGATCGGATATGACAACACCATTCAGCAGAATCATGACATGATCAAAAGATCCGCCCCTTATTGTCAAATCTGCTTGTACCCCATGTTGACCGCGTTGACATATATCTACTGCAAAAAGAGACTCCAACAGATCCTGCAATGATTGTACCGGTGCCGCGATAAAATCTTCCCGCCTGATAACCGTGACCATCCTGCCGATTTCAGGAAATCCATCCGGATTCTTCTTTCCAATGACTTCCACCTCTTTAATCTCGTATGGAGGGATTATAAAAGTCAGGGTATCAGGCTGTGCTGAAACCGGAGTACAACTGTTGAAAGCAATTGAACTGAGGATCTTGAGTATAACCACAGAAAGGCTCTTAGGCAAAACACACAGCTTATAGCTCCATTTTTTTGAATGTAGCAAGAAATAATTAAACTTCAACATCAATTCATAAATAGGAGGGTAAAAATAATTATTCTGTTAATTGAAAGCGTATTATTATAAATTAATGAACTTAACGAAGAATAAAAGGTTTATGAATCATATAGTAATATGCATTTTATGAAAAATTAAATAAAAAGAATTAGGATATTATTATACAGATGATCAAATAGATACAAGGATTTATTATAGTATGAATTCAAATTTTCTGTCACCGATTTTTGAGCTTAAATAATAAAATGTTCAAGAAAAGGTTTGCAGAGTCAATTTATTTGCTATTTTTGTGCTTTGGAAGTCAAACAGTTTTAACCATTTCAAAAAAAA
>JAFGKY010000031.1 GCA_016928305.1 Bacteroidales bacterium
ATCTTATATGGTTTATAGTTCTGGCGCATGGTAAAATACCTGCCGTTTCCAAGTATAACACCAACAGCATTTTTACCGGGCTTAATACTTGGTGTAACATCAAATGCGTTGTACAATGCGGACTTTGTATAATCAGTAGGAGAGGGGGCGAGCACCTGTGTGCCGGTTTTTACCCCGTTTATATATAATTCGTATAATCCAAGTCCGATAATGTATGCAGTTGCATGTCTTATTTCTTTTTCAGGATGGGTGTTAAATTCCTTACGGAAATATCTTGCCGACAACCTTGAGAATTTTTCAACCCTGTCCCACGGGAAAGCCTTGTCAAAGCCTATCCATCTGCCTTTCCAATCTTTATAGGCAAGCAATCCCATACTCCAGTATGCAGGCTGGCTCCATTCGCTTTTACCATCTTTGCTCCACACTTTCACTTTCCAGTAGCAACGCATTCTGCTCTTCAATCGCAATCCTCTATAAGTAATATGAACCGACTTACCGGAAGCAACTTTTCCCGAATTCCAGATATCCCCTGTGTCGCTGGCAAGTAATTTGGGGGTCGATGCTACAAGAATCTGATATGCGGTTTGTGTGATATTCCGTTGCGGACTTTCAATTGTCCAGCTCAGGCGGGGTATCAGGATATCAATTCCTTCAGGGTCAACCAGCATTTCGCAACGAAGGTTACTAACCGACAGGAATTCTTTATTTACAGTTGTTTTGCATCCATGTATGCTCATTATGAATGCCAGCAGGATCAATCCGAACAGGTATGTTTTTTTCCCGTGCATGGATATTCTGATTTTTACAATCTTACGGATGATAAACCAGCTTTTCAAGGTTATTGGTATGAGCTGCCTTTGTGCCGTTTATGAGCAAGGTAAGCCCTTTTCCCCTGTCATATTTTGTCCCGTTTCTGTCCCAGATTATCGTTAGCTTTTTCCCATGATACAGGATGTTATCCAGGCAGAACCAATCCCATTTTCCGTCAGGCAACAACGGATTGATTTCAATGATCTCATCATCCCGCGGCCTGAGTCCGACCAGTCCGGTGATGATCAGATCGTTGAAGGTTGAATGGTTATAATACCGGCTCCGCTCCTGGTCCCCTTTAAGCCAGTATCCGGTGGTTTCATCGAGATATTCTCCGATATAGGGATGTCCGCGGTAATACTGTGATTCCACATATAGTTCAAGATGCCTGAAATAGGCTGTGTTATCAACAATATCCTGGTGGTAGTTGTTAAGCAGGTTAGCCAGTGCCGTCAATGTCTGGGATGTGGCAAAAGGCCAGACAGCACCGTCCCACTCACAGCGGCAACATCCTCTTTTCCGGAACTCCGGATGCCTGCGCTCGGCGGTGGTCATGCCAAAAGGAGCAAGGAAACCATTGGGATCCATGAGTTGTTCCCATGCTTTGGCATACCGGTTGTCATCATCAGGCAGTTCAACCATCCAGGGTATATAACCGATGGCCTCTCTGACCTGGGCATGATTTCCATCGGGCTTGAGGGTTTCGAAAAAAGAACTGTCATTATTCCAGAGTTTTTGCTGCACCCGTTTTTTTAAGGTATCCGCTTTCATTTTATATCCATCGGAAAGATCTTTATTCCCGGCCAGGAATGATATTTTTGAGAGGGCCATTGCATTGCCATACATATAACTGTTAATGGTTGGACGGGCGTTCTGCACTTTTCTGCCTCCGCTGATCGATTCTTCCATTCCGTCTTTCACGTCTTCCTGCCAGAATAATCCGTTGGGAAGGCGTCTTTCCTTTTCCCAGTTCTTGAAATCAGCGTCAAGATCGGAAAGCATATCAAGCAAGAATTCCCTGTTGCCACTTACCCTATAAAGTTCATAAAGAGCATGTGCTGTATAATTGCTGAAACTGTGGAGTTTTTTTAGGGGTATACCATCATTACCTCTGTACCAGATATGGATATAATTATCAAGGTACTTTTGGTCATGCAGCCAGCGGGCTTCATTTATGTGATGACCGATAGCACAGGCGATCAGGTTATACTTGTCAGCATAAGAGCGTTCTGTAAGGAATTCTGTAAATGCAAATCCTGCAGGCGTTGTCTTGATGTGCTTGCGTAATGTCCACCAGCGGAAATAAAACAATTCCTCGAAATTATCCTGCGGACAGTGAAAAAGCGGAATATTGGCTTTCATCCATTCCCATGCCCTCGCGTTGGGTATAGCCTGTATGATATTCTCATCCTCCATCCGGTTGAAATAATCGGCATAATGTTTAAAATCATCTGCATGCAAAACAGAACTACCTTCAGGTACTGTTTTTACGTGCAGTGATTTGATATAATAAATGGCTTCCTCAACGGGATTTCCGGTCATCACGAGATCAAAATCCTGATCGGTAGGTGTGTCAGCATCCGGAAACCGGCGTATTTCACCGGTTCGAAATACGATCCTTGCCAATGAGTGAACCGGTGCAAAAAATCCCCGTGTGATTTCCAGTTTACCATTAATATAAACGCGGTATAAACGCGTAACGGCATCCAGTTCTATTTTGAAATGATAATCCTTATGTGATTTATAGTGGCAGAGCGTTGACATCCGGTAACCCGATTTTACTCTTATCAGGCTATCAGCATTCAATACCAGTCTGAACGCAGGAGACCCGAACTTATCCTGAAATTCAATATGCAAAGTACCGTGTGTGTTTTGGCCTGCAATAAGTGTAAACAGGGCTGTTAGTTTTTTACTTTCCGGAAACAATCGTTCGGCTTTGGCATAATCGCAGATATCCTTGTCACGCAAGGTAAGACATTTCTCCTGCTGCAAGGTTTCAATTGCTACCGGGCACCAAAGCGGACTGAATATATTCCATCTGTCAAGTTCCTTGCCTTCCGGCATTTCGCTGAAAACTTCCCGGATATCATTGGTTTCTTTGTCTTTAACAGGGACAGGGATCTTTGCTATCCAAATATCTTCCTTGTTCATGCTGTATGTGATCCACATGTTCCTGTCCGGTGGGACTCCATTGCCTTCAGCAATTCCACGCATGTATTGCGGTCCGTATGCCTTATAATTACCCCCGTAGCGCATGGGTGAAATCTCTCCGTTAACAAGAAGAAGGTTTTTAAATTCCAGTCCGTCATCGCTGACCGAGATCGCCAATGGCCAGCGAAATACCGAAGGGTTGTAAACAACAGCATAACGGCCATCCGATGTTTTCTGTCCCCATATTTTGGCATTCCCGTTGACAAAACCGGGAGCCCTGCGGATATTCGACCAGCTGACACCTTGATTGTCATTGATCGAAAAGAAGGCATGTTTCCAAAAACCGACAATCCTGCCGTCGGGCAGATGATAGTAATTAAAGGCTTTATAATCCCTGTGCTCGGGTATAAGCGGATCATCCGGATCGGCTTCCTCATTCCACTGCTGCATCATGAGAGGATTTGCCATAAGCTCATCACAAGCGCTGATAAATCCTTTGTCCCTGCTCCTGGTATAAAAGGGATAATGGGTATTTTTTTGATTCCAGTTTTTATTATAACGGATAAAATATATCGGACCAAAGCTTCCATTTGTATATATCTCTCGCACCACACGACCGATTCCTTTCCCGTCATTGGGATCATCATCACCGGCCAGGCAGATGCCGTAATATCCCAGTACCAACAACCTGTTGTCTTTGGAAACATAAAAACCCATACGCTGGTGCATAACGGCAAACAAATCTTTTGCCATTTCGCTTCTTCCTTCTTTGGTTGTACCATCAGGTATTCTGTAGGGAGGAAAAATAACCACGGGTTTTGACCATTTGTACCCGTTACCGGATGTAACCAGCAGTGTTTGTCCCGGAGGGATGTGTTCACCAACAGAATCGCTCAGATATTCAAGGTAGAACGTATTGTTCCAGTATGCCAGCATAGGGGCATGGTTATACGTCCAACCTGTGCCTTCAGCCATTTCGGGATGCTCACGATTAGCCCTTAATACCTGGATATTATGCACTCCCATTGCCAGTGGTAACTGGCCATGGTGATAATCGACATTGGAAAGAGTTTTACCGGAGTAAAATACTGAGTCCTGGGCGTTGGTGCCAGGAGAGGATATAATGGCTAATGCAAGGACAAAACTAAGGATTAGGAGTCGCAAGAAGTGACGAGTGGCATCCCCCTTCGCCAAAGCTTCGGTAGATAAAAGTGACGAGCGGAGAGTGAAAAGTGAAAAGTGAAAAGTGAAAAGTGAAAAGTGAAAAGTGAAAAGTGAAAAGTGGATTGTATATAGGCGGATAGTGAACATATTTTTGGTGTTTTTGTGCTTTTGTGGTTAAAGTTTATACTAATTTCTGTAAAATTTTTTAAGTTGTTTTAATATTTTCCGGTTTGCTTTAAAAATCGTTCCGTGTTTATGTCCTTTCGGAATACTGATTTCATCTGTCACATCCAAAAAAGCAATAAAATCTTTTGTTTTTGACGCCATATAACAATGCTCTCCATAAGCATCGTAATAGATAAGCCATTCCTTACCTGTTTTTACAACGCTTGGTCCTTCAGTGAGAAAACCGGTGAACGCTTCGGAAATTTCATTCCATGGCCCATGAGGGCTTGCTGAGAACATAACTTTCAGGTTTCGATTAGGTCGGGTATTGTCTTTAAGAACAAGTACATAATCTTTAGATCCCCTTTTAACGATTACCGCATCAATAACGCTGAACCCCGGGTCAAGGAATAGTCTTGCCGGTTCGAAAGTCGTGAAATCTTTTGTGGTTGTGTAATACAGCCGGTGGTTGTTATATTCTTCCTCCATTCCTTTTTCAAATTTAAACGGAATTGTGGATGCCCATACAATAAAGAAATCACGGGTTTCTTCTTCGTAATAGAGCTCCGGAGCCCACACGTTGACGGTTGTCGTATCAAAGGCCATAACGGGTATAAATTGCTGTTCCGACCAATTCAGAAGATCTTTGGAATATGCATAGCCAAATCCCGGATCACCTCTCCAGGAGGAAGTCCATACCAGGTGGAAAGTTCTGTCAGGGCCCTGCACAATGGAAGGATCACGCAATACCTTTTGGCTGCCGACATCAGGTTTTAAAAAAATGGTATTGAAGTCCGTCCAGTGATATCCGTCATCACTGTATAATAATCTCAAACCCCGGTCAGCCGGTTCATGAAAGGAAGTAAAAAAATAGACTTCTTTACGCGAATGACAGGCCATAAGGATCAGCAAAAAGGCGATTACGGACACAATAAATGATCTATATACTTTCTTTCTATTCATTTTAATATCTCGTTGTTACTTTCATTATTCCAAACTGTCAAGTACCAATACCCAGTCGTTCCCGTTCATAACCGTACCCGGTGGCTGAAATTCCCTTGTCCCGGCGTTTTCAAAAATTCCAATTTTTTGCCAGCTTCCGTCACGAGGGCTGTACCATGAAGCACTGACCCTTGTCCCACGGATTTTTCCCATTGCAATATCCATCTTCCTGCCGGTATAGTTATAGATAAACGCATAGTCGTCTCCCCTGGTGGCTGTTAGGTAATCATACCGTTCTCCCTGTTTGGCTGAGATAAGTGACTGATCGGGTATACGGCTGAAGAAATCTTTTGACAGTATCAGCTTTTTGAGGTGTATCATTTGTTGTGCGCCGGGTTCATTGAGAGCAGCTTCCCATTCCATTTTTGGTCCATAGGAAGCATCGGCGTCAGAAGTCCTGTGAAATTGCATAATGGCATTATGCCCGTATGTGAAGCCGAAAGCGCCTGAGAAAACCGACCAGTAGGCATACCGCCTGACGTCATTATGGTTCCAGTAAGGTTGCAAGGTGTCGTGCAGGCCTTGCGGGATGCCTTCATAGGAAGGTTCACCGTCGATAGTCGGTTTAACAGGCTTAAGATTGTAGTCGGATAGTACATAACGCCAGTTGTCTTCTCCATAGGCCAGCCGGGTATCGTCCTGGTCATACCGGCGATGTCCGGACTGGATCATGTTAAAATCAAGCCATTGTTCGTTATGAAACCACATGGAAGACTGCAACCTTCCCCTTGGATGGAAAGTCATCAAATGATCCGGATCATTTTGATGGATAGCCATTCCCAGTGCTTTCCAGACAGCCGTTGAATCCTCTCCGTTGATGTCCCCCCCGTTGACCCAGATTATATTCTTTTTACCTCTGTATCGTTTTGCAATCCATTCACCAAAGACTGATGCCTGTTGTGAAGAAACTGCTCCACTTTTTACGTTTGATCCCCAGATTGGGACCATGGCCATATACATGCCTTTATCACATGCCAGATCGATAACGTAATTTATATGATCCCAGAAATCATAAGCGTATTCATCCTCCGGATTATTACCTGGAGTTACCAGGGGACAGGCAACATTCCTGTTTTTAAATGCCGAGTCTCCATATGCGTTGACGGGATGATCAATATCATGCAATACCATAACCTGTATTACATTGAATCCTTTCAGCTTTCTATCCTCAATGTATTTGCCTGCATCCTCGCGGTTAAGCTTTTTAAAGAGCAGCCATCCCGTATCACCCAGCCAGAAAAAAGGATTGTTGTTTTCATCAGCCAGAAAACGGCGGTTATCGGAGATTTTGAGAAGGGGTAGTTGTACCTTTTTTTCTTGCAAGCAGGCAGAGATACAGAAGATAACTCCAGTTAAAAACAATATTTTTATGGTTTTAATCATGCCTAAATATATTTATTAAATCCCCTGACTAAGTCAAGGACAATAGATTCAACCAGTTGCCGGCTCCGCCGGGTGACTGTTAAGTGGTTAAAACACCAAAACACCAAAACACCAAAAATATGTTTACTCATTATCTTTTCACTTTTTACTTGTCACTTGTCACTTTTATCTACCGAAGCTTTAGCGAAGGTGGATGTCATTTGTCACTTCTTCTTTATCCAAAGTACAACATCTCCCGCTATGGGTGATTCTGGTTTATAAGTTCTTCCTCCTTTTATGTTGCCTTCCGTTTTCAGGATTTGTCCGTTGGCCGGATCGATCCATATCAGCTCGATCTCTTTTCCGGGACCGGGCAATTCCAGATCAGGTATACTTTCTCCGGAACAATACATTATTTTTTCTCCTTGTGCATTGGCCAGTGAATAGACCTCTTGGTGATTTTCAATGAAGGTAACCGGCTTCATCGTGGCGGCAGCAACATAAAAGACTTTATCATCAATGACGGGAATGGCAGCCATAGAACCGCCTGCCATAAAAACCGCCCAATGAAGATTGTGTTTAATCGGATTGGAATAAATGACTGCCTTTTCAGGGAATTTAATACGGTATTCCGACACAGCCTTGTAAACCGATTGAAACGATGCTTTTCCCGGATTTACCAGTCTGGCATGCTGTCGGGGGGCAAGATTCTTGCCTCCTTCCGGGGCGTAGAGGCTGCCGTCAGCACGATATTGCCAATACCGGATATCAATAATTTCAATGGATGGTGAACGCAATGGATCAGCCAGGATGGTGTCCTGTACATCCTTGGTGGTGCTGAGTCCGATCAACGCATTATGGCTGGTTTCCTTTTCCCATTCCTTTATATTATCTATCCAGAATTCCACGAAATGAAGAGGTCCTGTGTATTCTTTGCCTATCAGATGAACAACATTGGCATTATCGGCAAAATTATTCAGGCATTGACGGATATATTGCTTATGAATTTTCTTGCGTTCGGGATGTGTGACGTCATAGAACTGTTCAGCCATAAAAATACACTTATCGCCGGCATAGGGTGGGGGCTCAGGGAAACCGGTATTGTTAATATTATTGACTGTGCGCCATGGAAAATCGGCCCAGTGAGCACCCGCTTCCAGCATGTTATGCTGAAAATAATGCTGATGGATAAGCACCAGTCCCTTCTTATCAGCCAGACCGGCAAACTGTTTTAACCGCATCCAATACCAGTGATTGGGTTTTGTAAGATCGTATTTGCTTAGTCCGTCCCATGCAATATCCTGTCCCGACCTGGCAAAGGGCTGTTCATAAAACGGAGGCCATACATCGCTATCCATACGCCGTATACGTTCATGGTCATCACGACGGCGTTCATACCACAAGCCATAATTATGATCAATAGCCAGGATGTTATTGCATATCATCTCATTCGTGACTTCTTCAAGATTGTCCGTAAAACCCATACCCGTTCTTCCGGGAACAAACCGTGTAAGGTGGGGGCCCGATTTTTCCACGTCTTCGGGTCTTATGGTGCCACGCCACCATTGTGTGCCAATTGTTCTGCCAGTCAAGACAGCATCATGGATGATGAGCCATCCGTTTTCAATTGAAATTTCTTTTTTTATTGTCTCATTTTCAACATCTTTTTTCTTCATTATCCGGGAAACAGGTATGGCAGCTTCTTTCTTGATCAGAACTGGCGTTCTCTGACTCGCATGTTCAATCCATGCCCTGAGATGGATCTGTGGATTTGCGGATGATGCTGTCATCGCTTGTGCCTGGTCAACAGATGGACTGCTCGTTGACTCAAATTCCACAGGAAGAAAATGCGCTCTTTTCAGCATGTCATCACCGGTCCTTTCTGCCAATTGAGCATAATAGAGGCTACGTGGTTTGATATGACTGTTGGACTCATGCCAGGATCCGTTTCCTGAAAACTGTCCCCATGCGCCAAAGGCCCAATTTGTAGCTGTTGGAGGAGAATAACAGTCAATTCTGGCGGCCGAACATTGCCATATCATGCTGTTGGCAGCTGTCCACCCTGCACCCTGGCCATCCGGTCCTCTGTTTCCTAATGATAAGGCATTTCCGTCAACGTACACCAGATCGAATAATACGCCTGATGCCCACCGGTCAGTCGTTCCGCTGAAATTATTAGGCAGATGCGATTCACATTGTACAAATGCATTGGGGCCCGGTGCGAAATTACCCGTTGCAAAATCGTGATATCCGTTTTCTGCATAACAGCGTTGAAAGAGTGTTAGTTGCCCGGAAGTGAAAAATGTATATCGCCGCTGGCCCCCGATCTCGGATACCGGGCTCAATGAAATACAGTCTTCGATCGTAACCTGTTTGGCTGTTTCATATACCGCAACAGCCGATCCGGCAAAATGCTCAAAAGTTACCTGACGCACCCAGCAGTCTTTTGCATTTTCAATCGTGACTGCCATCCAGCAATGATCCTCATCTTTCAGGTTTTCCGTGTTATACGATGACCGGCAACGAATGTTTTCTATACCAATGTCTGATATTCTTCCCTCCCACGAGTAGGTTGAAATAAAACCACCTCCAAAGGCAGCATCAAGGGCTGTGGTAAGTGGAGCATCCAATGTGACGGAATGCTCATCGGTTGCCGTGATAGTCCTTTCCCATACAATTCCACTTTCCCGGGGTTTCCATCTCAGCCAGCCTGATTCACCACCAAAGCTTTCCATACCCAGTGTGTTAATCCATGCCCATGTAACAGGCCGATGCACCCTTACCGGATCACCGGCTTTAAAGGTATGATTGTTGCCAACGGTTATTTTATTCGTGCCAACAGGAACATAGGAATCGATGATCGTTGCTTCGGTATTTTTCTTCAGGTTATTCATACCGGCAATCCTTATAAGGGTTTCCCGGTTCTTCCCGTCAGCTATCAGCACTGTTCCGTCAACATCCATTCCACTGCCCCGCAATGCCACCCCTGAAGCACTGATAACAAGACGTCCCTCAAGCCTGTAAATTCCTTTTTCCAACAAAACGGCACCCCTGAAACCATGTTCATCCTGTGGTAATAAAGATACATAATTGATAGCCTCCTGTATGGTTTTTGTGGCATCTTCTCCCTGAACAGGGACAACAACTTTCACCGGGATCATGGGTATTTCGTGATTGCCGGCTTTATAACCGCAAAAAGAGTAATCGGGAATCCGATTGTCAAGCGAATCGGGAGTATAAGCAAGTCTTCCTTCTTTATCTATATAAACCGGAATGGTCTCCTGAGATTGCGCAAAAAAGTCTGTGAATGGCAAAAAGCAGAGCACTAATAACAGAAAGATCCTATAAACTATTGTCAGATGCTGCATAAAAGTTTATGTTTCCCGAAGCCTGCAAGGTTTGATTATTTTATCAGGTCCTCAGCCTCCAATGTTTCCTTGTTGTTTTTTAAATCGGTCCAGTCTGTTTTTATTGCCGGATCGATACCGTTGATATATTTCTCAATGTTCGTATAACCATCACCGTTCATATCGTCTGCAGCGTCTGAAGCATTGTTCGGATTCAAACCGTATTTAACCTCCCATGCATCCGGCATGCCATCATTATCGGAATCCATATACGCTTCACCGTTGTATTCCGGATATCCTCTTACCTGGGCAATGTCGGTAATGATACCCAGTTTATAGGAATCTTTATCCAGCCGGCGTTTAGCGAACTGATACAAGGTATCGATTTGTACATAGTGTGAAAGGTCAATCTGGTTGGTTCTCACCTGTTCGATCACACGGATGTCTACCGGATCACGTTTCGGCAGCGTTGCACCTGCGTTGGCCAATACAAATGCATAGGCTTCCTGAGCCGAAGTGACCGATACCGGTGCCATCGGGAATGGTTTATCCCATTTAATGGCTGCACAAAACTTGTTACAGTCGGGAAAACTTTCCACCTGGACACCCCCGGCCCAGTTATCTTTGGTAATAGAATCATTTCCCTCGAGGATATTTCCGTTTACATAAGCGCGGCCATATACAGAATAATCCAGATTGCTTCTTCCCGATTCCGGTTTTAGCAGCCTGTGTCTTTCTTTTGAGTTTTTCGGGGTTACAGGACCTGGTTTATAATAATTGTTGATAATATTATAAAGAGCCGTATAGTCGCCTCCATCCACTGACCTGTGCATCCAGTTATAGATCACATTATTTATCAGGTTAAAAATCCCGTTCCACCCTATCGATGGATTACGACCTGTATTGTTCGCCCATAAATTGCGTGCAAAAGTACAGTTTTCACCTCCTAGGGTGCTGCCGAAAGAATGATTGTATGTGTCGAGTGCCTCTGAGAAAATACTGTTCTGTATGGTAATATTTACCGTGGGAAGCTTTCTAGGAGGTTTCCCGTCACCGGCATCATACATATGGCGATAAACGGACATATTCTCATCCAATCCCCAGCTTGCCGAGACATGATCGATCATGATATTGCCGACAGGATTACCTCCAAGGGCATCATCACGTCGTCCGACCCATGTTTCACCACGGCGGAAACGCATATGGCGGATAATGACATCGTGTGTATTTATCCAGACCGATTCCCCGGCAATGCAGATACCATTTCCGGGTGCTGTCTGGCCTGCTATGGTAATATACGGAGCCCGGATAATAAGGGGCGATCTGAGCCTGATAATGCCGGCTACATTGAATACGATTATCCTGGCACCACCGGTCTCGCATGCCTCACGAAAAGTACCCGGACCACTGTCTTCGAGACTGGTAACGACAATTACCTTACCACCCCGTCCGCCAAATGAAAACATGCCGCCACCTTCTGCCCCCGGAAATGCAGGTATATCAGCCTGTGGCAGGTCTGTTGGCCGGGCTGCCCAGGGAATATATGGCCTGCCCTGCAGCGCTTCTTCTTCAACAACAGGCAGAGCCTTTTGCCAGGCCTTGTCTGTGCTCTCAACGGCTTTTTGCATGTATTCCTCGGTGGCCTTCTTAACCTCTTCGGTAATCTTGGGATATTGTGCTTTCATTACAAATCCTGACCCAAAAATCAATAATGAAGAAACGATGATGACACCTTTGCTTTTCATATGTAATTAGTGTTTTTTATAATGGCCTTTTTATTAATGATTGATTCGTTCCATCGTATGTAATTTTGTCGCCGAAGAAGAACAATATAATACAATTTTGACAATAGATTACTACTTTTTATTGTCAATCATTCAGTGTGTCTCCTCACCCCCCGGCCCCTCTCCAAGCTGGAGAGGGGAAGGGGGGTGAAGAATTTCTGCCTGTAAATTGCACATATAACTTCGTTTATTGATGAACTATTTTTCTGATTAAAACCTGTCCTGTTTCATTTTCTGCTTTCACTATATAAATTCCTTTTTGAAAATCAGGCAGCTGCAGGTATTCAGTATGTTCGACCTGAACTGCCGGTCTGCCTGAAAGATCATAAATCGTGATCCTTGCAGGTTCAGACAGCGTAACAGCTTCATTTGTCACGGATATCGAGAAGGTGCTTGTATTGATTTTCATTATATCGGATGCAGATACAATATATTCGTCCGATGCTGAACTTAAATTACCGTATGTGGCAACCGATTTTACCCTGTATGTATTCATAAGTGAATGATCAGCGGTTGTATCGCGATAACAGGTGGTATCTGAAAACCCGATCACTGAATCATTTCTGATGATTACAAAGCCGGTACCTTCCGGTACTTCAGCCCACCAGGTAAGCTGTAAATCATCTGCGGATAAATTGGTGGGTGCGTTGTTTGCAATGGTTTTAGGGATCGGATCCCATTCCATGTCCTGTTTTTTAAAAAAGTAATCCAGTGAATAGTAAGTGCCGACATCTTCGGGGGAGATCTGGTGACTCCATTCAACACGCAAAAGTGTGTCTGCAAGCTCTCCGCCTATATTTCTGCTCTGGTATTCGCCATAGAATCCGCTGAGATGATTTTCGGTGCCGCTCCAGACAGACCAGCCTTCCGGTTTAATATGGATGTCAAGGATGCAGCTAATATAAACAGCAGAGGCATTGGGTTGCCAGGGACGTCCCAGGTAATAGCTGGAAACGGGAACATCGTTATTGCAGGTTATAATTGATTCTTTGAATAGTAAACCATGATAAAAAGTACCTCCATCGGATTTTATGGATGTAAGCTTTGTATCGGAGGGAACGGCAATATACTGTCCACCTTTTACACAATGAATAATACAATTGTCGAAAACAGCTGTTGCATCACCGAAAATGAAATCCGTTGCTCCTTCGACATAACAGTTAAGATTGTATTGCCTGTTTTTATGGGCATAATACGTATCCTGGAAACCCAGGAACCGGCAATTATTAAAAACCTGCCTTTCCCCAATAGTCCTTATCGCCACTGCCTGTCCGACATTCCCTGCTGAGTTCTGAAAGGTGATGTTCTCAGCATAAAAATCGCTGCCCTCTGCCAGGAATGTATAACTACCTGCAGTGGAAATACCATCTTTACCATTGTAGTCATCATACGTAATGACTACTCCGTTATTACTCTCCCCAATGAAGCATACATTTGTTTTCGACGCAGGGAGGTGAACTTTCTCATAATAAATGCCGTTTTTAATAAATACCCTGTAGGGCAGTGGGCTATAATCAGGTATGCGGTTAATAGCCGATTGTACCGAACGGTATGCGTCAGGACCTTCTTTGGCCACAAGCATGTCAAAGACCTGTGCCCCTGACAGAGCGGGCATAAGAAAAACGGCAACCAGCAAGAAACGATTCATACGGAAAAGGAAAATATGCTACAATTTCGTGATTTTATGGCAATATCCATTACCGTCTTTTGTATATATTCTGAGGATGTATATTCCTTTGTTCAGAAGGCTGATATCCACTTCGTTGTTGCTGCGCAGCCTTGGTGTCAGATGTTTGCCGGTAACATCCAGTAGTTCCACGCTGTCCCATAGCTGCTCGGATTTTATAGTCAGCAAGCCGTTGGAAGGATTGGGGTAAATGAGAATGCGGTTGCGCTGACTCTCCTTCCAACCCGTTGGAATATAAGGTATATAGGGAATATCGGAGTTCAGATAGTGTTCCAGATTCGAATAGCCATCACCGGCAATAACCTTAGCGTCTTCCGGATCGGCAGCATTGAGTCCGTGGCTGTTTTCCCATTCATCAGGTATTCCATCCCCATCGGTATCCGCCGGTACTTTATCTGCCGTGGGAGTATGGTAATCAGGCCATCCGCCCACTTCTGTCTGGCTGTCAATCAATCCGGATGCTGCTCCCAGCACACCGCCATGTACAATTTCAATTTCCCCCCTGGCTTCACCCACAATACGTTTATCAACGGTATCTCTTAATGGTTTTATAGCTCCTGCATAAGCCAGTACGGAATCAAATGCCTCCTGTGCCGTATGGGTGGTGATGGGTGATACTTCGAATATTGTGTCGCTTTTTACATTGGACGTATCACTGCCAACGGCATCTGTGATAACGCCAAGCCAGTTGTTGGTATTTAAGCCTCCTGTTATACCTTCCATATAATTGCCTGAAAGATACCATTGGCCATATCCGTATGCCGTATTGCCTTCCGTAACATAGGTCGGGCGGCAGAAATACGGGCTGCCGGTCCCGGGTCCGGGCCTGTAATAATTATTGATCATGTTGGTATGACAAAGTGCCGCAGGATCATCGATTTCCATCTCGCCTCCATAAATGGCCCCCGGAGATCCCCAGTTGAATATCACGTTATTCCGGAAATCAACCAGAGCAACCGTATCGTGTGCACGACAGCCGTTGATGCGGGGAGAACGGGTTTGGTTATGAGCCAGCAGGTTGTGATGGTAAGAGGAATATTGCCCACCCCATTGACCGGCATATCCGCGCGGCCCTTTGGAATGGTAGGAATCATAAAGCGATTCACTGATGATGCACCATTGAACGGTTGTGTATTTATTATCATAAAAGGTGGCATTTTCCTCAATAGCCCAGCTGAAAGAACAATGATCAACAATGACATGTTTTGCATTTTCGATATTCAGTCCCGATGCCTGACCTTTCAACTCATCACCCGGGCGAAAACGCAGGTAGCGGATGATCAGGTTATTACCCGAAAGTTTGACCGAGGCATCTTTAATGCAGATTCCGTCACCGGGAGCAGTCTGACCTGCAATTGTTATGTTTGAACGGCCGGATTTCAATTCCGACACCAGCTCAATGATACCGGAAACGTGGAATATTATGGTAATTGGATCATCACCTGCTGTATTCAAGGCTTCGCGCAAGGTGCCCGGAAGGATATTGCCATACCTGTCCTTATCCAGCAGGCTGGTAACTTCAATCACCCTTCCGCCACGACCGCCGGTGGCATGTTTGCCAAAACCTTCAGCTCTGGGAAAAGCCGGTACCTGACCCCAGGCTATTGAACCGTTATGAAGAAAGAGACAGATTATGCAAAAAACCAGTGAACTTAATTTTCTCATTCAATATATATTTTTTGTAATGCACCATTGGATGACAAAACTATATATATTCCACCGGATGGCAAGCTGACTTGTTTTCCAGAACCCATAAACTGCCCCAGGCTGTTATATACTTTTATAGAATTATCTGCAAACAGAGTACGGTTGTTAACTTTCAGGTTAAGCTTATTGTTGTCAATCCTACTGTCATCAATGGATGAAACCATATCAGCCATTATCTTGATGGAATGGATTTTAACGTATTGCCCTTTGATCGGACGGTCAAGACTTACATCGTTGGTTGAAATCCTCAGTACAATCGGATTGTCTTTCGATGCGTTTACCATTTCTTCAAACTCCAGATGGCTTTCGCTGGTATATGTTACCCTGTAACCACCCTGGGCAGCGACAAAATCGCTGATATAATTGTTTTCCCATGTTAAGCCGTTATCCTTTGAGTATTCAATGTTATAGGGTATTTTTCGCTGCTCGTTGATGCTGACATCCGAGGAAGTTTCCATGAATAAGCTTTGCAGGTTAACAATGGCCGGCGTTAATACAGCACTGATCGAAGCGCTGTCGGTTCCCAGGTAAAGGGAAGGCGCCATCTGAATATAGCCATCCGGCACCGGGGGCTCGATAGGTGTACTCTTGTGTGTACACGTGGGCATGATCATACAGCTTATATAGGTAAAATTCTGCTGTGTTCCACATTCATGATGGTTGTCCTGCGGGCTAAGGTAATTTTCATAACCGTCGAAGCACCCGTTATAAAATTCCGGAGTGCCGTCTTCATTCAGATCAAGGTAAACACCGGCAATATAATATCCGTCATCATGAGGAATAAGTTCAGCAGGACTGAAGATGATCTCATTTTGCGCTGACAGTGTTAATATGCCCATACTGACAACCATAAGGGTCGATGCTAAAAATTTTGGTATTGTTTTCATTTCGGTTTCTGGTTTGATAAAATGCTGTTTGAAGAAAGGAAAGGGAGGATGTCCTCCCTTTCTTCTCAACGCATAACATTATTAACTAATCTGAAAATTATTCCTTAACCAGCCGGAACATCTTGTCCTGGCTACCTGATTTGACATTTACAATATAAATGCCGGCTCTCAGATTGGCAACCGATACAGGAACATTCGGTTCGACTTCAGTCATCAGAACAACCGTCCCCACAACGTTGCATATCGTGACCTGTGCCCTCTGTTTGATCTTGATTAAGATATGATCCGTTGCAGGATTCGGAACAATCTGAATAGCATCAGCTGTTGCAGCTGATAATGAACTGCCCTGGTTGGAGATTTCAATGGTGGCAGTACCGGATTTGTAAGTTCCGTCAGTTGCTCTGGCAGTGACGATTACTGTGCCGTTGGAGACAGCAGTTAGCAACCCTGTTTCGGAGATGGTTGCAACTTCGGGTTTGTCGACACTCCATGTCACGACCTGTATGCAAGCCGTATCCGGTGTAATGGTGGCGATCATCTGCAAGGTTCCTCCGTTCACGGTAATGGCCGTGGCTCCGCCTTCACCGGCAACGGTCACACTCTCTACAGGAGTCTGTCCGCTGATTGGGATTGTCAGCTCGCCGTAAACTCCGGATCCATCGTTGGCAGTGGCCCTTACGATCACATCGCCGCACTGAACTGCTAAAAGTTCGGCTGTCGTAGGTGATTTAACCGTAATGATGGCTTTGCCGTCACCGGAAAGGCTCCAGGTAATCGACTTGTCATCGGCATTGCCGGGGACAATGGCGGCGGCAAGATTCAGGAATCCGCCTTTATTGGTGATCTCTGTAGCCGGATTCCCCTGGGCATTTGTTGCTGAAAGCGTAATACCGGTTACATAGGTCTTTTGTTCAATCGTAATGACAATAGCGTCGTAGAATGAACTGTTGTAATTAGAGGCAGCGGTAACCTTCACCTTACCGGCTGCAGTCGGGCTGAGCAAACCAGTTCCTGCATCAATGGTTGCTGCTCCGGCTGTTCCGTCGTATCCGTTTTCAACCGACCAGGTTACGGTTTTGTCTACATCTCCTTCCAGTGTTACAACAACCTCAAGCTGGATATCAACACCTTCAACAACTCTTGTAAGCACAGCTTTGATGGAAACCACATCTGCGGAAGCTTTGGGCGCCCAGCGCGGGTCACCGATGGCGCCACCATCCGTTGCTGCGGAATAGAGTGAAGAGGTATCAGGAATTGTGAAATCGAATGCAACGGTATCGGCAAATCCCGGGTAGAAACGGTAGATGTTATTTACGTGGACATTGGCCTGCAACGCAACCGAATCAAGATTGAAAATATCCTTGGCGAGATCCGTTACATCAAAGCGGTTGAACGAACTATAGGCAATGGTAAAGTCTCCGGCCAGCGGATCAATCCTGAACGGCCTTGCATTGTATTCATGGAATAACCTGCAAACGATATTGTTGGTGAATGTCAGGGTAACCGATTCGTCTTTCGGATCGTTGACCTGGATCAGGGAATTATTGTTCCCGGCAACCCTGAAAAACGTATTATGGTCAATGATATACGTTTTGTGAATCAACGTATCGTTGGGAGCAGTTTGCAGAAAATCGGGGTTTTTGACGAATCCTGTACCCAGGTCATAAAATGTTGAATTGGTGACCTTCAGGTATTTGGCAAAGTTGATATTCGGATCGATTGCATAGTTTCCCAGGAAGTCGTGCCAGATAACATTATTCACCAGGATGGTGTCGTAGTAACAGTGTTTGTTCTGCTCCAGGTCAATACCACCAGTGAATCCCCAAGCTTCAACATTTTCAATGTCGATCCTGTAAAATGTCTGATAGCTCTGATACATCCGGTAAAGTAAGATAAACTCGGCCCTGTGGGTTGAATCAGCATTAAAGCCGTTCAAGGTAAGATTCTTTATGGCAACACTGAGCGAATCTTCAATTACCTTGAAACCGTTATCGAGGCATGTAACCATAGGCTTTGTATTGAGTCTCGGGTCACCCATAACCGTTATTCCCTGTTTTACATCAATAACGTGGTTAACAACATATTCACCTGCACTGATCAGTACGATTGTATCACCCGGATTCCAGTAAGTGGTATCCTCAATGAAATGCTCAAGTGTATCAGCGCTGGTGTTCGGTATCAGATGACAATTCGGTCCCGGGGCCCATGGCTTTTCACCTTTGACCCATCGCGGGTCACCGATGGGCCCTCCATCGGAACCGGCTCCCAGCATTGGATTTCCATTATAAATTGAGAAGTCATACGTATTGGTGTCTGCAAAACCGGGATCAATTTTCAACATTGCCGTTGTATCGACATTATCCTGTAAGACGACGCTGTCAAGGTTGAAAATATCCTTTGCCAGATCAGCAACCTCAAACTGATGAATATTGCTGTATGCAAAATTAAAAGTGCCGGCCAGGGGATCAATCCTGAAAGGCCTTGCATTGTTATAATGGTACAGCTTACTTACGATGTTATTTGTAAATGTCAGCGTGACAGTTTGATCTTTAGGGTCGTTGATCTGGATCAGCGAATTGTTGTTTCCGGCAACTTTGTAAAAGGTATTATGATCATAAGTGAAGATTTTCGGGATAATGGTATCATTTGTTGCCGCCTGGGCAAAATCAGGATTCTTCTGAAATCCCGTACCCAGGTTATAAAATGTGGAATTGGTGACCGAAATGTATTTAGCAAAATTAATGTTGGGATCGATCGCATAATCCCCTAAAAAGTCATGCCATACCACATCGTTGATGATAATCGAATCATAATAGCAGTGTTTGTTCTGCTCCAGGTCGATACCACCTCTGAATCCCCAGGCTTCTACATTTTCAATCTTAATATTGTAAAATGATTTATAGCTCTGGTATAACCGGTACAACAGGATAAACTCGGCCCTGTGGCTTGAATCAGCATTGAATCCGTTCAGCTTTAGATTTTTTATGGTAACGCTGGTCAGATCTTTTAGCATCCTGAATCCATTATCCATAAAGTTGAGCTCCGGATGCTGTGCCAAAGCCGGGTTACCCATGATGGTGATCGTCTGATGAATATCGGTAACGCTGTCGACGGTGTACACTCCGGCATCAACCAGCATGATGGTGTCGCCGGGATTCCACTTGCTGACATCCTCAATAAAATGCCGTAAAGTATCGGCATCGGTATTGGGAATCGGCCATACGGTTGCCTTAACCGAAAAGCCGGCCAGCCATGTTATGAGCAATAACGCCCAAAACTGTAATTTCAGGTTTAGATAGCTTTTTTTCATAATTGATGTTGTTTTTGTTAATGGTTTAATGATTGAATAATATATTGCATTATTCCACGATTATTTTCTGTGTTTTTCCGGCAGGATATCTTACCAGGTATATGCCATCGGGTACCCATACTGACTTACCGGCACCCATATGCTGTCCAAGCATATTATATACATCAATTGTACCTGTTTCAACATAGATGGTGTTATCCAGCACTTTCACGAGAGGATCATCGAGTGTAACGGGATTAATAGCATTTACCTTATCGGCCATTATTTTCAGGTAATGGATTTTAACCCTTTGCGGACCCGGAGGTATAGCCTGAGGGGTTGACATGATACGCAGCACAATCGGCCCGTCTTTGGAAGCATTCACCATTTCATCAAATTCAAGATGAGTTGTTGCATCGTATGTATGCGCATCACCCAGCTTGCTTGTGGTCTCATCCTGAATGTATGTCATCTCCCAGGTTGCTCCGTTGTCTTTTGAGTATTCGATCCAGTAATAGATATGACGATCCTGATTTGACGAAACATCGGGTGAAGCTTCAATGAGCAAGCTAACCAGGTTTTCCACAGGAGGGGAAATGATATAACCCATTATCGCGCTGTCCGTATCCAGGTACTTCGTTTTTGTCAGCTCTATGTACCCTTCTGCATGCTCGATTTCGGCCAGGTTGTGATCCTCATCCGCATCTTTTGGCCAGCAGGTGGGCATAATCATACAACCATTATAGGTGAATCCTTGTTGTACGCCTGCTTCATTATGATTGGCATCGCCATACTCATCAACACATCCGTTGTAAAACTCGTCGACACCATCATCGTTTTTATCTTTCCAGACGCCTCCGATATAATAGCCGGTATCGGCAGGTATTAATGCAGCAGGATCAAAGATAATCTCTTCCTGCGCAAAGAGCATCATCCCAATGAAAGCCAGGAAGGCCGTCAGGATTTGCTTAAGGAATTTTTGTTTTTTCATAATGGTAATTATTTAATGGTTAACAAATTGTTTATATTGTAATCGTTTACAATTTTGTTTATACTGTGCGTATTTATTCTATTTTAATTTTATTCTGCAAGCGGATCAAACGGATTTACTTCGGTCCAGTATATAGTTTGCTGCATCTTAATATTCTTTTCCATCTCATCCTCCGGTATATAATAAAAGTTGTACTTGGGTTGCAGAAAGTTGATTTCAAATTCATCCAGTTCCACATTGTAATTGGTATTGAAGAATGTTTCATAGTCCGTATCAAGGTCAATTGTATCCATGATGACCTCCTCAAAGTGTAAGAAAACGGAATCCTTTTTATCGCGCAAACCCGGGTCGAGTGAGCATATGTAAGCTGTATCGAGTTCCACAATCATACCGTGCCTTTTGCTTCCGTTGATCTTTGGGGTATTGTACAGATCGTTAATATACATATTCCTTCGGCGCAGATCCCAGTGCCTTTTGTTTTCGAACGCCAGTTCGATTTTACGTTCCAGCATTACTGCTTCCAGCATTTCTTCCCGGGTTGATGCCGTAATACCATATGAGCCATCCCCCGGTTCAATACCGGCTCTGTCACGGATCAATATCAGCAGATCTTTTGCTTCGTTTATTATACCCAGCTCTACTGCGCACTCTGCCAGGTTCAGGTATACTTCAGCCAGGCGGATTTCAATCCAGTCAGTAGACCCATAAGGTGTTTCTGTAACCGGAATCGATGTATTGATATTTTTCTTTAGGTAAAATCCGGTGGTAGTGGCACCTCTGGCCGTGGTGGTGGGTTCAACCGTGTTGCCATGGTAAGTCCATTGCACCCGGTTTTCGGTTCCTTCAAAGTCCCATTTCATACCGTTGTACGCTATGGTCGCATAAAATCTGGGATCCCTGTTTTTCCAGAAGAAGATGCTGTCGTATTCGGGATGATCTTTTGCCGGCAGACCATCGGCCATGGGATACGATTTCACAAAATCCCAGTTGGGAGCACTGCTCACAGCATCCTTTGTGTTGCTGACACTTCGCGGACGAACGCTGGTTTCATAACCGTTCGGTTTGTTTACAGCATCGTAAATGGTGAAGAAAATAGCTTCTTTTGTACTGGCTTCATCCAGGAATATTCGGGCATAATTCCCGTACAATGCATGACCATCTTCCTCACAAATGTTTTTAGCTTCGAGGTTTGCATCATAGGCGGACTGCCATCTTTGTCCCAGGTTATCGGGATTGAACTGGGGACTGGCATAGAAAAGCAGCACTCTCCCCTTCAATGCAGCAGCAGCTGCTCTCGTGACACGTCCCCTTTCTTCAGGCCATGTCGACGGTAACAGATCAATTGCCATATCCAGGTCCTCGATGATCTGTGCAATGCATTCGTGAGCGCTGTTTCGCCCCACCAGATAATCATCAATCTTGGCCGGGTCAAGTACTTTCAGGATCAATGGAACGCCTCCGTAATATTTTACAAGCTCCCAGTAGGTCCACGCCCGTAAGAAATAAGCCTGGCCCATAAGCAAGTCTTTGTCTTCCTCTGACAGATTTCCTTTGGGAACGCCATTAATTAAAAGGTTAAGTTCCCTGATGATATACCATTTATTCGAAGTGAAATTTCCATAAGATTCCGTTTTTGTTAACATGCCATACATCATATTGCCTGTCCCGGTACCAACCGATTCGTCGGAAATATTGGTACTTTCAGTACCACTGAAGGTGGGAAGCGCTGATCCGTATATATTGTTAAGGTATAAATTGGCAAGGGTCATATCGTTCCATATATCCTGTCCGTCGATAGCATTGAGTTCTCGTTTGTCAAGAACTTCTTCGCAGCCGGTAAACCATGCCATCAGGAAAATAAAAATGAGTGCTTTTTTCATGGTTTCACTTTTTAAAGGGTGATGTTAATTCCAAGATTAAATGTCCTCATCAGGGGATAATCGTAACCTCTTGATACGCTTGGATCCTTATGATCAAAAGGATTAATAATGGTCCACAGGTTTCTTGAAGTGAAATAGATCCTTAATTCGGGGATCTTTATCTTTTGGCTAAGATGAGAAGGCAGATTATAAGAAAGGTTCAGCGTTGAGAGCTGCAGTGTATGACCGTCGCGCATCCAGAAGGTTGTATTTTGTTCAGCAAGTCCGTATGCATAAGGCCGGGGGTATTCAGCGTCCGGATTATCTTCTGTCCAGTAATCCCCCCAGAAACTGAATACATTGTTAATCTCCTCAAGTGTGGGATCCGGTGTAGTCTGTTCGTCTTTACTGATAAATACTTTATGTCCGAAGACGCCCGTAAAAACTCCGGTTATCTTAAAACCCTTCCAGGAAAGGCCAAGGGTAAATCCATAGTGATAGGGCGGATTTGTATATTTGGCAATGATGGTGACGTCAGCGTCCGTAATTTTTCCGTCCGGTGGCAGGTAGGCAATTTTTCCCGTTATGGAGTCAATATATTCTTCACCTCGGATATCCTTGTAGTAAATCATACCCAATTCAAGCGGTCTTTCAATTCCACCATCGTCTATGGTATAATCCGGATACTTAGCCATCCAATCGTTCAGTTGTTCCTGTGTACGCATGATACCAAGGGCTATATAGCCCGGCTGATTGCTCGGGTCATTGTACCGGTCATCTTTCCAGCTCCCTTCCACAGCCGGATTCTGGAACATCTTCAGTTCACGTGTCCTGTCCCATGAAAAAATCGCATCGACACTGTAACCCAGGTTACCTGTTTTACCATCATAACCAAGTTCAAATTCCACACCGGTGGCACTCGCCTCACCGTAATTTTCTTCAGGAGGTCGCTGGTCTGATGAAAGTCCAACAATAGCAGGAATATTGGTACGCCTGTTAAATACACCATACGTATGCCTGTAGTAATAATCAACGGAAGTCCTGATCTGATTCCTCCAGAATCGCATATCCATGCCGATGTTATAGGAATTCGTTTCCTGCCAGTGAACAGAAGGTATGTAAACAAGCCCGTTCCTGGCTTCAATTGCACTGGTAAGTTGATCACCGATTATCGCACCTGTTGCATCCCCCGTAAAAGTCGGGGTCCAGGTAAAGGCATTGGGCAAATTATCATTGCCTACTATTCCGAAAGAATGCCTGAATTTCAAAAAGTTGATGAAGGATATATTATTTTTGAAGAAGTTTTCTTCGGAAGTGACCCATCCCGCTGATACGGCAGGAAAGAATCCCCATCGGTTATCCGGATGAAATTTTTGTGATGCTTCATACCTGAAAGTAGCTTCCAGCAAGTATTTTTCCGCATAACCATAATTCAGTCTTCCGATAAATCCCAGGTTTCCTGATTCTGTTGCACCACTTCCGTTCTCCCAGATATCATCAGAGGTAAATGCCCACATATAGTCATATCCGTCAATAGCGGCCGACTGTCTGATTTTAGTAGTGAAACGGTTCGTGTGGGTCTCACTTTGCTCATATACCAGCAGAGCTGCAATATCATGGGCCTTCAGTTTCTTACTGTACCTTAATGAAGCATTCAATTGATAATTTTTACCATAGTCGGTACTCTCATAAAGTCCTTCCTCATTGCTATGAGGTTCAAAAGGATCGGAAGCTTTTATCTCTTCCGTGATAATATGTCTGTGTGTACCTGTGGTCTCGAAATTATAGCATATAAAGTCCTGGGCATATTCTTTACCTCTCCCGTTTTGTTCGCTGCGGCTATACTGAAATCCTAATGTTAATCCCTCAATAAAGGGTATCTGGTACTGGATTTCTGCCCGGATACCTGTACTGTTGCCATAACTGTTCTTATAACTACCGGACTGAAACAATGCCAATGGATTGGAAGAAACATAATTGTTGACGGGCAGTCCGTCGATTGATACCGGTACCCAGGGAGGGGCTGTCAGCGCCTGTTTGTATATTTCACGCAATACACCGGAATTATCGGTTGCGAAGTTGGGCTCAAGTTTATCGTGGTAGGAATAATTTAAGCCGAGACTTGCCCTGAGGTTTTTGGTAATGTTTGCTTCTAAATTCGTACGGAGTGTATAACGTGAATAGTTAAGCATGTCGGTCATCCCGTTTTCCTTGTAATACGAACCGCCGACAAAATAACTGATCCGTTCACCGCCACCGGAAATATTCAATGTATGCTTTTCGGTTGTAGCCGGTTTTATCAATTCATCAATCCAGTTATAACCGGAAATTGAGTCAAAATAGGCAATTTCGTCTTCAGTGAAATAATCGTAGGTAGTGACCCTGCCATAGTCTTTATAGATATCCAGAACGTCGTTATACATGGTAGCTAATTCCGGACCCGATAACATCTCCGGGAATTTTGTGGCCTGGGCGATACCATAGGAACCGCTGTATTGGAATCTTGGCTTTCCTTCTTTGCCCCGTTTTGTTTTTACCAGTACAACACCTCCTGCAGACCGCGTCCCATAAACGGCAGCAGCAGCATCTTTAAGGACGGAGATGCTTTCAACTTCGGAGGCATCCAGTAAATTGAATGTGGTTGCATCGCTGATGACACCATCAATTACATAAAGTACGTCTTCGGTGACTCTGCCATAAGATGATGTTGTCCTTATGGTTAAAACAGATGCCTCACCGGGTTTTCCTGTCGAAGAGCTGATCTTGACCCCGGCAAGCTTCCCGTCCAGTGCAGCAGAAAGATCTCCGACCGGAATATCCTCCAACTCTTCCGCTTTCATATCCACAACGGCACCTGTAAGATTGGCCCGTTTGATATCTCCGTATCCCACGATGACCACTTCATCAAGTTGCGTGATATCGGGAGTCAGTGAAGTGTTAATCACGGTCTGCTCGCCTACTGCAATTTCCTCTGACAGCATGCCCACAAAGGAAAAAACTATTATATCTTCCTTTGAGACATTGCCCAGGGAATAGCTGCCATCCTCACCGGTAAGGGTTCCCCTTTGTGTCCCTTTCAGCATGACTGTAACACCCGGAAGCGGATCGTCATTGTTATCGGTAACCTTTCCCGTTATGATTACCTGTGCAAGTCCATAACCGGAGGCACCAAGAATCAGTGAAAAAATTATTATCAGTTTTTTCATGGGCTTTGCAGTTATTATTGTTAGGTTTTTACGTTTGCCTGTTCATTTCTGATGGTCATCCGCCATCCTTTAAATGTAAGTTTGTCAATATTCTCAGCCGGCTTAAAAAAATAGCTTGCTGCAAGTCCGACAATAAACAACACCAGGTGACTGTATACACCGAGCATAAATTTATGGTGTGTAAAATTGAAAGTACCGCAATCGATCAATAATCGCCTGCTTTCTCCCGATCCAATGGATGTCGATGTCATTACTGCCCATGCCGTGAATACAATGCAGGCTGCAATGCCGATATAGACGCCCTGTTTGTTGGCCCTGGTGCTGAATATCCCTAACAGGAACATTCCTGCGATGCCGCCTGAGAATACGGAATATAACATAAAGATGATGCCCAGAACACCTTCGCTGCCAATGCGGGTGTAGTAAGTAGCTATTAAAATGGCAGTCAGGCCGGCTAAAACAACCACCACTTTACTGATAATGACCTGTTTGCTTTCCGAAGATCCGGGACGGAACCTCATGTAATAGTCCTTAAGAAAAATGGCAGCGAGGCAATTCAGGTCAGAGTCAAGGCTTGAGATGGCTGCGGCGAGCAGGGCAGATAAAACAAGGCCTATAACACCCACCGGCAACCGGGTCATGATAAATACAGGGAAAACAGCATCGGCACGGATGCCATCGGGTAAGACATCCCCGCTTAAGGTGTAGTATGCGAACAGTGCAGTACCCAGGAACATAAACAAGGCCCATACAGGAACGGTGGAGAAAACTCCGATCAGAGAAGCTTTGACAGCCTGACTGTTTGATTTGGCTGTGAGGTACCGCTGGACAATGGTTTGGTCGGTACCGTATTTCTGGATCGCGTAAAATATTCCGTTCAGGATCATGACAATTAAGGTCAGGTTCACAAAATCCAGATTATAGGGGCCGAACCACAGCTTGTCGTTCTCACCGGCCACCTGCCAGATGGCTGCAATACCGCCCGGGGTGGAAAAAATGATGATTGCGAGCGAAACAATACCGCCGGTTATCAGTAAAAATCCCTGCACGACATCGAGCCATATTACAGCCTCAATGCCTCCTATAAGTGTAATAAATATTACGATGATCCCTAAGATCCATATCGTCTCGATGGTATTGAAACCGGTCATTTTCGAAAACGCCAGTGCCACCAGGAAAAATACGGTGCCCATTTTCGAAAAGTGAGCAAGAAAAAAAGCCAGTGAACTATACAGCCTTGCGAGAAAACCGAAACGCTGTTCGAAATATTCATAAGCACTTAATTGTATTACATTCCTGTACAGCGGAACGAGAAAATAAATTAACAGAACCAGGGTTATAGGAACCATCAATCCCTGCACCAGCAATATCCAGTTCGATGAGAAGCCCTCACCCGGGTATGCCAGAAATGTTATGCTGCTCACCAGTGTTGCCATAATGGAAATGCCGACAACCCAGGCAGGAAGTTTTCCGCTTGCTTTGAAAAAGGCATTCAGGGTTTTCTGCCTTCCGGAGAAAAACAAGGATACAAACAGGGGTATCCCAAGGAAACCTGCGATAATAACATAATCGATGATATGTAAGGGATGACTGCCCATTTTCAACATTCCGGTACTTTACTGTTAAACTGATCGATGACATCGGGAAGCCATACATTTTCCGGCCATAAATAGCTTCCGGGTTTTGTTGTAATGAACAAACCGGGGATACTGTCCACCTGCATTCGGATAACTCCGGTATCAAGCTCATGAATGGGGATCAGCTTCTTAATGTTCATTTGTTTCAATATTTCTGAAGTTGTGCTTCCTCCTTCTATAAGGATTTCATTCAGGGTGATCCTGCTGGCCACTTTTTTCACAAGTTCGGCCATAACCTGCCTGATCCTGACGGACAAACCGGCTTCAGCATTGTTGCTATGCATTGAGGCAACTATGACCTTATGATGTTTTTCAATACCGGATACCACCTGGCTTACCCATTCTTCCAGGTGAACCGGCGAATAATTCTTATGATTGTATATTTCAACGGGCATATTCAATAGCAAATGACCATGCTGCTCAATCTGCAATAACAATTGATCGTCTTTCGGATAAGGACTGCCCAAAACAACCAATGTATTTCTTCCAAACGGAACCGGTTTGGTTTTAAAAGTCCCGTTCTTTAACCGGAGAGCCTTCAGGAGTGAGTCGAAGAAACCTGAGGCTCCGGCAAATAAGGTATTATCGCTGAACCGGACAGCCCATTTATACAAATCGTCGCTGTTTTCAACATCACCGACAATCAGACCTTTTTCCGGCAGAAGGTCATCCGGTTTGAGGTTGATCACGGGATAGTTTTCGTCATTTTTTAAAATCATAAGAACGTCAGAACTTTGGATAGGAAATTGCAAATCGTTTGCAAAACATGTTTGATCGAGCGGTACGTTATTGATAAAGTATCGTCCGTTTTTGATTATCCTGTTAAAAACGGGATTTGCCGCAATGATTATCGTACGGTTTTTTTGCATGACTTTCATTTGCGATACCAGTTCTTCCGTAATATTGCCCCGTAAAGCCGAATCAATTTTTTTAAAAATGAATTGAGGATGAAAACCTATTATTTGCCGGGTTATTTGAGCAATGTATTCCTCGGCTTCATTTGTGTTCATCGAACGGCTGTCGGTTGCAACAATGAGAATATCCGCTTTTTTGTTGTCAATCGGTTCGGTTTCAATGATTACATTCATCCCATGCCGTAGCCCGATCCCTCCGATCTCCGCTGCTCCTGTAAAATCATCTGCAATAACCACTATTTTCTTTTTGTAACTCATCGGTTCATTTTAATTCAAAAGCCTGACGGCATATTCAACGGCCTGGATCAGGGCATCCGGACTTGCTATTCCTTTGCCGGCAATTTCAAAAGCAGTACCGTGATCGACAGATGTGCGTATAATGGGCAGGCCGAGCGTTATGTTAACACCGCTGACATGTTCCATTGCATTTTTTTCCTTGTTCCAGTTGAATCCAAGAAGTTTAAACGGAATGTGCCCCTGGTCGTGGTACATTGCCACGCATCCATCGTATTTTCCTCCCCTGGCTAATATAAATAAGGTATCGGCAGGCAGAGGTCCTTCAGCACGGATACCTTTTCTCTGGGCCTCGTCAATGGCAGGTTGTATTTCTTCGATTTCTTCTTTACCAAACAGACCGCCGTCACCGGAATGCGGATTCAGTCCGGCCACACCAATGCGGGGATCTTTGATGCCCATTTTTTTCAATCCATTATCCATGAGTTGTATAACTTCCGCCACACGTTCTTTTTTAACGAATTCACATGCTTTGCGCAGTGATACATGGGTTGTGGCATGAATGATCCGCAGGTCACCATCAACCAGCATCATGGCATATTTTTTTGCATGGGTGTAGTGCGCAAATATTTCAGTATGTCCCGAGAAATGGTGCCCTGCTTTGTTGATGGATTCTTTGTGGATGGGCCCTGTGACGGTTCCATCCACATCGCCTTTCATAGCCAGCTCAATAGCGGTCTTTACAGCATGAAAAGCAATATCGCCTGCTTCGGCTGAAACCTTACCGGGCTGTATCGGATGGGTAAAGTAACTGCCTATTTCGAACATATCAATGGTTCCGTGTTGAAAACGAGCTTCGGAAATGGTCTGAAGGATATGCAATTTCAGCTCAAGTCCTGTAATAGCGATGGCTGTTTGCATGGTAGCAGTGTGGCCGATCAATACCGGCCTGCAGCATTTATAGATCTCCCTTCCGGCAAATGCCTTGGCCGCTATTTCTGGTCCGATGCCTGCCGGATCCCCCATGGTAACGGCAATAACAGGGATATGTTGGTTGTCAGTATTCATCCTATTATTACTGATTCTTCTTTCCATATATTCCGGATCATTTTACGCAGTTGCAATTGATCCGCCGGTCCGGTTTCATACATGGGCGGCAAAACAAAGGTTTTGCATAAACCGAATTCATGCATAATAATTTTCAATGCAGGAATTGATTCGCTTATACTCCGATCCTTAATGTAGAGATCGGTTATATTGTCCGTAAGCTTTTGAAGCTGAGCTGCTTTGCCTGAATTACCTGCAATGGCTTCCCGATAGAGATCCTGGTATAATTGTGGTGTGAGGTTGGCTGTACTGGGCACAATACCATCACAGCCTTTGCTTAATGCATAAGCCGACTGGGCAGACCAGCCAAGCAGAAATGAAAAATCGGAGCGCGAGCTCCATCGTTCCAGGGATGCTTCCATCCTTTCGGTTCCCCTCTCCGAATCTTTAATTCCACCAATATTCGTGTGGTGGCTGAGCTTTTCAATGACATCAAGCGGAATGGAATCTTTAACCGTGATGGGATTATTGTATAAGATAAGCGGACATTTTATATGATCAGCAAGGGTACTAAAATAGCGAACCATATTTTCGGCTTTCACCGGATAATAAAAGGGCAGATGAGCAACAACAGCATCTGCTCCCATGGATGCATAGAGATTGGCATTATCAATGGATTCCCGGAGGCAATTGCCCGATATACCGGCATATACGTTGATAAGACGATTAGCCTGTTCAACGGCTGTTTCAACCATAAATGCCTTATCCCTGTCCGGAATCGAAGTTGATTCACCCGTTGTTCCCAGGATGAATGCCGAGCATTTTGATTTTGTAAACGTTTTCATGATGAAAGCCACAGCCTTTTTGTCGATCGAAAAGTCGGCATTAAAAGGTGTAATCATCGGTACGATAACTCCACTGTATTTCTTTTCATCTTTTCCCATAGAATGCTAAAATGCTTGTTGATAAATGCTTACAACATCTTCCAGGTTCAGCTCCCGCACATTGTTTTTTACCAGTCGTTTCACCTCAAGGGCAGCAAGAGCCATTTTTTCAATGGAATTATTATGGATACCGGCTTCGTGCAAATATGCCGGCAAGTTGCATGATGCGATCAGGTACCGGATGAATTCGATCCCTTTAACGGCCAGATCATGTTGAGATAAGCTGTCCGTTATTCCGGTGGCCCGTGCTATGCTCGCATACCGTTCTTCAGCCGCATGCAGGTTAAATTCCATAACATAGGGCAATAACAAGGAGTTAGAAAGGCCATGGGGAATATTGTAATCGCATCCGAGGGGGTAAGCAAGTGCATGGACAGCAGCTGTACTTACCGGACCCAGACACATGCCTCCGTAAAGGCTTCCCAAAGCCAGGCTGGTACGTGCCTGAAGATTATTACTGTCCCGGACGGCTGTTATTAAATTCCTGCTGATCAGCGAAATGCCTTGCAGTGCTAATGTATCGGTAAGGGGGTGTGCATTTCGGTTTGCATAGGCTTCAATGCAATGCGTAAGGGCATCCATACCCGTATAAGCTGTAATCAATGGGGATAATCCAAGGGTAAGGACAGGGTCAATATAAGCAGCATCCGGTATCAGATACGGACTGACAAAGCCTTTTTTTGCATTTTCGGTTTCATCAATAATGATTGAGTTTGGCGAAACCTCACTTCCTGTTCCGGATGTTGTGGCTGCGCATATTAAATGCGTTTTACGTTCAGTAATCAGATCCGTACCGATATAATCTTTAACCGGTTTATGCTGGCCGATGAAGGCCGCAATCAGTTTTGCCATGTCCATGACGCTTCCACCTCCTATTCCAACAACCGCGTCAGGCATGAAATCACGGGCCTCTGCGATAATTCTTTCAAAATCCGCAAAAGCAGGTTCTGCCTGTATGGATGTGTTAATACGAAGGACTATCCGGTTTTCGGATAAACAATCAAATTGCGTTTTGAGTTTAGGAATTAACGGTTCTGCAGACAGGATGTAGATTCTTTTCTTCCCGGAGGCAATAATATCTTTGATCATTTGATCCGTGCATCCCGGACCAAATGTTATGTTTCGGGGACTATGCATACTGATAACGCTCATTTTCCTGTATTATCACTCAGCATGAATTTCGGATCATTAATTCGGTTTTCAGCACCATGCTGGAAGTAGGCCTGTCGGGATTGGTAATTCTTGATATCAATTGTTCGGCAGCGCACTTCCCGATTTCATATGCAGGTTGCCTTACCGCAGTTAAAGGAGGATTAAGGGATATTGACCAGTACATATCGTCGAAGCCTAATACAGCAATATCACCCGGAATCTTCAATCCTTTTTTATGAATGGTCTCAAGCGCGCCAAGTGTTATCAGGTTATTCCCTGTAAACAGGGCATCCGGCGGATCGGGTAACTCCAGCAATTCGGCACACAGCTTTACACCGCTCTCATGCCTTGAGTCTCCGTACCGGATCAGTTCACTGCAGACCGGAAGTTTGTTAGCTTCGAGTGCATCGCGATATCCCAATTCACGGTCGCGGCTCGACGGGAGTTTGGGAATGCCGGAGATATAGGCAATCCGCCTGTATCCTTTTTTTGCCAGATAATCAACCGCTGAATAGGCTCCTTTGCGGTTTTCAACCAGCACAACATCTACATCCACATCAACCAGACCACGATCGACACATACAATAGGCAGCCCGGTCTTTACGAGGTTAATGACTTTCTGGTCGTGTTCGTGTGTGGGTGCTGCTATTAAACCATCCACCGATTCAGACTGCAAAATATCAAGATACATCTTCTCCTTGTTCTCATCCTGAGAGAAGTTGCAAACAATGAGGGCGTATTTCTTCTTATAGGCTATGTCCTCAATGCCCCTTAAAACCTCAACATAAAATGGATTTTGTATATCGGGGATCAGCACACCCAACAGATTTCCCGAAGCATTGCGGTTACGCAAACGCTTTGCCACCCGGTTGGGTGAGTACTTTAAATCCTTAATGATTTTTTCTATTTTAATCCGGGTTTCAGGATTGACATTCGGACTGTTGTTCACAACCCTTGAAACAGTAGCAATCGAAACGCCGGCTTTTTCAGCCACTTTCTTAAGATTGCTTATTTTGTAAACGTTTTCAATTGTCATATATCAGAAAATCAAATAAATATGATACGTAAAATTAAAATAATTATGTAAACGTTTTTATTGCAATATTAATTTTATTCACTTAGATTTGCAAATATTTTGGGTAAAAAATCGGAAAGATGCCTCATTCATGAAAATGTTATCCAACTTGTTTTTAATAACTGCTTTTCTTCTTGTAGTACAAAATGGTTGTTATGCACAACAAACTGAGGTTCTTTATCTTTCCGGGACGGGTGCCGACAATACGGTTGAATGGGCATTTTATTGTACCGAAGGCAGAAGATCCGGAAAGTGGACTACCATTCCTGTTCCGTCAAACTGGGAACAATACGGATTTGGAAAATACAATTACGGTCACGACAAAGACACAGCAAGAGGTAAGGAAAAGGGGCTGTACAAATACGATTTTAATGTACCTGACCGGTGGAAAGGAAAATCGGTTTCTATTGTGTTCGAGGGTTCCATGACCGACACAGAAGTCAGGATTAACGGCAGGTCCGCCGGGCCTGTGCATCAAGGTGCATTCTACAGGTTCAGCTATGACATTTCCGGACTGCTGATTTACGGTCGGAAGAACCTGCTGGAGGTGACCGTCTCAAAACATTCATCGAACGGATCGGTCAACAAAGCTGAGCGTTACGGAGACTATTGGATATTTGGCGGTATATTCCGTCCGGTATACCTTGAAGTTAAACCTTTGCAGCATATTCAAAGAATTGCAATAAATGCTTTGGCTGATGGACATTTTAAGACGGAAGTTTTCCTGAAGAATTGCAGCTATGCCAATGAAATTGAAGGCCGGATAATAACACCTGACGGCAAATATGTGGGTCAGGCATTCGGTACCACAATCCGGCAAGATCAGACCAGGGTACTGCTGACAACGGTTATCGATAATCCTTTGCTATGGTCTGCTGAGTTCCCGAACCTTTATCGGGTTGAATTAACGTTGCTGAAAAAAGGTATACCGGTTCACCGGGTTACAGAATCTTTTGGATTCCGCACAGTGGAGCTACGTGAACGGGATGGTTTATACGTTAACGGAACAAAAGTAAAATTAAAAGGTGTCAACCGGCACTCCTTCCATCCGGAAACGGGTCGGGCCCTGAGCAAGGCACAGTGTATTGATGATGTTTTATTGATCCGGGAAATGAATATGAATGCGGTCAGAAATTCGCATTACCCACCCGATGAATATTTTCTGGATGCCTGTGATTCGCTTGGACTTTATGTTATGGATGAACTGGCGGGATGGCATAATGCCTATGATACAGAGACCGGAACAAAACTTGTCCGGGAAATGCTGGAAAGCAATCAAAATCATCCCGGCATAATCCTATGGTCAAACGGCAACGAGGGCGGTCATAATTATGATCTGGATAAAATTTTCGATTCACTCGATTTGCAGAAACGTCCCGTTTGTCATCCCTGGGAGAATTTCAGGGGTATGGATACGCAGCATTATATCAATTACGATTACGGCAATGGTGTCCACTTCCATGGTCACGATGTTGTATTTCCCACAGAGTTTTTACACGGACTGTACGATGGTGGTCATGGCTCCGGACTGTATGATTTCTGGGAATACATGTGGAAGCATCCTTTGTCAGCAGGAGGATTTCTCTGGGATCTTGCCGACAACGCTATTGTGCGCACCGATAAAAACGGCATGCTCGATACCGATGGGAACCATGCCGCTGACGGCATCCTGGGACCTTATCATGAAAAGGAAGGGAGTTATTATGCAGTCAAAGAAATATGGTCTCCCATCTTCTTTGAACATCGTGAAATAACACCTGCCTTTGATGGCCGGTTTATCATTGAAAACCGGTACGACTTTACCAATACCAGCCAATGCTGTTTTAAGTATACCCTTGTTAAGATACCGGGTCCTTACGAAAACAATGATATCCTATACAGAGGAGGACGGACACGGTCTCCCGATATTGATCCCGGACAAAAAGGAACGTTGAGGCTGAGATTGCCCGATGGCTGGGATACATATGATATATTGTACATACAGATTGATGATCCGCATGGTAATGTATTGTATACCTGGAGCTGGCCGGTCAGACGTCCCGCTGAGATAGCACAACGTATTATTACCCTGGATGGTGAAAAACCTCAGGTACTTGATTCTCCTGATTCAGTCATCCTGGTCAGGGCAGGTGGAATTGCATATACTTTCAGTAAGAAAACAGGTCTTTTGGTTCATGTGGAAAATGCAAAAGGTGCAATATCCTTTGGCAAAGGACCAGCATTGTGTGATGGTATTTTTGATTTTCGTGGCATGGAAACGGAATACCAGGAAAACAATCTGGTTATAAAATATAATATCGGGGACAGAAGCAATTACCGTAATTTGAAATGGATCATCTATCCTTCGGGATGGATCTCACTGGAGCTGGCATACCGGCCATCGGATTATGAATTTGATATGCTGGGTGTTAGTTTTTCCTACCCTGAAAAACTGGTAACCGGAATTGAATGGATGGGAGGAGGACCTTACAGGGTTTGGAAAAACAGGATGCAGGGTATCCGGTTGAACCGGTGGGAGAAGGATTACAACAATACAATAACGGGTAAAAGGGGATATGTCTACCCTGAATTCAAAGGGTATCATGCAAACCTATACTGGGCAAAGATAAAAACAAAGGAACAGGACTTTGTAATTATGACAGCGGATGAAGATATCTTCCTGCGCCTGTTCACTCCGGATATCCCGGTTGATCCTTTTAATACGGCTCCCGTATTCCCTTCCGGTGATATTTCCTTTATGCACGGCATCCCTGCTATTGGCACCAAATCACAGGTTGCCGCTAACCTGGGGCCTTCCGGAAAGAAAAATATGTATTTTGATTACTGGAAGCAACGTGCCAAGACCATGCATCTGTTCTTTAATTTTTCAGGGGATTAATAAAACATGTTGTAGAGACGTTGCATGCAAAGTCTCTACGTTGTTATATCACAATATAACCTCATCTCCCTGAGCCGGAATCTCAATGTTTGTGAAACCACTGCTTTCAAGGGTGGTCTTGTAGGAAAGCTGAGCAGAATGATCTCCGTGTACAAGATACATCCCGGATACTATTGCTTTATCCTGACATCCCAGAAATTCGATCATTTCGTTATAATCAGCATGACCACTGAAGGATTCAATGCGTTCAACCGATGCATTTACAGTATATTGATTGCCAAAAATAGAGATACGCTTATCTCCCCTGAGAATTCTTGCTCCAAGAGTGGGAGGAGAGCAATAACCAACAGCCAGGATGGTATTCTTAGGATTTTCAATGCTGTTTGCCAGGTGATGCTTTATTCTTCCGGCTTCCATCATACCCGAAGCAGAAATGATAATGCAGGGTTTTTTGATATCATTCAGTTTTTTCGAATCATCCACACTCATGATATAATAGAGGCTGTTAAATCCAAAGGGATCGGGATCTGTTTCCATGACTTCCAGAACTTCTTTATTAAAACAGTCCCTGTGCATTCTGAATATATTCGTTGCGTTTACGGCAAGGGGACTGTCGACAAATATATCCACCCGTGGCAGTTTCTTTTCGTTGTAAAAATTGTTAAGTGAAAAAATTATTTCCTGAGCACGACCGATACTGAATGACGGAATGATGAGTTTACCCCCTTTTTCCACACAGGTTTTATTAACAACATTGAGCAGTTGATCATCAGAAATAATGGTATCATCATGCAGGCGGTCTCCATAGGTGGATTCTGCAATGATATAATCGGCCTGGGGAAAAGGCTGCGGAGGCTTAAGAATCCGGTTACGCGGCCGTCCAATATCACCTGTATAAGCTATTTTAATGGTTTTACCCTTTTCTTTGATTTCGAGGTTAACCGCTCCGCTTCCCAGCAAATGCCCTGTATTGGTAATGGTAACCCGTATGTTATCATCAATATGAAAGGCTTTTTTATAGGAAATGCTTATGAATGAATCCATGCAGGCGATGGCATCATCTTTTGTATAAAGGGGTTCAACAGGCGGTAATCCCCTTTTGGCTCTCTTTTTATTGAAAGTAACGGTATCCTGCTCCTGAATGTGACCTGAATCGGCCAGCATTATGGAACACAGATCCCTGGTGGCATGTGTGCAGATTATATGACCTCTGAATCCAAGTTTGCTGATGTAAGGGATCAGTCCCGAATGATCGATATGTGCATGACTAAGGATAAGATAATCAATCTCAGCCGGATCGAATCCCAGGTTACGGTTCATGGCATCCGTTTCCAGTCCTTTCCCCTGAAACATGCCACAATCCAGTAACACCTTTTTGCCCTTGTCGGTTATGATAAGATGTTTACTACCCGTTACTTCACGCGCAGCCCCTAAGAACTTAATGATCATTTTCTGTCCTTTCTTTGATTATCACTCTTCTTTGTTATCCGGCTTCGAATTTAGCGAACTTAAATAATAAATCATAATTGAAGGATATAAGACCTGCCAGCGTACGGATGTCCTGGCAGAGTCGGGGTAAGGAAAAATAGAACTGTGTAACAGTGATAAGGAGTAAGAAAGCAATCGGTAACCGTTAAGCGGTGAACAGTAACCTGTGAATTGTGCTGAGGTAAATGTAGGGACGATTCTTGTGATCGCGCTTGAAAATAAGACGGACTGTTGATAAATATTTTTCGGTGAATTATTTTTCTCCTAAAAGGCATCCACTATATTTACCCACCCAAATGATAAATTAACAATTGCCATATGAACGATTTGAAAGTTGTATTAAAAAAGAAAAATATACCTGTGCTGGTAGATTTTTGTCTCGACGAATCGGTGGAGTTTACGGTTAAACCTCAGTCATTTCCTGATACCGACTGGGAATTCACCATGAAAATATCGGATATAAAAACCGCGGTAGTAGCCGGGATGTTTTTGCGTGAAAACCGTATTGAAATTTCCGGCATTGATCAGCAGAAATACAAAAAACCTCAGCCAAAGAAGAATAAGGAAGAAGATATACCTGAAAAACCAGCAAATACAAAGCAACAGGAAGGCAAGGACAACAAAGAAGATACTTCTACAATCTTCTGAACATCGTTTACTTTATCGGATTCCTGATATATAAGAAATGATTTTCAGCCAGGCTTATTGCAGATATGCCATCAGCATGTCATACAGAACCGAAGGTTTAACCGGTTTGGCAAGATAATCATCAAAATCCGACTGAAGCAACCGGTTTTTATCATCCATCATGGCATAAGCGGTTTGTGCAATAATCGGTATGTCTTTCCGTATTTTCCTGATCTCCTGCATGACATTTATTTCATCCATATCGGGTAACCTGATGTCCATCAGGATTATGTTGATTTCCGGGTAACGGATGACCTTTTCAACGGCATTTTTACCATTGGTGACCGTTAGCCTGTATAATTCATGAATCTCTTTTAATGAACTTCGAATCCTTTTGATTCAAGAAAACTTGTAAATAATAAGCCACTTGTGATATCATCTTCAACGATAAGAATAAGGTTCCTTTTCTTTGATCCCATTTGGTCCAAATGTTATCGTCGTTTTTAGTATGTATTCAGCCATTTATACCGGCGTGCATTATCACCAAACTTAACAGCTGCCATGAATTCATGCGTCCCGAATGTTTGATTCATAAGGCTATTGAAATTGTAATCAAAGGCATATCCAATGTAATATTTATCGAAGTTAATACCGAAGAAAACAATCAGGGCATGTCCGGTTCGATAGGCCAATCCTGCCCAGTAATTTTCTTTGTATGAAACCTTGGTGTTTAGTTCAAACTGGACTTTTGATGAAGTCGGGATTTTTAACAGGCATGAGGGTTCTATCGTAAAATTATCATTGATGTCATAGATATAACCGGCTAACAGATTATAATGCCGTTTAAACCTGTATTTGCTGGTGCCTTTATCACCAAACTGAATGGAGGATTGAAATATCTGTTTGATGGAAAGGCCTCCATAATAGTTACGGGCTGAATAGTATACACCAAAATTTGCATCCGGTATATACAATGTGCCTTTAATATCATCCACCAACGGATCCCACTGATTATCATCGTATAATTGAACTTTATTTTTATTCAGCCTGAACTGATAGAACATGGCCGAAAGACCGAATGAAAGCTGAGAATTCTGGAAACCAAGATGATAAGCATATGTGCCTTCAACACCTGTCTTATCAAGTGGACCAGTATGGTCATTGAATATATTGGCCGCCCAACCCACGCGTCCGGAACGGGAACTCAACCGCCTCTTCTTCCGGACGGAAGCATCCTTTGCAATGAAGCTGTTTCGTAACAACCTTGAATCAATGGAAAGAGCATGTGTTTTCGGGGTTCCTTTAAAGCCGAGCCATTGTTCCCTGGCAACCAGGCTGATGGTGGTATAACCCTCACAACCTGCAGTTGCAGGATTAATTAAAAACTTATTAAAGGTATACTGACTGTATGAAGGTGATTGCTGTGACCAGCCTTTTACCGCCAGGACCAAGATGATGCCAATCAGTAGAGTTCTTCTCATGTCATTGTAAGGTTTGTCCGGGTTTTTCCATTTTTTATACGTCTATGGTGCACTGATGTTTAATTCACAAAATAATATTCCATTAAATGATAAATACTTGGGAGCAAAGTCACTATTTTGGAAATAAAAATCACTGTATTCAGACCGGTTAGGTAAATATTTTTCTTATGGCATCCATAAAAACTGCTATTTTACCTCACGATGGTTACCGTACCATTAATCGGTTCGTCTCCTGTATGCGGATCAAGGATATAATAATAGGTATCTACAGGCAGTTGTTTGCCGTTGGATGTCCCATCCCAATCGTTATTATATCCCTTGCTGACACTATACACCATTCTTCCCCAACGGTCAAATATTTTAATACTGACATTCGGGAATAGTTCTATGTTCTTTATCTGCCATGTATCATGCACCTTATCACCATTGGGTGTAAATGTATTTGTAATGGGTTCCAGCAGCTGCAAAGGATGGCATACAAGGATTCTTATGGTATCCGTATCCTGGCAGCCGTTGTCATCCGTTACTTTTACAGTTAAGACCTGCTCTCCGGCAAATATCTCCAGCGGATTGGTGGTTTCGCCGGTAGACCATTGATACAATGCAAAATCGCCTGCATCAAGTAAAATGGAATTGTTCCCGCAAATCACTGTATCCGGTCCCAGATCTACATGGGGCAGAGGATAAACGATCAACTGTACGGTATCGCTTCCCCGGCATCCGTATTCGTCCCATACCATCACACTGACAATACCCGGCAATGAGGCAGTATATGCCGGTTCTGTGCTTCCATCATGCCACTGATACTGCCGGAATTCATGTACCATTGAAAATGTAATGCTCTGATCCGCACAAATAGCTGCATCATTACCCAGATCGGATTCAGGTTTTGCAACCATCACAAGTGCATTGCTTTCAGTCCCGGCACATCCGAATGACGAGATTTCCTGTACTGTTATGGTATAATCACCATTATCAATTATCCAGTCTGCTTTAATTTCGGAACTGTTTTGCTGTATATATCCCAGTGCAGGAATACTCCAGTCATAAGTTGAACCGAATACAGGATTAATATAGTACCTGACTCCCGTGTCTCCGGAACAGACTACATCGGTATAACCTACTTCCGTTATTCCCTGATCTGCAGCCAGGATTGGAGGAGTTAACGGCAACGGATGGGATGTTCCAAAGGCGGTGCTGTCCCATGTGCTGCTGCAGCCAGTAACTGAATTTACAGCCCGGGCCCACAGGCTCAACGTTGAATTTGCAGGAATAAAATGTGTATACTCATAAGGAGCTGCATTATCCGTAAATGCCACTGAAGTTCCCTGATCGGTCGAAAACTCAATGATGTCGGCATCGAAAGGCGTCGCTGTGAATATAACATCGCCTTCACCACATCGGTCTGCATCGGCAATGGAAACTGCCGGGATTTCATTTACCGTTATATAATCATCTCTTACCAGTGTATCCGAGAGTCCCAGCGTAATAATTAATTGAATTGTTTTTAATCCCGAAGTCGCATAAACCACCCGGTGAGGACCTTGTGTGGATGCAGTTGACGGAATCGCACCCTCTCCAAAGTCCCAGAAATATATGGTTCCAGGTCCGATGCCCTGGGATGCATCGGTAAATTCAACACTGTCACCCGGACAGATGCTGGTTTGGTCAGTTGTGAAATCAGCCACCAATTCACACCCCTGTAAGGCTACATCAAGAATCTTTTCTTCTCCAATGCAACCCAGTGAGTTAACTTCAATAACCCGTATGGGTCCGCTGATGGTGCCAAAGTCAACGGTGATGCTGTTGGTATTAATTCCTGTGGTATCGGAGATAATAATCGCTTCAGCAGGTACGGTCCATTGATAATCAGAACCGCTGGTGAGTTCTACTGAATATATTTCTTCTGTTGCCCTGCAAAGAGGATTATTATTGCCTGTTATCTCGGAAGTGTTTGCAGGAACAACAAACAGTTCAATTGAATCGCTGAACATGGTGGCACTGCAATCCGATTCGACAGCAACCCTGTAAATCCCTGCGTCAAGTGTATCGGCATTGTCAATGATCAGTTGATTGGTAGTTTCTCCAAAGATATCAACTCCATCATGACTCCATTGATAGGTCAGGTTTGTACCCGTCGCATGGATAGTGAAAACGGCCGTACCTCCCGGACATATCGATGTATCAGAGGATTGTTGAAGGATCGATGTTGCAATATTCGTAGTCACTGTATGTGTTGCTGTAACAGGGCCATTGCATCCCTCGGCATTAGCGGTGATAACAGAAGTTCCACTCCAGCCTGCAACATAAATCACTTCACCCGTAGTTGTATTGATGGTATTGCCTCCGGCTACTGACAATGCATCGAGACTGTATGAGATGCCTGTTGCATCGGTTGCGGTTGCCTCATAGGTAACAGTGTCCTCCTTTTGACAACGGATCGATGTAGCTCCTAAGGTGAATACAGGTGTGCCAACGGTTGGTGTTATGATGACGGTATGTGTGGCGGTGGTGGGACCGCTACAACCGTTAGCAGTAGCCGTAATGGTTGATGTCCCAGTCCATCCTGCAACATAAGTTACCTCCCCGGTGGTTATATTCATACTATTACCTCCGGTCACAGAAGCTCCATCGAGACTATACGTTATATCCGTTGTGTTGGCTGCAGTTGCCGGGTAGGTAACTGAACCGGCTCCCTGGCATCGGTTCGATGTATCACCCATACCAAATACTGGGTTACCTATAATGAGGTTGACAGTCAGGGATAATGTTGAGCTATCGCCTGTGCCGCATGAATTGACGCCTTTAACAGCAAGAGTTCCCGAAGTAGCATCGGTATCAAAATCAATTGTGATATTTCTTGTTTCGCCGTTTGTTATGGTAATACCTGTTCCACTATAACTCCAGCTATAAGAAGTTGCATAGTCAATGACGGGCACGCTGTAGGCCACGCCGCTCTGTCCCTGGCATACCGTGGCCGTACCGGAGATGGTTCCGGCGGCGGCAGGCAGCGGGTTGACGGTGATGGCATAGGCCGCGCTGACTGTACCGTTACCGCAGGCGTTTATACCATAAACGGTGAGGTCTCCGCCGGTGGCGTTAGCGGCAAATGCTATGGTGATATTGCGGGTTGTGCCGCCGGTTATGGTGGTGCCCATGCCGGTATAGTTCCATACATAAGAAGTTGCATAGTCAATGACGGGTACG
>JAFGKY010000032.1 GCA_016928305.1 Bacteroidales bacterium
ATTCAAGTTAAACAAAGAAAGAAGGTATAAATTGACATTTGAAGCATTTAATTTTCATTCGACTATAGCGGCAGGTATTGCGGCCGCGGGTTATGAAATCCCCACTCCAATTCAGTCCATGGCAATTCCAAAGGTGGCTGAAGGACATGATATAATGGGTCTGGCACAGACCGGAACAGGCAAAACAGCGGCATTCGCTCTGCCGATTCTTGATCGGCTTTTAAAGGGAAAACACGGGCAGGTGCGAGCCCTTGTAATAGCGCCAACACGTGAACTGGCAGAACAGATTCATCAGGCTTTTGAATCTCTTGGCCAAAAGACCCCTTTAAAAAGTGTTGCGGTTTATGGCGGTGTGAGTATCAACCCTCAGATTCAGAAACTTAAGCAGGCTGATGTAGTTGTTGCCTGTCCGGGCCGTCTGCTTGATCATATTGAGCGGCACAGCATCAATCTTTCAAAACTGGAAGTGCTTGTCATTGATGAGGCTGACCATCTGTTCGACATGGGATTTCTTCCCAATATAAGGAGGATTTTAAAACATCTTCCGAATAAACGACAGACACTGCTTTTCTCGGCTACAATGCCACTGGAAATTCACGGACTGGCAAAGGATATACTGAAGGATCCATCCACTGTCCGGGCAGGAATCATTGCGCCGGCCGAAACTGTGAGCCACGCTATTTATCCTGTGGCTCATCATTTGAAAACAGCCTTTTTAATAAAACTGCTTGGAAACACCGATGCCGGGTCTATTCTGATATTTACCCGAACCAAACACCGCGCCAGGAGCCTGGAGAAAAAGCTCACTGCTGCGGGATACCGGTCGGCTTCACTTCAGGGGAACCTTTCACAGTCCCGGCGTCAGGAAGCGCTTGACGGCTTTCGAAGCGGTAAATTTCAGATACTGGTAGCCACTGATATTGCTGCAAGGGGTATTGATGTCTCCCGGATTTCTCATGTTATAAATTTTGATATCCCTGATACTCCAGAGGCCTATATTCACCGCATTGGAAGGACAGGAAGAGCAACATGCAGCGGGGAGGCCTTTACGCTTGTTACCAGTGAAGACAAAAATATGGTAAGAGCCATTAACAAGATTATAGGGTACGAGGTTGAGCAGCGTACCTTACCTGCTTTCAATTATGAATCACCTGATCCCGATCAAAAAGGCTCACCAAACAGGAAGAAAACATTCCAGTCAAAATTTTCCGAAGGGAAAACAAAAAAACACCGGCATCTGCCCTTGACATTGAACCGGGCCTGGGTTTAATTGGATCTATATATTTATCTCCAGCCAATTACCATATAACCATACTAATAAACTGGCTTGCTGAGAGGCGCGTTTTTTTAGCGCGTCCTGTTCAAGCCAGAGTGTTATAAGGTTTTTGTCTCCCTTCCCATTCTTGATGGCAAATTACGCGAGCCTTGCCACTAAAGTATTCGAGTGGAGAATCCTGGGATTGGTTTGTTATGCTTATGTGTACTATTTTAATAAATTTTCACGATCCAAAGAATTTGTAATTGTAATAACTCTGTGACCTTCACAAACAAGTTTCTTTGTAATGTATTTTCCAGAGTAACCAAAAGCCCCGGTTACCGCATGTTTTTTATTATCCATTCATGAAATAATATGCAATTTATTATTAATCATAGAAATGAAAAAGAATTCGCGAAAGCCTGGAAATCATCCTTATATTCTTCATACTTGTCTTTATAACAATTCAACCGAATTCTATAGAATTTGCATGTTTCTCCCGGGCGCCATATATGGTAAGCCATAGTTACATATCTTATATTGAATTGTGTATATTCAAAAACAACAACTTTAGCATCGTGCCCATCCATGGTTAAGCTCTTTTCATCCAAAGTCTTAACATCAGTCCAGCTTCTACCCCTGATCATCATTTCCTTCCATCGTGTATTTACATTCTCGAAAGTATAGGGTTCTTCAACATCAAAGACAGCAACCAACATATAACTGCCATCCCTGTTGAAACAAATGTCAGGTATTGTACCTGGCCCTGGTATCCATTCTTGAGGAGGAAGGTTGATTTTGTATCCTTTTTTTTCATGAATATATTCGCTGTCAATAATTTTCCCGCCTCCAATTTCTCCATTGAAAAAGCGACCCCCTTCTCCTGCCTCTTGCCGTGATGTGTATACTATTACATTTTTTCTTAACTCGTCTGCATACTTTGCCGGAAATAATGTTTCCACAACCAGTAGATTTGTGAGATCCGGACTTGCATTCGTAGGATAGGAATAGCGAAGAAAACACAAAATTATGTCACCGTTTTTGTTCTCCCACTGCCCGGACCATTGATGAATTTGTCTTTCAGGTGGTTTTGTCACATCAACAAATTCCATCCAGCGGCCATGGGATGAAGGTAACCCCGGATTTAAGAAATCTTCGGACGAAGGGCGCCAGGCTTTGGCTTCGAGTTTACTGGAAATTTTCTCCAACACCCTTTTGGCTGGATATTCTTCTTTGATTTCAAACAAAAGTTGTTCGGATTCTTCTAATTTTGTGTATTGGATATTTTCAGCGCCCGATAGCACTATTAGCGAATCAGCGAAAGTTGCAACTTGTTTTTTAACCGATCCAGCGCATCCTCCCAGGATGAGTAAACCAACAATGATAATGAATAATTTATTTCTCCTCATATTTCCCCCTTCTTAATTGAAAAATCAGACCGGCTCAGGGGCGCTCTGCTTTTTGCGCTGCCACCTGAAGCCAGGGGTTAAAAGCTGATTTTTTGCCACTATTTAGCCACTTCGATTTATATAACTACTTATTATTACAGGTTAATTTTGATTCGATTTTTCTATTTAGCGATTTTGTTAACATTTTCAATTCCACTAAATAGGAATTTTACAGCCCGGATTTTTTTCGATACTGCTATTTGGGGATTTTGCCAATGCTGGCATTCTCCAAATAGCAAAATTATGCTCTTTATTATTCCGACATCTCATATGGCTGCCCCAAGCATTACAGAGATTTAACCTGATTCTATGGCGCCTTTGAATTACGTAGTGCCAAAATCCAATTCGTGCATTCATGTCTTTTGTTACTTTTTGAATGTTTAATAAATGTTTACCGATTGTTTGCGACCGTCTAACCAATAAAAATATATCTAATGCGAAAAAGAGCATCATTACTACCGCTGCATATATACTGAATATAGGACCTATTGTTTCTTTCAACACAGTGAAGAGTTATCTTTTCTTTAATATTTCATCTGGAAAGTATCCGCAACTTGTGCCAGTTTCTTATCAAGGGTCCAAATAGGTACACCTGTCAATACAGCTGATGCAAGGAGATGTACATCAATATATCCCATCCCTTTTCCCATTAAGAGATTATTTTCAATAAATGATAATACCTCATAATGTTCAACTTCGATGCTCCTTGGCAACAATTGTAAAAAAGAAAGAATAACAGTTCTGTCTTTAAGATTCCCGCAGGCAAGCTCACCTACAATTAATGGGTGGCATAGCACTCTCCCATCGTTCAGCAAGTTGGCAAGTTCAGCATTCCCATCTCTCAAATGTGAAACCCAAACCGATGTATCCACGAGGACCATTTTTTCATTCTCCTTTTCGCCTTGGTATAGCTGCCAACTTTTTTTGAGTTCCTCCAAGTTTTGCAAGTCTTTTACCACTTTCTCTTGCAATTAGCGCTTCAAGCCCAAGCTTCACAAGAGCGGTTTTTTCTTTAATTCCGGTCATTTTGGATGCTTTCTTAATCAGGTTGTCTTCAATATTTAAAGTTGTTCTCATATATTCACCTCATACAATTAATATGCCTTAGCATGCATGATTTATGCATATATGTCAAGTTGCTCAATAAGAATGCCCTCACGCGCAGCGGTCACGCGGTCGCCTGATGGCCATTAAATTGATTTTATAAGTTAAAAGACGCTGCTCTAACGTGCCTGTATGCAATTCAAATAAATGATTGTCATAATCATAAAAATATATTGATTTACCTTCACCAACAATTCTGCTTCG
>JAFGKY010000033.1 GCA_016928305.1 Bacteroidales bacterium
ATATTTATATATTACATACATTTTACAATGGAGAAATTAAAAGTAATTTTAAATAATATGATAACGCGAATCATAATTGGGGTTGTAATAGGCGGCGTTGCCGGATTTTTGTATTACAAGCTGGTAGGGTGCCGAAGTGGTTCCTGCCCTATCACCTCAAATCCCTTGTCGAGTATTATTTTCGGTGCTATATTTGGTGGATTGATAGCTTCATCCAAATAAAAATCAGACTGAGAAATCGGAAGGTCTAACTTCTGTATGTTGACAGATAAATAAGCCCGATTATAGAAATACATCAGAAATATTGGTTTTTTTGGATCATCTTTGTTCCTGTAATCCTATGAATCCTGGTAATCCTAATTAAGACAAAGTAATGATTGCATATTGTGGTTTACTGTGTAATACCTGCCCCATTTACCTGGCAACGCGGGAACAGGACAAAACCAGGCAGGAGGCCTTGAGGACTGAAATTGCATCGGTATGCAATGAAAAGTACGGAATGAATCTGAAACCTATAGATGTTACAGACTGCGATGGCTGCCTTGCCGATACAGGCAGGATTTTTTCAGGTTGTTTGAATTGTGAAATCCGCAAATGTGCAACGGAAAGAAGGCTGAAAAGCTGTGCGGATTGCGATATGTATCCCTGCAGCAGGCTTGATACTATATTCCGCGATGATCCCCAGATTCAAATCCGGCTTGAAAACATCAGAAACCGCTCGTAAATATTATAAAAGCTGAAGCACCCCGGGTTATCTCAAAAATGATAACACTGTAAAACCAAAAATAAAAGAAATACAGCTTTTTTCTACTCTTTTGTCTGACAAACAAAAGATTAGCAGAAAAATCATCACGACCGTAAACTACCCATCGCATACGGCGATTATCAACTCAATCAGGTGTTTTCTTATCAGTTTTTTGCTTTCTTTATTTTCTTTGTGTTAATAAAAATTTTTGAGATGGATTCTAATGAAAAGTCTGCTAAACTTTCATTGTTCAGGTTTATACCTGACAGACACTAGTATTTTATAATATATTAAAAAATCCGGTTTTAAGTCTGAAAATTAATCCTTATACTTGCTTTAATCGGATTAATTTATAAACCAGTGATTCCTTTACGCGATAATATACCTTCCAAAAGTTTTCCGGTCGTCACCTGGTTCCTTATCCTTGTTAACCTGGTCATATTTCTGGCCGAGGTATTCTTTATGAACCATCAGCAGGCAGAATCACTGATCTATAAATACGGACTTATCCCAAACCAGATAAGGTTTGGAGGACTGACCTCACTGACCGAAATACGGATAACGGTTTTCAGGCCCTTTTTCACCAATATGTTCCTGCATGGCGGATGGGGTCATATCATTTCCAACATGTGGATATTGTTTATTTTCGGTGACAATGTTGAGGACCGTATGGGAAAAATCGGATTTTTCCTGTTTTATGTCCTTTGCGGTTTGCTGGCCAGCTTTACCCATTTCATTCTTTATATTCATTCAGATGTGCCTGCAATCGGGGCTTCCGGGGCCATTTCAGGAGTTATGGCAGCCTATATGCTCATGTTTCCCAGGAGCAGCATACTATCGTTCATCCCCATATTCATCATACCGTTCTTTTTCCCCATTCCGGCTGTCATCTATATAGGCTTGTGGTTTATCGGACAATTATTCAGCGGAGCCAGTTCCCTTATGCTTTCCTCAAGTGCCACGGGTATAGCTTTCTGGGCGCATATCGGAGGATTCCTGGGAGGACTCCTGATTTACAGGCTGTTTGACCTGCAACGATGGAAAAAGTAAGGAAGGTTGGAGGTAGCAAAAGGTAAACAATGAGCATCATTCCGTGAGTCATTGCTTTTATCTCATGGCTTTGTTCTTTATTCTTTTATCTTACATCTTGATTCTTGATTCCTGCTTCTGATTTTTTTGGCACAGCTATTGTCAATATCTTTAATACTTTATTTTTTCGTTATGAAATATGATGAATTGAACCGGATTTATAACCAGATTGCCGGATATATTGCTGCAAAACGGTTGAAAGATGCTTTTGACGCGCTGGCATTGCTGGCCAATCGCTGTGAAAACCGCGACCTGAAAACCCAGCTTGACAATCATCTGGATACCTATCGCAATATGTTGAAGTATTCCTTTGAACTTACCGGCGATCCGGAAAAAGAGCAGGTATATAACAGGTTGCTGAAGGCTTTGACAGAACTGGCTGATGATATGAAAGAAGATATCATAATAAATTACAATCTGCTAAACTACAGTAACATAAAGAAAAAAACACGGCAGGAAGCAGAACTGAGTGAGACGGTTTCAAAGCAATACATTCAACAGCTGAATCTTGAGAGAGAAATTGAACAATTGCTTAAAGAATCAGGGAGTAAAGGAGATGCCGGGAAAGCAGCCGGTAACCGGAAAGCCGTATCGGATCTTTTCCAGCTGATCTGGATGACTGATAAATTCCAGGATACCGAGATCAGGCTTGTATCCGGTATCTGTTCTTCCCGGTCGTTCCCCTGGTATGACAAATGTGTGGTTGTAAGCGCCCTTACACTTTCGCTTATGCGACATTTTGACAGCAAAAAGATCGGTCTTCTGTTCGATTTTTTTGAAGCCTCCGAACATCAGGTATGGCAGCGGGCACTTACGGGCCTGATAACAGGATTGATATTTTATGACCGGCGTCTCGGATTTTATCCCGAAATATCGCAACGGTTAAAGGCAAAACAGGGTGACAAAACGATCGAAAAATATACCGAAGCGGTCATTATCCAGTTTATTAAAGCAAAGGAAACTGAGAAAATCACCAAACGGATCCAGGAAGAGATCCTTCCCGAAATGATGAAGATGAAGTCAAAACTTGAGGACAAGCTTGATCTCGAAGGAATGATACCGGCTGAAAACAGGGATGAAAAAAATCCGGAATGGGAAACCTTTTTTAAAGATTCTCCGGATGTATATCATAAGCTTGAGGAATTCTCAAACCTTCAGATGGAAGGAGCCGATGTCTTTCTGGGGGCTTTTGCTTACCTGAAACGGTTTGACTTTTTTGCAGAAATCAGCAACTGGTTCCTGCCTTTCTTCAATGAGCATGAAAACGTAAAGGAGGCTCTCAGTAATGTAAAGGAAGGATTTGATGTGAAACAATTTGCTGAAGGTATTGAACGAACGCATTTCCTGTGTAATTCCGATAAATACTCATTTTGTCTCAACGTAAAGCATATGCCGCCTCTTCAAAAGTCAACCATAATGGAGCTTTTTAATATGGAATTAAAAGCCATGAATGAAATGGTGAGTGAAGATGAAAAGATAAATGCCGAATTGCGCGACAAAGCCGTATTTACACAGTATTTCCAGGATTTATACAGGTTTTATAAACTGCATCCGCTGAAAGCTGAATTCCATGATATTTTTACATTGCCCCTGCCTGTGATCGATTTACAGTTTTTTCAGATTCTTGTTGATAATCCGGTGATCATCCGGAATATCGGTGAATTCTACTTTGAAAAGAACAATTATGCTGAAGCGCTGGGCATTTTTGAACGCATTATTGACAAAGAAAAAGACTTTGAGCTCTTTGAAAAAATTGCCTTCTGCCATCAGAAGCTTGACCATTATGCGCAGGCTCTCGAATATTATCACAAAGCAGAGATAATGGATTCCGGCAGGTTATGGCTGATATACAGGATAGCCTGGTGTTATAAGCGCACCGGGAATTTTGAAAAGGCCATCGAGTATTATCAACGAGCCGGTAAACTCGAACCGGATAATCTTCAGATCCAGACCCATATCGGGCAAGCCTACATGGAAATGGAGGACTATGAAACCGCACTGAAATATTTTTTTAAGGTAGAATATTCACAACCCGACAACCTGAAAATTCAGAGGCCTATTGGTTGGTGTTCCTTTGTGCTTGGAAAATTCGATACGGCCAGGAAGTATTTTGAAAAAACCATTGCCTCAAGCGGAAACAAAAATGATTACCTGAACCTGGGTCATGTTGAATGGTGCCTGGGAAATAAATCCGCTGCAATTCAGCAATATAAGCATAGCATCAAGGCATCATCGGGCGATATGGCGTGGTTTTCAAAGACGATGCAGGAAGACAGCCGGTATTTAATAAACCATGGTATCAAATCCTTTGATATACCGCTGATGATCGATTATCAGCGCATGTCGGCCAGCAGCTGAGGGGAAAATCAATATTTACAGTTTACCCATTGTCATTGGAAAAGACCACCAGGGTGACGTTGAGGGGAGATCAATAATTGTCTTTTTCAAAAAAAACCACAGATTTTTCTTTACACAAAAGACTCTGGTTACTTGCGCAGACAAGCCAAAACGAGGAGTCGAGAAAGCGGTGAATGCTGCAATGTATAGAATTTCAATGATGGTCCCGATAGCGAAGCATATCGGGATTTAGTGTAAACGGAGCAATAGACAAAATATCCTTTGTTAAAATAATGTTTATACTTGCTTAAGGAAGGAACTGCACCAAGACCGTTTACACGATAACATCATTTGAAATTCTTACATTGCAGCAGAGCGGGGAAGCATTCGTTTTGGCTAGCTTTTCTTTGCTCCTTTCTTTCAGCAATGGAAAGAAAGGAGGAAATGAATTATTTGATAACGAAAGGATTATATTCTTAACCTGACGTCAATGGCCTAGCTGATTTGCAGGTCCTGTGTTTTCATTTCTTCAGCACTCGGCAGCGCCCATCCGCTACTGCCCGGTGTTATTCCTCCGTTCACCGATTTCTTTTGTATTGTGACAATCCCTCGATGTACTTTAGCATCAAATTCCGATGCTATGAAGATAATTGTTATAAATGGTAATCCGGTCAATCAAAATACTGCTTTTGACGACTACCTGGCCGGCTATCAGAAAAGACTCAGTAATACCGGACATACTGTCAGCATCATCACCCTCAGGGATATGAAACTCGGTTTCTGCAAGGGTTGTTTTCATTGCTGGCATACAACTCCCGGCATCTGTAGCATAGATGACGATATAAAATACATTCATAAGGAGGTTATCAGTGCCGACCTGGTGATATGGGCCAGTCCGCTTTCAAAAGGCTTTTTATCCTCACTGCTGAAAAAGGTTCAGGAAAGGATGATCCCGTTGCTGCATCCATACATTGAGATCGTCAGCGGAGAAATACACCACCGGAAACGCTATCAGCATTATCCTGCTTATGGTGTCATTGTGGGAAAAGAGGACAACACCGATAATGAAGATCTGATGATTGCCCGAATGATACAGGAACGGTATGCGCTGAATTTCCGTTCGAAGCTGAATTTCTTCCTGACGACTGAAATACCGGTTTACGATGCGGTTAACGAAACGATCAGCAGCATCCGGTCTGAAAAGGTCCGCAAGCTGGAAATTGAACCGGCCACAGAATCGGTCCTGGCGTTGTACACCAGTTCGTTGAATTAAGAATTACGTATATGCATACTGGTGCGCTTTTGCAAAGCCTGCCTGTTCGGCAGACAGGCGTGCCCTGACGACATAATCGAATGAGAAATACGGAAATAATAAAATAACAAAAAATGAAAATAGCTATTATCAACGGCTCACCCAGGGGGAAAAACAGCAACACCCGCTTGTTACTTGAACAATTCATTGCCGGACTTGAAAAGGGCAATCCGGCCGTTGAGCACGATACATTTTACCTCGTAAACCGCCACCAGACACAGGATGCCATTGATTGCTGCCTGCAGGGTGATGTTATCCTGATGGCTTTTCCGTTATACACGGATGCCATGCCCGGGATTGTAAAATTGTTTTTCGAAAAACTGACGTTGTTGAAGGGAAAGAAAATAGGATATATGCTTCAATCGGGTTTCCCGGAAGCCATTCATTGTTTCTACCTGGAAAAATACCTGGAAAAATTCACTCGCAGGCTGGGAGCTTCTTACCTGGGCACAGTCAGCAAAGGAAATGTGGAAGGCATACAGGACCGGCCGGCCTGGATGAACAAAGGGCTTTTTTCCAATTTCCGCAGGCTGGGCCTGCATTTTGCGAAGACCGGCGAACTCGATGAAAAGATCATCAGCAAACTTAAGCGCCCACTCCGCCTGCCTAAAATAAGCACGTTTTTCTTTTCACTATTCGCATCGGCTGAAATATTCAATTACGGATGGGTGCAGCTTCTGAAGGCAAAGGGTGCCTATGAAGTGCGGCATGCAAGGCCGTATCAGATGAAGATTGGGATTGCGTAAGAATTATGTGCACATTTAATAGGAATTACGAACAAGCCTGCCTGCACTGGGTGTAGTTTTCAAAACTACACCCGGATATTTCTCTGCACGGGATGTAGTCTCCGCGCTGAGTGTAGTTTATAAATACACCCTTGATATTTTGCATCAATCAAACAAACAGTTACCCTATTTTGAGCTTAGTTGCAACCTGCTCTCAGAGAATCGGCTCCGGGTAATGACCAGTCGACTGATGCCTCAATTCATTGAAATGTTATATCTTTGATGAAAAATGAACCCGCTCATGGTGGATTCAAAACAAATATTGATTTATTTATCTTCAAACAAAGACCGATTCAAAAAGGATTATCATTTAATCCGGATTGGTGTTTTTGGATCTATTGCAAGAGGAGAGCAACATGAGAACAGCGATATTGATCTTGTCGTTGAATTTGAAGAAAACACACCCGATCTGTATACAGTAAAGCAAAGGCTGAGGGATGAGATCCAGTCAAAGTTTAATACGCCGGTTGATATTTGTCGTGAGAAATATATCAAGCCTGTCTTTAAAAAACTGATTCTGTCTGAGGTGAAATATGCATAAACCATCTCATAAGGATTTCAGCTGTATTATTAACATGCTTGATTCTGTTAAGCGAATTCAGGAATATTCAGGCAGGTTCAAAGATGCTGACGAGTTCTATAATGATACAAAGTCATTTGATGCTTCCATGATGAATTTCATTGTGATAGGTGAAATGGCAGATAAGTTATCTAAAGAACTATTGCGTGAGACCTCTGATCAAATTGACTGGTTGAAGGTAAAAGGATTCAGAAATATTATAGCTCACAATTACTTTGGTATTGACGCAGAGGAAGTGTGGCAAATCATCCGTAATAGTTTGCCAAAGCTCAGGCAGGATCTCGAAAGCATAATAGAATAAGTTATGGCCCCGCACCGGGTGTGGTTTTCAATACTACACCCGGATATTTCTCTGCACGGGATGTAGTCTTATTTAACAACACCTTCCTATTCCGTCAATTTCAATCAACCCATTCTTGTCAGCATAATTCCTTGTAAGTTCATGAAAAAGAAGGTTTTACCCCCCCCCGTTTTCTCTGAATTTTCTACAATTTTAAATCCAAATTTTACTTCAAATTCTCCTTCGTTTTCATAACAATAACTTCTTAAAAAAGAATTGTAGTTGATATCAGCTCCATAGTCTTTCATCAAGCTAAGGGTTTCATATAATGCCCTTTCTGAGATTGATACTCTTTTTGCGAGTTCTTTTGGCGTTCCTGTAGATCTCTTTTGAATAAAATGATCTATTGCCCGTATCCGGTCAAAATAATATAAGAATTTCATAAGACAGGTTAACAGTTTTGTGTATATATAGTAGTCCCCTGAAATCAAAAAATGTTACCTACAAGGAAAAAGTTTTTTCAACACAAAACAGAAAAATTCCTGTTTTCACATTGTAATCAATATTTATAAAAACTTTGAGTCTGCTCTAAAAATTCATAAAAATTTGGATGCCACTAAGACACCAAGGCACCAAGATTCACAAAGAGTTAATAATTAACCATTTATCTTCGTGGAACTTGGTATTTTAGTGCCTTAGTGGCTAAAAAGCCACTTCTCGGAGTAAACTCAACTTTTAAACTTTTGATTAAGTATTTATATAAGTGGATTTTGCGAAAACCCCGAACATTGTTATTGTGTTAGTACCATTTGTTTTGTATCGATGGTTTTTCCATCTGCAACAAGCATGTATAAATACATCCCTGCCTGCAGTTCATTCCCGTTAATTAAAATAGCGCTATATCCCCTATCCGTTAAAAGAATATTTTTCTTTTGTGAACCGTTCATATCGTAAACACAAATAGAAGCTGTATTTACATCATCTTTAATGAAGTATTTAATAATTGTATTTTCTGTAAATGGATTAGGCGAATTCTGAAACAATGCATTTTCATTTGCAAGTGGATTTTCAATGTTATTTGCCGGGTTTGATGTGCTTTTTAACTTGCTGTTTTCAATTTCCGATTGCAAACTTCTGATTATCAATTGTTGTTCTTTTATCGCTTCAACAAGTACAGGGACTACTTTTGCATAATCAATTGCATACATATCGGCAGAATCATTATATGTTGTGACTTCAGGCAGTATTTTATATACGTCCTGGGCAATAAATCCTATCTTATTCTTACGGTCTTTTTCAATAGAGGCCTCATATTTATTGTCTTTTATGCTGGAATCATTATAAGCATAATCTTTTTTCAGATCATATTTTACTCCCTTAAGTTGTAAAACGATATCCAAAGCATTTTCAATATCACGCACATTTTCTTTTTGCCTGCTATCCGAAGGACTTGGATAAGAATAACTATATACCTCTTTAAAAGATGAGTATATTTTTCCAATAGAACCAGCATTATTTAACTGTGGGTATACTGCGGGTTGATATCCCTGCCAACCGGTATTATCAATGATTAAATTTCCGGAAGTATATGCAACAGTTTTGAATATTACATTACCCTTAACGTCAAGATTTTTTGTCGGATCCTCCAGACTGCCAATTTTTACTTTACCAGTTGAATTAACCTTAATTTGTGCTGTTAACGTCGTTGAAAAGGCAATTGCAATAATTGCGATATAATTTATTGTTTTCATGGTATTAGTTTTTTATTATTTATTTATGATTTATTTAACTTCAAACAAGGCTCCTGTCTGTACCTCAAAATGGCCCTGGATGCTGACAGTATTTTCTGCATCGAAAACCACAGCAGAGCCACTTTGAATGTAAACAGGTCCCTGAGGCTTTGAAGGTGTTACATTACTTCCTGCATAAAAATATTTACCGAAGATATATTTATCAGAACTGATGGTTTCATTCTGAATATATATATTGTCAGGATTCTTTATGTAGGGGATGTAATTATGCTTTGTGATGGTAATTAAATAGGGCTGTGATAAATAATGATTGAAGGTTGCTGTTGGACCATTTTTATTCTGAAAAAAGCTCGTACCGTTATCCATAGCGCTCTGAACACAAATATTACAATTGGTTACCCCACCGGTATTTACGGTTACATAATAACCGCCATCGGTTATGGTAACATTATTAAAAACAGATGGTATGTCGGTCCATATTTCGGTTTCGGGACAACCAACCAAATTATTAGAATAACTTAGATAATGAGAAAGATAATTGCTCTTTGAAATACCTTCTGCTTCACCTAAATGATATGTTGATCCATTTGAAATTAAATCTGCAAACTCAGCATAAAGAAGATAAGATGAATAGACCCATCCGAATCTCGTATTGCCCAAATATTCAGGTCCACCTGCATCACAATTAGTAGTCCAGCCCATACCAAGGTTAACAGGAATTTGCGGATGGAAAAAATCACGATCAAAAGGTGTTGTAGTACAAGCTACAGTATACACTATCCCGGGTTTGTTTATATTAGTCATATTATCTATACCGTTACTACTCTCGGTTATTGCATTATCGGATATATTATCATCTTCATCCACGGAATTTAGACCCACAATATTATATTTGCAGTCATGACAACTTTCATTATCACCTTTTGTTCCGATATGCACTCCATATGCAACACCATGTCCAAACCAGCTTTGCAAGCCATAATTGTTATTCATTTCGGCAATTGCCTGATTTCCGGTTGGGAATGTTGGGATATCAGCACTATTCCAAGATGGTTGCTCCGCCCAAATGTTATGTGTAAAACCTGGAAGATGCGCTTTAAGCGTCTCGGCTTGATGGCTTGACTGCAATTGATCCGCTTGAGTCATGAATGATTTCGTTAAATATATATTATCACCCACACCAGGATCTTTTTCGTATAAAATTAGTTTTCTGGTCCATCGATCAACTTCTGAACATGTCCTGCACATTATTCTTCCAACATAGATTTCCGGATCATAGTCCGGATCATCATCATTTTCCTCACCATAATAATCATCTCCATATATCCCATCCACATCCCAATCACCATTGAAATCTGCAAAATACAGATCTGCTGGAATCATATATTCATAGTCTTGAACCACAGGATTATAATGCCATCTGTTATTTGAACCACATCCGTATCTGACAGGGACGACCGTATTATCTCCACCAAAAAAAGCATACAATAAGCCATTCGACCATGCTTCACTAAGAAATTGCCTGATTTTTCCAGCATTATCGTTTATTCCAGATATTAAATCTCCTGAATAATTGTTATAAATATCCTCTACAGTTACTAATCCAATGTCTATTCCTTTTCTTCTTTTCCATGCCATAAAATCATTAAGACATGGAGCAAGTGCACTACTGGTAATAACCACATATTTCTTATTATAACTTATACCTCCGCTTTCGATTACGGATTGTAATGATGCTACAACCTTTTCATTATCGGGCAGTACTGTTTCTGCATTATTTAGTGAATTTGAACTTTTTATTTGATAATCTGTAACAGCATCTTTGTTTTCGATAAATCCTTCCAATAATTTAATCTGGTGTTCCGTATTTCCATTTTTCCTTTTTAAAGCTTTTATATTTCCGGATTTTCCAGCTTCATCATAAATAACAGTGAAAGCGATGGAACTAAAAAACCTCACTGTTTTTTGTTCAGGAAAATACTGAAAAGGATATAACGCTACGGTGATTACAGGCTTATCCCCGTCGAAATATCCCTGTTTCATGATTTTAACAATATCTATTAGGATAAGGAGAATCAGATTCATAAATCACTGCATCCGGATTCATAAAATCAGGTAACTTGTAATTTAATGATGTTGGAATTGGTATTTGAACAGGTTTTACTTTTTTATTTAATTTTATGGCCTCGTATTTAACAGAATTTATTATAACATTCTTAGCCGTCATGCCGGGCGGTAATAAAAACTGTACATACTTTACAGGAAGATCGGGGGTCCCAGGTTTATTGGTCCGTCTCAGTTCAGGATATATCACTTCCGAATACTCTTCTCCGTTTTCAGCAGTATTAATGGTTATTGCATTATCCGGGAGTGCAAATGATTGCGTAAAATTTAACTGGGCATATAATTCCTTTGGTTCATACAAAAGAATTACCATCAAGAAGATAAATAGTCTTCGTGTCATAATTTATGCTTTTTAGGTTAAAAAATCCGACTACCTCACCTGAAATTTCCCAAAAACTGAATCTCCGGTTCGGGTAGTCAGCCTGTATATGTATAACCCGGGTCGATACTCGCTTTTGTAAATATAAGTTTCCGTTAATCCACTTATATTTGAATGATCAAGTAACATTCCATTCAGATTTAAAATTTCCAGATTTTCAAATATTGTAGTGTTCCAACGCAATAGGCTAACTTTTTCCATTGGATTAGGGTAAAAAACTATTTCAATATCGTCTGTTTTTCTTTTCTCATCTATGCCGGTGATAGTGCAAAAGCATCCATCATACACTGAATAATGATATATTAAGGTATCATTATGAAAGAAACAAATTAAATCATTCCATGTGCCATCACTGGGAATATCGCCGGAAAAAAATAATAGTCCCATATTATTACCTATTCCCTCCATCCATTTAACAAAAGGATAATCAAAATTTATTCTTTTTCTTAATGAATTATCATTAAAGAAGGATAAAGTATCAATGCTGGTTACTACAAGGAATTGATAACTCAACGCAAACATGACATTACGTACTGTATCCCCTATATCCACAGAAAAATCATACAACAATAATTCTTCATCTTCAGGATAATCACTTGGGAAAGGATGCTTGCCCAGGTAATAAACCCTTTTTGAACTGTCTTCTCTTATTCCGCCCATGTATATTGCATTTTGGCGGTCAATGACTGTATCATTCAAACGATAAAGTTTATGATAGGTCTTATCATTAATTACGGTGTCTTCATTAAAAAGCACATAACTCTGGCAGGTAGGCTGATCACCACTAAAGGCAGGCGGATAATAGATCTCACTCCACACGGCATTCGAATCCGGGAAGGGCACGTAGCTGTATTCCTGGGACAAGCCTTCTGAGAGCAAAGGACAGATAATGAATAAGGCTAAAAAGGCCTTTTTGTGAAACATAACAGGTTAAACGTTAAAATAAATGCCAACGGTAGCATAAAAATAATATTTGTCACTGCTGAAATCAAGCAGTGAGCAAAAAATATTTCAATTAGTTGCATACCATGAACCGAAAGCCTGCCTGTCCATGAGTGATCTTCGCATTTCCCCTCTCCATGCTGGAGAGGGGCAGGGGTGAGGAGGTTAAGGCATTCCCCTTTACTCCCCCTCAGTGTCACCCGGGCAGTTAATTCCGTGATAAAAGCCACAGCTAAAAGACATTAATTTTATAACAATATACGGGGACACTGAGGAAAATGATGTTTTACCTCATATTTTGCATGATTTTTTTTCAGGTATTATTGTTTTTATGAAAAAAACCACTACTTTTGCGAGCCGAATTTCAAAAGAATAATACTTATTTACGGATGCCAACGATACAACAATTAGTCCGAAAAGGCAGGTCGAATATTGAATTCAAAAGCAAGGCCCCGGCCCTGAATTCATGTCCGCAGAAGCGCGGGGTATGTACGCGTGTTTACACCACCACGCCCAAGAAACCCAATTCCGCCATGCGTAAGGTGGCAAGGGTAAGGTTAACGCACGGCGTTGAGGTTACCGCTTATATTCCCGGCGAAGGTCATAACCTGCAGGAGCACTCGATTGTATTGTTGCGTGGTGGCAGGGTAAAGGATTTACCCGGTGTACGCTATCACCTGATAAGGGGCACACTGGATGCTTCGGGCGTTGAAGGTCGCAACCAGCGCCGTTCAAAGTACGGGACCAAGAGGCCTAAAAAATAATTTTGAAGCAGAGGAGAAACAGCGATGAGAAAAACAAAACCAAGGAAAAGGATATTAGTACCCGATCCGAAATACAACGATCAGCTTGTCACCCGGTTTATCAATAACCTTATGAAAAAGGGCAAGAAGAGCGTTGCGTACCAGGTATTTTATGAAGCCCTTGATACTGTTGAAAAGCGGGCAAAAGACATTGAAAGCACACCGCTGGATATATGGAAAAAGGCCCTTGAGAATATAACACCCCAGGTGGAAGTCAAGAGTCGCCGTGTAGGCGGGGCCACATTTCAGGTGCCCACTGAGATACGGCCTGACCGGAAGATTTCCATCAGCATGAAAAACCTCATTTTATTTGCCAAGAAAAGAACCGGCACTTCAATGAGTGACAAACTGGCATCAGAAATTATTGCTGCCTATAAAGAAGAAGGAGGAGCGTTCAAAAAGAAAGAAGATACCCATAAGATGGCAGAGGCTAACAAGGCTTTTGCACACTTCAGGTTCTGACGGTATTTGGCATACCTTTTTGAATATAGTTCACACTAGCTGATAATTAGTGCATCATGAGTTCAGACTTAAAGAATACAAGGAATATTGGCATCATGGCTCATATAGACGCCGGTAAGACGACCACTACCGAGCGGATCCTATTCTATACGGGCACATTGCACAGGATGGGAGAGGTGCACGATGGAACTGCTGCTATGGACTGGATGGTGCAGGAACAGGAAAGAGGGATCACCATAACCGCTGCCGCTACCACTACATACTGGGATTATAACAATCAGAAATACAAGATAAATATCATTGACACGCCCGGCCATGTCGACTTTACAGTTGAGGTCGAGCGTTCATTGCGTGTTCTTGACGGTGCCATTGCCGTATTTTGTGCCGTGGGGGGCGTAGAGCCGCAGTCGGAAACCGTCTGGAGGCAGGCTGACCGGTATAACGTGCCACGCATAGCTTTTATCAACAAGATGGATCGTCCCGGAGCTGATTTTTTTGGTGTCGTTCACCAGATCAAAGAAAAGCTTGGAGCCAATCCTATCCCCATGCAAATACCCATTGGATCGGAAGAAAATTTTGTAGGCCTTGTTGACCTCATTGAACGCAGGGCCATCGTGTGGAAGCCCGATGAAAAGCTGGGGATCCGTTACGAATATACGGAGATCCCGAAAGAGATGGTTGACGAAGTGGAAGAGTGGCGTGAGAAGCTGATCGAATCGGTTTGTGAACTTGATGATGATTTGCTGGAACGTTTTCTTGAAGACCGTGCTTCCATTACGGTTGAAGAATTTATGGATCATACACGAAAAGCCGTTATTGGTCATCGTATTGTACCTGTGTTATGCGGGGCCGCATTTAAAAATAAAGGTATTCAACGACTGCTTGACGCCGTATGCAGTCTGTTACCAAGCCCGCTTGACATTGGTTCAGTAAATGGCATCAATCCATATACCGAAAAGACCGAGGGAAGGGCTGCCGATGAAAATGAGCCCCTGGCAGCACTTGCGTTCAAAATAGCCACAGATCCGTATGTCGGACGGCTGGTATACCTTCGTGTGTATTCGGGTATCATAAAATCCGGTATGACTGTCCTGAATCCCAGGACTGGCAAGAAAGACCGCATTAACAGGCTGTATCAGATGCATGCCAACAAGCAAAACCCGAAAGAATGCATTGAAGCCGGTGACATCTGTGGCGCTGTAGGATTAAGAGATGTGGTTACCGGTGATACACTTTGCGATATGAAACACCCTATATCACTCGAGTCCATGTCTTTCCCCGAGCCAGTTATTGGTGTGGCCATTGAACCCAAAACACAGGCCGATATTGAACGTCTGGGACTGGCATTAAACAAACTTGCTGAAGAAGATCCCACTTTCAGGATCAGAATTGACGAAGACTCCGGACAAACCATTATTAGTGGCATGGGAGAGCTTCACCTTGAGATTCTGATGGACCGCCTGAAACGTGAGTTTAATGTGGAATGTAACCAGGGAGCACCCCAGGTTGCTTATAAAGAAGCTCTGGCCAATGCGGTGCACCATCGCGAAGTGTTTAAGAAACAAACGGGTGGTAAGGGAAAATACGCCGACATTGAAGTTGAACTTGCACCTGCCGATCCCGGAATATCCGGTTTACAATTCCTTGATGAAGTTAAAGGAGGGAATGTTCCCCGGGAGTATATTCCATCGGTGGAAAAAGGATTTCGTGAGGCAATCCGGAACGGTATTCTGGCCAGTTTCCCGATGGAAAACCTGAAGGTAATCCTGAAAGACGGTTCGTATCATCCGGTTGATTCCGATTCTCTGTCTTTTGAAATTGCAGCCAAACAAGCGTTCAAGCACGCTCTCAGGAAGGCTAAGATCAAGCTGCTGGAGCCGGTCATGTCTGTCGAAGTTGTTACTCCGGAGGAATATATGGGCGACGTAATCGCTGATTTTAACCGCCGGCGCGGACAAATTACAGGGATGGAATCAAAATCATCCGGAAGAATAATTAAAGTAAATGTTCCGCTTGCCGAGATGTTCGGGTATGTGACTGTTTTACGCACACTGACTTCAGGTAGGGCTACCTCAACCATGGAATTTTCGCATTTTGCCGAAGTTCCACAGGAAATTGCCGGCGTGGTAATTGAAAGAACAACAGGTTTAAAAACATTGGTATAATCGATTTAAAAATCTATACATGAGCCAGAAAATAAGAATTAAATTAAAATCTTACGATCACAACCTGGTGGATAAGTCGGCCGAGAAAATCGTGAAGACAGTCAAGTCCACCGGTGCTGTAGTTAGCGGACCGATTCCGCTGCCTACGCACAAGAGGATTTTTACCGTGCTGCGTTCTCCTTTTGTTAACAAAAAGTCGAGGGAACAGTTTCAGCTATCCTCTCACAAAAGGCTTCTGGAAATATACAGTTCAACACCAAAAACCATTGATGCACTTATGAAGCTTGAGTTGCCAAGTGGTGTGGAAGTTGAGATCAAGGTTTGATAACTTTTAACAGTGTAAACAATGCCAGGATTAATTGGTAAAAAGGTCGGAATGACCTCCATATTCGATGAAAACGGTAATAATATTCCCTGTACCGTTTTACAGGTAGGTCCTTGTGTAATTACGCAGGTGAAAACCAAGGAAACTGATGGCTATGCTGCTATTCAGATGGCTTTCGGCGAAAAAAAAGAAAAGAATACGCCTAAGGCTATGGTAGGGCACTTTAAAAAAGCCAAAACCACGCCCAAACAAAAGGTTATTGAACTGAAAGGATTTATCCGCGACTGGAAGGTGGGTGATGTTATTACCGTTGATTATTTTAAGAACGACCCCTGGCTTGATGTCTCCGCTATATCTAAAGGAAAAGGATTTCAGGGTGTGGTCAAGAGACATCATTTTGGCGGTATTGGTGACACATCACACGGACAGCATGACCGCGAAAGGGCTCCCGGATCACTTGGCGGATCATCCTACCCGTCAAGGGTTTTCAAAGGACTACGGATGGCAGGCCATATGGGCGATAAAAAAATAAAAGTTATCAACCTGAGAGTTGTCAAAATCATACCCGAGAATAACCTGTTATTGCTTAAAGGGTCTGTTCCGGGATCAAAAGGATCATATGTAGTGGTACAATGCCCCGACAGAATATAATAATGTATTGAACAATGGAAATTGCAGTATTCAACATAGCAGGAAAAGAAACCGGCCGGAAAGTAGAACTGAAGGACACGGTTTTTTCAATCGAACCGAATGATCATGCCATTTACCTCGATGTTAAACAATACCTCGCCAACCGTCGTCAGGGTACCCACAAGACAAAAGAGAGGAACGAGGTTTCCGGCAGCACACGAAAGATCAAGCGGCAGAAAGGCACAGGGACAGCCCGTGCAGGCAGTGTTAAAAATCCTCTGTTTGTCGGCGGAGGCCGTACTTTTGGACCAAGTCCCCGCGATTACAACTTCAAGCTGAATAAAAAAGTAAAACAACTTGCCCGTAAATCAGCGCTTACATACAAAGCTAAGAATAATGAAATAAGGGTAGTTGAGGACTTTTCCCTGGAAAATCCTAAAACACGTGAATACGAATCCATCATCAGCAACCTGAAGATCGGAGACAAAAAATCCTTGCTGGTCCTTAGCGAACCAAATAAAAATATATATTTGTCGTCCCGGAATTTACCCAACACAAAAGTCGTAACATATTCTGAATTAACTACTTATGATATTCTGAACAGTACTTCTCTTGTATTTGTGGAAAGTTCGCTTGAGAATATCCAGAAAAGTCTATAACTCAATAATCAGAAAACAATGGATATCATATTAAAGCCCGTGGTAACTGAGAAAATGAATCTTAAGGGTGAATCCTTAAGGCAATACGGATTTATAGTCGATAAGAGGGCTAACAAAGTCCAGATTAAAAAAGCCGTTGAAGAGCTGTATGGCGTTACTGTTGAATCGGTAAATACAATGCGATATGCCGGAAAGCTGAAATCACGGTATACAAAGACCGGCCTGGTAACAGGAAAGAAAAATACTGTTAAAAAGGCCTTGGTTACCTTGCGTGAGGGTGAGACAATTGACTTTTATAGCAACATCTAAATTAATCGTATGGCTGTAAGAAAATTAAAACCTGTTACACCGGGTCAAAGGCACAGAGTTGTTGCAACATTTGATGACATAACGAAATCAATACCTGAAAAATCGTTATTGCAACCATTGAAAAAAACCGGTGGCCGTAACAGCGATGGTAAAATGACCATGCGCTATATGGGTGGTGGTCATAAGCGCATGTACCGGATGATTGATTTTTTAAGGAATAAAGACGGTGTAACTGCAACGGTTAAATCAATTGAATACGATCCCAACCGGTCGGCAAGAATTGCACTCTTGGTATACGAAGACGGTGAAAAACGTTATATTATAGCACCCAATGGTCTGAAACCGGGACAAAAAGTGCAATCGGGTACCGGAGCTGCTCCCGAAGTAGGGAATTGTCTTTCACTTGCCGAAATACCGCTGGGTACATTAATTCACAGTATTGAGCTTCATCCGGGCAAAGGAGGGATGCTTGCACGCAGTGCAGGTTCATATGCGCAGCTGCTTTCACGCGACGGCAAATATGCAATCATTAAGCTTCCATCCGGTGAATCACGCATGATTTTGACAACTTGCAGGGCTACCATCGGTACAGTTTCAAATCCCGATCACAGTCTTGAACGATCGGGCAAAGCAGGCCGGCACAGGTGGCTTGGGATAAGGCCCCGAACAAGGGCGGTAGTAATGAACCCGGTTGATCACCCGATGGGTGGTGGCGAAGGACGTGCTTCCGGTGGCCATCCGCGATCGAGAAAAGGTCTGTATGCAAAAGGATTCAAAACGCGCAGGAAAAAGAATCCTGCCAATAAGTTTATTGTTGAAAAAAGAAAAAAATAATTGACTGAATATGAGCAGGTCACTAAAAAAAGGTCCTTTCATTGAATATAAGCTTGAAAAGCGAATATTGAATATGAATAAGTCCGGTAAAAAATCAGTAATTAAAACCTGGTCGCGGCGATCGGTCATTTCACCTGATTTTGTCGGACATACGATAGCTGTGCATAACGGGAATAAATTTATCCCTGTGTATGTTACTGAAAATATGGTAGGCCACAGGCTGGGTGAGTTTTCACCCACACGGATCTTCAGGGGTCATGCCGGTAAACAGAAAATATAATTGGTAAAAAAAAAATCATGGGTGCACGGAAACGCATAACTTCAGAAAAGCATAAAGAGGAGAAAAAGCAGCTGGCTTTTGCCAGGCTAAACAATTGTCCGACCTCCACCCGGAAAATGAGGCTGGTAGCCGATCTTATCCGTGGCGTGGAAGTTAACAAGGCGCTTGATGTATTGCGTTACAATACAAAAGAGCCTTCAAAAAAGCTTGAGAAATTGCTGATGTCAGCTATTTCAAACTGGCAAAAGAAAAATGAGGAAGCAAGAATTGAGAAAAGCAATCTCTTTGTCAAAGAAGTATATGTTAATCAGGGCAGAACATTAAAAAGACTTCGCCCTGCTCCCCAGGGAAGAGGATACAGGATACGTAAACGTTCGAACCATGTGACCATAATCCTCGATAGCCTGAATACCAGTCAACAGGAAGTTGTAAGTCAAACAAATTAATATTAATGGGACAAAAAGTAAATCCTATAAGCAATCGGTTGGGAAT
>JAFGKY010000034.1 GCA_016928305.1 Bacteroidales bacterium
AATCATATCAAAGGCGCTATCAATATCCCTGTAGGGGATCTGCGGATCCGCCATGATGAACTTAACAGGGATAAAACAACCGTGTTTATATGCAGTACGGGAATCCGTTCCAGTCTTGGCGCCAGCATCCTTAAACAACATGGATTCAATGACATCTTTAATGTCGCCGGCGGAATGACAGGTTACAGCGCTGCAGGATATACCAGGGAATGCCTGCCCTGTTCCATTCCGCATGGTTCGAGATTCTTCACCAGCTGGAGCGAAACTGATAAATATAATGATAGAGAATAAAAAAAAGACGTCGATTCATCTGAATTTATTCGTAAAGCAGCGGATATGCTTGATGTTGATAAATGGATAATGTCTCCGTTTGAATTATATTTGAAGTTATTACTCCGGCAATAATATATTAATGTTTTCATTCCGGCCCCGAATCAAGTTCGGGATAAATTCCAGCCTGTCCCGGATTCCTTCTCGGGGCCGGAATCCGATAAATACAAAGACTTCTGGATGCCCCCGGATTGTGGTCCGGGTCAGGCTTATCAAATCCGGCATAATGATTGATGTTTTTAATTGCCGTAGTAATAAAATGAAGAAACAGTTTGTTATCTCCTGTCAGGCAAAATCATTAGAGGCTGTTAATTCAACCAGTTACAGCTTATACACTTCTGTCAAAAGTGAACATTATCAAACTTAGAATCAGTCCTGTTACTCCCAATAAGTGAATTTCTGCCAGAATTCTTTATCTTTATTTCGCCAGTCAGGCCCGAATTTTCCGTCATAATAGGATGCAAACCTGTCCAACCAGCGCCACCAAAGGCTTTTCCCTTTTTCTTTGGCTTCCAGGATATCATTTAAATAGGTTGCGATATCAAAAAGATTGTCTTTAGGTATATAAGAGGCGGCGCCCTCTTTAAAAGACTTTACCGTATTTTCGGGGCTCAATGCATGGGCGGTAAGCATGACGGCTGTCACATCTTTCTTGTTGGCAATTTCCAGCAGCTTATAGCCATCAACCCCCATAATATCTAAAACAGCTATATCAAAATATTCATTTTCTAACAGTTTTTTGGCTGAATCAAAACTTTCAGCCTTTACGGTATCACACTTCGGGAGTAATTCTTCAAGTGTTTCAAGCACATCCGGCTCATCATCCACGATGAGAACCCTTTTGTAATTCAATAAATTAATTTCCATAACAATACCTCCCATTAAAATATCTAAAAAACGAATACAGGGTAAATCACTTTATCTCTCCCCAAGCCTTCTTGCTCCTGATAATCTTTTTCTGTACATTTGCCCAGGTTTTGCCTGACAGAAAGGATTCCTTATAACGTTTAATCATCTGATTAAACATGGCTAAAGGAACTGTAAGGCTTAATTCATCAGTCTTAAAAAATTTGCGTGCCGAAGGGTCCCATCCACCCAGTACGGCTTTATTCTGACCTTTTTCCAGATACCTTAGAGGCCATGTTATCAGATTTGTACAAGCAGCTCCCCAGGGTGATACAACTGCTTCCGGATCATTGGTCACAAATGCGGCTAACTGATGCAGCCCGCTCATAGTCTCGGGTCTGCAGAAAAATGCCACAATCTCAGGGTCCTCATCATCTTTAAAAAGGCTTAAAGGCTTTACCACACAAAAACGCCCTGGTGCAGGCCTTGGATCTATATACTCAAATATCCTCCTCAGTTCATCAGGGGATTCACAATAGCACTCCCCTTCCATATGCCCGGGTATCCCTGTTGAAACATAATGGATAATGGTCTCTGTCTGCGGTTTAATAAATCCAAGCCAGAAGGCAGCGCCGGGACAGCCAAAATGATCAGCATCAAACCAGGCTGGGGTCTTTTTCTTTCTTGCCCTCCATATATGCCCTATGGCGCAGGAAAAATCTTTAAATATTACTTGCCATTCAATGGAGTTATTCATCTCTTTTTCACGTGTAGGCGTATCCCCCGGTTTCGGCGAAAACCCTTTTTCAGGCTCCTTATCAGTATAGTATATGCCCATCGGCTCTTCATCAAGTCCGAGTACCTCAATAAAACCAGGCAGGAATTCAAGAATCTGCTTATCCATTTATGTCCTCCTTAATATGTATTCGCCTAAAAATATCACACAAATAGTATACATGAATATGAAAAATAGTCCTACCACCAATTTATTATACGGTGACTCATTTTGTTGACAAGTGGTCAAAGGTTGGGTTACTGCTTAATTCAGAATATTTAAAACTCAATTTTCTTCATTTAAAATGACTGTATATCTTCTCATAAAAATAGGGCGTTCTAATCTTATCCTATGGCCATGCGTCCTGACTATTGCAGCAATGTTTTTGACTGCCTCATGCGGATTATGCCAGAGCATTCCCGCAGAGCGGACATTCATCTCCGGATGGAGATCAGCGGGATATCAGGGAGAAATACCATCTCCTCCAGCTATTGTAAACGTACGGGACCTCGGAGCCATTGGCAACGGTATTTCAAATGATAGCGCTGCCGTTTCTGCAGCAATTGCATCATTGGATGGCGCTTCTGGTGTGATTTATTTCCCTGCCGGCACATATTTTCTGGAGTCAGGTATCAACCTGCCCGAAGGAGTTGTTCTCAGGGGAGAAAGAGCTTCAAACACATCCCTTTTGTTTCAGGTCCTTGGTAACTGCATCAATATTTCAGCAAATCAGTATGGCACATTTCAGAGTGTTGTCTCAGGCCATACGATCCACTCCTCTACCATCGAGGTCACTGATGTGAATTCCTTCAGTGTTGGAGACTACGCTGAAATCAGGGAGGAAAATGACCCTGCCTGGCAGGCCAGCTCCTGGGCTACCTATGCGGTGGGTCAGATTCTCAGAATTACCAGCGTAACTGGAAATATTCTGACCCTGCAAACTCCTTTAAGAATAACCTACCGCACTGAGCTGAACCCTGAAATCAGAAAAATTACACCAAAAACTGAAGTCGGCATAGAGAATTTGATGATAAGCAGATTGCTTACAGGAACGCCCGAACAGCGGGATAATCAAAACACCATCTCTTTCCTATATGCTGCACAATGCTGGATAAGGGGAGTTGAAAGCGACATGGCTTTCGGCGCACATGTGGGCATTTCAGGTAGCACTCAGATCGATGTTACCGGTTGTTATCTGCACAATGCGCACGAATACGACGGTGGTGGATCAGGTTACGGTGTCAAGGTGCAGTATAAGAGCGGAGAGTGTCTCATCCAGGACAACATTTTCCAGCATTTGCGGCATTCCATGCTGGTGCAGGCAGGTGCAAACGGAAACGTATTTGGTTACAATTACTCCCGTGAACCTATACGAACAGAATACCCTTCAGAGATTTCATCTGATATCACAGGACATGGTAACTACCCATACGCAAACCTGTTCGAAGGCAATGTCTGCCAGCATATATGGCTGGATTCTTCTCACGGGGCCAACGGACCTCTCAGTACCTTCTTCCGCAACAGGGCTGAACTCTATGGGATTAACATGACTGATGATCTCGCTGACAAACAGAATTTTGTGGGTAACGAGACTTTCAAAGGATCATGGTGGTATCTGGTAGGCGATGGATATTCCCTGAAAGGATCAGACCATTTTCAATACGGGAACAATACCGAGTCAGACGGAATTGCACCAGGCGGCACATGGAATCTGATAGACTATTCTTACTACCTGGGGCTCGATCCTGAGGAGCCCCCTCCGGTACCAGACTTCTGGAATATCTCTGATACCATACCAACTATCGGTCTACCGCATGCATTAAGTTCAACCAAATACATTCCTGCTTTGAAACGTTTTTATTTCGGAATAGATAAAACAGTGGGACCACCAAGCATTGCAAAGCAACCGAACAATCAGATTGTTAAGCCAGGGGAAACCGCGACATTTGAAGTGATTGCCTACGGAACTCCGGAAGCTGAATTCTCATGGCTTAAAGACGGTGTGCTGCTTCCTGGGGAGCAAAATGTGACCTTGACGATCAATGATGCAGGACCGACTGACCAGGGCACCTATTCCGTTATTGTATCAGACAACAATGGGAGCGTTACCAGCGCGGGAGCTTTGCTGGAAGTCACAGGACTGAAAGCAATCCCTAGTATTTTATTCCTTCTTCTGGAATAAACATTTTTTGGATCAATTCTATGTCGTGATCAAACCTAGTACATATTGAAAAAAAAGCATTTTAATCTCTTCGGGTTAAATTCCCCGAAGCTTGCTTCGTCCTGTCATCCCGGACTTGATAAGCCTGCCCCGGAAATCGTTTCGGGGGGATCCAGTCAAGCATGTTTCTGGATTCCGGCTGGAGTTTATTCCGAACTTGATTCGGGGCCGGAATGACGGTTGATACCCCGTAGCTTGCTGCGGGGTAGTTCATTGTTTCACTCGATATTAGTTGTCTCTGATCTGAATAATACTAGAAAAGCAATAATTCAATCCAGGGCAACACAATTCGAGTAATGACATTAACCCTTATTAGGTCAGTGCTTGTGCCAGATGCACTTACAGCTCTAACCTCTACAGAATGTTCTCCTTCAGGAAGTGCGGATGCATCCCATAAAGCCTCCCACAGATGAGGATTTACTGGTGCAGGGCTCATTGCGTACCAATCTCCGGATCCATCAATTCTGTAATGCACACCTGTTATAGCTTTAGGATCGAAAATTAATGCCCTGACCGGGTTCCTTCTGGATTTGGGAACATTATACACATATGGATTGATGTCTCCTCCAAAATACTTATCCAGAGGAGCTGTTATCAGAATTCCCGGCCACATATTAACGTTCTTGGTGAGTATGGATATTCCGTTACAATCAACTGCAATGATACTGTACTGATTTGCACTCGATTTTCCTAATGAAGCTATGTTAAAATAATAAATACCTTTTCCTTGCATGAATCCTGTGTAATAATTGCCGGAAAAAATATCTTCTTCAAATCTGTGGGTATGTCCATACCCATATAACGATGCATTATATAAATCCAGATAGCTTATGAATTGTGTGTGTCCATAAAAAAGCCAGGTGTCAGTTGAATATCCGGTATCCGTGACTGGATGGTGTCCAAATATCAGCGTTAAATCGGCATCCTGGTTTCCTTCCAGCTCGGTCTGGATAAATGCCAGTTCATTTATATCTAAACCGGCGTTGTCACCCCAGGGAAAAACAAGGCTGAAAGGATTGCCTGTATTGTCGGCGGTGTTTATTCCAAGAAAATGGTACTTTCCAAAAGAAAATTCCCGTGTCCACGAAATCTGTGTTTGCCCTGTGGCCTGGCCCTGAACAGAGTATGAAAGATAGTAGGAAAAATAACGATCACTGTAAGCGTCATGATTTCCCGGTATATCGTAATAGAAACTTGAGTCGATACCGGCTGCATTCAATATCCCCCTGTATTCATTCCATTCTTCATAATGGGGACCGTCAGGATAACCAAAAAGATTTCCATTGGTCGAATCAGTTAAGTCTCCGCTGGCCACTATAAAACTGGGTTCAATAATGTTTTTGGCATCCGTTACAATCCATTGCAGATTGCTACTGTCCTGAGTCCCCTTTGTTCCGATATGAATATCAGATATATGAATAAACCAGAATATCCTGTCATTCTTTGAACTGTAATATGCTGAATAAGGATCTCCTGATCGAGCAGGTGAATTGAAACCGATTAACAGGTTAAAAAAAACCAGAGCCAAAATAAAAAAGAAATTCCATCCGGAACGATTATTCATTGAAAATACCCCTATGACTGTCTATCTCATCCGCTTTTCTTGCTCAATCTTGTTTATGTAATCGTCTATTTTCTGAATAACCGCCTTATCAGAAGAAAAGCTCTTTGCAATTTTTAGTTGTTCAATTGCCTTGTCATATCTGTTTATTCTTGTGTATGCCAAGGCTGTGATAACATAGGCGTCTATGTCCGATGGGTTTAATTCCGTTACTTTTTGGTATTGTTCAGCAGCCTCAATAAATTTTTTCTGAACATAGTATACCCTCCCTAAATTTTTATGGGATTGAATACAGTCTTTATTTATTGCAATCGCAGTCTTGAATGCCGTTATAGCTTTCTCAAAATAAAGCGATGCCTCATCTTTTTTGTTTTTTGGCAATGCATCATAGTAACCCTTATTAAAATGATCCAATCCAAGTTCATTATAATATGCCTCATATGCCTCTAAATCCTGAGCATAACCCTGTTTATAGATGACCAAAATTATCAACAGTAAAGCAACTAACGCCAGAGAAAGGAATGAAAGTTTTTTCTTACAAATCATAAATTATCTCCTGTTGCCCGGTTTATAAAAAATTTATAAGAATATTATTTATTTTACTCTTTATCTATTCAGTTATCTATTAAATAACCAAAGTTTCGCAGTTAAAATTCGATGAATTCGCAAAAAGTCAAAAATACTCTCTTTTCGTCATTCCGGCCCCGAATCAAGTGCGGTATAAACTCCAGCCTGTCCCAGATTCCTGTTCGGGGCATGATTCCAGTCTTTTTAAGCACTTATGAAACTCCTGGACCCTGGTCGGTATTTATCCCGTACTTATTGCGGGGCCTGGGTGACGACTTCCAACGAACTCAAGTTATAGTTTAAGATGTAAGTTGTTCATGTTCTTTGATATTTATAAGTTTATAGCCGAATTG
>JAFGKY010000035.1 GCA_016928305.1 Bacteroidales bacterium
AAGTTAATTCAATAGCCCCAACCTTCAGGTTGGGGGAATTGTATAGAAAGTTTTCATAATTTAGGGTTTTAACCCTTTTATATATTAGAAGTTAGTAGTTAGTAGATAGAATTAGAATAATCACCGATTTGTTTCGTTTTCTGTATTTTGTCTTCTGTTTTTTGTCTTTCGGCTTTCGTCTTTCGTCTTTGATCTTTTATCTTTGATCTTTTATCTTACTTGTCACTTCTTCTATAACTAACTTCAGCAAAATTTTCAAATGTTTCTCCGGCTCTGCCTCAAGCATCTCGAAAGCTTCCTGCGCCCTATCGGCAGTGAGGACATCGGATATCAGGGTATCGGGTTTCAGGGTCTTTTTCTGAAGGTTTTCAATGGTCTCCGCAAACTCTCCATGACTAACGCGTGACGCTATGATGGTCGCCTCTCGCCAGATGAGTTCTTTGAACAGCACGGGTGTTACCTCATCAGAAAGCCCCAGTACACATACCTTTCCTGCTCCCCGTATAGACTGAATGCAACCTCTCACCGGGTTTACTTTCCCGGGAATTTCCCTGTAATGGCCGACGGCTTCAAAGGCAATATCGACGCCTTTACCATCTGTGATTTCTTTGATCTTTGCCACCGGATCTTCTTTTAACACGTTGATAATGTGAACATCAGGATATGCCTTTTTAGCTCTTTCGAGCCTGGCATCCAGCATATCCACCATGATCAGGGTATTTGCAGTCTTTGTACGGGCAGCCTGAAGAATGCATTGCCCCACTTTACCGGCTCCCCAGATAGCGATGGTATCATTGTTCTTCACCCCGCCTCTTTTACAGGAATGAAATCCGATGGACAGCACCTCTACCAGTGCAGCCTGTTCGTCGGAGATATCAGGTGTTATCGCGTAAAGCATGTGCTCAGGAGCCCTCACATATTCCGCAAAGCCTCCGTCGAGATCCACCCCGATGAGTTTAAGTGTGGTGCAGGCCGGGTAATGGTGTCGCTCACAGGCCGGACATCTGCCACACCATAGGATGGGGTCTACCGCAACACGGTCGCCCTTTCTGAAATTTCTGACTTCCGGACCCGTCTCAACGATTTCACCGGCAAATTCATGACCCGGTATCAAGGGTAGCTGCGTACGCGGATGAAATTCGCCGAGAAAAATATGCTGGTCACTACCGCAGATACACGCATATTTCACTCTGATCAACACTTCATTACGGGCAATCTGTGGTACCGGAACGTCTTTCCAGACAATGTTGTGGTATTCTTCAAGTACAGCGGCCTTCATGATAAGATATTTTCTTCAAAAATAATAAAAACCATCCCAACTATCCAACATTCCATCTTTCCATTCTTTCAACCTTTTCTTTCCAACCGCTGAATTCCAAAATTTTAGTATATTTCCCTGTTCTAATAAAAGCCTATGCCACCAAAAATTGATGCCCATCAGCATTTTTGGGTATATAATCCCGTTGAATACACATGGATTGATGAATCCATGGCAGTCCTGAAAAGAGACTTTCTGCCGGAACATCTGCAGCCTTTATTGCTGCAGCAGGGATTTGACGGATCAATTGCAGTTCAGGCAAGACAAAAAATTGAAGAAACCGAATGGTTACTGCAATTGGCCGAAGAAAACCACAGCATTAAAGGTGTTGTAGGCTGGGTGAATTTGTGTTCGGACGATCTGGAAATTCAGCTGGATCAATTGTCCGTTCACCATAAGCTCGTAGGTGTACGTCATGTTGTTCAGGATGAACCCGACGATGACTTCATGCTAAGAGACGATTTTCAGTTCGGGATCAGAAAACTTGCAGCCTATAAGCTGACCTATGATCTTCTTATCTATCCCAGGCATCTGACCCGGGCAATACGTCTCGTTCGAAGCTTCCCCGGTCAGACTTTTATACTGGATCATATGGCCAAGCCCACTGTTAAAACACAAGAGATACAACCATGGAAACAGCATATTGAACAACTTGCAGAACTTCATAACGTATTTTGCAAAATATCGGGAATGGTAACGGAGGCTGACTGGCACAGCTGGAAATCCGATGACTTCAGTCAATACATGGACGTTGTTATAAATGCATTTGGCACAAACCGGATCATGATAGGTTCAGACTGGCCGGTCTGCTCACTTGCCGGTAAATACAATGATATTATCGGGCTCGCGAAAGATTATCTGTCGATGTTTTCGGGTTATGAACAGGAGATGGTTCTCGGATCCAATGCAATAAAAGCTTATTCCCTGCCCTGTTGATCTTACTCATTGTCTGTATACAAGGACTTACCGGTGGTTTCTCACGCAGGAACAGGGAACTGCCTTGTGGTGTTTTTTATGGCTTTTGTACTGTGCCGAACAGGCATTGCATGCAAAAAAAACTCCAAGGACAAAAAAAATAATATATACTTTTATTTTTAGGAATCGATTATCCAATATGTTTGCTGTTTTGTTCTTTGTTTTTAATGCAAAATTAACTAATTTTCTTCCTGAACTTGTATAATAGTATCTTAAGTAAGCCTTTATTGTATTATGCAGTAAGTAACATAGTAAGGCTTGTTTTGATTGTTAACCTTGATGTCCAAGTAAAACTGCAATATTATGAATAAATATATTTATTTATGTATCACTCCCGAAGCGTTAATTGGTTCAATGCTGCCGCCTCATAAGTTTGGAACATACCTGGCAACGGGAACCAAAAAAAGAAATAAGGGTCAGGCAATATATTTTGAGCTCGATCCTGATCTCGTCAGTGATATAATAGATATGAACTATCTTACGGATCGTTGTGTCGCAAAATCCGACGGGAGCCCAAAAAACACGGTTTATTTATCGGTATACAGAGTATTGGAATCCATACCCGTGCAGGCATTCCGAAATCTTTATCTTACCAACGATCACGGCATTGTACTGGAATTATTTGCCACTCACTATAATAAATACACGGAAAAAGAGCCAACCTCTCACCTCTACCAGGAATTATGCCCGGTTACCCCACAGGTTGTAAGCAGTTATAGCCCTCCGGAGTTTCTAAAAACATTGACAGATGATTCCCTGCCCATACATGTTCCGAAATTGTTTTTTGTTGAACTCAAACTGGGTGAATTGGCTGTAAATCCACTGTCAGGATCCGCAGAAAATTTGCCTTATCCCAACCTGAGTCATTTAAGAGATTGTCTTGAGACGCTGAAGGATGATTCAAAAAAGATGAAAACCGTAATTCGGTTTTATAACGGAGAGTTGCTCTTCAGGACCATAGCTTCCGGTTTCTATATAGGATCAAAAAATGAGATGCTTTATTATCAATACCCTACCATGGCAGAGCTGGAGAAATCCAATTACGAGTTCCTGCGCACCTTATAGGGTTTTACTGATTGACTGATTGACAGATTGACTGATTGACAGATGCTCTGTGAACTGTGAACTGTAGACTATTTCAAATATATCTTTCTTACCGCATCAAGCCTGATAAAAAGAAAAAGAAGAAGGGAAAAGGCCAGCATGGATGAGCCTCCGTAGCTAAAAAACGGGAGGGGTATGCCAATAACCGGAAAAAGTCCGATTGTCATGGCAATATTGATTATCACATGAAAAAACAACACGGATATGACTCCATAGCCATAGAGACGGGCAAAAGCCGATCGTTGTCGTTCGGCCAGGTAAATCAGACGTAACAGCAATACCGAGAATACAACGATAACAAAAAATGTTCCGATGAAACCCCATTCCTCACCGACGGTGCAAAAGATGAAATCCGTACTTTGCTCGGGAACATAGTCAAGTTTTGTTTGTGTTCCCTTCAAATAACCTTTCCCGACAAATCCTCCCGCACCGATAGCTATTTTCGACTGGTTCAGGTTATAACCAACTCCTTTTATATCGGTGTCTTTTCCGAGCAGTATATTTACACGTGTCTGCTGATGGGGTTTTAGTACCCTATTGAAGACATAATCGACCGAAAAAGTGAATCCAACAAATGCGAAAAGAAGGAGAAGAATGAAGAACGCATTGGCAATCTTTTTTCGTACGGCTAAAACAATCAATACTATAGCTGTAACACACGAAGATATCAACAAGATCATATAATCATCCGGTTTAACAGGAATAAAAAGCGAAAGGATCTTCAGGAAACCGAAAATACCAGCCAGGATGAGTGCACTGTATAAGGAATGGCTGAATTTCTGGTTGACAACTCCGATGAAAATTATAGCCAGTGAGAATAAGATAATGATAACGGCCAATTTGGGTATTAAAAGGGACATGAGGAAAACCACTGCTGTTAAAATACTGAATCCCAGGATCCAGCCCGGCAAACCCTCGCGGTATAAAACGAGGATATAGCAGAAAAAAACCATGGCAGTGCCATAATCCGGCTGTAAAACAATGAGGATCATTGGTAGCACAACAAATCCTGTAATGACTGAAAGGGATTTCCAGGTCATCAATTTAACATTAAAACCACTCAGGTAATGTGCAACAGCTAATGCCACAGCTATCTTAACAAATTCTGAAGGTTGAAGCCGGAATCCGAATACATTTAACCATGATTTTGAGCCGTGCACTTCAACTCCAAAAACAAGGACTGCCATCAGCAGTATAATAGCGATCCCGTAAATAGGGTAGGAAAAAAAGAAAAATATGCGGTGGTCAAGAATAAAGAGGCAAAAGACTGCCAGGAATGAGACCAGAATCCATAACAGCTGATCACCATAATTCTGATGCAGGTCAAATATACGCTGGAATTGTTCATTATAACTGGAGGCAAACATGTTCATCCAGCCAAAAATAACCAGGAGAAGATACAAACCGACACTTATCCAGTCAATTTCTTCCAGTATGTTAATTGTTCGTGTCATTGGGCATACAGTAAATTCCTGCTCAACATGCGGGCTTCAATCCATTTTCTGTTGGGTGATATGGTATCGGTGAGGTATTTTTCGATCAACAGGCTGGCAATAGGTGCTGCATACGACGCGCCCCATTTCCCGTGTTCAACATACACAGCAATGGCAATTTTTGGTTCATCGTTGGGTGCAAAGGCAATAAATACCGAATGATCTTCACCGTGTGGATTCTCAGCGGTACCTGTTTTGCCGCATACAGCGATATTGTTTATCCGGGCAATACCGGCAGTCCTTCCGGGTCCCCCGTTCACGGCAAGGTACATACCTTCCACAACCCGATTGAAGTTGGCTGTGTCAATATCGACTTTGTGTTGATGCGTAAAACGACGATCCAATGTATCAACACCTTCAATTTGTTTAACCATATGCGGGATATAATAATATCCCCGGTTTGCAATACAGGCAACCATATTCGCCATCTGCAGGGGTGTAATCAGCAGTTCTCCCTGTCCGATGGCAAGCGAAATAACGGTAAGAGCACTCCAATGGTGTTCACCATAATACCGGTCATAATAGGATGATGGAGCAATAAAACCCCGTAATTCATTTGTGAAGTCAGCATTCAGTGTATTGCCAAAACCAAATGACAGAATGTGGTTGCGCCAGTTGTTGTATGCATCGGTCACGGATGGATATTTCGGGTCTTCGAGAATCCTGCGAAAAACATTACAAAAATAAGCATTGCATGAATTCTGTATACCCGCAAGCAGTTTCAACGGGGAAGCGTGGTCATGGCATCCTACCCTCACACCTTTGGCATAATACCCAAGATTACAGGAAAAAGTGGAATTGACATCGATTACTCCTTCCTGCAGTCCGATCAACGCATGTACCGGTTTAAAAGTTGATCCCGGCGGATAATTAGCCATCAGGGCCCTGTTAAACAGGGGTTCAAGGGAGTCACTCTCAAGTTTTCCGTAGTTGTGCGAACGTTGTCTTCCAACCAGCAGTGAAGGATTATAGGAAGGAGAAGAAATCAATGTCAGAATTTCACCGGTTGAAGGCTCTATGGCTACTATGCTGCCTTTATAATTCTTCATCAGCATTTCACCGTATTCCTGCAATCGTGCATCGATAGTGCAGATAAAATTCGATCCTACCCTGGCATCTTCGTCAAAACGTCCACCCTGGTATGGCCCCTTAACCCTGCCGTGAACATCCACCAACAAAACCTCCTGTCCCTTCTCCCCTCTTAAAAACTCTTCATAATATCCTTCTATTCCGCTAATCCCTATGTAATCCCCCATTACATAATACGAATTGTTTTCAATAGTCTTTTCATCGACTTCTCCCACATATCCCAGCACGTGAGCTGCCATTTCCTTGCTGTACTTTCTTAATGTCCTCGATCGCACATAGAATCCGGGAAACCTGAATAATCTTTCCTGCAAAACGGCATAGGTTTCCGGTGATAATTGTTTGATAAAAGGATCCCGTCTGTATTTCGGAATTTTCACGCGGGCAATACCGCTCCGTAACCGCTCCATATCAATGTTAAGCAGATCACACAAAGCTATGCTGTCAAAGGATTTCAGTTCAAACGGGGCAATCATCAGGTCGTAGGCAGGCTGATTATATACCAGCAACGAATGGTTGCGGTCGTAAATTAATCCGCGGGCAGCATATATCGTTTCAATACGTTTGGAATTATTCTCAGCAGACAACTTGTAACTGCTGTCGATTACCTGAATATAGAATAACCTGGCAACAAGGATAAATGCCGCCACCATGACCATAACCGCTATGATATTTTTCCGGCCTGCAAACTGATCCATGGGTTATTTTCGAAATACAAAAAACTGACTTAACACAATAAACACACAAGAGAACGATGAACTTAAAACTACTTTTAACAAGGTATGAAAGAAATGCGAAAAACTGAATACTTCAATGTAAAACAAAACGAGGTGATGAATGAAAACAATGATAAGGGTATACTTAATAAACCATTCCAGCCCCATATAAGTGATTCTGGGCAACGTATTGGCTTCGTAACCATCATGGGGGGCTATCAGGTTCAGCACACCGGGACGGATAAAGGCAATTAAAACGGTGGAAGTGGTATGCACTCCGGGCGTACCCGAAAACATATCCAGAATCAGCCCCATGACCAATGCAAGAATAAGCATCAATGACCTGGAGAAATTAAAAGGCAGCAATAATAAAAACAAGACATATACATAGGGGTTGATAAAGCCGGAAAACTGAATGTTGTCGAACACGAGTAGCTGTAATAATAGCAGCACTATAAACTGTACAAGGATCAATATGCTTTCTTTATTCATGGGCTGCTGTTTCTTCAAGGATTACAGTTTCTTTCCGGAATTCATTGCGGATCACCTGCACGTGATCAAGGCGTTGAAAATCCGTTGCCAGCTGCACGGTAATCTCGTAATAATTACCTCCTTTCAATTTGTATTTTGAGATGACGCCAATGACAATATTCTCCGGGAATGTGCTTCCATAGCCGCTGGTGAGGACAGTATCCCCGACAACGATCTCAGCATGATGCGGAATATCTTCCAAAATGGCTTTATCGCTTGAAGTCTCCTTCCAGCTAAGGGGCCCAAAGAAACCTGAACTTTTTATTTTGGCGCTTACGCCGAAACGTGGATTCAATAAGGACAATACCACACAGAAGTTGTCAGAGACGGTTATTACCATACCCACGATACCCTCATCGCAGATCACGGCCATTTCCGGTTCAATCCCATGTTTTCCTCCTTTATCGAGTGTTATGTAGTTATATTTTTTATTCACTGAGTTATTGATTACACTGGCAGTGATGTATTGGTAATATCTCTGATTCAGGGTATCTCCCCTGAACGTTGAATCGATATAGGAGACTTTATAGGACGATCGAAGCAGGTTATACAACCGGTTGTTTTCTTCAACGAGTCTTTTATTTTCCTGGTAAAGCGACAGGTAGTCGCGTATATTTTCAACTTTATACGACCAGGTATTTTGCAGCCGCTGGCCGGCCTGATAAAACCTTGCTTCCTGATAACTGCCTGTGCCAACAAGTAAGGTGATCGAGAAAACCTCAATAAGGACAAACAGAATCAGAACATGGTATTGAATTATAAAGCGCAACAGGTTTCTCATGAGTAGTATGACCTGTATCCACCGGTTAACGTATCAGTAATTTTGAATATTTATCCAGGTTTTTAAGCGCAATGCCGGTTCCTCGTGCCACAGCATGGAGTGGATCTTCAGCAACATTAAATTGTATGCTGATTTTATCGGAAAGACGCTTGGCCAGTCCCCTCAATAATCCGCCTCCTCCGGCCAGGTATATTCCCTTCTGTACGATATCGGCATACAATTCCGGAGGAGTTTGCTCCAGCACTGAAAGTATGGCTGATTCCACTTTAGTAAGTGATTTATCGAGGCAATGTGCAATTTCCTGGTATGAAACAGGTACTTCAATAGGCAAGGCTGTCATCATGTTGGGTCCCCTGACCAGGTAATCCTGAGGAGGGGAATCAATATCGGGTAAGGCAGCACCGACAAAGATTTTTATATCCTCTGCTGTCTTGTCTCCTACTTTGATATTGTGCTGATGACGCATATAAGCCTGGATATCGGCCGTAAAGCCGTCACCGGCTATACGTATGGACTCATTGCAGACGATACCGCCAAGGGCAATTACGGCTATTTCGGTGGTACCTCCTCCGATATCCACCACCATATTACCCTCCGGGGCAGTCACATCCAAACCAATACCGATAGCAGCAGCCATGGGTTCATAAATCATATATACATCGCGACCCCCGGCATGTTCCGATGAGTCTCTTACCGCACGGATCTCTACTTCAGTACTGCCAGATGGTATACTCACTACCATCCGTAATGAAGAAGCAAAATACCGGTTATGGGTGTTGGTCATTTTAATCATTTCGCGTATCATCTGCTCTGCCGCATTGAAATCGGCAATTACACCATCCCTAAGGGGACGTATCGTCCGGATATTTTCGTGGGTTTTTCCGTGCATCTGTCTTGCCTCAGTGCCGATAGCAACCAGTTTTTTGGTTATCTGATCAATGGCAACAATAGATGGCTCGTCTACAACAATTTTATCGTTCTCGATAATGATTGTATTTGCCGTACCAAGATCAACTGCCAGTTCCCTGGTAAGAAATGAAAACAACCCCATATTCCTGTATTATTTTTGTGTAAAGGTAATATTTTGAAAGATCAATTTGTACAGATTTAAACAAACTTATAAACCATAATAAGGTTGCACATTAATGTTTAAAATGGCGTATACCGGTAAATACCATGGCCATATTATGATGGTTACAAAAATCGATCGAATCGGAATCTTTGACTGATCCACCCGGTTGTATAACGATTTTTATTCCGGCGTCATTGGCTATTTCCACACAATCGGGAAAGGGGAAAAAGGCATCCGAAGCCATAACACCGCCGTCAAGGGTGAAACCGAAACTTTTCGCTTTGGCAACTGCCTGCTTTAACGCATCAACCCGTGAGGTCTGACCAACACCACTGGCCATAAGTTGCTTATTCTTTGCCAGTACAATGGTATTGGATTTAGAGTGTTTAACCACCTTATTGGCAAAGATGAGGTCCTCATATTCCTGGTCTGTGGGTGTTTGTTTGGTAACCGGTTTCATGTCGGTACGTGTTTCCGTTTTCGTGTCCCGGTCCTGCCCGATCACCCCGTTCAGCAGGCTCCGGAACTGAACCACCGGAAGCTGAAGGGGTTTCCTCAGAAGTATGATGCGGTTCTTTTTTTTCTTTAATATGTCAAGGGCCTTTATTTCATAGGCCGGTGCTATGATCACCTCAAAAAACAAAGAATCAACCTCGGCAGCCGTAGTTGCATCCATTTCGGCGTTGGTGATCAGAATACCCCCGAAAGCCGAGACGGGATCGCCGGCAAGCGCGTCTTTCCATGCATCGGCGAGGACAGGCCTGGAGGCAATACCACAGGCATTGTTGTGTTTCAGGATGGCAAAAGTGGTTTCTGAAAAATCATCTATGAGAAAAACCGCTGCTTCGATATCCAAAAGATTATTGTAGGATATTTCCTTCCCGTGGATCTGATGAAAAAGATCATCAAATGCTCCGTAAAAACTGCCCCGCTGATGTGGATTTTCGCCGTAACGCAAAGGTCTGGACTGAAGTATGCTTTGCTTGAAAGCATTTACCTGCACGTCCCTGTTAAAATAATGGAATATGGCGGTATCGTAATGTGATGAGGTGTTAAAAGCCTGCAGTGCAAATTTCTTCCTTTCATCCCATGTGGTTATTCCCTTGTTTTCCGTCAGAATCCTCAACAAATCACCATAATGATCCCGGGAGGGGATGATCACCACATCGTCAAAGTTCTTGGCGGCCGCCCTGATCAGCGAAATACCCCCGATATCGATTTTCTCAATAATATCTTCTTCAGAAGCACCGGATCTTACAGTATCTTCAAAAGGGTACAGATCAACCACCACCAGGTCAATGGGTGGAATTTCATATTGCTCCATCTCCTGCTGGTCACCGGCATTGCCCATGCGCGCAAGAATACCTCCGAATACTTTGGGATGCAAGGTTTTTACCCGTCCTCCCAGGATGGAAGGATAATGGGTCAGCTCTTCCACCGCTGTCACCTTATATCCTGATTTCTCGATGAATTCCTTGGTTCCCCCGGTTGACAGGATTGAAATGTTCAATTCAGCCATTTTCTGAAGGATCTCATCCAGCCGGTCTTTGTGGTATACTGAAATAAGAGCGGTTGTTATCTTTTTTTCTTTCATACAGTTGTTATTATTCATTTCAGGGAATTACAAAAACATGATAAAAATGCCAACGACCGGCAATATATTAATTTTTTCTTCAACTAATAGTAGTCTTTTATATCTTTGTTTCAACCCAACGTGAACAAAAATGACCCGCGCCTCTGTCCGATGGTTTTACATGCTGCACGAAAGCCTTCTTTCAGCCTATCGTACGGTAATCCTCAACAAGCTCAGGACCATCCTGTCGCTGATGGGTATAACCATTGGAATATTTGCAATCATTTCCGTATTCACCGTACTGGATTCCATGGAGAATAACATCCGTGAATCCGTATCGGCCCTGGGCAGCGATGTAATCTATGTTGAAAAATGGCCCTGGATGCCTGAAGAAGGTCAGGAATATAAATGGTGGGAGTACCTTAATCGTCCTGTGGCCAGTATGCGCGATTATCAACAGCTTAAAAAAAGAATGGATCATGCGCGTGCCGTTGCGTTTTTCGGAGCTACACAATCGACCGTTGAGTTTATCAACGCCTCGATGGAAAACCTGACGGTTTGGGGAGCTTCGGAAGAATTTGAGGAAACACGGGATTTTGATATTGCCAGGGGCAGGTTTCTTACCCCTTTTGAGATAAATTCCGGGAAAAACTTTGCCGTGATCGGCTATTCCATTATGGAAGAATTATTCAGAAATATTGATCCGGTTGGCAGAACGATAAAAGTTAAGGGCAAGTACCTGAGGATAGTCGGCGTTTTTGAGAAAGAAGGGAGCTCATTTGTGGGTGGTGGCAGCATGGATAAAGTAGTCCTTGTACCGATAAAGTTTTTGGCTACCGTTATTGATTTGCGCGATGACCGGAGCAATACGATGATATGGATCCGAGCTGAAGAAGGCATTCCTGTCGATCAGTTCAAAGAAGAAGTACGCGGCACCATGCGGGCCATACGACGATTAAAACCCAGTGCCAGGGATAATTTTGCATTGAATCAAAGCAGTGTCTTAAATGCCGGCATTGAAATCATCTTTGGAATTATCAATTTTGCGGGCGGATTCATTGGTATACTTGCCGTGATCGTGGGAGCTTTCGGTATCGCCAACATCATGTTTGTATCGGTTAAGGAACGCACCAATATTATTGGCATACAAAAGGCGCTGGGAGCAAAGAAATACTATATCATTCTAGAGGTCCTTTATGAATCGGTATTGCTATCCATAATCGGGGGTGCCATCGGTCTGTTACTTGTCTATGCCGGAACACTTATCGTCAGAAATTTATATGATTTCAATATCTATCTGACTCCTGGGAACATTATGATGGGAATTGTCATCAGCACCATTGTCGGTATCGTTGCCGGTTTGTTTCCGGCTGTGGTAGCCTCACGGCTTGACCCGGTTAAGGCGATAGCCAGCACTTTTTAGTCTGATGATTGTGCCCACTCCTATAAGTAGTTTTTTAGCCACCAAAGCACTAAAGCACTAAGATTCATGAAGATGAATGGTTAATTATTAACTCATTGTGAACCTTTATGTTTTGGTGTCCCTGCCGGCCAGGTTTGAAGGTTTGAAAGTTTGAAGGTTTGTAGGTTTGAAGGTTTGAAAATTTGAAAGTTTGAAAATTTGAAAGTTTGAAAGTTGAGTTTACTACGAAAAGTATCATGGTAGATTTTCAGCAACTTTCTACCCCAACCCTAAAGCCTGCCTGCCGTCAGGCAGGGGTGAAGTTGCTGAAAA
>JAFGKY010000003.1 GCA_016928305.1 Bacteroidales bacterium
AACCTGCTTAAAAAAGATGCCGAAAAAGATCCACTGAAAAAGGCTACCCTGATCACCGAAATTGTCCGTAGCATATCTGTAATTCCCGAAAGTATTGTCCGTTCGGTTTATATACGCGAGTGCAGCCGTTTGCTCGATGTAGACGAAAAAACGCTGTATACCGAAACTGCCCGTTTCCGCCGCAGCAATTATGAGCAAAAAATTAAACAGGCACCGGCACGCGAGTATTTTTCCGAAACAGAAACACAGGTACCTGTTAAGTATGAGCCCCTTCCAGCAAAGTACAATGCCGAAAAAGAAGTGATCAGGCTTTTACTGCTTTATGCCAATGAGTCGTTAATGCTGAATCCGTCCATCGAAAATCAAACCACAGTTGCCGTATACCTGCTTTCGGAAATCAGAAATGATGAACTTGAATTTCATCACCCTGTTTATGCCCTGATATATACCGAAATGGAAAAACTTTATCAGAAGCAGGAAAATATAACAGAACAATACTTTATCAACCATCCGCAGGAAACAATTGCACGCACTGTGATTGATCTTATCACCTCAGCCTATGACCTGAGCAAGATATGGAAACGATATGAAAACTTTTTTGAAACGGAAGAAATGCGACTGAAAGAAATAGTTCCTGAGGCTTTACTTGCTTTCAAAAACGAGAAAGTGCTTCGTTTGATCAGGGAAACAGAGGAGGATCTTCGGCATGCCCAGGAACAGCAAAACGATGAACGCATGCAAACCCTGCAGGTAAAATACATAGTCCTGAACAACCTCAAAATGCAATTGGCCAAAGGACTGGGCGACAGAATTATTATAACCTGAAATTTACCGGAAATGCCTGATTACATTTTATCATTCGTACGTCAACATTGGAAATCGCTTTTTGTAGCGCTTATCATTATAGGCCTGTGCCTCATTCCATCGTCAGAACTTAATAAAATTGAAGTTAATATAACGGCTGTTGATGTGGTTGCGCATTTTCTAATGTTTGCCTTTTTTACAGCCATACTATTTTGGGAACAGTCGCGGTTACCGGGCAAAAATCTCAGGGATGCAATTCTGTTAAAACGGGCCCTGGTTATAAGCTTTTCCCTTGGTATCATTACTGAATTGCTTCAATTATTTTTTAAAAGGCTTAACCGATCTGGAAGCTGGATAGATTTACTTTTCGACTTCGCCGGAAGTCTTACGGGAGCTTATATTATAATGATGCTCACAAAACGAAAGGCTGACCGCCCGATTTGATATCTGCTGCAAGACTCCCGATATCCTGTTGCTTAAAAAACTGCTTCAGGTTATTACGTATGGGCTCATATTTATGATGTACCGGGCATGGCTTGTTTTCTTCATGACAGGCTCGCATAGAGATCAGGCACATATCAAAAATATCCTGACCATCAATTACGGTAATGATATCATACAACGTTATCTCCCCGGCATTACGGCCCAATGCAAAGCCACCGTTGGGCCCTTTCGATGAAACCAATATCTTATGCCGTGTAAGCAATTGCAATATCTTTGCCAGGAATGGTGCCGGAATATCCAATGATGAGGCGATTTCCTTTATACCGGTTCTGGACTTGCTTTCCGAATGCAAAGCCAGATAAATCATGGCCCGTATCGCATATTTGCTTGAGTGCGATAACATAAATCAGTGTAGGGGTATTTTATCAATTCTGCGCTGATGCCTTCCACCTTCGAATTTAGCCTGCAAAAACGCGTCAACAATTGTTTTTGCTTCTTCAAAAGAAATAAACCGGGCCGGTAAGGCACAAATATTTGCATTGTTATGCTGGCGCGCCAATGCTGCAATCTCAGGATTCCAACACAACGCCGAACGTATTTCTGGATGTTTGTTGGCAGTCATGTTAATGCCATTGCCACTCCCGCAAAGCGAAATACCTATTTCGGCCTTGCCCTGTGAAATGTATTCTGCTATTTTATGACCATAATCAGGATAATCTACAGATTCAGCACTGTTAGAACCCAGATCCGTCAATTCAAATGAACGCTCTTTTAGGTATCCTTCCAACCTGGCCTTCATTTCATATCCTGCGTGGTCACTTGCAACAACAATTTTCATCAGCTGATTTTAAATATATTATGCACAAATATAGCGATTTTGTGTATGTTCGATATGATTACCAGGTAAAGAATATTCAGGGGAGGCATGCCGTTAAAAAACTGTTGAAAACCGGATGATAACCTGTCTGTATTTTTTATCAAAAACTGCTTTGACGGCTAAATTGTATACCTTTAACCATGATTTGTTCATTAACCGGTGTTTTTTAAGCTTATTTTCAACATTTACCCAACATGTGGAGGTCTATAAATTTCTGTTTATTTTTGTACAGAAAAGGTTATTAACCATTGTTCAATATTTTTGTAAATAACACAAATTCAAACGGAAAGATATTTGATATCTTGTTATTTACTGTTCATAAACCTGTTTATTTTTAAAAATCAATAGAAACGTTTGATTTTTTTAAACAGAATGAACAGCCTATTAACATCATCATGGTTTTTTCAAATTTTAAGTAAATATATTTATGTACAATAATAAATTGTTAATAAAAGGTTACATCGACAAAGATATTCCGGACGATATTGATCCTGTGGCGGAAATAAACCGCATGCGGAAAGAAAAGAATGCCGTAATTCTTGCGCATTATTACCAGGAGGGAATGATTCAGGATATGGCTGATTTTGTTGGAGACAGCTTATACCTGTCGCAACAGGCAGCCAAAACAAAGGCCGATATGATTGTATTTTGCGGTGTACATTTTATGGCTGAAACGGCAAAATTGCTTAGTCCTGAGCGGAAAGTGCTTTTACCTGACCTTAATGCCGGTTGTTCATTGGCAGATTCATGTAAAGCTGAAGATTTCGCCACTTTTCTTGAAAAGTATCCGGATCATAAAGTGATCAGTTATATTAACACTACAGCGGAAATAAAAGCATTGTCCTACATTATATGTACTTCATCAAATGCCGTAAAAATAGTCGAGAGTTTTGATAAAAAGGAAAAAATCATTTTCGCACCCGACCGAAATCTTGGCAATTATATAAAAAGTATAACCGGGAGGGATATGGTAATTTGGGATGGAGCCTGTCATGTACATGAAGAATTTTCAGTAGAAAGAATGCTGGAGTTAAAGAAGCGTTATCCTGATGCGAAAATTATTGCACATCCCGAATGTGTTAAACCTGTATTGTTACTTGCTGATCATATTGGTTCCACTTCATCTTTGTTGCATTATACAATGAAAGATGATGCAAAAACTTATATTGTGGCTACTGAATCTGGTATTATTCATCAGATGAAAAAAGAGCGACCGGAAAAAACTTTTCTGGCAGCTCCTCCAAAGGATTCAAGCTGTGGTTGCAACGATTGCCGTTTTATGAAGTTGAATACCATTGAAAAATTGTACAATTGCATGAAATATGAAATGCCTGAGGTCATCGTAAAGGATGATTTGAAAGAAAAGGCAGTACTTTCGATCAGAAGAATGCTTGATCTATCGGAAAAAATGGGATTGTAATCATGAAAA
>JAFGKY010000036.1 GCA_016928305.1 Bacteroidales bacterium
ACCGTTCCCAGGTATGAGGTAAGCTTTACGAACGAAACCTGTGCATTAAAGGTGATTCTCCTCAGCAGGTCAGAGGCAAACATAAAAGCGCCATTCAGGATACCGATAAAAATAACGTCCTCATTTTTAAGGTCGTTGTTAATGCTGTCGGCAATACGTTGCACTTCGGTCTGGATTTTCTCGGAGGTCAGGTAGAGCTTGAAATGCTTATCGAGTAAAGTTATGCCACCCATATATACTGCAAACAATAAAAGTCGCAAGATACGAATAATTGCATTAAATTAGAGCCGGTAAATAATATTATAAACAATGAAACCACTGGTTAGCATTATCATGGGCAGCACATCCGATATGCCGGTGATGGAGGCCGCTGCAAAATTCCTCGACGAGTTGGAAATTCCTTTCGAAATAAATGCGTTATCGGCCCATCGTACGCCGGCCGAGGTGGAACAATTTTCACGGAATGCCGAATCACGGGGTATTAAAGTTATCATTGCTGCAGCCGGCATGGCAGCACACCTGCCGGGTGTCATTGCTTCCATGACCCCCCTGCCGGTAATAGGTGTTCCCATTAAAGCATCGCTCGAGGGACTCGATTCGCTGCTGGCAATCGTTCAGATGCCTCCGGGAATCCCTGTAGCCACCGTGGGTATTAATGCTTCCCTGAATGCGGCCATACTGGCCGCTCAAATGATTGCCCTGGGCGATAAAAAAATCGCCGGCTCGGTAAAAAAATACAAAGACGGGCTAAAGAAAAAAATAGTGGCCGCCAATGAGGAACTGGCCAAAATAACATTCCAGTATAAGGTAGGCTAAGGCAAAAGCTATAAGGTCTGCTGATTACCTTGCCCGACTGGACGTACAGACGGAATACGGTTAACGGATAAAAATGCAATTACCGTTGATTGCAAGATGGATGATGTTGCTGGCTTGTGCATGCATTTTTTCGGCGTACGCCAAGTCGCAACCTGAAGATTCAAATGGCGATGCCCGCTCACAGGGCATGGCCGGATTGCGTACCATGCTGGCCACGCAATGGTCGGTTTTTGCCAACCCCTCAGGTTTGGCGGCTGTCCGAAAGCCTGTATGCGGAATAGCTTATACGAATTGCTTTGGCATTCCCGAATTAGGCTATGGAGCTGTTGTGTTGGGATTGCCAACCCGTACCGGTAGTTTCGGTCTGGGCTATTCAGCCTTTGGCTACTCATTATTTCGTAAAAGCAGAGCTGTTTTAGCCTATGGCGTAAACCTCACCCAAAAAATCAGGGCGGGTGCCGGCCTGCATTTGCTGATGCTTCAGCAGCCGGGAGAATACCCCGACCACTATACCATTGTCCCTTCTTTGGGTATGCAATGGATTCCGCTTAAAAATCTTGTCCTGGGTGCCGAAATTTTTAATCCTGTACGGCAAAAATACTCGATTGCGCCTCACCCGGCAGTATATTCGGCATTCAGAGCGGGTGCAGGTTATAGCCTGGGCGGGGAGGTTGACATCTGTCTCGAAACAGAAAAACAAACAGGGGAACCTTATTGTTTTTTTGGCGGAACCGAGGTAACCGTTAAAAAGATTTTTGTATTCCGCATCGGGTTGTACTTTGCCGGCGAACAAGGATATTCATTTGGTACCGGCTTCCGGGGCAAGCACCTGCAAATCGACCTGGCCTCCAAAAGCCACCCGGTGCTGGGATTCAGTACAAGTGCCGCATTATCTTATACAATTAAGTAGCCCGCTACATCGCTGCAATCAAATATTAATGCTAATTTTGCGATTCAAAATCAATGGCGCATAGCGGGATGTCTGATCAACAAAAGGTTGCGATAATCGGAAGCGGAAGTTGGGCCACAGCACTGGCCAAATTGTTACTGAATAACCTACCCCACCTCAACTGGTATATCCGTTCTGAGGAATCCATTGCATATTTTCGCAAGTACAAGCATAACCCTAAGTACATCAGCGATATCGAATTCGACACCAACAATATTACCTTCTTCAGTTCCATTAACGACATCATTCAGTCGTCTGATATCCTTGTTTTTGCCACCCCCGCGCCTTTTCTGAAAGACACCCTGGCCGGTTTCAGCGGTTCATTCGAAAACCGGCAGATCGTTTCAGCCATAAAGGGTATCATTCCTTCGGAAAACCTTACCGTAGCGGAGTTTTTTCATAATATTTACCAGGTTCCTTTTAAAAACATCAGCATCATCAGCGGACCCTGTCATGCCGAGGAAATAGCACTTGAAAGGTTGTCATACCTCACCATTGCATCGGCTTCCCTGGAAAAATCCAAAGAGCTTGCCCCCTTGTTCCGGTGTCACTATGTTAAAGTAATGAGCTCCCAGGATATTTACGGCACCGAATACGCTGCGGTGCTCAAAAATATTATTGCCATAGCGGCAGGTATTTGCCACGGCCTGGGTTATGGCGATAATTTTCAGGCTGTATTGGTTTCCAATGCCATGCTCGAAATCAAAAGGTTCCTGGCGAAAACCTATAAGGATAAACGTAAACTACTGAGTTCGCCTTACCTGGGCGATGTAATGGTAACCGCTTATTCACAATTCAGCAGAAACCGTACCTTTGGCATGATGATCGGCAAAGGTTACTCGGTAAAAACGGCCATGCTGGAAATGAACATGATCGCCGAAGGCTATTTTGCCGTAGCCTGCATTCACGAAATAAACATGAAACATGGCGTGAATATGCCCATTACCGATGCCGTGTACCGTATTCTTTATGATAAAATATCCCCAGCCCTGGAAATTAAACTATTAACCGAAAAGTTGAAATAATATATACTATGGAAGCCTTAAAAATCGACATCAGCAAGGTATATGGCTTTGTTCCCAAAACCGATGTGTACACGTTATCCGAAAAAGCTACGGAAAGTGCCAAAGCCCTTGAAAACAAAACCGGAAAAGGAAACGATTTTCTGGGTTGGGTAAACCTGCCATCATCGATTTCCGATGCCGACCTGAAAGACATACAACAAACTGCCAACAAAATCAAAAAGCAGGTAGATGCCGTGGTGGTCATTGGCATTGGAGGCTCGTACCTGGGAACCCGGGCTGTGCATGAAGCCCTGGCACCAACATTTCTGCACCTGAAAGCCGACCGTAAAAACCCGGTGATCCTGTATGCCGGTCACAATATTGGTGAAGATTACCTGAATGAACTTACCGAAATACTCAACGATCTGAAGTACGCCATTGTAGTGATTTCCAAATCGGGAACCACTACTGAACCTGCCATAGCTTTCAGAATACTGAAAAACCACCTCGAAAAGAAAGTGGGCAAAAAAGCATCCAAGGAGCTCATCATAGCCATTACCGATGCCAAAAAGGGAGCACTCCGCACCATGGCCGTTCAGGAAGGATATAAAACCTACGTAATCCCCGACGATATTGGCGGTCGCTATTCGGTACTCACCCCGGTTGGACTGGTGCCGTTGGCCATAGCAGGAACCGATATCCGTGCCCTGGTGAAAGGCGCCATTGACATGGAAAAAATCACAGCCTCATCAACCCCTTTTGGTGAAAATCCTGCCTGCTTATATGCGGCTACCCGTACCATGCTGTACCGGATGGGTAAAAAAACCGAAATACTAGCCAATTTCGAAAACAAGCTCCACTACCTGGCTGAATGGTGGAAACAACTTTATGGCGAAAGCGAAGGTAAGGAAGGCAAAGGCATTTTCCCGGCCAGTGTTGATTTCTCGGCCGATCTGCATTCGATGGGACAGTATATTCAGGAGGGCGAGCGATTGCTTTTCGAAACGGTAATTTCCGTGGGTAAAACAGCAACCAAAATGGTTATTCCAACCGATAAGGCTGATCTCGACGGACTCAATTACATTGCCGGCAAACGCGTGGATGCCGTGAATAAAATGGCTGAACTGGGCACCATGCTGGCCCATGTGGATGGCAGCGTTCCCAATATCCGGATAGAACTGCCCATGCTTAACGAGTACTACCTGGGACAGCTCATGTACTTCTTCGAAAAAGCCTGCGGCATAAGCGGATACCTGCTGGGCGTAAACCCATTTGACCAACCCGGCGTTGAAGCTTACAAAAAAAATATGTTTGCCCTGCTTGAAAAGCCCGGTTATGAAGCCGACACAAAAAAGATTAAGGAAAGACTTGCCTGATTTTCTGCGGAAAATTGAAATTGTAAAGCACTATTTTTAAGGCTAACACAGTGCTGAAACAGCTGTAAGTAAGGCGATCCGTAACCGGTATTGCCAGTATTTCCTTTTAAATAGCACGCAACCAATAGTACATCCAGCGCATCCTTACTGAAAACCAAAACTACCTGATTATGCGAAATACACTGTTATTTGCATCGTTATTGCTATCTGTCTTAATGGTAGCCTGCGAAAAAGAGAGCCAAAGCCGGGAAGCTATAATCATTAAAACCGGCAAAGCAGACTACCTGGTAAACAGTAAGATTGATATTACCATAACAAATCGTCTTGGTAAACGCGTTAACCACTTTAAATGCGATAATGTTGACATTGCGCCAGCCAAAATATTGAAACTCGATAATGAAAACTGGATTGAAAACGAGTACCCGGTTTTATGCACACACATGGGCCCTGAGGGTTACATTGGAACGCTTGAAGCAAGCGAAACCATCCATGATACGGTTTGGCTTTTTAACGAAATGGGGTATTATAAATTAAGGTACTGTTTTGTTTCAGATAATGACACGCTGGATTACGAATCAAATCCATTCTCCATCAGCGGACTTGAACTTTAAAAGACACGAGGCCTTTGCTAATGCCTTACAGAGCCTATTGGCCATTGGCTAATAGCTAATAGCCAA
>JAFGKY010000037.1 GCA_016928305.1 Bacteroidales bacterium
AAATATTGCGGGGTGGAGCAGTTGGTAGCTCGTTGGGCTCATAACCCAAAGGTCACAGGTTCAAGTCCTGTCCCCGCTACAAAAAACAGTGTGAGAGTGAACAGCGAGAGCGATGAACATCACACTGTTTTTTTTATCCCTGAAACATCCGAAGTGTATTTTTTTTTATAGCTTTAAAGGCATTAAATAATTATAAACCTAAAAATTTGATTATGAAACCCATTTCCCTTTTCATGACTAAAATCCATAAGATCTTGCCGGGATTTTTGGTCTTTGCTTTTTGTTTCGGATGTCAACAGGAAATCCTTGAGCCTGATGGTAACGATGTTGTTGTATCCAGCAGGTTTAAAAGTACGGAAACCAAAGACCTGTTGGTTATTACAAAATCCGAAACCCTGCCTTCAGGTTTTGAAAATGAAGTTGCTGCGTTTGGTAAGGTTGTACGGTCGATTCCTGAAATCGGTGTTGTGGTTGTAAAACCAACGGTTTCAAATGCGGAAACGAAAATCGCAAAACATTTGAAGGTACAGGCTGTTGTTCCTGATATTGTTGTCCGGTGGATTGAGCCCGATGAATTTTCAACCGAGGCAAATCCGCCGAGCATAGGCGATAATGAGCCTTTCTTCGGATACCAGTGGAATATGGATGCCATTGATGCGCCTGAAGCTTGGAATGCCGGATATACGGGCCAAAATGCAAGGATTTTTGTTCTTGATGCCGGCATTGATGCCGACAATCCTGATCTGGCACCGAACCTGAATACGGCACTTTGTGCTTCCTTTGTCCCCGAAGAAGATTATAATGTTCGTGCAGGATCTTTTTTTAATCACGGCACTCATGTAGCGGGCATTATTGCTGCTGCTGACAACAGCTGGGGTGTCATTGGTGTCGCCCCGTATGCAGAAATTGTGGCGGTGAAGGTGCTTTCTGAATATTCCGGCTCGGGCGCATTCAGCGGGATCAATGCCGGAATTGTATATGCTGCAAATAACGGGGCCGATGTTATCAATATGAGCCTGGGAGCAACATTTAACAGAAACGGTTTTTATATGGATGACGAAGGTGTTGTCCAGAAGATGCCGGCTGCTGCTTTGCAAAATCTTATTCTGGCGCAACAACGTGCGGTAAATTATGCCTTCAGGAAAGGAGTTGTCATTGTTTCTTCAGCAGGCAACGGAGGAAGCAATTTTGACGGCAATGGTTCGATTTTCAAAATTCCTGCGGAGTTGCAAAACGTCCTTGCTGTTTCAGCAACGGCTCCTGATTGCTGGATTTTAACAACAAATCCCTTATTTGATATTATTGCAAGTTACTCGGATTATGGAAAGTCATTGGTTGATCTTGCTGCTCCGGGAGGTGACTTTGATTGTGATGCCGGGTATCCTTTTGATATGATTTTAAGTACATGTGCCGGAGGCCCCGTATCCTATCCATTTTACTTTTCTGCAGGTACCAGTATGGCTGCTCCGCATGTTGCGGGTGTGGCCGCGTTGATTATTGGTAAAAACGGGGGAGAAATGGATCCGAATGAGGTCACAAAACAACTTTTTAAAACAGCCGATAAAATTGACGGGAACGGAACCTCTGCATATTTCGGAAACGGACGGGTAAATGCTTTCAGGGCGGTAACAGAATAAAGGAAATAAATGATGTTAAAGAGCGGGTAAACGAATCCCGCTCTTTTTTTCTATTTATCCGGCTGATGCACTCTCACCGATTTTTGCCATACTACCATCTGTTTGGCATGAGCGCGCAACTCATCAGCCATTTCCTTGTTACCGCTTTCTTCCAGCAGCTTTGCATAATGCCGGAGGGTTGAGGGTGCATGGACATCCTGCGCCCTGAGCAGGAAAACAGGTTCATCTTCCGGTATCCTTCCTTCCTTATCAATGATCCGCTGGTTATAGTCTTCACGGGTGAATTTCATTGCAGTGATTTTTTATCCCATTATACGAACCGGGATATTCAAAGATAGTAATTTCCTTGCCCTCGTCGCCGAAAGATACAGTTTTAAAGTCACCCATGAATGAAAAGGATGTTATGTTTGATTATTTAATATCTTTGTTTGCAAAATTCAGTAACGATGTCCGAAAAGAAAGAAAAGATATCATTTCTCGATAAGGTCAGGCATAAATACCGTCTTTCGATATACAGGGATGAAACATTTGAGGAGATTTTAAATGTTAAATTGTCTAAATTGAATGTCCTGGCAATTATTTCGGTGCTGACACTCATTTTTCTGATTATCGTGATATCCATTATTGCATATACTCCTGCACGAGAACTGATTCCCGGATATCCCGATGAAAAAACCGTAAGGAACATACGACTGAATGCTCATCGTCTGGATTCCCTGGAACTGGAAATGCAAAAAAGGGATATGTACTTTGAAAACATCCGGCGTATCATTTCAGGAGAGGAACCCGAGCAATATAATAATCCTGAAGACACTGTTATAGCGGTGGGTAGTGTGACTTTTCAACGTTCCGGTGAGGATTCTGCCCTTCGCAATATGCTTGAATCGGATGAACCGTATACACTTCTGGTGGATGACCGGAAAAGAGTCCAGACATCGTTTTCAAACATTCTGTTTTTTTCACCGGTAAAAGGGATGGTTACCAATTCCTTTAACCCGACCGATGATCATTATGGCACTGATATTGTTGCTGCCCCGGATGAAGTCGTCAAAGCTGTGCTGGAAGGAACTGTTATCATGGCGTCATGGACAATTGAAACCGGTAATGTCATACAGGTGCAGCATGAAAACAACCTGATTTCGATATACAAACACAATGCAGAATTGCTGAAGGGGATGGGTGATCATGTTACAGCGGGTGAACCCATTGCCATTATCGGCAATTCGGGTGAACTTACAACCGGTCCGCACCTGCACTTTGAACTATGGCACAACGGAACTCCCCTGAATCCGGAAAATTATATTTCGTTTTAATGATATGTTTCTGCTCTGTTAATGAAAAAGCGTGTTGCCATCCTAGGATCAACAGGTTCAATTGGTTGCCAGGCGCTGGATGTAATCCGGCAACACCCCGGCATATTTCAGGTAGAGGTACTCACAGCCGGGAAAAATAAAAAGCTGCTGATTGAACAGGCACTGCAATTTATCCCGGGACATGTGGTCATCTCGGAAGAATCATTGTACAAGGAAATACGCGATGCACTTGCCTCCCTGCCTATACAGGTGCATGCCGGCAATAAAGCACTGGCTGAAATTACAACCCTTGAATCGGTGGATATTGTGCTGGCGGCAATGGTCGGATTCTCGGGATTACTGCCTACCATAGCAGCCATTAGCAGCAAAAAAGCTTTGGCACTTGCCAATAAGGAAACCCTGGTTGTGGCGGGGGAACTCATTACACAGCTGGCAAATCAGCATAAAGTAACCATCGTACCGGTTGATTCGGAGCATTCGGCGATTTTTCAATGCCTGGCCGGGGAAGATCAAAATATGCCGGAGAAGATCATCCTTACTGCTTCAGGAGGCCCTTTCAGGGGAAAGTCCAGGCATGAACTGGAACATGTAACGCGGCAGCAAGCCCTGAACCATCCAAACTGGTGTATGGGAGATAAGATAACCATCGATTCGGCAACCTTGATGAACAAAGGTCTGGAAGTTATTGAAGCACACTGGTTATTTAAGTTATCTCCACAACAGATTGAAGTTGTCATTCATCCGCAATCTGTTATTCATTCAATGGTCCAGTTTGAAGATGGATCCATAAAGGCGCAGATGGGATTACCCGATATGCGGCTCCCCATCCAGTATGCATTGGCATATCCAATGCGATTAAAATCCACCCTTCCGCGTTTCGATTTTGCTGATTATTCACAGCTGACTTTTGAAAAACCGGATCTGACATTGTTTCGTAATCTGGTTTTGGCTTATGATGCGCTGAATAAGGGAGGCAACATGCCCTGTGTCATGAATGCTGCCAATGAAATAGTAGTTGATGCATTTCTTAAGAATAAGGTAAGTTTTTTGCAGATACCCGAAATTATTGAAAAAACAATGGCTTCAATACCCTTTATAAGCCAACCGGCCCTTGAGGATTATCAGCAATCGGACCATGAAGCAAGGGAGTATGCCAGAAATCTGCTGTAATGACATTAAGAAATCCTTGCATCAGTTTGACTCAATCATAAAATTAATCGTTACAAGTTTCAGATTAATTAATAAATTTGCTGCCATTTTAACGAAAGAAAAATAAATCAAATAGCAATAATTCATGGGTGTTGTCATTCAGATAAGTCAACTGCTGTTGAGCCTTTCATTGCTAATCATCCTGCATGAAATGGGGCATTTTATTTTTGCACGATTGTTCAGGACAAGGGTCGAAAAGTTTTACCTGTTCTTTAATCCCTGGTTCTCACTTTTTAAAATCAAAAGGGGGGAAACCGAATACGGCTTGGGATGGTTACCGCTGGGCGGGTATGTAAAAATTGCAGGAATGATGGATGAGTCGATGGATAAAGAACAATTAAAGCAGCCTCCTCAACCCTACGAGTTCCGGTCGAAACCAACCTGGCAACGTTTGTTGATCATGCTTGGGGGAGTCATAGTCAACCTTGTTCTGGGATTTGTAATATATGCCATGGTTTTGTTTGTCTGGGGTGAAAAATACCTTCCGAACAGCAACCTGAAAGACGGAATATGGTGTGTTGATCCGATAGCAAATGATATTGGATTCAGAAACGGGGATAAGATTATCAGCATCAACGGAAAAAACATCGAGCGATTCGAGGATATTTTTAAAGAGATACTTTTCGGTGGATCAGTAAAAGTTATCCGTGCTGATGAAGAAAAGGAGTTCCAATTACCCGGGGATTTTATCAATAAAATTATTGACAAGCGAAATATTATTCTTTTCTATCCAAGAGTACCCTTTATTATTAAGGAAATCCCTGATACATCTTTGAACGCGCGAAGCGGTCTGATGCCGAAAGATCGGGTTATTGGCATAAATAGCGTATCATTTAGGTATTATGATGAATATCAATCGATTATTGACACAATTAAATCCGGGATAGTTCAACTTAAGCTATTACGGAACGGTGAGGTGCAAGAGATTACAGCCACACTCAATGAACAAAAAAAGCTGCAAATATATAATATTATACCTACGTTTGAAGAACTGGAAAAACTCAATCTGTATCAACTGGAAACCAACACATTTACTTTTGCACAGTCTATTCCTGCCGGCTGGATGCTGGCGAAGGAGAAACTGGGATTCTACATCAAACAGTTTAAGTTGATCTTTGATTTTAAAACAGGTGCATATAAGGGACTTGGCGGATTCGGGACCATCGGGGGCTTATTCCCGAAAACCTGGGAGTGGGATGTTTTTTGGGAAATAACCGCCTTTTTATCACTCATCCTGGCTTTTATGAACGTACTTCCGATTCCTGCACTGGACGGCGGACATGTGACCTTTCTTTTGTATGAGATTGTCACTGGCCGCAAGCCTAATGAAAAATTTCTTGAATACGCGCAGATAGCAGGCATGATTTTGGTCCTTGGGCTTGTATTGGTGGCGAATCTGAATGATATTTTATACTGGCTGGGCAATAAATAACGGATTTAATGAAGAATTACCCTATTGATTCGCAAATAATTCCTAACTTTACACAATAAATTGTAACGGCATGACTACAAACACTTTACTTTTTTCCCTGGGCGTCCCAGAAATTTTGGTTATTGTTGCTGTTGTTCTGTTGTTCTTTGGGGGCAGAAAAATTCCCGAGCTTATGAGAGGTCTCGGACAAGGTATGCGTGAGTTCAAAAAAGCTTCAAAAGGGGAAGAAGAAACTGATAATCAAAAGAATTCCCTCGAAAACAGTAATCAGAAATAATGGTCTCTTGTACAGAAGATTGCCTGTCATTGTATACATGACGGGCTTTTTTATTACGATGATGACAAGATTGTATCCGTATCCATTCTGGATTTAACATATTAGTTAATGCGAATGCTCAGGGTATTTTTGCCGGTTGCTTTTACCTTATTGTTCCTGACCGGATTTGATCAGGCCGGACCGGCTGCTTTTCAGCATTCGAAAGACAGTCGGGATACAATTCCGCGCTATCCTGATTTGTATTATGAATGCAAAATATCGGAATTGAATAAAACTTCCCCCATTGAGCTTGATTTCAATCCTTATGTTAAAGCTTACATTGAGCTGTACACAATACAGAGACGACAGGAACTTGCAGCGATAATTGGTCGTTCACAGATATATTTCCCTATTTTTGATGAAGCCCTTGACCGCAATGCATTACCACTGGAATTAAAATATCTTACTATAATAGAGTCAGGCCTTATTCCAACGGCTGTTTCAAAATCAGGTGCGGTGGGTTTGTGGCAATTTCTTATAGGAACGGGCAGCATGTTCGACCTCACCATCAATTCATACATTGATGAACGAAGGGATCCCTATAAATCAACCGAGGCAGCATGCAAATACCTTCAGTATCTTTATAATACATTTCATGACTGGAACCTGGTGCTGGCATCATACAACGGTGGTCCGGGTGAAACGCGCAAAGCCATCGAACGCAGCAGGGGTGAAACCGATTACTGGAAAATAAGGCATCTTTTATCCGATCAGGCAAAGAATTATGTGCCGGCATTCGTTGCCATGGTATATATCATGAATCATTATGCCGATCATAATATCGTTCCTGTTTCGCCGTCATACTCTTATCGTCAGCTGGATACTCTTCATATTCGCTATGCTGTGTCATTTAAGCAGATCTCGGGTATGATTGATCTGCCTGTTGAACACATCCGGTTCCTTAATCCGGTGTATAAAAGAGACTATATTCCCGAATTGGATTATCCGGCTATTCTTATATTACCGGCAAATAAAATTGTGCCTTACCTGCACAACGAAGTTAACATTCTGGGTTATTACTCCGAACCTGTTAACTACAACATGCTGGTAGAAAATGCCGGAAACACCGATAACAGAATTAAGATTATTCATGTTGTTGAAAAAGGAGACTTTTTTCACAAAATTGCGCTGAAGTACGGATGCACAGTTGAAAATATCAAGGCCTGGAATGATCTCGATAGTTTATCGCTGATTCCCGGACAGAAACTGGAAATTTGGGTTGATAAGAATTTCCGGATCCCTTAATGCATGGTTACCTGATTCAGCAACTGCAATAGAATTGTTCGAATATCTTTCTGCATACTACTTACGGACTATAGTATCCACCTTTCCCTGGCATAATTGCCGGTCAGTAACGAGTACTACTTGCTATGAACTTGTTACTTGTAACTCTTGACGGTTCTTCTGTTATAATTTATCTAAATTGTTAACTTTACAACTTTCATTTTTACAGGATGGTTTAAACTAGTTAAAAGTATTGCATGAAAGGTGATAAAATAGTATTGGGGATAACACAGGGTGATATCAATGGAATTGGTTACGAAGTCATTATGAAAGCTCTTTCAGACAGCAGGATATATGATTATTGCATACCTGTTGTATATGGTTCTCCCAAAGTGGCTGCGTATCACCGTAAAGCCCTGAACCTTGAGAATTTCAGTTTTACAACCGTAAGAGGAGCTGAAGAGGTAAACGTTAAAAGAGCTAATATTATTAACTGTACAGACGATTCAGTACGGGTTGAACTGGGCAAATCCACTCCCGTTGCAGGTGAGGCATCATACCAAGCCCTTGAAGCGGCTGCTCAGGATCTGACACAACATAAAATAGATGCGTTGGTGACCGCTCCTATTAATAAATCGAATATCCAGTCGGAAAAGTTTCAATATCCGGGTCATACCGAATTTTTTGAATCTCAGTTCAGCTCAGGAGGTGTGCTGATGCTCATGATCAATGAGTTATTCAGAATTGGCGTGGTGACTACGCATGTGCCTATAAATAAGATAAGCGAATACATTACGAAAGATTCGGTTTTAAACAAAGTCAGAATTTTATATCGGTCACTTACGATCGATTTTCGGATAACAAATCCCCGCATTGCGATCCTCGGATTAAATCCGCACGCCGGAGATGACGGATTAATAGGGGAAGAAGAGCAGAAAGAGATCCTTCCAGCTATTGAGGCTGCACGTGGAGAAAATATTCCGGTCTTTGGACCTTTTCCCGGTGATGGCTTCTTCGGAGCTGCCATGTACACAAAATTCGATGCTATTCTGGCCATGTACCATGATCAGGGTTTAATACCTTTTAAGGCTCTGACAGCCGAGGGAGGCCTTAACTTTACCGCCGGATTGACCATTGTCCGTACTTCTCCTGCCCACGGAACAGCCTTTGACATTGCCGGAAAAGGAGAAGCATCGCCTGATTCTTTCAGAAAAGCTATTTACATGGCATGCGATATTTTAAAAAACCGGAAGGAGTATGCAGATATTTCAGGAAATCCATTGAAATCGTATGATGTATCTGAACTTTAATAGAAGAAGTCTATCCCGGGGAATTTTTATCTGAACGATTACGAAACCTGTGGCATATTCATTTTTTTGTCTATGTTTGAATACATTAAAGGTACACTTGTTGAAAAGAATCCGGCTTATTGCATTATTGAAGCCGGAGGTATGGGGTATTTTATTAATATTTCTCTTACAACGTTCGGGCAGATACAGCACATGGAACAATGCAAACTGCTTTTGCACCAGGTTATTCGTGAAGATGCGCATCATCTGTTTGGCTTTTTTTCTGCCAGTGAAAGAGAATTATTCAGGCAACTTGTCACCGTATCCGGAATAGGTGCGAATACTGCCCGGATGATATTATCTTCACTTCAACCCGATGAGCTGCGCAGTACAATAACTACGGGGAATACCGTTATTTTGCAAAACATAAAAGGAATCGGGCTTAAAACAGCACAGCGGATTCTGGTGGAACTCAGAGATAAAGTAAGTAGTTCTTCTCGTCCCGATGAAATTGTTCTTTTGCAAAACAATACAATAAGGGAAGAAGCGTTATCTGCTTTAGTAACGTTGGGATTTTCTAAGAATGCTGTTGAAAAGGTAATCACGGGGATTTTGCTACAGGATAAAACCGTTACACTGGAGGAGTTAATTAAAAAAGCATTGAAACAATTTTAATATTAAAAATTCCAGGATTTGCTTTACAGGAGGGTAAGAAATAAAAGCATTGCAGGGCTATTCAGGCCTTATATCATTCTGGTTATTGGAATGCTCTCTTTTTTCCCGGGATTATCAGTTCAGGCACAGGTAGCCGACAATGATTCTATTCAATTGCAATATCCTTTTTCAGATGAAATACGGTATCCATTTTCCCAATCGGGGATTAATTCTCCTTTAATCCTGGGCAATCCTTCCAATATTGAATCAAAAATCATGTATGATCCCGAGACGAATCAGTATATATTTTCTGAGACGATAGGCAGGATGAATTATCGTCCCCCGGTATCCATGTCGCTCGATGAATATCGTGAATATGAGAATAAGACATCCATGAGTGACTTCTGGATACTGAAATCAAAGGAATCGGTTGCAAGCAAAAAGTCACCCTTACTGGCCAATTTCAAACTTGGAGAAACCTTTGATAAAATATTTGGTACCGATGCTATCAACATTGTACCACAGGGTTCAGCGGAGCTTATCTTTGGATACAATATTTCATATACAGAAAATCCGGCACTATCCGAACGCAATCGTAGTAACGGATCGTTTATTTTCAAAGAAAAAATCCAGATGAATGTAACCGGCTCCATCGGTGACAAAATGCAAATCGGGATCAACTATAATACCGAAGCCACATTCGATTTTGAAAATAAAACCAAGCTTGAATATGCAGGCAAAGAAGATGAGATCATAAAAAAAATAGAAGCAGGCAATGTATCTTTTAATGTGCCCGGTACATTGATATCCGGTAGCCAAAGCTTGTTTGGTTTAAAAGCCGATCTTCAGTTTGGAAAACTGTTTGTCAGCATGGTTGCAAGCCACCAGCGTGGCCAGTCTCAGGTTGTGGAAGTTAAGGGTGGCGCTCAGGTCAATGAATTTGAAGTTACAGCCGATAATTACGATGCTAACAGGCATTTCTTCATTTCCCATTTCTTCAGGGATAATTATAACGATTGGATGAAATTTCTCCCTTATGTCAATTCGGGCGTCAGGATTGAACAAATAGAAGTCTGGATAACAAATAAAACAAGTGAATTCGATAAAGACAACCGGAATATTCTTGCCCTGATGGATCTTGGTGAAGGTTACGGTCCCGATAATGATACCAATTATTTTGGCGATGCTCAATTCATCCAGGCTCAACCGTATACAAATGGTGCTGTCAGCAATGATTTAAATAATCTTTATGCTACAATCACAGAGCAGTATGCAGCCATCCGTGATTTCAAGGATATAGCGGAAGTCCTTAAAGAGCTTGAACAATCTAATAATTTTTACAGTGGAAAGGATTTTGAAAAAATTGAAAATGCCCGGATGTTATCCGACAGGGAGTATACCCTTAATCGTGAACTGGGTTATATATCTCTTAATACATCCCTCAGGTCGGATGAGGTTCTGGCGGTTGCCTATGTGTATACATACCGGGGTAAGACATACCGTGTTGGTGAATTGTCAACGGACGGGGTGAGTTCTCCAAAAACACTGGTAGTAAAACTGCTAAAGGGGACCAGTCTTACACCAAAACTTGGCACCTGGGACCTGATGATGAAGAACGTTTATTCACTTGGAGCGTATCAGGTTTCGCAGCAGGACTTCATATTGGATGTACTTTACCGCAAAGATGAAACCGGGGTGCCGGTGAATTATATCGCTGACAATAATGCTGATTCTGCTTTTAACAATAAAATTTTATTGAAGGTAATGAATCTTGATAACCTGGACTCGCGCAACGAACCGAGTCCGGATGGTCGGTTTGACTTTGTGGAAGGAGTGACCATTATTGCAAAAGACGGACGAGTTTTTTTACCTATGTTGGAACCGTTCGGTGCCGATCTGAGAAAGATAATTACCGGAGGGGATCTTACGAAAGATAAAATAGCCGACAAATATGTTTTCGAGGAACTTTATGATTCAACGCAGACAAAAGCCCGCTTAATTGCCCGGAAGAATAAATTTTTCCTTGCCGGCACGTATCAGTCTTCCTCCAGTTCTGAAATACAATTGAATGCCATGAATGTTCCCAGGGGATCGGTTAAAGTGACTGCCGGTGGTATTGCCCTTGTTGAAGGTCAGGATTATACGGTGGATTATACACTGGGAAGGGTGAAGATACTGAATCAGGGATACATTGAATCAGGAACTCCCATAAAGATATCATTGGAAAACAATGCTTTGTTTAACCTGCAAACCAAGACGCTTCTTGGAACGCACCTCGAGTACAAATTCTCGGATAATTTTGTTATCGGTGGCACCATCATGAACCTTACGGAGCGACCGCTTACCCAAAAAGTAAATATGGGAGATGAGCCTATTTCGAATACAATCTGGGGGCTGAATGCAAGTTATCGTACCGAATCACGTTTGCTGACAACACTGGTTGACAAACTTCCTCTTATTGAAACCAAAGAGATTTCCTCCATTTCACTGGATGCCGAGTTTGCACATTTGATACCCGGTCAGGCAAAGGTGATCGGCAAAGGAGGTATTGCCTATGTTGACGATTTTGAGGGGACAGAGACTACCATTGAATTAAAAAGCTTTCCGGCCTGGTACCTGGCCAGCACACCCAGAAGAATACCCGGTTCGGAATTGCTAAATGACCTTACATACGGTTATAAGCGTGCCAAGCTGGCCTGGTACGTGATTGATCCGCTTTTCACAAGAAGTACTTCACAGACGCCGGATAATATCAGTACAAAGGAAACCCAACGCGATCCTTTTGTCAGGGAGGTGCTTGAAACCGAGATATATAAAAACCGGCAGAGCGGAACAGGTTTTGATAATCCTCTTTCCATACTGAATCTTGCTTATTTTCCCCAGGAAAGAGGTCCGTATAATTACAATACCATGGAGATGAATCCTGACGGTACTCTTCAAAATCCTCAGGATAAATGGGGCGGAATTATGCGGGAGATACAAATCAGTGATTTTGAGAACGCCAACGTCGAATATATTGAATTCTGGCTGATGGATCCATTTGTTAACGATTCATTGCATCGCGGAGGTGATTTGTATTTTAACCTGGGAGAGATCTCTGAGGATATTCTGAAAGATTCCTGGAAAATGTTTGAAAACGGATTGCCTCCCACAGATTCCATTACCCTGGTCGACACAACTGTATGGGGGAGGGTACCGACAACCCAGGCTATCATCAATGCATTTGATGCAGATCCGGGTCATCGAGCCAGGCAGGATATCGGGCTTGACGGATTGAACACGATCGAGGAGCAGTCATTCTTTGAAGACACTTATCTGAATCCCTTGAGAAACCGGCCGATTGCATATGAAAAGGCGTTGACTGATCCTTCCAATGATGATTTCAAGTATTTCCTGGATTCTTATTATGATGATGCCGATGCCGGAGTAATTGAACGTTACAAACGCTATAACAATCTCGAAGGAAACTCACCAACCACCGAACAAAGTGCCGGTGATTTTGCAGCTGCAAGTACCTTGCCTACCACCGAAGACATTAACCGCGATAATACACTGAATGAAAATGAAGCCTATTTTGAGTACCACGTGGAACTCAGGCCTAATAAACTGAATTTTGATAATCCGTACATCACTGATATTATTCCCGGGGACGGTGTTAACTGGTACCTGTTCCGGATACCCATTACTGAATATGAGAACAAAGTAGGAAACATTGAAGATTTTAAGTCAATACGGTTTATGAGAACGTACCTTACAGGATTCGAAGATTCTGTTATTTTACGTTTCGCGGAATTGCACCTTGTTAGGGCTGAATGGAGGAAATATCAGTTTGATGTTGCTCAGGGCGGACCATCAACTACCGGTCAGTTTGAAGGCAGTATGTTTGATGTGGCTGCTGTGAATATTGAGGAGAATTCAAGCAAATACCCGGTTAATTACGTGTTACCTCCAGGTATTGACCGTGTTATTGATCCCAGTCAACCTCAGTTAACCGAGTTGAACGAACAGTCTATATTACTTAAAGCACATAATCTGGCCGACGGTGATGCACGTGTTGTATTTAAAAACACCGACCTTGATTTCAGGCAGTATAAAAAGCTGAAGATGTTTGTACATGCTGAAGCGATACCCGGAGAGAATCTGAATAATCTGGATGTTAGTGCGTTCATCCGGATCGGTTCGGATCAGGTCGATAATTATTATGAATATGAAGTTCCGTTAATGCTCACGGACCATCGCGCAGACTATACTGAGGCAACAACGGACCGTTTAACCGTATGGCCTGACAGCAATAACTTTGAGATTGTTCTTGATGATCTGGTAGCTATCAAAAAAGAACGGGACCGGGCAGAACGGGAAGATCCGTTTCTGTACAGCAAATTGAAAGTGTATCAGAAATTCAAGGGAATGAAGAAGATAAAAGTCAAAGGTACTCCTAACCTTGGCAATATTCGTACGGTAGTATTGGGTATACGCAATCCCAGCCGTTCTGACAATCCGCAACCGGACGATGGCATGCCCAAATCCGTTGAAGTATGGTTCAATGAACTCCGACTCACTGATTTTAATAACCGGGGAGGATGGGCGGCCAATGCCAGAATTCAGGCCAGACTTGCTGATCTTGGTACGATTTCGATGGCCGGTGCCACCTCAAAACCCGGCTTTGGAAGTATTGAGCAAAAAGTGGACCAGCGCAATCAGGAGGAAACCAATCAGTATGATATATCAACCAATATTGAGCTGGGCAAATTATTCCCGGAAAAGTCAAAAGTGACGATCCCTATGTTTATCGGAGCTTCCAATACAACCATTAATCCGGAATACTACCCGAAAGAACCCGACAGGTTGTTGAAAGAAGTGCTGGATGAAGCACAGAGTGAATCTGAACGAAAATGGATAAAGGAAGTTTCTCAGGATTATATCCGGCGCAACAGTATAAACTTCACCAATATCAGGGTTAACAAGGATTATAAAAAATGGCGTCTTTTTTCACCCGCAAATTTTTCCTTAAGTGCTGCCTATAATGAATCTCAGGCCCGGAATTATAAAGTTGAAAAGAACAATATCATTCAATATAAACTGGGATTGAATTATGTATACAATGCCCGCCCGAAAAGCATTGCCCCATTTTCAAAATCGAAATCACTTAAATCACCGTATTTGCGATTTGTAAAGGATTTTAATTTCACCCCTTATCCCAGTCGCTTTACTTTCCGGACCAATATGAACCGCGATTACAATGAGATAAAGCTTCGCAATGTTTATGAAGACAGGCTTATTAAGATTGATTCAACCGTGACCAAAGACTTTATATGGAATCGTTATTATGACCTGGCATGGGATCTTACACGATCACTTAAATTTGATCTTTCTGCATCGAATGATTCGCGGATTGAGGAAATTGCAGGTGCCTATGACTGGTTCAGGGAAGGTGAACATGAAGAATGGGCAAATTCGGTTTGGCAAAGCATACAAAACGGAGGTCGACCCTTAACATACAATCATAGTTTTAATGCTACCTACAATGTGCCCATCAACAAGTTTCCTATCCTTAGCTGGACCTCTTTATCATTGCGCTACAATGCAACATTTAGATGGAATCAGGGTGCTATATTTACTGATGGACGCGACCTGGGCAATACCATTAGCAATTCCGGCACATATCAGGTCAACTCGCAGTTTAATTTAAGTAACCTGTATTCCAAGATAAAGTACCTGAAGAAGCTGGAGTCAAAATACAGTACGACGCGGAAACCCCAGCAGGCAGAAAAACGCTTTAAGACAGTGGAATTTCAGAGAGATAATTTCTTTGTAAAAGCAGGTACCCCGAAAAATGTTTCACACAAATTAAAGACGCAGGATGTGGAGGTGAAAGTTACGGATCGGCAGGGTAACGAAATAAAGGTTGATATTGAGATTGTGGATGAAAACAGGATAGCCATCACAGCTGATTCGAATTATACCGGGTTAACCGTATTGGTTGAAGGGAAAGTTGAAAAAGGACACAATCCTTTTGTCTATATTGCTGAAAATTCAATCCGGTTTCTTACCGGTTTAAAAAATGTGTCTGTTTCCTATTCCAACTCAGGAGCCACTATGGTGATGGGATACATGGCTGATCCCTGGTTATTCGGTTATGCAGATCCTGACTCTTACTCCGGTGCACCGGGATTACCGTTTTTGTTGGGATACCAGGATAATGATATTGTAAGGGAATTTGCTGTTAATGGATGGCTGACAAAAGATTCAACTTTCAGCAATCCTTATACGCTTACAAAAAATGAAAATATAAACATTCGAGGAACATTTGAACCTTTTAAGGGATTAAGGATTGAGTTGTCGGCCCTTCGTACCTATTCCGAGTATATTAGTGAATATTTTTATTATGATGGTCATTCGCCTTATGGCGGATTTGATTTTGGCAACCGTATGAAGACGGGTAGTTTTTCCATTTCCATTATCAGCCTGGGAACGGCCTTTGAAAAAATGACGGATGAGAACAGTTATGCTTCCGCCAGCTTTGATAAAATGAAGGAATACAGGGAAGTGATCACAAACAGGTTATACGGCAGGCGTTTGAATCAAAATGCTGTTGGATATTCCGGAATGCTGCCACAATATGTAGAAGCCAATTATCAGGACGGGTACGGTTCTACTTCACCCGAAGTATTGGTTCCGGCATTTCTGGCTGCCTATACAGGTAAAGACCCCAAAAAAATGAGCCTTGATCCTTTTCCCGGTTATTTTTCCATGATGCCTAACTGGAGACTTTCACTGGACGGACTTACCAATTTTAAAGTTCTGAAATCCTGGATTAAATCAGCCAATATCACACATTCCTACCGGTCAACTTACAATATAAACTCATTTACCACCAATTTCCAGTTTAAATCAGACGATAACGGAATCGGCTATATACGCGATTATCAATCCAATATTATTCCGGAACTGCTGTTCAATGCCGTTTCCATTACCGAGCAGTTCAGCCCGTTGGCCGGCGTTGACATTACATGGATCAACAGCCTGATCACACGGTTTGAAATGAAAAAATCACGCACCCTGGCCTTAAGCTTATCCAATAACCAGATTACCGAATCAAGGAATGATGAGTGGATTATCGGAAGCGGATTTCGATTCAAGGAGGTACCTTTGAATATTGGTCAGCGGGCTTTCGAAAGTGATTTAAATCTCAGGATTGATCTTTCTATCCGGGATAACAAAACGGTGATACGGAACCTTGTCCAGGTCACTGATCTGGAAGGCAAGCCGGAGGCCACTACCGGACAAAGGATTTTTAAAATCAATTTCACTGCCGATTATGTTCTTACACCGCGGTTTAATGTGCAGCTTTTCTTTGATCGCACGGTGAACAGACCTTACACATCCAGGTCGTTTATGACTGCCGATACCAATATCGGATTTAGCCTGAGGTTTGCATTATCGCAGTAAAAAACAGAGAGATTCTCAAATTTTTTATCGGGAATTATTTATATTTTTATCTTTTTAAAATAAACCAAAAATCTATTATCATGCTAATACCGGATAATTTTAAGTACACTAAAGACCATGAATGGATAAGACCTGAAGGAAAAACTGAAGGAGCAACAGCTATCATAGGGATTACTGACTTTGCTCAGGGAGAACTTGGGGATATCGTATTCATTGAAATTGAAACGCTCGGAGAGCACCTCGAAAAAGAGGCAACATTTGGTACCGTTGAAGCAGTAAAGACAGTTTCCGATCTTTTTATGCCTGTCTCAGGAAAGGTTATTGAAATAAACGAAGCAATTAACACTTCTCCCGAGCTTGTCAACAAAGATCCATACGGGGAAGGATGGTTGATAAAAATCGAAATGACGGCTCCTGATCAGCTTGACACATTGTATGATAAAAACGGATATGAGAAACTCATTAATGCATGATACCAACGTTTTTTGTAACTTCGTTATGCAAAAATTGATGATTGTCCGGAACCTTATATAAATATTTTATTAACAACATAACGAATGAAGCCGATTATTCCGCCGCTGGATAAGGATATACTGGAAAAGGAATTGACTGAGGAGAAATTCTTCCGCAAGACCAATAATGGCAATAATTTGCTTTATATTATTACATACCATGATTCTCCTAATTTAATGCGGGAAATCGGAAGACTGAGGGAACTTACTTTTCGTGCAGCTGGTGGGGGAACCGGGAGAGAGATTGATATCGATGAGTTTGATACCATGGAGGATCCTTATAAGCAACTTGTGGTATGGGATCCTTTGCGCAAGGAAATACTGGGAGGTTACCGGTATTTTGTATGTTCCGAAAGCGTTTGTTTTGAAGGGGATCACTGCAAACTGGCAACGGCAGAATTATTTAATTTCTCAAAAAAATTCTGTGACGAATATATGCCATGGATGATTGAGTTGGGACGATCGTTTGTACAGCCTGCTTATCAAACAACCAGTCGCAACAGCAAAGGACTGTATGCTCTTGATAATTTGTGGGACGGACTGGGTGCAATCTGGATGAGCCATAAGTATATTAAATATTTCTTTGGTAAGGTGACCATGTATACGCAATATAATGTAGAAGCCCGTGATCTGATTCTTTATTTCATGGATAAATATTTCGGGGATCGTGAAGGCCTGCTTGTCCCCATCGAACCATTGGTTCTGAAAACCGATAAAAAGTTACTGGATTCTATTTTGTGCGGAAAGACCTATCAGGAAAATTACAAATTGCTTTCCCAGAATGTCAGAGCCAGGGGAGAAGTGATCCCGCCATTAATCAATGCTTATATGAGTCTTTCACCTACTATGAAAAGTTTTGGAACAGCCGTTAATTATTCTTTTGGTTGTGTGGAGGAAACAGCAATTATGATCACCCTGGATGATATGTATGTTGATAAATACGAAAGACATATAAAATCATATATGCCGAAAGAATAATTAATGATTTATTGAACTGTTGATTTGTTGATTTAAGTCAATAAGCTCTTTCGTCCCTGCCTTCAATATAATTAATAAAAGCACGGTTCACAACCTTATTCCCTCCCGGTGTTGGGTAATTGCCTGTGAAATACCAGTCTCCCCGGTGATTGGGGCAGGCGATGTGGAGGTTTTCAATGGTCTGGTAAACGATTCGCAATTCCGACTGAATATCGGAAGTTTTTAGCATCTGTGCAATTTTCTCCGATATTTGATCGGCTGAAAAAGGCTTATAGATTTCTTTTACAAAGTTTATCATTTCCTCTTTAGGCAATGCTTCCTGAGCCTTTGATTTATTATACACCTCGTTGATAATTCTTTCGTTTGCGGTATTTTTTAATAGCTCGATGGCTGCTTTGAAAGCAATAAAATCACCCAGTTTGGCCATATCGATACCATAACAATCAGGATATCGAATCTGGGGAGATGAGGATACAATTACAATTCTTTTTGGTTGTAACCGGTCAAGAATTTTAATTATACTGTGTTTCAGGGTGGTGCCCCGCACAATGGAATCGTCTATTACTACCAGGTTATCAACCCCTTTTCTTATAGTTCCGTATGTAATATCGTAGACGTGTTCTACCAGATCATTCCTGCCCGTATCCTGAGCAATGAATGTCCTCAGCTTGATATCTTTCAAGGTAACCTTTTCAACTTTCGGACGAAACAACAGGATGTGATCCAATTCCTCACCGGTAATTTCTTTGCGATGTTTTAGAATTTTCTCCTTGCTCTGTTGCATCATGCAGCTCTCAATACTTTTTATCATACCATAGAAAGCAGCTTCAGCCGTATTTGGAATAAAGGAAAAGACCGTTTTCCCCAGATCACTGTCTACTGCACGAATAATCTGAGGTGTCAGTAATTCACCCAGTTTCTTTCTTTCGTTATAAATCTCTGCATCACTTCCCCTTGAAAAATAAATTCTTTCAAAGGAACACGCTTTTCTTTCATAAGGGCCACGGATATTCTCAATTTTAATGCTGTTGTTTTGCTTAATAACAATAGCGGATCCCGGGGGAAGCTCAGTAATCTCATCAAATTCCACGTTCAAAACCGTTTGGATAGCCGGTCTTTCAGAAGTGACAATTGCGATTTCATCGTTGTAAAAATAATAGGCTGGTCTGATGCCCCATGGATCGCGTATCACAAAGGAATCTCCATGTCCTATTAATCCGGCGATTGCATAACCTCCATCCCATCGTTTACTGCCTTCCTGCAAGATATTTTCAACTTTCAGGTTTTCGGCTATCCGGATGGATATTTCTTCATTGCTGAGATTTTGTTTCTTAAAAAAGTCGAATTCACGCTGTACTTCCCTGTCAAGAAAATGCCCAAGGTTCTCAAGCATGGTTACGGTATCGGAGAAATCATACGGGTGCTGGCCCAGTTCAATCAGGATATTGAAAAGCTCATCAACGTTGGTAAGGTTAAAATTTCCAGCCAAGACCAGGTTACGGGTTTTCCAATTGTTTTGCCGCATTACCGGATGCACCCTTTCCAGATCGTTCTGCCCGTATGTTCCGTATCGTAAATGGCCAAGCAGCACTTCGCCAGCAAATGGAAGGTGATTTTTACACCACTGAGGATCATCCATTAATTCAGGTGACCGTTCTTGTATTTTATTATATGTTTTATAGATTTTCTTAAAGATATCATTTATTGCCGATGGCTTAATAGACCGTTGCCGGTCAATATATGGATTTCCGGATTGCATATCTAACTTCACCGAGACAACTCCTGCCCCATCCTGTCCCCGGTTATGCTGTTTTTCCATAAGGAGATACAGTTTCTGCAACCCATACTTCCAGGTGCCGTATTTCAGCTGATAATGTTCAAGGGGTTTTAGCAGCCTGACCAGTGCAATCCCGCATTCGTGCTTTATTTCATCTGTCATGGCTGTGCTGGTTAAGAATAGTATTATTCCGGAAATTCAATGATATCCTCCCGGATAAAAGCGTCAGGATAATTGAACTCAATTTGCTTAAGGAACTTCAGGGCTTCACTGCGCGTCCGGAAATCACCCACATAAACCTTAAAGTAAGGATATTCAAACTTTGTATGGCAATTGACATCACTGTAACGGCTAACAAAATTTGCCCGTGTCAATTCTGCGGTCTTTTTTGAATCCTGGCCCGACCCAAAGTAAATGGATATACGATAACCCTTTATTCCGTTAAGTTTTACCTGCTGACTGAGGTGAACGTTTACCTGTGATTTAATAGAATGCTCCTGAATAATATCAATGTTACCCTGTTTTCCGGATTTGGTGAAATATGCGAAGATATCAGCCGGAGCTTGTGATTTGATATCAGCTATAGACAGGCAGCATAACAACAATAGGGAATAGCAACACTTTTTTTTCACAGGAAAATTTTAAGGTTACAAAGTTAGGAAAAAAAAGGATATGCAATTGCCTTTAAATCCTTTAAGTCTTTTCTGCCGGTCGAGATGGGCATTTACATGGGATTGAATGACTGTATCCTGAATTATTTCAATCCTGCCTTGTTCACCGGGAACTGTACAATAAGAAAAGGCATTACCTGATTTTAGGCACCTCCACAACCTGACTTTTGTTAATATCAATCTTTTTGGCAAGAAGAAAAGACCTTATCCGTATATAACCTTTCACTTCCAGTTTAACTTCATGCTGGCGGGATATTCTGTAAAGCGTGCCAGCACCGGTGAAGATATTACTCAGTTGAAGGCTCATCGCGACCGTATAAACCGAGTCACAACGGGAAGAAATTCTTATGTCATCGTTGCATTGCAGTGTTCCCACATAATCGCCATCGGCAACCGTTTTCAGGTTAACCTCTTTAATTTTAAAACTTAGCCCCGAAGGATTGGAAACCTGCAAACCAACTGAAAAATAAACGAAGTTGTCTTCAATTCCATGAAACCGGATATTTTCAACACCCTTTATTTCAATGTTCTCAAAAGTCTTGCAGGAATTTGCAAGCATAATGGGAACCAGCAGCAACAAATAAATAATTAAGCTTTTGCTCATTACACAAAGGTTATAAAAAAACGTTAAGGTTGAAAGTTTGAAAGTTTGAAAGTTTGAAAGTTTGAATATCTGCCATATAAAATTTTCAAATCTTCAAATCTTCAAACCTTCAAACCTTTATAGCTTTGATGCCACCAGGTCTCCCACCTGTGTTGTCCCAATTCCCATTTTACCTGCTGCAAGACTTTTGATCTTTCCCGATGCAAGCGTATCGCTTACGGCTTTATCAATGGCATTTGCAGCTTCAGACTCACCCAGTGTTTCAAGCATCATGCCGGCAGCACATATGGCAGCCAGGGGATTAATACTATTCTGATTGGTATATTTGGGAGCGGATCCTCCCATTGGCTCAAACATAGAAACACCTTCGGGATTGATATTCCCGCCTGCAGCGATACCCAGACCTCCTTGTATCATGGCTCCGAGGTCGGTTATGATATCGCCAAAAAGGTTTTCAGTCACGATCACATCATAAAATTCGGGTGATTTTACAAACCACATATTGCAGGCGTCCACGTGATTATAATCCTGCCGGATATCCGGATAATGAGCATTACCAACTTCACGGAAAACACGATTCCACAAATCACCGGCATAAGTAAGAACATTGGTTTTATGAACCAGTGTCAGTTGTTTTCTCCTGTTTCGCTTTCTTGTGTATTCATATGCATAACGAATGCATCGTTCAACGACAGGGCGGGAATAAACCATCACCTGTGTGGCGATTTCATGAGGTGTGCCCACCTGAACAGCTCCTCCCACTCCGGTATAAATACCCCCTGTGTTTTCACGGACAACTACAAAATCAATATCAGCCGGACCTTTGTCTTTTAATGGAGTTTCAACACCCGGATACAATTTCACGGGCCGTAAGTTTATATATTGATCGAGAGCAAACCGCATTTTCAGCAATATGCCGACTTCAAGAATCCCGGGTTTTACATCGGGATGACCAATTGCACCAAGGAATATACTGTCGGTTTTTTTGACCTCTTCAATTACCGAATCCGGTAATGTTTCACCGGTTTTCAGGTATCGTTCTCCGCCCAGATCATAGCTGGTGAAATTCACAGAGAATTTGTAGGATGAAGCGGCTGCAGTCAGCGCCTTTATACCTTCTCTCAACACTTCAGGACCTGTTCCGTCACCGGGAAGCAGGGCAATGTTATAGGACTTTTTACTCATAAAAGGGAATTTGATTTTTCACTATTATATTTTAAAGTAAGTTACAAGGTATTATTTTCAATAATATTGAGCATTTTCAGTGTTGCTTTGATGGCAGCCACCGTTTGATCGCTGTCGAGACCACGTGTGCGAAACTCCCGCCCCATCTTCCAGGTTATATCCGTTTGCACAAGGGCATCCGTTTTACCACCCGGGGGAATGGATACGGAATAGTCAAGCAAAGCAGGCAGCGATTTTTCAAGCATGTTGTATATTTTTCGCAGGGCTTTCATAAAAGCATCATATTGACCGTCTCCATTAGAGGTTTCTTCGTAGATTTCGTTATTAATCCGTATTTTCAGCGTAGCTACCGGTTTAAGACCATGTGCTGTAGAGAGTGAGAAATTCAGGATCTCAATTTCTTCTTGTATCGATTTACTTTGCAACACATCAGAAATAATGTAAGGCAAATCTTCCTGGGTTACTGCTTCTTTTTTATCGCCAAGTTCAATAATCCTTTCGGTCACTTTTTTCATGGATTCTACATCGAGCTCAATTCCCATTTCTTCCAGGTTCTTCTTAATATTGGCTTTCCCGGATGTCTTACCAAGTGCATATACCCTTTTCCGGCCAAATCGTTCGGGCAGCAAGTCGTTATAATAGAGGTTGCTTTTGTTATCACCGTCAGCATGAATTCCGCTTGTCTGTGTAAATACATTATCCCCGATCACCGGTTTGTTGGGTGGAATCCGGATCCCTGAGAACGATTCAACCATTTTACTGACCAGCGTCAGCTTTTCTTCGTTGACATTCATTTCACATTTCAAGTGATCTTTTACAACAGCAATCACACTCGATAAAGGCACATTACCAGCGCGCTCTCCCAGACCGTTAATGGTGGCATGAATGCATGTGATACCTGCCTTAATGGCAGAGAAAATATTTCCGGTGGCCAGGTCATAATCGTTATGGGCATGGAAATCAAATTCCTGATCGGGATAATGATCCTTCATCTCCTTGCAGAAATTGTAAGTTTCATCAGGATTCAGGATTCCCAACGTGTCGGGCAACATAATCCGGTTTATTTTTAGCGGTTTAAAGGCATTCATCATAAAATAAACATAGTCTTTTGAATTACGCATACCATTTGACCAATCCTCAAGGTAAATGTTAACAGTCAGTCCCTGGCTTTTGGCAAAATCAATCACCTGTTTGATATCAACGGCATGCTGCTCAGGAGTTTTCCGCAATTGTTCTGTGACATGCCTTAATGAACCTTTGGTAAGAAGGTTCAATACTTTAGCTCCGGCTTCCTTGATCCAGTTAACCGATATAGTCCCATCAACAAATCCCAGTACTTCAATTTTGTTTATCAGACGATGTCTTGTAGCCCAGGATGTTATTTTTTTTACAGCTTCGAACTCTCCTTCAGAAACCCTGGCAGAGGCAATCTCCAGCCGGTCAACACGCAGATCTTCAAGTAACAATTTGGCAATGCTGAGTTTTTCCGCATCCGTAAACGATACTCCCGAAGTCTGTTCCCCATCACGCAGGGTGGTATCCATTATTGTTATTTTCATAGAATCATTTATTAATAGACAAAAGATTAAGAAGATCAAAGAGCAAAGACAAATAAAGACAATATTTCTGAACAGTTTAGAAACAACATTGTTTCACTTTTTTAAATTATCCATAAAGGAACTGATCATCTTTTGAAGCTCCTGAATTTTGTCACAAAGTTCCCGTTTTTGGGTCTCAGCAATGTACCCGATTTCACAAGAAACAACAGCTAACGTTTCAAGTTCAAAACCTGAAGAAATCGCCATTTCAAGAAATCGTGAAAAATCTCTATCCGAAGATCTTCCTGAACCTTCAGCAATATTGGAAGGAATCGAAACTGCAGTACGCCGCATCTGTGGAATAATACCAAATTTCTCACTCGATGACAATCCTTCTGTAAAAAGATAACAGGCTTTTACAAGCTTAATGCCTTTTTGCCATATTTTCAATTCTCTGAAATTATGCATAACCAATCTTTATTAATCTTTGTTCTTTTCGTCTTTATTCTTTTATCTGTTTTTTTCATATTTTTTAATTTTATCCTTAATGCTTAATAAATAATCAATATCATCATACCCCTTCAGCAAACAGGTTTTCTTGTAAGGATTTATTTCAAATTTTTCGTATGCCCCAGTGACAGGAATTGAAATGACCTGTTCTTCAAGGTCGACTTTTACTTTTGTTTCGGGGTTAGTCTGCACTTCTTTCACCAGATCTTTCAAAAATCCTTCGGAAACCTGAACAGGAAGCAATCCATTATTGAGAGCGTTATTTTTGAAGATATCGGCAAAGAAACTGGATACAACCACCCTGAATCCGTAATCATAGATCGCCCATGCCGCATGTTCGCGACTGGATCCGCTGCCAAAATTTTTCCCGGCAACCAGAAAAGTGCCCGACCATGTTTTCTGGTTAAGGATGAAGTTGGTTATCGGCTGGTTGCTTTTGTCATATCTCCAGTCCCTGAAAAGATTTTCACCAAATCCCTGCCGTGAAGTGGCTTTCAGAAATCTTGCCGGGATAATCTGATCCGTGTCTATGTTGTCAATAGGCAATGGAACACAGGTAGATACTATGGTTGTGAATTTTTCGATTGGCATTTTATGATTAATTAAATGATTCGATATGTTTATTTTAATGTATTCATAGCATTATAAGAATTCCCGCGGATCAGTTATCCTTCCGGTGATGGCTGCAGCTGCAGCGGTAAGAGGACTGGCCAGAAATGTTCTGGCCCCGGGTCCCTGGCGACCTTCAAAATTCCGGTTCGATGTAGATACAGCATATTTCCCTTCGGGAACCTTGTCGTCATTCATTGCAAGGCATGCGGAACATCCGGGCTGCCGGAATTCAAATCCTGCATCTTCCAGCACCTTGACCAATCCTTCTAAACGGGCTTGTTTTTCCACCTGTTTTGATCCGGGGACGATCCAGGCAGTCACATTATCTGATTTTTTCTTCCCCTTCACAAAACCGACAAATTCACGCAGATCTTCAATACGTCCGTTCGTGCAGGAACCAACAAAAACATAATCGATCTTACGACCCAGCATGGCAGTTCCGGGTTGAACATTCATGTACTGCAGTGATTTAAAAAAGGATGTTTTTTCACTTTCAGCCAGTGAGGAACCATCGGGGATACTTTCACGGATCTTCATACCCATGCCGGGATTGGTGCCGTATGTGATCATCGGTTCGATATCAGCCGCATTATAGTTGAGTTCAAGATCAAATACGGCATTATCATCTGTATGCAACGATCCCCAATAATCAATAGCTTTTTCCCAGTCTTTTCCTTTGGGAGAAAATTCCCTTCCTTTAAGGTAACCGAAAGTAACTTCATCGGGTGCTATCAGTCCACCTCTCGATCCGCATTCAATGCTCATATTGCAAATGGTCATACGGCCTTCCATGCTCAAACTACGTAAGGCAGATCCGTTATATTCAATAAAATAACCGGTTCCACCTGATGCGGAGATTTTTGAGATGATGTACAAAATGATATCTTTTGCAGTGACTCCGGATTTCAATTTGCCGTCTACGGTAATCCTCATTCTTTTTGGCTTTGGCTGCATGATGCATTGGGCGGCAAGCACCATCTCAATTTCACTTGTGCCGATACCGAAGGCAACACTGCCAAAAGCACCGTGTGTGGCTGTGTGGCTGTCACCACAGACAATAGTCATGCCGGGCTGTGTAAGACCCAGTTCGGGGCCGATGACGTGAACGATACCCTGATAAGGATGGTTTAGTCCGTAAAGCGTTATTCCATGTTTTTTACAGTTTTCCGTTAGTTTATCCACCTGTGATCGCGACAGCGCGTCACGGATGGGGAGGTGCTGATCTATGGTTGGAACGTTGTGGTCGGCTGTTGCAACTGTCTGTTGCGGCCTGAATACCTTTATACCGCGACTTTCAAGATCTGCAAAAGCAACCGGGCTGGTTACCTCATGAATCAGGTGACGATCGATATACAAAACGTCGGGACCCTTGTCGATTTGTTCAACGATATGACTGTCCCATACCTTGTCAAATAATGTTTTTCCTTCCAATGTTTTAGATGTTAATCGGTTATACAATTCTGTTCAATGCATCGATCAGGGCTTCAACGGATGCCGTGACAATGTCGGTGTTACCGGAATATCCATAATAATATTTACCCCGGTTTTCGATTTGAACATGGACTTTACCCAGATCATCAGATCCTTTGGTAATAGCCTGAACAAGATACTCTTCAAGTTTGAATTTATGATGTACCAGCTCTTTGACAGCGTTAAAAGATGCATCAACCGGTCCGGTTCCAACGGATGTTTTTGTTAATGTCTCCCCTTCATAATCGAGTGATACAGTTGCCACCGGTATGGTGGATGATCCGCACAATACCTGAAGGCGCTCGAGTTTCAGTCTTTTCCTGTTTCTGCCATTGCCACTGCTGATGCCCACTAAAACTTCCAGGTCATCATCTTTGATATCTTTTTTCTTATCTGCCACTTCCAGAAATTTCTTGTAAACTTCATCGAGCTGTTCCTGGCTGAGTTCATATCCCAGGATGGACAGCCGGTGCTTCAATGCAGCCCTTCCGCTGCGAGCGGTAAGTGCGATAGATGATTCATCAATCCCTACTTCCACAGGATCTATAATCTCATAGTTTTCCCTGTTCTTAAGTACGCCATCCTGATGAATGCCTGAAGAATGAGCAAAAGCATTTCGTCCTACTATGGATTTGTTGGGTTGAACAGGCATATTCATAAGACTTGAAACCAGGCGGCTGGTTTTAAATATATTTCGGGTATTGATTCCTGTTTCAATGCCCAGATGCTTACGGCTTCTCATAATCATCACCACTTCTTCGAGCGAGGTATTTCCTGCCCGTTCACCTATGCCATTAATGGTCACTTCCACCTGCCGGGCACCGTTAATTATACCAATAACCGAATTGGCAGTTGCCATGCCCAGATCGTTGTGACAATGAGTTGAGATAATGGCTTTGTCTATATTCTTAACATTTTCTTTCAGAAACCGTATTTTTGCTCCGTATTCATCGGGCAGGCAATAACCGGTTGTGTCGGGTATGTTGACAACAGTCGCTCCGGCTTTTATTACTGCCTCGATCACACGTGCCAGGTACTCGTTTTCTGTGCGACCGGCATCTTCGGCGTAAAATTCAACATCCTCAACATATTTTTTTGCATATTTGACTGCACTGATCGCACGTTCAATGATCTCTTCGCGGTTGGAGTTGAATTTATATTTAATGTGGAGATCCGATGTACCTATACCGGTATGAATGCGTTTTCTCTTCGCGTATTTCAGTGCTTCTGCAGCAACATCAATATCCTTTTCAACGGAACGAGTAAGCGCACAAATAACAGGCTTTCTAACGGCTTTTGAAAGTTCGACAACCGACTGGAAATCACCTGGGCTTGAAACGGGGAATCCCGCCTCGAGTATATCCACTCCCAATAGCTCGAGGGCTTTGGCCACTTCAATTTTTTCTACTGTGTTTAACTGGCACCCCGGGACCTGTTCGCCATCGCGAAGGGTGGTGTCGAAAATGAATAATTTGTCGCTCATGGTAGTAATTATTGAATTATATGATTTTTAATTTACGATGTACATCGTACATCGTAAATCGTACATTCTTCATTTTTCTTAAATCGTAAATCAATATTATATAAATTAAAAAAGCCACTCTCTTAACTGAGAATGGCTCATTGTTATTTTTGATTCCGATCATACAAAACCATTCTCACCCGGTTACCCGAAGGATACCAAGAATAAGAATGAGGTCAAGTATGGAACGGATTATTGTCATGATGCATTTATATGGCTGCAAATATACTGATAAAAATCATATTTCAAAATAGTTTAAGAAATTTTTATAACCGGTGGATTTAAAAAAGTCAGGTGTTACTATCCGGCAATAGGATGAGGTTCTTAAGCATCCCGAGATGCTGAATAAATGAACTTATGCCAGGAATGTGAGAAGGGTTGGTATAACTTCAATCCTGGCATAAGCAAACCCGGGGAAGACGACTTTCTACGACAGGAAGCGGGTTAATTGGTTAAATAAAATTAGGATTTATGCAAGAGATTTGGATAGAAATAAGTACTTAAGTTTAACAATTTTGATGAAGGAAACAAATCAGGAATTGAAATATAAATCTTTGGGGATGAATTATATTATTATAGCGATTGTAAATGCCGTTAAACATATAATTTTCGAAGTGAAATAGGAAGTAAGATTTACGATTGAAGAAGTCAGATTTAAGGAAGGAAAAGCCTACACAAATCCCTTGCTCTCTGCAACTTGTCACTCGTCACTTGTCACTATTTATTCTTCCTCCATTGAGGCAGCAAGCTCATCGGTTATCTCGAGGTTATGATAAACGGATTGGACATCATCCATGTCCTCAAATTCCTCGATCATACGCAGCACTTTTTTGGCTGATTCCACATCGAGTTTTTTGGTTTCGACGGCAATGCGCTGCAATTCAGCATTATCTACTTTAACATGCTGCTCTTCAAGTTTTTTTTGTATTTTACCGAAGTCTTCAACAGTCGTAGTAATGATGAAGGTGTCATCATTCATGTCTATATCTTCAACACCGGCATCAATCATTTCCAGTTCAAAGGTCTCGGGATCAAAATCACCTTTGGGCACAGTAAAAATGCCTTTGCGTTGAAATATAAAATTCAGGGATCCGTTGGTCCCCAGGTTTCCTCCACGCTTATTATAAATTGCCCTGATGTTACTGACGGTTCGTTGAGGATTATCGGTGAGGCATTCAATAAAAACAGCAATGCCTCCTGGTGCATATCCTTCATACGTAACCTCATGAAGGTTATCAGCCTCGTGACTGGCTTTGCTGATAGCACGTTCGACATTATCCTTAGGCATATTGGCTCCTTTGGCATTCTCAATGGCCAACCGAAGGCGCGGATTGCCATCAGGATTAACCCCGCCTTCCTTCACGGCCATCTGAATCTCTTTAACTATCCTTGAGAATATCTTTCCTCTTTTAGCATCAAGCGCTCCCTTTTTGCGTTTGATGGTTGACCATTTGCTATGACCGGACATATTTTTTTGTTTTAGTTAGAATCAAGAACCAAGATTCAAGATAGCAGAATAAAGACAAAAGACAAATTGTTAAAAATTGCTTAAAGGTATAAAATAGTTTTTTTTCTGGAAATATGTGGATAAATTACAATTGAATTAAAAATTCGGCTTTTTCTTTAGGGTTTCACTGGGCTCAAATGTCATTTTAATATAGAACAAAGAATAAAGATTAAGAGAAAATGGTTCAGACTTTAAATCGATCAATCGACAAATCAATAAATCGGTAAACAGCAACCGTATGTCGGTAGCAAAACGGGTAAAATATTGTGCTATCCTGTTGGCAGTGTGTTGGTTATTTCTCGGATCGGCTGATGAGGACAACAGGCTGACACGCCTGAGAGAGACGTTTTGGAAATACATGGTAAAATATCCTCAGCAAAAGGCTTATCTGCACCTTGACAGACCATATTATTATGCCGGTGAGATAATATGGTTTAAAGCTTATCTGGTGGATGGAATGTATCATCGGCCTGATTCTTTCAGTACCAATTTATATGTTGAACTTATCGCTCCGGACGGAACGCAGGCGCAAATCATCAGACTGCGAATGGCGTATGGATTCGGAATTGGCGATTTCAGTCTTTCAGATACATTGCCTGAAGGTCTTTATCAGATTCGGGCATATACGAACTGGATGCAAAATTTTCACCCGGATTTTTTCTTTTCAAAGAACCTCCAGGTTTTCAATCCGGATTATACAAAATTAATATCGCCTCAGCAGGCTAAGAGGAATCTTAAAGATGTTGACAAGCATAAAGCTGTTTATATGGACCTTGATGTACAGTTTCTTCCGGAAGGAGGTAACCTGATTAACGGAATAGAAAGTGTTGTGGCTTTTAAAGCCATTAACAAATCAGGTAATGGTGTTGATATCCAGGGTAATGTGTATGACTCCGATAAAAGCCATGTTGCTGAAATCCATACACGTTACGATGGAATGGGTAGTTTCAGGCTTACTCCTCAGAAGGGGAAAAAATATTATGCCATAATCACCAACGTAAACCGGGAGTATCGGTTCAATCTGCCCAACCAACTGGAGTATGGTGTTGGTATTCATATTGATAACAAATCCCATGAAATTGGCCTGCACATCAGTGACAGCAGACCACCGACAAATGACCGGGTTGCCAATGAGGTTATTGTTATCGGACAGGTCAGGGGAAGGATATATTATCAATCAGTTCTGAACCTTATTGATGGACCGGTATCGGTTTCCGTGAATAAGCGTATTTTCCCTTCAGGTATCGTGCAGTTTATGGTGTTTTCAGGACGCATGGTTCCACTTGCTGAAAGGCTTGTTTTTGTGAGTAATAATGATCTTATGAGAATAAATGTCTCAGCCTATGATACCATTACCGATAATGATGAACGGTTAATTTGTTTTTACTTAAATACCATGAACAGGGCATTAAAACCTGTAAAGTCAAATCTTTCCATGGTTGTATTATACGACAATGAAGAACAGATGATCGTATCGGATAATATTGTCAGCAACATGCTGTTGGTTTCCGATTTGAGGGGATATATAAAAAATCCGATTCATTATATACAAAGCGCTATGGCCGGAAATTCGGAAGCTATTGAATTACTCATGATGATCCATGGATGGAGAAAATTTGAATGGTCAGAGATACTGGGGAATAACTGGCACAAGGTTAAATACCTTGAAGAAAAAGGGATAACCATTACCGGTTTAATAACAACTGAATTTTTCGGAATACCCTTGAAAAAGTGCAAGGTTCAACTTTCGGTTGCTGAAGCATATAATGATATTTTCACGCAATTATCAAACGATCAGGGTATTTTCAAATTTGAAAATCTTTTTTATTATGATACAATTAATATTAAGATTGAAGCATGGAAACCTTCCGGCCGAAGAGGTCTGGTTATATTCGTTCCTGAAGACACATATGCAAAGGTCACCAAACAGCAGGGTGATTATACGTTAACTACTTTATCGGAACGCGATAATAAAGCTTATCGAAGGGAAAGATACCGGAAAGAAAGGATAGCTTACGAGGAGGAACAGCGAAGGAAGGCCATAGCCGACAGCAATAAACTTCAAGGTATTTATGGCGATCCCGATGCTGTTATCCGGTCTGAAGATTTTCCGAGCGGTTACAGGGATGCTCTGCAGGTCTTGCAGGGCCGTATCCCGGGTGTTGCTGTCAGCGGGAATAATGTTATCATCAGGGGTGTCAATACCATTTATGGCAGTACCCAGCCGCTTTACCTGATTGACGGAATTCCTGTCTCCGATGTGAGTTCAGTACTGGGAATTCCGGTTGAGGATATTGACCGGATTGAAGTCCTAAAAGGTCCAAGTTGTGCCATTTATGGCAGCAGGGGAGGGAATGGGGTGATTGCCATTTACACAAAACGCGGATCTTTCATGAAAAAAGGCATTATTGAATTTCAAATGTTAGGCTATCACTGGCCGCGGAAATTTTACCAACCTGCATTCGACCCGGATGTCAAACCCAATGACATTGAAACCATAAGCTGGAATCCGTTTATAGAAACAGATGCAGCCGGGAAGGCAAGGGTAATAATAAAAAAACCGGCAATAGAAGGAAAAATACGGATTGTCATTGAGGGAATATCAAATGAGGGACAAACGGGCTATACGAATGTGATATTAGAAAATAATTGAATCTGATTCGTTACTATTCTGTTATCTTTCCCTTTATGATTTGGTTAATACATGTTTTTATTCTTATCTACCATCGGAACAAACCTAACCGGTAAAACAGCCTGCTGAATCAATCTTCCTTTTTTCTTAACCATGAGAATCAGTTCCTGGTAGTTGGTTTCTCCAACCGGTATAATCATTTTACCACCTTCCACCAATTGTTCTTTCAAAGGATCAGGGACGTGAGTCGGAGCGCAGGTAACAATAATAGCATCAAAGGGTGCAAATTCAGGCCATCCTTTGTATCCGTCACCAATTGTAACGAATATATTGTTATAGTTTAGTACTTTTAAAAGAGCTTTGGCCTTCTTCCCGAGTTCTTCAACAATCTCTATAGAAAAAACAGAATCGCATATTTCCGCAAGAACAGCAGCCTGATAACCCGATCCCGTTCCTATTTCAAGTACTTTTGATCCCGCTTCCAGTTTTAAAGCTTCTGTCATAAAGGCTACAATATAAGGTTGTGAAATTGTCTGGTTATAACCTACCGGAAGGGGTTGATCGGCATAAGCGTATGATGCAAGCTCCGGCGGAACAAAAAGATGACGTTCCACTTTACGCATGGCATCCAATACACGTTTATCGGTAACACCCCTTGCTTCAATCTGCCATTTTACCATCTGCTCGCGCTGTTTTGTGAATTCCTGGGCGGATTGAGGATTGCCTGTGCAATGAAAAAAAAGCAGGAAAATCAACAAAAGCGGCGCTATGTTTGAATATTGCAACGGATGTTTGACAAATTTGTTCATGTTTTTTTACCTCCGGTTGTAAAATGGGTAAGTAAAATCAATACAGGAAAACTAACCGACACTTTTAGTGCACTGCCTGGAAATCTTTACAAATAATATGCCAAATAAAAGACCATTTTTTTCTATGGTCATTGCATTCAGATTTCAATAATAAAAGTGACCTCTTCGCTCGTTTCATTGCCAAGTTTGTCCAGCGCTCTTATTCTTAAGGTATAGTCTCCATCGGCAGTGAAATTTCCTATGGGTGCTGTATATCTTTTTTCAGTAGTCCCGTTCAACGAATAGTATATTATATCGGATCCCACCTTTTCGTCAGAGCATGATAAATAAATTACGGTATGTCCCGGGAAAACCTCCAGGTTCTTATCTTCAATGATTTTTGTATCGATGGGATGGATACTGAACTGTGTTGAAATAACAGGACCTGTATTGTCGAGTTTTACCACAAACTCAATACGGTTGCTGTTGTCAACATTATCGTAGCCGATGACTTGTACCTTGTGCAATCCTTCTTTTTCCAAAGAAAACGTATCGTTATAGATAACCGGTTCGGACTCGTCGACAGCATATTCAATTTTGTTAACCCCCGATTCCCCGTCGGTTGCCTTCAGTAAGATACCGGTTTTGGTATTGATGAATACGGTATCACGTATTACGAAAGTAGGTCCGGCAAATGAGTGAGCAAGGGAAGGCCCGGAAAGATCAATGTAAGGAACTATAAAGGATTCACCTTTTTCAAGACTTTCAGACCGGTTACCCACATTATCCAGTGCATAGGCTTTAAGTACAAGATTGCCTTTAACATCGGAAAGATAGAAAGGTTTTTCATAACGAACATAGGCTGCATTATTGACTGAATAAAACACTTCTTTAACGCCGGCCTTATTATCAAAGGTTGTAAGTTTAATCTGATTTTTTCCGGAAGCATATTCTTTACCACCTACAATAAAACTTTTGCCGATCAGCTCCTGCACCATCACGGGAGGTGTCTTGTCAACATAAAAATCAAAGGTTTTTTCTTCTTCCCGGTTGCCTGTCAGGTCTGTTGAATAATAAGATAGGGTATGATCACCCTGTGCCATAGTACTGGTTGTCAATGGCAGCTGATAATTGCGCCAGTCTGTATCATCAATTTTATATAAAATCTTATCGACACCAATGCCTTTATCCTCGGCCTTTAATAAAATTTTTGAACGTCCGGAAATAATGTTCTCGTGACGATCGCCGGCAATTTCACAGGATGTCTGTGGCGGAGAGAGATCAAGTACTATATACGTTTCGACAGGTGTTTCGGCATTACCAACATGATCGACTGAATAGTATTTTAGGAAATATTCACGTTCCTCCTGCAGTTCCAGAGCCGAAGAACAGACGGTAAAGGATTCGCCATCCAATGAATAATAGATGTTTTCAACGCCCGAAATCCTGTCTTCAGCTTTCAGGGTAATGGTCACAATACCGTTTACATATATCTTATTGTCTTTTGAAAATGTTTCCCCGGTGCTGTAATGTATTGTTGTGAGCGGTGATTTGCTATCGGCATATACTTCAAATACAATATCCTGTTTTGGATAGGCATACTTTTTTGTGACTGTATCAATTGCCCATGGAGAGCGAACCGTATTATAACCTTCACTGTCGAAGTACATCGGATTAGCGTATGCAGGAGTTGATTCACTTTTAAGTACATAAGATTTCTCCTGCTTATCCGGCGAGGTCGACATACGAATGTATACGGGAAGGGATTTGTTGATGTAAATTTTTCCTTCGGGAGAAAGATATACTTTTTTTTCATGCCGTATGGGTTCCTGGGCTTTCGTCCATGACCACATACTGACAAGAAGCAGAATCAGTGTCGTAATCTTCTTCATGGCCGTGTATTTTGTTCCACTGTATGGTTGTCCTGACAAAAAAATCCGACAGGGCTTATTGGTTGATTGATTTTTTATTGAAGATTATGAATCCAAAATAAGGAAAAAATAATGAATAACATAGGATAATAACGAAAACTTATGAAACGATGACACGCCGAATACAAATTGGATTAACTCCGTGGCACATTTTTTTCAGGAAACCATTACCATCCAATAAAGGCATTATCAGATCCCTTCATAGGGTGTTGTTGGAAAAGTACGCTGAAGAGGGTTCTGTCTTCCTGATGTATCAATTATTAACACCGGATACAGCGGTTATTTTCACCCAGACCTTCCCGGTAATATTTTTTGCAGTGGTTATTGTACTTAAATCATCATAGATTTTGCCATCTTTTCCCGAATAATGGCTGTGACCTATCAATGACAGGTTGATTGGAATACCGGAAACATCCTGATAAATCCTGGCTTTATATACAAGGGCCGGTTGACATGAAGTTTTGTAATCATCATCGTCGGGAAATTTATTATTGGTCCAGAATTCATTCCAATCCCAACTCTGATTGATCTCAAAATACACATCAAAAACGGGTGGTATATTTGGGAGTAAGCGGCTCATGACAAGAAAATTGCCTGAGGGTGTTGCTCCGGTCATTGCATCCGGAAGAGCTGTACTCATGGTAGGAATATAATATCCGTCATTTTCCCTGACACCCCGGCTATGTGCCCATACAGGCAGGGTAGCCGGCCTTCGTATGGGCCCGGGAAGCCATTTCCCGGTTGATTTGTCTCCATAACCATATATCCCTTTGGCAATGGACTCAGCCACATATAATGTCTGCAAATAATTACCGTTGGTATCCTCCAACCACAGAGCCATGAGCGGATGATTAAAACTTTCGCCTCTTTCGAACTTAAAAATAAGTTCAGCTCCTTTTTCTCCGGCATTGGTAATGAGGGTATCCGTTGGTTCCGTTTTTCCCGACACGCGTGATGAACGGCATGAGCCAAAAGCAACTATTAAAACTGTAAGCATTAGTACTTGTAAGGTATTTCTCAGAACGGGAATCGTTTTATTTGTTTTCATATGGAAAAAGCGTTAAAATTCTACAATAATACCCAAAGTTGGTAAAATAGTACCCTGTCCTTCGGAAGGAATATAAGTTAGCCGGTACCGTTCAATTCCGTTTTCATCGAAATACGGATCATCTTCAATGGGATAGCCTTTTAAAGTTGCTTCCCGAACCAGGTTGTCCGGTGTATCCGATTTAAAATTATAGATGTTTTGTACATCAACATAAATATTCAGCGACCATCGTTTAAAGAAATATTGTTTATCAATCCTAAGGTCCAGTTGATGAAAGGATTTCAGGCGTTCTTCGTTGAATTTTGAATAATCGATATAGGCTCTGCCCCGTGCATCCCAGGCTGTTTTAATGCTCGATCTGTCATCGTCATAAACCGTATAGGGAGCCCCTCCTACAAACCTCCATTTTCCGCCAACGAACCAATTGTGTTTGAACTTGCGCGTGGCGGTGAGGATCAGAATGTGACGATTATCCCAGGCTGTCGGAGAATATGTGTCAAGCGAATGAAGGTTTTCATCCAAATCCTTGAATTCACTGATTACATAGGTATAGGAAAGAATGGCATTAATTCCAAGAATATCTTTTGTATTGGCATAGATTTCAAATCCATAGCTTCTTCCCTTTGAAATCGATTTTACCGGTTCATCCCCAAGGGTGCCAAAGTCTCCTCCTTTGCTCGAAAGTGATACGGAATCGAGCAAAGAAAAAGGATAACGGTTGTATAGCTTATAAAATCCTTCAACCGTGATTATTGAGTTTTCTGCAGGTTGGAATTCTAAACCCGCAACAATGTGGTCAGCCCTTATATAAGTGATACCGTTATCCCTGTTTTCCAATTTCCCGGCTTCATTCCGGTATCCCAGGGAAGTGTAGGGAGGACGCTGGTAATAACGACCGCCATTCATGTTTATAGTGAATTTTTCATTCAATTTGAACGATCCGGAGATCCTTGGAGAGAAATTATCCAGTGGATTAGCCATCTCCGATGAATAACTGTTTCCGTCGATCCTTATTCCCAGTGATAGTGTCAGTCTGCGATCAATAAAGGCTTTACTTGCCTGTGCAAAAGCACCGTAATTGAACATGTCGAGTTCTGTATGGTAGCTTAATGAGGTCAAGGTATCACTCAGGAATAATAACCGTGAAGTCTGATTGGTGTATTGGGCATATTCAAGATTAATTCCGTAATTGAGCTTATATTCTGAAGGCGTGCGTGTATAATGCTCAAATCTGACTTTGTTTTCTGCTTCCGTTGAGGTATAATCAAATGTCTTTCCCAGTTCAGGATCATTCTGTCTGTACTTATAGGAAAGATTATTTAAGTAATTACGGCTTGCTACAAGGGTGCTGAATCCTCTTTCATGGAAATGCTTATAAACGGCACCTATAGCATAATTCCATTGTTCATTTACGGGCAGGTATTCAAGAATATAACGCTGCCCGGGTGTATCATCAGCGTCAAGGTTCAATGAAAACTGATCAATAGCCCCTATACCAATTAAAGAAATTTCATTTTTATTATTCAGGCGGGTTTTCACTTTAAACTGGAAATCATTGTATGTAGGTAAAAAAGGAAGTTCCAGCAAAGAAAACAGGAATTGTAAGTATGACCGGCGTGCTGATACGATGAAACTGGTATTGCCTGCGACAGGTCCATCAAGTGTAAGAGAGAGATCGGATGCTCCAAACGAACCTTTGAATTTAATTTTTTCCTTATTACCGTCAACCTGACTGAAATCGAAAACCGAACTTAATGCATTTCCTTTACTGGCAGGGAATGCCCCCGAATAATACTCAACTTCCCTCAAAAAATCAACATTGATTATTCCTACCGAGCCTCCCGAAGATCCCTGCGTGGAAAAGTGATTGAGGTTGGGTATCTCCATGCCATCGAGATAAAAACGATTTTCGCTCGGTCCGCCTCCCCGAACAATGAGATCATTTCGGAAAGATACGGTTGAACTGACTCCCGGGAAAGACTGAATAACCTTGGAGATATCCCGGTTACCACCCGGATTCTTTTCGATTTCGGAAATCTCAATTATTTTAAGTGAAACCGGACTTTCCTCCTGTTTCCGAAAGGGTGAAGCTTTAACAGTTACAGCTGATATCTCAATGTTGACTTCCTGCATGGGAATTTCAACAAAGGTCTTATTCGCATTGGTAACCTGAAATTCCTGTGTTATGGCAGGCTCAAATCCAACAGATGTGGCCTGTAACTTTATAAATCCGGGTTCAATAGCGGTAAACAGAAACTTTCCATCAAGATCACTCAGGGAACCGATCGTCGTACCGTATATGACTATACCTGCAAAAGGTACCGGTTCATTATTCGCTGCATTAAAAACTCTTCCTTCAATTACGCCACGAGTTTCTTGTTGAGCAGAGGATATGGAAAAAAGGAATGATAAGCCGGTGAGCAAAATGATTTTTATGTTTTTTACCTTCATATTTATTAAAATAGATAACTTGAATGAGAAACATACAATGAAAAAAAATGTTCAACGATTTTGATTAAATGCTAAACAATATGATTTCCTGTTTCTTCCATTTGTCTGGTTAAGGAATCCATCTCAGGGCTAAAATCAAGGTAAGGGTGTGATTCTGCGAGTTGGTTCATGGATGTAATCGTAGACAGAATGAATTTCTTGTGGGATGGATCTTCCGGATTTAGTGGCCGGTGTGTTGTGGCTTTAACCAGCGATTGTACTTTCTTCATCAGGGACAGTGTATCTGGAGCTATATAGGTGTCCATAAACCTGTTCCATGTATACTCGATACCTGATTCAGAAGGATGCAGCATATCGGTTGCATAAAACCGGTAATCACGCAATTCATCCATGAAAATCTCATACGCCGGGAAATATTGTACTTCAGGATGTTGTTCAATGATTCGGGTAATAGCATAATGCAGGATTGATTTGCTTGTCTGATTATCAATGCCACCGTCTTTCCAGTGTCTCACGGGACTTAATGTGAGGACCACAGTAATACCGGTGTTATGCTCTTTCAATTCCCGCAAGAGTTTGTCATACATACCGATGATTTCGGCGGGATCGAGCAGGTATCGTGTAAATGCAGAGGAAGGCATTTTATGGCAGTTTGCTACTATTGAGCCGGTCTCATTGAACCGGTATACCCAGGCTGTTCCAAAAGTCAGAAAAACAAAATCGGCTTTTTTCAGCAATGCAGATGATAAAGCCAGGTTATGGTTAATCCGGCTGAGGCATTTTTCTTTATCGGGATGTGAATACCCTGTATAGTGATTAAAACTGATCCACTGTCCGTTATACATATGCAACCGATCGGAGGTAAAAGGTTTATTATCCATTAAAATCTTTACATTCTCAGATATGGAAGCGGGATTAAAAAGTACACCAAAGGGATTGTAAAATACCGGAAATTTAAGAGAGGTAAGCTTTTCACCGATATAATCTGAAAAGCAGGATCCCATGAACAATATGGACGACTGGTAGGTGATTTTTTTAACTGAAGGTGGTATTTCAACAATGGTTCGAAAGCTGTCCCTCTTCATACGGATTTTATTTTTGGTTTTGTTCTCTGAAAAGGAGCCATAAAGAATTCACTAAAATTAATATAAATCCAGTAAATTGCGTCGATGGACAATCCGGGATTTCATCAGCCGTATTTCAATAGGGGAACTATAAAACATTAAAATCATGCAGGACATCATTTTTATCAGAACTGGCAGTTATAATGGATTATACGATATAACCGAAGCGGTAAGGAAAATTGTGTCGGCCTCAGGAGTGACGACAGGATTGGTAAATGTGTATGTTCAGGGCGCCACAGCTGCCATTATGATCCAGGAGAACTGGGATGAATCGGTTCAGCATGATGTAATATCCCTTCTTCATAAACTTGTGCCACGCGGAATTTGGGAACACGATCACCAGGATAATAACGGGGATGCTCACCTTAAATCGGGATTGATTGGCCCATCGGAAACGATTCCGATAATTGGTGGTAAAATGGGATTGTCGACCTGGCAAAATATATTTCTTTGTGAGTTTGACGGGCCGAGAGAAGAGAGGAGGGTGGTGGTGACGGTGCTTGAAACCCCCTCTGACTCCCCCCAAGGGGGAGAATAAGAGTGAGATGTGGGTGTTGATGCCAATGAATGAATGTTTTTATAAAGGAGAAGGCTGCGGGGTCTTGATTTAAGTGATATTTTTTCGGAAAATCTGTGACAAAAAAAACTAATTAATTCAAGTTGCCATATTTATCAATATCGTTTAGTTAAGCATCTTCAAATTAGATTCACATCCTGACCTACTCTTCGAC
>JAFGKY010000038.1 GCA_016928305.1 Bacteroidales bacterium
GAACCAAGAGCCAAGAATCAAGATAAAAACAATATAACCTGTTATTCTTCCTGGGGCAATAATACCGATTACTGAGGGACTTTTCACTGTTCACAGTCCACTGTCCACAGTCCACAGTCCACAGTTCATAGTCCACGGTTCACCGTTCACTTTTCACTGTTCACTTTTCACTTTTCACTTTTCACTTTTCACTGTTCACTGTTCACTTTTCACTTTTCACTTTTCACTGTTCACTTTTCACTGTTCACTTTTCACTCCTCAATCACTCCCATTTCCACCAGCTCCGTCCGGGTAATAGTAGGGGACTGATGGTTCCGGAGTTTCTTCAATACCCGTTTTCCTGTTTTTCTGGCTGAATTTTTGTCAGAAAAAGGAATCCTGCCTTCTATGGCAGGAATATATTCCTGATAAATGAATGGTTTTTTATTTTTACAGATCTCATAACCCCAGCCTTGTTCATGTTTAACAACATGCAGGACGTAGCTTTCCGAGGATATCTTGGTGCATGCAACCATACATGCAGCCAGTAATGCAATAATCCGTATGGTTGGAGTGCATTTTTTCTCAATCATCTTCATCGTATTCGCCCTCGGGATCAAAGGCCCAGATATCATCAAAATAATAGCTGGAGCTGTTCCCGGTAGTCACATATGCCCTGTTGCCGATAACAAAAGCCACAGCATCAACCCTGCCTGTGCCTTCAAAAGCAGTCTTTTGTTTCCACAGATCATTTACGGGGTCATATTCCCATACGGTATTACCGGCAGAACCTTGACCGCCAGTAGCAACATATCCTTTGCCGTTCAGGGCAAAGGCTACCTTACCGGTTCCCCGGATGGAGGTATAATCATCATCAAAAGACTCATCAGAGGCGTTGACAATAGGATTCAATTCAGTCCAGTTACCGGTTACCGGGTCATATTCCCAAAAATCACTTTCATACGATCCGTTATCGATACCGCCGCAGACGTACCCTCTTCCGTTAAGAGAAAATCCCATAGCTTCATGACGTTTGCTTCCGCCTATGCTTGTCATTTTAGCCCATGTATCACCGGCAGGATCGTATTCATAAAAATCCTTCAGGTAATATCCATCATAGCCGGCACCAATATAGCATTTGTTATTGATCGAAAATCCAATAGCTCCGTATCTCGCTGAACCCATAAAAGAAGCTTTCTGGGTCCATGTATTTAAGGCGGGATCATACTCCCAGAAATCACCAAGTTGCTGATATTTCTGAAGCGTATCATTATATCCATACCCGGTCCCGACATACCCCTTTGTATCGGTGCCAATACCAACGGCACCGTTGCGTGGTATTCCCGGAAAATCTGCTTTTTGATTCCAAGTATTCTGGTCAGGGTCATATTCCCAGAAATCAAAAAACCGTTCGTTCTTTGCATATTTAAGATCATCTACATTCGGATTATAACCCAAACCCACGTATCCTTTGTTTCCTACCGAAAATCCCACGGCCTGGGTCCTGCCAATGCCCTCAAAATCCGATAATTCAATCCAGTTGCCCACCAGATCTTCGGTTTTATCGTCATCGTCATCACAGGCAACAGTTGTCAACAAAAGTGACAGTACCACCAATGGCAGTAACGTAAATATAAGTTCCTTAACACCCTTTCTTATCTTATTTGGCATGACTGTTTTTTTCATAACACAATTATATTGATTTTTCAAGGCACAAATATATTGATTTTACATTATGCACAAACACAGAAAAACCAAGATTACAAAAAATAAATAGTATATATTGTACGTAATACCGCGCAGACAACCCCGGTAAGAGGATTGATAAACCCGATAGCCGGTGAAGATTTAACAATTTTTCACATATCGGAGGAAATCTGTCATTTTATTGGTATTCTGTTAACATCCGTTTTGTTCATCCTTCCTCCTGACACAATAAATTTCATTCGTCAAAGCGTTTTATATTGATTTGTATCTTATATTTGACGCCTTATATTTGATGACTTATGAATTTTGCGATCTCTGTCAGAAATCCTGTTGCCTGCATGTTCATTATTCTGATGGCAATGCTTTTCTCTTCATGCAATGAAGATGATAACACATTCACCATTGGAAATGATTTTACGGAATCAACCACTCATATAATCGTGCTGGATACATTTACTGTTGAAATGTCAACGGTGGTCCTTGATTCTGTACCGACTTCAGGCACGGAAGCCATGCTTATCGGTAATTTCCGGGATACCTTGTTCGGCAATACCCGTTGCAGCAGCTTTTTTCAAATCGGCCTGCCGGAATACATAAAACTTAATGCAGATGATGTATATGATTCCATGAGCCTGATAATCCATTACTCGGGTTATTATTACGGTGATACCAACACCTTTATGCAGCTGAATGTATATCAGCTTGCAGAGGATATTCAATTGCATGATAACGGATATTTATACAATACATCATCCTTTAATCATAATTCCGATACCCTGGGCATTGCTCAGTTCTGGCCTTCACCCGACGCAAGCCGTTCCGTCGAAATAAAATTAAAAGACACGGTTGGACTGGATCTGTTTACCAAGATCGTGGAAGGAGCATCGGAAGTCCAGTCAGATAATAGCTTCCTTAATTATTTTAAAGGCATTGTAATATACGCTGATGAATCAACAGAGAATACGGTTATAGGTTTCAAAGCAGACCAGGAAAACCTTATGATGCGTATGTATACACACCGGATTGATCAAATCGACGTTGCCACCACTTTCGATTTTCCGCTTGTGAATACCTACTATCAGTTTAATCAGATTCATTATGATTTCCGGAATACCCTGCTGGAGTCGACGGACAATGAGAAGACAGCCATTCCTTCAGCGGTAGCCGGAAACAAAGCCTTTGTCCAGGGATACAGAAAGATCATGACGAAAATTCAATTCCCGACCATGCCGAATATCCTGCTGAACGAAAGAGGGATCATCATGAAAGCAGAACTTGTGTTTTACCCCGAGCGATCGAGTTATGCCAATTTTAATCTGCCCGGTTTTGTCATTCTGTATGAAACGAACAAAAAAAACAGGCCGTTAAATCTTATAACCGAAGCCAACGGAACAACACAGGTAGCAAAACTGGTTATAGATGAATACTACAATGAAGAGACTTACTATACATTCAACGTCACTGATTTTATTAATAACGAATTGTCCGATAGATACTATGATACCGACCACGGATTGCTTATATCGTTGTATGACGAAACATACCAGCTCAATCTCGAAAGGATCGTAATTGAAACGAAAAGACCTGCTCCTCGGTTGAAAGTGTATTACATGACGTACTAAAAGCAAATGAAGATGTTTAATAAGATACAGGTATCCGCAATTATAATGATAATGGCCGGTCTGACGCATGCCGGGGCACAGATGACATCATCGCCCTACACTTTTTTTGGGGCCGGGAAGGCTGAAAATAATGGTTTCGGTGTGGGTAAGGCCATGGGCAATACCGGTATTGGCTTCAAATCTTCCTATTCATTGAACAACATCAATCCGGCATCCTATAGTGGTATCGACAGTCTTTCATTCCTTTTTGAAATAGGGCTTTTTGGAAAGTATACACAATTCAGGACCAGTTATGCAACCCAGGAACATTATGACGGGGGACTGCGTTACCTGGCCATGGGATTCAGGATTACAAGGTGGTGGTCAGCCAGTCTGGGGATTGTTCCTTTCAGCTCTGTGGGCTATACGATTAAAACAACTGACTTTATTGAAGGAGATCTGTCACAATATACCAAGACATTTACCGGGGAGGGCGGAATAAATCAATTCTATGCCGGTAATGCATTCCGCATTTTTAAAAACCTTTCCCTTGGCGTGCATACATCTTACTTATTCGGAACCATTACCCAGAATGAGAGCATGAGTTCAGGAGATCAGTTGAAAGCTTATTACATCAGTAAAACAAGACATATTCGCAACCTGCACGCAGACTTCGGCCTTCAGTATACAGTATATTCGGGTGAATGGAACTATACACTGGGATTGGTATATGGCTATAAAGCAAACTTTAAAACATCAACCGATTATTTCCTTGCTTACAGCAGTGATACCGTTGAACTTAGTGAGAAGAAGGATGATTTTATATTACCGGCAAAATATGGAATCGGACTGGCTGTTGAAAAAAGAAAAAAACTCAGGATAGGCGTTGATTATGAAAGACGAGACTGGTCATCATCACAATTCACCAATCCCATGCTGTCAGTGAGAAACAGTGAACGCTTCTCAGCCGGGATTGAATACCTGCCTTATAAAACACACCGGGACCCGTTCTATATGAAATTATATTACAGGCTGGGAGCAAGGTATGAAAAATCATACATGGTCATTGACGATATCCCTATAAATTTAATGGCTGTCTCTATCGGTGTCGGTATACCGATGAGGAGCGACTTCAGCACCATTAACATATCCCTCGAGGCCGGGAGGAACGGTACTAAAGCCAAAGGATTAATTGAAGAAAACTACCTGTTGCTTCATGTCAATTTATCCTTACGCGACATATGGTTCCTGAAACCGAAATACGATTAGAAGCTGAACACAGGTATTACTAACTTCTAACTTCTAACTTCTAGCTACTAAAGTCATACAACAGCCATGAACATAAGCGATATTAACGGATGCGTGACCCTGCGCAACAACGTGAAAATGCCTTATCTTGGACTTGGTGTATTTAAGGCCGGGGAAGGAGATGAAGTGATAAATGCTGTTACGTTCGCACTGCAGTCGGGTTACAGGCATATCGATACGGCCACCCTTTATGAGAACGAGAAAGGTGTTGGAACGGCAATACGTCAAAGCAATGTAAAACGTGAAGAGGTTTTTGTCACGACAAAAGTCTGGAATTCCGATCAGGGATATGATTCAACGCTGAAGGCCTTTGACAGAAGTCTTAAAGAACTGGGATTTGACTATATCGACTTATACCTGATACACTGGCCGGTTAAAGGAAAATATAAGGACACCTGGCGTGCTCTTGAAAAAATATATAAACAGGGCAGGGCAAAAGCCATTGGCGTAAGTAACTTCCTGAAGCATCAGCTGCTCGACCTTATGGCAACGGCAGAGATTGTTCCCATGGTGAACCAGATGGAATTTCATCCTTACCTGTTACAGCAGGAACTGATTAATTTCTGTGCCGGCCACGGCATTCAGTATGAAGCATGGGGCCCCCTGTTACAGGGCAGGATAACCGAAGATGAAAACCTTAAACAACTGGCACAGAAATACCATAAAGATGTGGCACAGGTTGTTTTACGCTGGGACCTGCAGAAGGGCGTGGTAACCATACCCAAATCGGTTACACCGGACCGGATCATATCGAATTCACAGCTTTTTGATTTTGAGCTGTCACCGGAAGATATGAGCCTGATCGACAGGCTGGACAAAGGACTGCGTTTTGGCGCAGACCCGGATGATTTTAATTTCTGATGGCGCAGGCACCTCCATAGTCGTCAGACCTGCCTGCTATCCGTCATGGAAAAATCTGTGACTTATAGTCAAATAATACAAACCCTAGTCCTGAAACCAACTCTTCCGGCCTCGTTATTAGCCTGGAACCCTGCCCACCTGCAGGAGAAATCCAATGCCAATAGCTGCCCTCTCAGATCGAAAGGTCAACAACCACAACCATAACATGTTATCACCATTTCAACCTGCAATAACAACTTTTCATCTTTCTTTCTGATAAAAAATTTATAATTCAAAATTCCATACCTGTAACCTGCTTTTTATTATCTTGTGACCAATTTTTTAACCGGATAAAAAGGGGGTAAAACATATAATCCATGGGAAAAATAAAGGACATCAACACCGTTCTGATCATTGGATCAGGACCTATTATCATCGGGCAGGCATGTGAATTTGACTATTCCGGAACTCAGGCTTGTAAAGCACTGCGTTCACTGGGATATAAAATCGTACTGGTAAATTCAAATCCGGCGACCATCATGACTGATCCCGAGATGGCTGATGTCACTTATATTGAACCATTGAACGAATATGCATTGACCGAGATCATCAAAAAAGAAAGACCCGATGCACTGCTGCCGAACCTGGGAGGACAAACCGGTTTGAACCTGTCTTCACAGCTGGCCAGGAGTGGTGTTCTGGCCAAATACGGCGTCAAAGTAATCGGGGTTAACATTGATGCCATTGAGCGGGGAGAAGACCGCACCGCATTCAAGAAGACCATGACAATGCTGAATATCGATATGCCTAAAAGTACAGCAGTAAATTCGGTTGAAGATGCCATGAAGATTGCCGATGAACTGGGATATCCGGTCGTGATACGGCCTGCCTATACCATGGGCGGTACCGGAGGGGGGCTCGTATATAATGTTGAAGAGCTGCAGGTCATTGCCAGCAGGGGATTATCGGCCAGCATCGTCAACCAGGTGCTGATTGAGGAATCGGTGCTGGGATGGGAAGAACTGGAGCTGGAAGTGGTTAGGGATGCAAAAAACCAGATGATCACCGTTTGTTTCATCGAAAACGTCGATGCCATGGGGGTGCATACCGGTGATTCGTATTGTACCGCACCTATGCTTACAATTGATGAAGACTTGCAGAAACGCCTGCAGAAATATTCCTACGATATTGTTGAGGCCATCGGTGTAATTGGCGGAACCAACATACAATTTGCCCACGATCCGAAAACCGGCCGGGTGGTGGTAATTGAAATCAATCCCCGCACATCACGTTCATCTGCGCTGGCGTCAAAGGCCACAGGTTTTCCCATTGCCTATGTCTCCTCCCTGCTGGCCGGAGGTCTTACCCTCGACGAAATTCCGTACTGGCGTGATGGAACACTTGAGAAATATACGCCTTCCGGTGATTATGTTGTGGTAAAATTTGCTCGCTGGGCTTTCGAAAAGTTCGAAGGGCTTGAAGACAAGCTTGGAACCCAGATGCAGGCAGTAGGTGAAGTGATGAGCCTTGGAAAGACATATAAGGAAGCACTGCAAAAAGCGATCCGTTCGCTTGAGACAGGACGTTACGGTCTGGGCTTTGCCAGGGATTTCCATAGCAGACCGTTGGAAGAGCTTATGAACCTTCTCAACCATGCTTCCAGCGAAAGGCAGTTCATTATGTATGAAGCCCTGAGAAAAGGCGCCGACATTGAGGTACTGAGCGAAAAGACACACATCAAGGCCTGGTTCATTTCGCAGATGAAAGAACTGGTTGAGCTTGAGGAACAGATCCTCTCCTATAAAGGAACCATGATACCCGATGCATTGCTTATTCAGGCCAAGAAAGACGGCTTCGCCGATAAATACCTCTCAAAGCTCCTTGACATACCCGAAAAAAAGATACGGGAGAAACGCATCGCACTGAGTATGAAAGAAGCCTGGGAGGCAGTTCCGGTAAGTGGAGTCGAAAATGCCGCCTATTACTATTCCACCTATAACGCTCCGGATTCGGTTGCGGTAAGCGATCGTAAAAAGATCATGGTACTGGGAGGCGGGCCAAACCGCATCGGACAGGGCATTGAATTTGACTACTGTTGTGTTCATGCAGCCTTTGCCATCCGAAAGGCAGGATTTGAATCCATTATGATCAACTGCAATCCGGAGACTGTTTCAACCGATTACGATACTGCCGACAAGCTATACTTCGAGCCGCTGACGGTGGAAGATGTGCTGAGCATTTATGAAAAAGAAAAACCCGAGGGGGTGATCGTACAGTTTGGCGGGCAGACACCGCTGAATATTGCCAACGAACTGGCAGAAGCGGGAGTTAAAATCCTGGGAACAAGTCCGGATACCATAGACCTGGCCGAGGACCGCGACCGATTCCGCAAGATCATGAAAAAACTGGACATTCCCGAACCTGAGTCCGGTATGGCCAGCACCCTCGAAGAAGCACTGGAGATAGCAAAACGTATCGGATATCCCCTGATGGTACGTCCTTCTTATGTTCTCGGAGGCAGAGGGATGAAGATCGTGATGGATGAAGAGATGTTACAGCAATATGTTACAGCTGCCGTTGATATATCGCCCGAACGACCCATACTGATTGATAAATTTCTTGAGGATGCCATAGAATCGGAGGCAGATGCCATTTCCGACGGCAAAGATGCCTTCGTCCCGGCTGTAATGCAGCATATTGAATATGCCGGCATACATTCCGGTGATTCAGCCTGTGTTATCCCTCCCGTAATCATACCCGAGAAACATATCAAGACGATCAATGATTATACCCGCAAGATAGCTGTTGAGCTGAAAGTATGCGGACTGATGAATATTCAGTACGCCATATATGAGGATGTGGTTTACATCCTTGAGGCCAATCCCAGAGCATCACGTACGGTTCCGCTGGTATCGAAAGTATGCAATATACCCATGGCGAAGATTGCCACACAGGTCATGCTGGGCAGTATGTTGTCAGATTTCAACCTTTCACAGAAAAAGTTCAGTCATTTTGGTGTTAAGGAAGCGGTCTTCCCATTTAACATGTTTCCCGCCGTTGACCCGTTGCTTGGACCCGAAATGCGTTCAACAGGAGAGGTACTTGGCTTTGCCGACAACTATGGGCTGGCCTTTTTCAAATCCCAGGAAGCCACACAGGTGCCATTGCCTGTATCGGGAACGGTATTGATAACCATTGCCGACAGGGACAAGAATAAGATCCTTGAAGCTGCTAAAACATTCCACGACATGGACTTTAATATCCTGGCCACAGGGGGTACCAAAATATTTCTTGCCAAACACGGTATTCCTGCGAAATCCATTAAAAAGGTGCATGAAGGAAGACCCAACATTGTAGATGCCATTAAGAACGGTGAGATTAACCTGGTTGTCAACACACCTGCCGGCAGGTTAAGCGAATATGATGATTCCTATATCCGGAAAAATGCTATCAGGTATAAAATTCCCTATATCACCACTACATCTGCCGCTACGGCTGCGACCAAAGGTATTAAAGAGCGCAGAAACGGGGCATACCATGTGAAGTCGCTGCAGGAATATCATAAGGATATCCGTTAGTATATTGAATCAACTCACTCGCGCGCTTTTGCAAAGCCTGCCTTCAGTTGCCCCCATACTCATGCGCTTTTGCAAAGCCTGCCTGTTTAGCAGACAGGCGTGCCCACACTGCCCGCAAGTTTAACGAAGTGTAACTTGTGGCCCTGCAATAAGTGCAAACATTAGCGGAATTATTTTTTTCAAAAAAAATTTATAGTTTTATATTGGGTTTCCGTACCTTTATTTACTTACATCATAAATCGTTATAGCAATGAGCCGCAATTATAAATTCAGGGATCAGGAAAAGCCTTATTTTATTTCATTTGCAGCCGTTTACTGGATAGATGCATTAACAAGGCCGGTTTATAAAGATATTATTGTAAATAGTATAAATTATTGTATTGAAAAGAAGGGACTGATTGTATATGCATGGGTTATTATGAGTAGCCATGTACACATGATTATCGGGACCAACAAAGAACCCATGGAAAACATGGTCAGGGATTTGAAAAGGCATTCTTCGAAGGCCGTGCTTATAGCAATTGCTGAAAATCCTGTTGAAAGCAGAAGGGAATGGATGCTTTGGATGTTTGAGAGGGCAGGTAAGAAAAACTGCAACAATTCCAAATACCAGTTTTGGCAACAGCATAATCATCCGATTGAGTTAGATAAATGTACAATCATGGAACAAAGACTTGAGTATCTACATAATAATCCTGTTGAGGAAGGTTATGTGTATGAACCACATGAATATGTTTATAGCAGTGCGATTGATTATGCGGGAGGGAAAGGAATGGTTGATATTGTATTAATTGAGTAAATTATGGATTAACTTACCACAAGTTACAGCCCGGAGTACCGGGCTTAAACGGTAGTGTGAGTGCGATATTTTTTGTTCAATTGCAGTTACTTCATTAAAAACATGGCATGCTTTGTAAAAGCACGCCAGTTGAGAGGGGAATCTTTATCATTGAACTTCAATAAATTTCATACATTTTCTTTTTGTTATTTTGTTGGTTTTTCATACATTTATTGTAGTTAAACAGTTCTTAGCAAAAATTTTGTGGTCGCTGTTCAATACTCTTCAACTTAAATTGATTAAATTTAATTAATATATATTTTTGCTATTCCGTTACTTCTTCATAAATTTATAGCAAACCATCTGTTTCTGGCAGCAATTCATTGCCATTATACTACCTGAGATCAAATGAAATTAATACCTTCATATCCTCTCACCAGCCTTTTTTTATTAATTCTTTCATTTTTCATATCCTGCGAAGAAGATCCGGATGTTATTGATTTCAACGATATAGAACAATGGAAGTACTTCAATACTACCAACGGTTTAAGGGATAATTATATATGCGCCATTAAGCAGGACAGGGATGGTATAATATGGGTCGGTACGGCTTATGGAGGTGTCGGCCGGTATGACGGTTACGGATGGATCAATTACAGCACACAGAATGGATTGCTGAGCAACTGCATTTATGCAATTGAACAGGACGTTGACGGGAAGATTTGGTTTGGTACCGATTCGGGGCTTAATTATATGATCAACAATATAATCTATTTGCATCAGGATAATATTGTTGTTTATTCGATTTATGCTGATAGCAGAAACCAGCTTTGGATAGGAACTGAAGATGCCGGGATTGTCCGGGCAGATGCCCAAAACTGGTATTATTACTCATTTGACAACCTGGATTATAATACGATAAATTATATTATGGAAGATGATGAAAAAAGAATATGGTTTGCAACAAAGGGTGGCGCCATGTTCTTTAATGGATCATCTTTTGTAATGGCCGATGAAATAATGGGCATGAACCTTAACGAGATTAGTTGTATTCTTCAGGACAGTTGGGGTGCCTTATGGTTTTCGCCACCCTTTGATGCATATCTTGTACGCTTTGATAAAAACAGGTCAACAACAGAACTTATAAGTATATATAACGGTTCACCTCTTACTTTTGTATTGTCAATGGTTGAAGATCGGAACAGGAACATCTGGTTCACCACTTATGGGGATGGCATTATAAAATATAACGGGGCTGAAATGCAATCCTTCAAAGTTGGCCATGGCCTTTCAGACAATCATGTATTTTGTTCCATGAGAGATCGTGACGGAAATCTATGGTTCGGCACACGGAATGGAGGCATAAATGTATACATTACGAAATAAATGGACGCAATAACTTCTATGCCGGCAATAAAAAAGATACAAGTCATCCTGATATTTCTGTTCTGTGCATTACATATCGCCGGTCAACCCCTCAGCAAATATGACCTTTTAACCGAGCGCTATGTCGACCGGCCTGTGGCTATGCACAAAGGACAGTTTCAATTCAGCAGCGGTTACGAATTCTCCATCATCAATGCGAAATACTACGTAAACGGTAAAAAGATCGATCTCGCATTTGACGGTTCGGCCTCTGCAAAACACATGATACCTTTTAAATTGAAATTTGGAATTCTCGATTACATCCAGTTAGCCTTTTCAACACAGTATGCAAGCATGGGAATCCGCAGTCAGAACCGACAACTCATTACATTGGAAAGTGCAATGCAGGTTTCGGAGTTAAATCAATACCGGGGGATGAATGATCTCCACATAGGTCTTGATCTGACAGCTCCGATCAAATGGCACCCTATCAACTGGCTTATTAATGCCGGTATTTCCATGCCGGTATTTGGTCATGAACCCGACAAACCCGACCATTCTTACACAATAATTAATGATTCAACCCGAACACTTGAATATATATATAATAATACCTTTTCAGCAGGTGTACCCGTCGCATTTCTGGGGAGTTCTCTAAAAATAAGAACGCGTTACATTTCGTTCACAGGAGTATTTCTATACTCAACCGGAATTCAGGACGGTGAGTCGTATGACTGGAGATTCAGGCTGGTTAATAATAATTTCGAATATGAAAAAACCCAATACCAATTCCATTACGGACAGGCACTTAGTTATTACGGAGAGCTGGCAATCCAGGCAATCAAATGGTTTACGGTAAGGTGTGCTTTCTCGAATTACAGTTATACGGGAGGATGGAATAACCGGACAGGGAAAAAGGTAAGCACCCCTGACGAATCGTTGATGAGTGCATCCCTGGGGTACGAGATCCTGGTTTCTCCCACCTTTAAAATTGAACAACAGATGATGCTGCCGGTTGCAGGAAAGAACCTGATTGGTCAGATGGCTTTTTTGACAGGCTTCAGTGTAAATTTTATCGCGTACCGCTAACACTATGCCCATTCATGAGAAGAGTTATATACATAGCAACAGGACTCATCAGCATTGTAACATTCAGGGGCTGGTGCCAGTTTGAAAATATAATCCTTCCTACCGATCTGAAACAGCAAACCATAATTACCGAACCCCCAACGCTCAGGACAGGAGATATACGCGCAGGAATAAATGTTGATTTTATTTTTTCCGACCGGTCATTTAATAAAGACGGGGAAAAGGAATATATAATGGGAACAAACATCTATTCAAAAAGCCTGACTTTTATGCCGGGTATACAATATGGCCTAACCAACCGGATCGAGATTTCCGCACGCATCCCATATTACCTGAAAGAATCAAATATTTCCGGAAGGCTGATATGCCCCTATATCGATTATGACACGCTCCTGTCAATTTGTAACAAAGGAAGAGGAATTGGTGACCTGGAAACCGGCATACGGTTTCAGCTGATCAGGGAAGGGAAATCCTATCCGTCACTCAGACTGGGATTGTTTGGCATTTTTCCTACCGGGCGAAAAAATCCTGAAAATATTAAAAATGAGGATGAATACGATCTTCCTACCGGTTATGGTAATTATATTATATCGGCGGACCTGTTGTTGAAAAAGGTAATATATCCCTTTTCCATAACCTTGTTTGCTTATTATAACTATAATTTCAAAGGTAAAAAAGTCATGTATCCATACGAAGATGCCATTGAATTCAAAAGAGGAAATATATATGGAGCAGATATAGGCATCGGAGCTCACTTAAACGACTGGATCGTGCTGATAAACGCTTTTAACTATTATGCTTCAACAGGAAGCACAGACTATTATCCGGAACCAGTTAAATACCCTGAGGGCTGGGCAATTGCATACCGCCCTTCTGTCTATTTCCAGATCAGAAGATTCAGGCTTTCTGAGTTTGTTGGCATTCCTGTCACAGGTAGAAATGCCAGTGCAGATCCCAGCTATTCAATCTCACTGCAATATACATTCTGACAATACATTATTAGGGTACAAACCGGTATGATATTAACATGCATATTATGAAGCATCATTCACACAAAGGATATGTTTGTTGGCTGCTTATTTTCACTATAATAACATTTCAGCGTTGTACAACTCCGTCTGTTCATGTCACGCGCGAACAAAGGCAAGGTGATTATAATTACAATCAATATCAATACGAGCAGGCTATTATCCATTACCAGAATTCGCTTTCGGCCAGTGCAAAGCTTGGCAATTTAAGAAATCCGGACATGGAAGCCGTGGTTTGTCGCAAATCGGCCCAGTCTTTTTCTATGCTGGGTAAGTTCAATGAAGCCGTTGTCTATGCTTATACCGCACTAAAAATTGATTCCTCGCGCAATAACCATCTGGAAATCATAGAAGACTACAGGTTACTGGGAAACCTGCACCTATATAAAGGAGATTTCAAAAAAGGTATTTTTTTTCTTGAACATACACTTGAACTGAACAAGGGTATGGAGTCAAGCCTGAAAGGGTTGAATCAGCTGTCGGTTGCGGCAACCTATCTTTCACTTGCACAGGTTTATGCCGTTCTCGGAAAATTCGAACAGGCCGCTCATTATGCCAGGATGGCACTTGACCTATATAAAAAGTCGGATGAAAAAATCGGGATTATGGAAGGAGAACTGCTGCTTGGCAATATTTATGCAGACCTTAACATGATAGCGGAAAGTATGAAATTACTTGAGAATTCGCTTACGCTTGCAGAGAATCTCGGCATGAGCACTGCACGGCATCATCAGTCGATCGGAAAAGCATATTTCGCGCAGGCTGACTTTGAAAAAGCACTTCGTCACAAAATAAATGCACTAGAAGCTGCAGAACAGTCAAGGGTGGTCCCCCAGATTGTATGGTCAAATATAGGTGTGGGCGATGCATATGCCAGCCTGGGTGATGCTGAAACAGCAAACAGATATTATGAACACGCCCGGATAATCCAGGACACAAGCAAGATAGAAGCAATGGCTTTGGAGGCTTCCGGTAAAATACGCCTGGGAGAACTCATTCAGGCCGGTCAATATTACAGTTTCATTGATTCACGTGTTGCTTCAGGTTTGATTTTATTAAGAATGGGTGAAATGAACCACACGGCCGGCAAAACTGATTCTGCCATTCAAAACTATCGCAATGCCATTACCTACTTCGGACTTTCCCGTATGAAAGAAGGCATTGCAAAAGCCAGCCTGAGACTTGGCGATATATATATCGAAAAAAATGATTATGCTTTGGCTGAGAATTACCTGACAAAAGCCTTACAGCTTACTTCCAACGATGAAACCCTGTGGGAAGTATGGTATCAGAAAGGGAGGTTTTATGAGCTGACGTTGCGTCCGGACTCTGCCATAGCAGCTTATAAAAAGGCTGTGAGCATTATTGAGGAGATCAGGGGCCGGTTTACGGTGGAGGAATACAAAAGCAGATACATCGATAACAAGGTCAAAGTCTATGATAAACTGATTTTGTTGTTACTTGAATCAGGGGCACCGGAAGAAGCTTTTATGTATACCGAAAGGGCACGCGCCAGGGCATTTCTCGATATGATCGGAAATCGTAAAATCAACATTAAACACACCAAAGATGAGGAATTGATAGCCCGTGAACAGGATTTAAGATTGCAAATTAATAGCCTTTCGCGTATGACCGGTTCCTACGAAATGGAAAGCAGCCGAGGCCCATCTCGGTTCGAAATGGAGGAAGAACTGGAAAAATCGAGGGATGAGTATTCCATATTGCTTGAACAGATAAAACTTAAAAACATGGAATATGCTTCCATGGTGAGCATTGAGCCGTCCCCGCTGGCTAAACTGAAAGAATACCTCGATGACAAGACCGCCTTAATGGCTTACTGGATCAGCGATGATTACATGGCCATATGGATACTAACCTGTAATACGCTGATTCCTTATATCGGAAAAATGCCGGCAGAAATGGTTGCACGCTTTGCTGATGAGGCTCAAAGAGCAGTCAGAAAGGTTTCTGATTTCCCATACCGGGATGGAAAACATATATTATCAGAAGATCTTCAGCATGAAACACCATCGGAACAAGCAGCCGTAAATCTGTTAAAAAACATTTACCATCGTCTGATAGAACCTGTTGAAGGATCCTTATCCGGGATTACAAACCTTGGAATCATCCCGCACGGGGTATTGCATTTTTTACCCTTTCAGGCACTCATTATGCCTAACGACAGTTTTTTAATTGAAAAGTATAACCTGTTCTATACCCCATCAGCCAGTGTTTATGATTTCTGCAAAGCAAAGAAATATCATCCCGCACACCAGATGCTGGCTATGGCCCTTGGTAATCTGACGCTTGAAAATTTTTCCGAACTTCCCGGAACCTGGAAGGAGGTTGAGCAAATAAGGTATATATTTGATGATATCACTGTCCGGCACGAAAAAGAATCTACCGAAACCTTTGCAAAGAATAATGCTCCCTCTTACCGTTACATACATTTTGCCACCCATGGACTGATGGATGCAAAACAACCCCTTTATTCCTTTTTACTTTTTGCACCCACGGAAACCGATGACGGCTTCCTGACCGTCAACGAGGTATTCGGTCTCAACCTGAATGCCAGTCTGGTTACCCTCAGCGCCTGTCAGACCGGATTAGGTGATCTGAGCCAGGGCGACGAGCTGATCGGCCTCAGCCGTGCCTTTCTTTATGCGGGCACTCCGGCCGTGATCGTAAGTTTATGGAGTGTAGCCGACCAACCAACCGCTCTCCTGATGAAAACATTTTATGAAAACCTGAAGCTTCGTTCACCCCAGGAAGCATTAAGCATGGCACAACGTGAGGTGATGAAACAATATCCGGCACCATTCTACTGGGCGCCGTTCCAACTTATCGGCAGGGGGGATTGAAATAAATAATTGTTAATCAATCGAATCACTTTTTCAAACTAAACTCTATCTGTTATGAAAATCAACATCTTTCTGCTCATTATCACCTATAAAAATGTTAATCTGGGAGGATCAGCGTTTAAAATCGGATTGGGTTTTGCGTTTTAATATTCAGTTTGGTACCCGGGAATGAAGAATTGCATTCATTCATGTTTTATCGTACAATGAAAACAGAATAAATATCCGATTAATTAATGTATTGATCAATCGCCGTTCAGAGGTTCCCATTCTCCGAAGGCTTCGATATTAACCTGAACCTGGGGTTCGGTCTGGTAGTCCTCATTAATATTGTAATACCATCCCAGGTATTCCGAATCGCCACCCCCCTGCGTGGTTATCAGGAACCGGTTTGGCAGGTTCCCTATATTCATTGCCTGATCGCGTGCCAGCGGTTTATCTCCACCCTGCGGATCGATGGGCACCCAACCGTAATTGGGAAGATAAATTTCCGGCCAACGGTGGAAATACTCATCCAGACTGGCATCATCACCCCTTACCACGAGGGCACCCACATAACGGGCAGGCAGTCCGGCAGCCCTGCATAATGAAATAAAACTGAAAGAATATTCCGAACATGAACCACTGCCTCTCTGCAAAACCACCGGTGCCGCATTCCATCCTCCCTCCATTTTATATTCCAGGGTATTGCGCACGTAATTGAATATTTTACGACCTATCCAATAGGGGTTTTTTTCATCGCCCACGATTTCTCGGACCAGTTTTTGTATGTAAGGATCACCGGTCATATACTTGCTCCCATCAGAGGAATATACCCGGGAAATATCCGGGGGGATGGATCCCAGCGATCCGACTTTATCCGGATAAATAAAATACCGGATCGACGAGATCTCTGCCTCCACAACCATTATCGACTGCACCGTCTTGTTTGAATGAATATCCTTATAGTTAAATAAGGCCACTTGTTGCTTCCAGCGGTCCTTTTTCAGTGTATATTGTTGCGGGGTAAAGGACGTATTCCGTATCTTCTGCTGCGGCATATTTTCGGGTATGGCAATATAAACATCAAGGTCTTTAAGTTTTCCCTGTCCAAAGACTTTCACTTCATGGGTAAAGGTTATGCGGGCTTTTCGCGGATCTTTCAACCTGAATATCTCATCATCATGTCGGACGATCTTATAAACGGAATCGGTCTGATAGTCAACATTCCACAGATACGTACCATCCCATGTCATGCCCCTGGGATAGGGTCCGGGAGAATCAATGATCAGGATTACCTCACCGGATTCAGGGTCAATCATATAGATTTCATCAAGGGTCCGGTCACTGCTCCATATGTATTGCCCATCCCAGGCAAGTCCGCTCACCGATTTGGCAGGACCGTCAATTTTTTTAACAGCCGTACCGTCACTCAGGTCAATTTTCATGATTATATTTTCCCGGGCATCACCCACCCAAAGGGTTATGCCATCCCAGGTCAGCCCTTCCGGATCATTGCACGGGGCCTCAATTGTTTTCATCACCGTTCCGTCCCGTGAATCGATTTTATATATCTTATCCTGGCCCTTATCTATATTCCAGAGGTATTGTCCATCCCAGGCCAGACCCATAGGCCAGAAACCGGGTGAGGGGATCTGATGGAGGATGGATCCGTTGGATGGATCAAGCTTGTATATGATATCTGTTTTATAGTCCGCAATCCAGAGATATTTACCATCGAAGGCAAGTCCGGTACAATAGTGTCCCGGCAACGGCAGAGATTGAATTACTTTTCCCGGAAAAGCCAGCAAATACCGGGAAAAAAGAATAAATGCAACGATAAAAAGAGCATTCCTCACTATTCTTTTCATTTTCTTTCTGTTATTAATGGTTAAAACAAAATGCAATAATGTTAAAACAAGATTTATTAGTGCTAATGCGAATTAAAAGTTAGTGTACTTGCCACAAACCTGCCTGCTTCGCTTTCGCATAGCTTCAGCGGAGCAAAGCCGTAAGGCAGGGACACCAAGTCACTAAGGTATCACAAAGAAGGTGCTTGTGTATTTTTGTGCTTTAGTGCCTTTGTGGCATTGATTTACCTTTTTCGAACCTTAATTCGCATTGCTAATTTGCCAGCATAATATTGAAGATGACAAGAATAAAATATTCCTTATTTTTAAAGGTAAAAAAAACCATGAAAAAATGGATGATTTGTGTGTTGAAATCAATCAATGAAATACAGTTTTTGACTTTAATGTTATTTATAGGTAAATTTGTAAGGGAGATAATCACGGGTATGAAACCCCAAAGTCCCGAGAACTCGGGAGAAACATATTCCGTAGCAGACCTGCCCGTCCGTCAGGCGGGGCTGCGGGGTATTATACCCTCCGACTTCGTCGGGATTGTTCGACTAACAAATTTCAGTTCGCTCACTCCTGAAATTTGAGTCTCACGAATAAA
>JAFGKY010000039.1 GCA_016928305.1 Bacteroidales bacterium
CTAACCTGCCCTATTCATAAAAACACAGATTATTCTGTGTTAAAGCAGGTTAGCCCGATTTAGTTACACTTAGTTTTCGAAGAAAAGTTAGTGTAACTTAATCGTAATCTGTTCATTAAAAAAAATTCATGAATTATACAGGCTAAGAAAGGTTTTCTGACGGATTCAGCTTTTTTCTGAGATACCTGCCGGTGTATGAACTTTCACAATTCACTATACCTTCAGGAGTTCCTTCAAATACGATATACCCCCCTTCTTCTCCACCTTCCGGTCCAAGATCAATCAACCAGTCAGCGGTTTTTATAACCTCCGGGTTATGTTCAATGATCAATAGGGAATGTCCTCTCCCAATCAAGGCATTAAAAGCTTCAAGCAGCTTTCTGATGTCGTGAAAATGAAGTCCTGTAGTAGGTTCGTCAAATACAAATAAGGTAGGAATATGGCTTTTTTCAATGCCCAGGAAAGTAGCAAGTTTTACCCGCTGGCTTTCGCCACCGCTAAGGGTACTTGATGATTGTCCAAGGTGTATGTAGCTCAATCCAACATGCTCCAACGGTATCAGTTTTCTGGCAATTGATTTTTCCAATGTTCCAGGTTGTGAATCAAACAGCGCTATGGCCTCCTCAACGGTCAATTCAAGAATATCATGTATGTTCTTACCCTGATAAGTGACTTCGAGTATTTCGTCCTTAAATCGTTTTCCATGACAGCTTTCACAAATAAGATGTACGTCGGCCATAAACTGCATTTCGACTTTAATCTCGCCTTCACCCTGGCATTCCTCGCAACGTCCTCCATCGATATTAAAAGAAAAATGAGAGGGTGTAAAATTGTTATATTTTGACAACTGCTGGGATGCAAATAATTTCCTGATATCATCAAATGCTTTGATATAGGTTACCGGATTTGACCGGGATGACTTCCCAATCGGATTTTGATCAACAAATTCGATATGGGATAATAAATGAAGATCACCGTCTATTTTCCCAAACCGGCCGGTCTTTTCACCAAAACCATTGTACATTTTATTCAGGGCAGGAAAAATAATGGATTTTACCAGGGAAGATTTACCTGATCCACTAACACCGGTAATCACAGTAATAACATTCAACGGTATTTTAACATTGATCCCTTTCAGATTATTTTCCCTTGCTCCGCGAATTTCAATATAATTATTCCATTTTCTTCGGACATGCGGCACTTCGATACTTTCTTTACCGGTCAGAAATGCGGCTGTCAGTCCCTTACCCTGCCTGATGAATGCATCATATGGACCATGGTAGATAATTTCACCGCCGTTTCTGCCGGCCAAAGGACCAATATCCACAATATCATCTGCTGCCCTTATTATTTCTTCCTCATGCTCAACAACCATTACTGTATTTCCAATATTTCTAAGGTTTTTTAACACATTAACCAACCGCTTCGTATCCCTGGGGTGCAACCCGATACTGGGTTCATCAAGGATATAAAGTGAACCAACAAGGCTGCTTCCCAGTGTTGTAGCCAGGTTAATCCGCTGTGATTCACCTCCCGACAGCGTGGATGAAAGGCGGTTCAGCGTGAGGTATCCCAAGCCGACATCACACAGATACCCAATGCGTGACTTTATTTCCTGCAAAATACGTCTGGCTATATTTACTTCATATTGGGAAAGTTTAATAGAATCAAAAAAATCTTTCAGTCTTGATACCGGCATCACAACAAGTTCGGTAATGGCATTACCATTAATCCTGACATAGCTTGCCTCCTTTTTTAAACGCGTTCCCATACAATAAGGACAAACCGTTTTACCGCGATATCTTGACAGCATCACACGGTACTGAATTTTGTATTTCTTTTTCTCCAAGTACTTAAAAAAATCCACAATACCTTTAATGTATTTATTACCATTCCATAACAAGCTGCGTTGTTCATCGGTAAGTTCGTATACAGGCCGGTGAATGGGGAAACCAAATTTCTCGGCATGCAGCATCAGCCGGTTTTTCCATTTTTGCATTTTTTCACCTTTCCAACATACAACCGCATCTTCATATACCGAAAGGGCCTTATTAGGGATAACCAGATCTTCATCAATACCGATTACTTTTCCGTAACCTTCACAAAGCGGACAGGCTCCGATAGGATTGTTAAAACTGAACATATGCACGGTCGGTTCTTCAAACCGAATGCCATCTGCCTCAAAAGCGTCACTGAAATATCTGCCTGAAGATAAGTCATCCATTTCTTTTATGAGGCATGTTCCTTCACCCAACCGAAATGCCATTTGAACCGAATCGGCATATCGACTCTTCGAATCGTCATCATACGCTACTATAATCCTGTCAATAATCACATTTACAGCAGATTTGATTGTATCGGCAGAATTTGCTTCAAATTCATCTGCCTTAACTATAGATCCGTTAATCTCTATACGTGTAATTCCTTGATGTATAAGATCTTCGATATGTTGCGATACACTTAAACCTGTACCGTCTTTCAAGGGTGATACTATTAAAAGTTTTGTTCCCGAAGCAAATGAAACAATATAGTCCACCACATTGGAAACCGTATCCTTTCTCACCAGAGAACCTGAGACTGGTGAATAAGTTTTACCAATGCGGGCATACAAAAGCTTCAGATAATCGTATATTTCCGTTGAAGTTCCAACCGTAGAGCGGGGATTCCGTGTATTTACCTTTTGTTCAATGGCTATAGCCGGAGGAATACCACGGATATAATCCACCTCAGGTTTATTTACCCTGCCAAGGAATTGCCTGGCGTAGGAAGACAGGCTTTCAACATACCGTCGTTGTCCTTCTGCATATATGGTATCAAAGGCCAATGATGACTTTCCTGAACCCGATAAGCCTGTAACTACAATAAATTTATTTCGTATAAGCGTTAGATTGATATTTTTAAGGTTGTTAACCCGGGCTCCGGAAATAACAATATTTCCCGGGTCTTCAGGGTTACCTTCAGATTTATCTTTCGGCATGATAATTAAATTGAACCGTTAGGGTATTTTATTTTAATAAAAAAAACGTATTTTTGACGCAAAAATATTGGAATATTCACAATAAATAGCTTATTTCAGCTCAAAATTAACCAATCAAAGGAGGATCGCCTATAGACACAATTCTACCGTTAACTATGCAATAACCTTAAAAAGGAGGTAGTTTTGAAAACATGTGCTCTTCCTGACAATGAACTTGTGAACAAGTTTGTCAGCGGCGATCAGGCAAGTCTTGAAATACTGATCACACGATACCGGAAACAGGTATATTCGTATATTGTGCTTCTCATTAAAAATCAACACCTGGCCGAAGATATTTTTCAGGATACTTTTGTAAAGGTTATCCGTTCCCTGCATGAGGGTAAATATCACGATGATGGAAAATTTCTTGCCTGGGTTGTCCGAATAGCCCATAATCTGGTAATTGATCATTTTCGACGGGAAAAGCAAATGAATTCTGTTTCAAATCATGAATATGGATTGGATGTATTTAATTCTAAAAGATTTGCATCAAAAAACATAGAAGATAAAATCATTCATGACCAGATTGAAGAAGAAGTCAGAAATCTTATCGATTATTTACCTGAAGACCAGAAGGAAGTGCTGATTCTGAGGCATTATTGCGGCCTGAGCTTCAAGGAAATTGCCGATCAAACCAATGTAAGCATTAACACAGCCCTGGGCAGAATGAGGTATGCGCTTATCAACCTTAGAAAACTTGTGAAGGAAAAGAATCTTATTTTATCTGTTTGATAAAACACCTAAAGCATAAGGTTTTAAGAAAATTATTTGAATTATCTTATTGATATAATGTATGTTACATAATAGTATTCGCGTATTGATTACTATAAAAAAAATTTATACCTTTCGCATACTTTAAAATTTGTTAGGGCGTTTTATTACTGTTTTTAGTTGAACCCTAATTTTGTGCCTATGAACAGAACTTTTACGTTGCACGGTTCAACAGGTTCATTCTCAGAAGAAAAAGAAAACGAGTTAATAAAACTCGCCGGATTTTTAGAAAATGAAGATCTGGAATCCATTGAGCATTATCTCGATAACCTTAAAACGGATATACGGGATGAGGTAATTGACAGGATTCTTGATTATTCTAAAAAATGGAACAACAAAAAAATCCATCATGAGAATGTTACCATGAACCTTTCATGAAGAACAAAAAAACCGCTGGACTCGTCTAGCGGTTTTTTGTTTGCAACCTGTCCACTACATCCATCATCTCTTATACGGCACCGGCACTTTTATACAATTGTTGTTCTTCTTTATCGGTAAGCTTTTATTCAATGATTCGTTCAATAGCTGCATTTGTCTCAATCAGATCATCACAACTCATTCCAGGTTTACGGGATAATCCCGATGTAATGACAACAACGTCGGAATTGACTGTAGCCGTATAATCGTTGGTTACATTTCCGGTTTACCTGTGACCCGTGAAAACAAGGGTCATCATTTTTTATTATTTTTACCCGATGCAGATAGAAGAGAATATCCATAGATTAAGACAATCTGTTCCGGCTCATGTTAGCATTGTTGCAGTATCCAAGACTGTTTCCGAAACTCATATACTGGATGCTTATCGATTTGGTTTAAAGGCATTTGGAGAGAACCGGGTGCAGGAACTTATCAAAAAACAAGCTAATCTTCCAGGTGAAATTGAATGGCACATGATTGGTCACCTGCAATCAAACAAGGTTAAATACATTGCTCCTTTCATTACTATGATCCATGCTGTTGATAATCTCAAGCTGCTTTCCGTTATCAATCAGGAAGCTTTAAAAAATAATCGGATAATTCCCTGTTTGCTGCAAATAAGAATAGCAAAAGAAGAAACGAAATTCGGCATGAACCTGGAAGATGCAAACAATGTTTTATCATCTGCAGCGTTTCAGGCTATGAAGAACATCAACGTTGCCGGTCTGATGGGAATGGCCACGTTTACACAGGATACATCCCTGATCCGGTCCGAATTTCGTTATTTAGCAGAATGTTTCAAACAAATCAAAGCAGATTATTTTGGAAATGATGAATCATTTTGTGAACTTTCCATGGGTATGTCGAGTGATTATACTATTGCTATCGAAGAAGGGGCAACTCTTATAAGGATCGGATCATTTATTTTTGGAGCACGAACATGAACAGATACACCAATCCATAAAAATATGGCAAATTTATCAACGAATTACCTTGGACTTACGCTCAATAATCCTTTGATAGTGAGCAGTTCGGGACTTACTGATGCAACGGAAAAAATACAGAGACTTGCAGCACTTGGAGCCGGGGCTGTTGTTCTGAAATCTTTATTCGAAGAACAAATCCAGGCCGAAGCCGGTCGCATGTTGGAGGGAAGCTCATACCCCGAGGCACAGGACTATATTATCCAGTATACAAAGAATAATTCACTTGAAGAATATCTTCAGCTTATCGAAAATGCGAAGAAAGCCGTAAACATACCGGTAATTGCCAGCATCAACTGTATCACTGCATCCGATTGGGTGGGATTTTCAAATGACATTGCCAAAGCCGGAGCCGATGCGCTTGAATTAAACATCTATTTTCTGCCCACCCGTAAAGATATTTCATCTGAAAAATACGAAGAGTTTTATTATGACGTGATTTCGAAGGTAAGGGAAAAAACAGGAATACCGGTTTCCGTGAAAATTGGCTTACATTTCACCAACCTGGTGAAATTGATTAATAATTTGTATATCCGCGGAGCACACGGTGTCGTTTTATTTAACCGTTTCTATGCCCCCGATATTGATGTTGAAAATATGAAGATCACTTCTGCAGAAGTATTCAGCTCTTCGTCGGATATCAGGAATTCATTACGATGGGTTGGTATTATCTCCGATCAGATTGAGAAAATAGATATTGCCGCTTCCACCGGTGTACATGACGGCAGAGGTGTCATTAAGCAAATTCTGGCCGGTGCCAAAGCTGTTCAGGTTTGTTCGGTGCTCTATAAAGAAGGTATAGATCAACTTCCGGTTATCATAAAAGATATTGAAGATTGGATGGACCGTCATCATTTTAAATCTATTGAGGAATTCCGCGGAAAGCTTAACTATCGCCATATTCCTGATCCAACGGTATATGAACGATCGCAGTTCATGAAATATTTCTCGAATTATCATTAAATAATGAACGGTGAACCTCCTCTGCCCTGACATAGACTTTGCTCCGGAATGCAGGAGTGGACAAGGATGGTATTCAGTATTCAGTATTCAGTATTCGGTATTCGGTATTCCAGCAAAAAGCAAAGGATGAATCTGTTTGGATTATATAGCAATCACCGGGAAATGCTCATGAGAAAAGCATTGTTTTTTACATGTTTTTCATTCGTTTGCATACAGGGCCCAGATGCACAGGAAATTGCCACAGCCCGGAAAATTATTGAAGATCTAACCAGTCCGAATATGCACGGCAGGGGTTTTGTACGTAATGGCGTTGACAAAGCCGCAAAATATATTGTTAAAGCCTATAAAAAGAATGGTATTCAACCGGTAAAAGGATGTTATAGTCAATGGTTCTGTGTAGATGTAAATACATTCCCGGGACCTGTCAGACTCTCCGTCAACAATAATCTGCTTAAACCGGGAATCGACTACCTTCCGAACCCCTCCTCTCCGGGAATAAAGGGCACTTTTGGTCTGGTTGAGATCAACACAGATGACATACTTTCGGACAGAGGTATTACCAAATTGAAACAGGCTGGGATTGATCAGTTACTGTACCTTAACCTCTTAAAATCAGATTCACTGAATGACTTACAAAAGAAAGCAGTGGCCGATTTCAGGGACATACTTAAAAAAAGCGAATCCTTTCAGGCAGCTGGTGTCGTTGAGATATCAAATAAAAAACCCATGTGGCATTCCTCACAGCAATGCATGAATAAACCCTGGATAAACCTTTATACAGCTATTACTGTTGATTCTGCCAGTAAAGTAAAGGCAGTAATTAAGAACAGACTTGTCCTGCAAAGAAAAACAAGAAATATAATGGGATACTGCAAAGGGACGGTAATGCCTGATTCATTCATAGTATTAACAGCCCATTACGATCATATTGGTTCACTCGGAAAAAAGGCTTATTTCCCGGGAGCCAATGACAATGCCTCCGGTGTTGCCATGTTACTCAGTTTAATGCGTTATTTTACCATACATCCGCCAGCCAAGTCTTTAATTTTTCTGGCTACCTCAGCCGAAGAGCTTGGTATAATCGGATCCCGGTATTTTGTCGAAAATCCCTCTGTATATCTCAACAAAATTCGTTTTCTGATCAACTTTGATTTAGCCGGAACAGGTGAAGAAGGAATAATGGTGGTTAATGCCAGCGTACATCCCCAAGAATTTGAGATTTTGGTTAACCTGAATAAAAAGGATTCCTTGTTACCAGACATTAAGATGAGAGGAGAAGCCTGTAACAGTGATCATTGTCCCTTTCATCTGAAAGGTGTACCATGCTTTTTTATTTATACATTGGGGGGAAGTAAAGCCTATCATGACCTGTATGATAAATCAGAGGCTATTAGCCTGGCCGCATTTGAGAATTATATAAAGCTGATTATCAGGTTCCTTGAAAAGCTATAGCATTCAGTGGTCTCTGCCCGATACAACCTTTACCAATTCCCTGAACAACGGATGTTTCTCCTTTGAAATCCGTGTAGCAAGGTTATCCAATATTTTAATGCATTTGCTTTGCATTTCGGGACCGGCATTCATAATGGATTCTTCAATCACAGAAAAGGCTTCAACGGAAGTCTGATAATCGTTTTCCATAAATATTTTTATAAAAACCGGTATATATTCGCTGAAATCAAGACCCGACTGCCAACAAGCAGCAACGAGCGAGGTAAAATCATTGCCAGGGTGTGTATTTTCGAGCCCGCTTACAATGTATGAAACGGCTTTCTGAACTTTTATTTCTCCTATCAGCATAATGATACTTTTACGGATAATTTCATGTGTTGATGGCTTCATGAGATTAAACAAATAAGGCAGCATACGTATATTACCATGATTACGTATTTCCCTTATTGTTGTAATAATCACCGAAGGATTTTTACTTTCCAGCCGGCTGATCCATGTTTTTTCCTGTACGGTTAGCTTTTCCATTGCACTCAGGTCCTTAAAAAAGTACACGTGTCATTCATCAAATCCAGGGTGATATGTTATTTCCAGAATATTTTCAGTATCCCTGGTAACCTTATACCGGTCATCAATTCGCAATCCTATTATCCATACGATGTTCCCCGATGATTCAAGCAGCCAGATTCGTTTCTTGTCAGGAAGAGCAATTTTCTCATTGATGAAAAAGTCGCTCAGCTTTTTTCTCTTCTTCATTCCCAGTGGATAAAACAAGTCGCCTTTTTTCCATTTCCGTATTTTTAACGGGAACTGAATTGCTTTCATATCAAATGATGCTATCGCATTATCATGTGGTATTTTGTGAGATGCAGGATCATGAATTATCCTTAATGTAAGATTAACCGGGAATTGTATTGTCACAGTATCCGGCGGGATTTCGGTTTCCTCTTCATCTCTCTGCATCAGGGGCTGAATTATCAGCAAAGACCGGTCGATGGTAAGCTCATGTGTCCGGGAAAAAAATTGTTTACCCGGCTGTCCCTTAATTGCTTCCATCAAACGATTACACGCATCGTAATTAAATCCATATTTTTGCAGGACTTCATAAAGGATGATGCGGGAAGAAGGAATTTCCCTGATGTTGGCTATCTTGATTTTAATCTGTCGGCCGGTCATTGTTACAGCCTCTTTCATGAATTGATTCGTGGCTGTGTTCAGAAGATCTTTCGTTTCCTGCAATTGTGTCATGGTTTTGATCACGGCTTCCGCAAATCCTGGCAGAACTTTACTGATATCGGGTAATATCATATGCCTTATCTTATTTCTCAGATACTTGACGGTATTGTTGGATGAATCCTCTCTCCACCTTATTTTCAGGGATTCAGCATAAAACCTGATCTCCTCCCGTGTAAGAAACAGCAAGGGCCTTATGATGTTGCCGGTTCTTGGTTTGATACCTGTAAGTCCGGTAATTCCTGTTCCTCGTGACAAATTTATCATGAAGGTCTCAACCGAATCATCTTTATGATGCGCCATAGCTGTTAAATCGATATCCCGATCACGCATGAGTTCATTAAACCATTGATAGCGCAAATCACGGGCAGCCATTTGTATAGAAATACCTTTATCTTCAGCATATTGAAGGGTATCAAATTTATTCATAAAGATTCTAACACCCGTAATATCGGCAACCTGTCTGACAAACTCTTCATCACCGTCGGATTCCTTCCCTCGCAGGCAAAAATTGCAATGTGCAACAGCAATGTCGAATTTATTTCGGATAAACAAGTCGAGCATCACCATCGAATCAACGCCACCGCTCACAGCCAGCAGAAAAGATTCATTACCGGTACAATGGCAGTGTTGAATAAGAAAATGAATAAATTGCTCCGAAATATTGTTACTATCAGTTATCATCCGGCCATTTAATAAAATTTATGTTGCCAGGAAAAGCACAAAATCAGGCAGAAACAAATTTCATGGCGTAAAAATAGCAAAACATTCCGGTCGTAAGGTAATGGAATGCAGCAAATAATACGAATCTTTCATAACAGAATCTAATAAAATAGCCCGCTGCAAGCAGCGGAGAATCAATGCTGTGGTTAAACAAAAGAGCGCGGCTCCCTTCAGTTATCAATAACTGATAATCTGAGGTTTATCCATAAAAAAATTCGGCATGCGGAGCCTTGGTTCACCGGATGCAACAAAATAGTCATAGTCAGGGTCCTCAGGAAGCGACGTATACCAGGTAAACTTTAATTGAAATGTGTTAAAAACCAGTCTTTCATTTCTAAGTCGCAGTCCCAGTCCAATCCCTGAATATAATTTATTGTTGCTTTCGTGAAAATAGCTTCCTTTAATCATACCCAGATCGGCAAAGGCGAAAAACACAAAGCGAAAACCCAAAAGCATATAGGGCGTAAACATCACCGATTCGAGTTTCAAGACCTTTTTTTCATCTCCCCGTAAATAAAGGCTGTTAAGACCTGCGATGCCCCCACGATTCTCCAGACTTACAAATTCATCGGCATTTCGGTTAATACCCATCAGGTATTCAGCTGTTAAAAACTGCCTGAACTGAAACCGGTTGAGCGTTTGAATATCGGTGAAATACTTTATTAAAAAATGAAATGTACCTTGTTCCATCCGGTTGTCATAAACAAATGAACCGTATTCAGCCAGGGCATAGAAATAACCCAGGCGACCAATATTAAAACCACCTGAAGCAGACAGCCCATAATAGGGACGATACTTGTATTGTCCCTGTTCAATGCCACCCGTAAATTTGATCAGGTAACCAAAAGGGACATCTTCCGTTCGCCCGAAACTATAGATAAGATTACTTCTGTAAAATCCCTGTCTGGACAGGCCTAAAGAAACCAATATCTGAGACTTATCCTGAAACCTGTAAAAGGTATCCATATGGGTTATGGGTCCTTTAAAATAATTGACATTTATATACCTGCCACCCATGAAGAGATTTGTTTCAGTGGGCCATATTCCCATTCGCGACCGGAGTGCAAAGGAACGTCCCACCCATACATCAATATTTTGATATTCAAGCTGTTGATCCTCCAGGTTTTGATTTCGCAGTGATATGTTCTGTGTGCTTTCAGTTTTTTCCAGGTTTACAGCTCCGGCCCAGTTAATATCCGTAGCCATAAACATTCGATTTAAACTAATACGGTATGTTTTCAGATTCCACCGGTCAGCATAGTACAGATCGCCTTCAATATAGCTTCCTCCAATATTTGCAACACTATACAAAATGCTTTGTCCGAACATATCTTTTTTGCCGGTATTCCAGAATAACCGCGCATCAATCTGATGACCTAACCCGACAACATTGTTATGCCATAATGAGGAATAACCAGTCTGAAGATCCGTAAGTTCAGCTCCAAATCCAATGGGCCATACATCTTTGACCAGGACAAGGACATCAACAGAATCAGCACGGGTTTCTGATCCTGTAATAAGGAACCTGGCATCTTCGATATACGGGAGGTCCCTTAATAATCGTTCATTTTCAAACAACAGAAAAGGATTAAGCTTATCTCCCTCATGAAACAGCAAGCTTCTTCGGATAACTCCTGATCGTGTCTGTGTATGCAGTTTATTACCAAGTTTTTTGAAGAAGTTGTCGGTTTTAATGGTTGTATCTTCTATTGTCGGTCCGAAAACACTGAGGCTTTTCAGTGTCACTGACCGGATTATTCTGTCCTCATAGAATTTATAGGATTCCAGATTCAACACTTCACCGGTTTGCACTTTCCGGGATACATCCCTGAATAAAGCATTATACAATTCACGTGTAAACCTTTTATGTTCAGCTTTTATTTTCAGACTGTCGTAAAATGCCTGTGTTCTGTGATTCAAATTCCTGCCATTTGCTTTCTTATAGGGCAGATAAAATCCGGAATCTTCAGTACGGTCTATAATTTTCAAATAATCCACAGCAGAATCAGATGGTAACTCAGTTTCTGGAGTATAGATCTGAAAGGGCATAGTATCAGAACGGGATGTGGATGAAGGTACAATGTGGGTAGTATCCGTTATTTGTGCAAATGCATGCAACGACAGCAACTGCCAGATAAATAAATATATCTTTCCTGTCTTGAACAAACAAAGCAAAAACCTATGCGACATCTGGAAGTATTCAGGAAACTATTACAGATAAAGATAATGAAAATATAGTTTCTACTCAACTTTTGCTGCAACATAATGGTAACCTGTTGCATACAAATTGTGTTACACATAACTTGATGTATTTTAGTCCCTCGTTTTGATTTTATTTATATTTTTGTGATCCTTCCACAGGTTGGAATTTATGTCTATATGAAGAAAAAACTTTTTAATATATTCAAATATATTTTTTTCCTGGCTGTAGGTATATTTTTATTCTGGTGGCTATACAAAGACGAACCGATAAAAGAATACATACAGGCTTTTAACAATCTTAATTTTTTCTGGATAGGAGCATCTGTTTTTTTCGGGATTCTCTCACAAGTATCGCGAGCCATTCGTTGGAATATGCTGATAAGGCCTCTTGGTTACAGGCCTAAATTTCACAATTCCTTTTTATCTGTCTATATACTGTATCTTGTAAACCTTATTATTCCCAGGGCCGGTGAAATATTCCGATGTTCAGTCATGAGCCGTTATGAAAAAATACCCTTTGCCAAGTTGGTTGGTACGGTATTTATCGAACGAATGACGGATTTTATTACCTTGTTAATCCTGGCCATATTGATCATATTATCACAAATGGGAGTCTTTATTGGATTTTTTAAAACGCATCCGGAGATGCAGGCAAAGTTTATTACTATATTTTCAATACAAAATTTAGTGCTGGTATTGCTGATTTTGGGTCTTGTTTATTTATCCTATATCATTTCCCGCCGGTACTTTCACAAAAAAAAGAAAGATAACGCTACTTTTCTGTTCAAATTGAGGTTAATCAAGCATAATTTCATAGAAGGTATAAAGTCAGTCAGCAAGCTTGAAAACAAGTGGCTTTTTATTGGACATACCTTTTTTATCTTTTTGATGTGGCTATTCATGCTTTATGTTGTTTTCCTCGCCTACGAGCCAACTTCACATCTTACTATCCAGACCGGCATGATCACTTTTCTTATGGGAGGACTGGCTATGCTTGCACCCGTCCAGGCAGGAATCGGTGCATGGCATTTCATGGTTATTGAAACATTGGTTATTTATGGTATTGCACGACCGGAAGGTAAGATTTTCGCTTTAATTGCACATGCCTCTACCAACCTTGTTTATTTGGTATTCGGGACTATAGCGATTGCCCTGATGCCTTTATTGAATTCTGGAAAGAAAGAGACAAGGGATTAGAAAAAGGTGCCATACAATCGGTATTTAATAATCAGCCTGCAAGGAATATAAAGCATAGCATCTGCATATGTAACCATGGAATTTAAGTGGTTTGGTTTTAAGTAAGTCTGAATAACGTGAATTACTAACAGTCATTAAATATTCCTGTTAACGTCTGCAAAATCCATAAAAGGCAGCTCATGATTGCCATTCCATCGGCGATTAAGAAATAAAGCAAGATAATAGGAGAGCCATATTAAAATAAAAAAGAGATTGCCTCATTGAGGAGACAATCTCTTTCTTAATAATAAAAGTCCTTGTCTCGTCAAGAACTTTTATTCCTCAAGACAGCAGTTTTGCACATCCAAATGTATTCCATAAAAATCAAAAACCGGGACAATTACATAAAGAGTACTAGTACCCTGTTCTCCTTTTCCTTTGTAAGTAGTAAACTTACCGGGGGCAGGATTTCCACTAGGAACATTGCCGTTATAACCTTGGATCTTAATTGGCTCATTAACATCTTGGTAACTCCAGCATTTGTTTAAGAAAATTTTAATTTTCAAATGATCAGGATCTCCAGGAATATCTAGAAAGCACACTTGCCCAGCCAGCATATCTTGTCCGGCAAGTAAATCCACGCAGGTTGGAAAAGAACCTGGTTTTTGAGTGTAAGTAGCCCAATTACCCTTATTTACATAGCGGTTACCATCGGCCCAGGCTGTCTCCGAAGTGCATTCATCAGTAACTGTGCATTTTAATGAATGTGAATCCTCATTTCCAGTAATATTATCTTCGCTACAGGATGCTATGGCAAATAGTACTGCAATAATTGAAATAATTTTTAATAGATTTTTCATAAATATTATTTTTTAATTAATAATGGATTCAATAAAAATCATTTTTAATCTCAAATTCATAGTAAAGGTAAATACCTAATAATAAAACGATAATTTATTTTGATTAACCTGGACAAAAGATTGACCAAAGCCTTATAAATCAAATTAAGTTGATTGAGTCAATGAAAATAAAAGAATATATGCACTATCTTTCCAGTAAAAACCTCCCTTATTGACAAAAAGCAATTTATTCTTAGTTCTCAATAAATTGCATTTCGATCGGGCATAATATTATACAACAGGGCTGCATTTCAGTTTTTTGCTTCTAGTGGCAATAGATTTGCATTTACCATTAACTAAGTTAGTTATAATACCCTTCATCCTTAGTCTCCGCAATATTCAATACTGTATTTTAGTGCCAGCGTATTTCCGTATCGTTGTGCCTTTTGCAGGTCAGAGCAGGCACCTTCGCTGTCACCGGTTTCATATTTTGCCAGTCCCAGGTAGAGATATGTTTCACCATCATCCGGTTTAAGATCAAGCGACATGGACAAGTCATTTATCGCATAGGTGTATGTTTTTGTCTTTAAGTATGTCTTGCCCCTTGCCTTATAGTATTCCGGATTATCAGGATCGTTTTTAAGATTTATATTAAAATATTTTAATGCCTTTAGAAAGTCATTGTTCAGATAATTCATCTCACCGCATAATGAAACGGCCTGCTGGTCATCAGAAAAAAAAGTCAGGTAAAAGTCCACGTCGTTGATTGCAGCCTGATAATCCATCAATCCGGCATTAGCCCTTGCCCGTTCAAGATAGAATGCAAACTTATCCGGTTCAAACCGGAGGCCCTTTGAAAAATCATCAACTGCGTTCCTGTAGCGAGCTGATTTGAGAAATACCACACCCCGTTCGAAATAATAATCAGGTTTATTTTTATCCAACGACAGGGCCATTGAATAGTCAGCAACGGCGGCAGCATAGTTCTCTTTCATCTCATATACCCTGGCACGCAAAGCATAGTACTCAGCCTTCTTCTGGAACGCCGGCATTATGGTGTTGAGATATTCCAATGCATCTTCAGTACCCTTCTTCCGAACAAGGAATTCGACTTCATTCACTGCCCTGTCAAAATCATTATACCACTCCTGTTGCCATAAGTCATGCCATTCATCCGTTAACTTCAACGGATCAAAGGCAGTATCTTTAGTGATAACCGATTCAGGGCACTTGAATTCCGACTGTAAATGGCGGATCAGGTAGTGAATTGCCTTCTCAATATCACCGGTTGCTGTATAAACTTTTGCCAGTCCCAGATCACCGCACTCAGGCAATATGCTATTGGCCTCTATAAAATCATCCATGGCCAGATCGAATTTTCCCAATTTGAGATACGCACCGGCTCTGCCCAGATAGTATCGTTCATCATCGTTGTTATAATCGATAGCATCGCTAAGGAATTGGACGGCATCTTCATGGTGATTTTGAAGCAAGGCTGCCATACCTTTCAGATAAAAAGTACCAGGAGACTGAGCAGCAATGACTGAAGTAAAAACCAGTGTGAATCCAAAACAAGCTATTCTTTTCATTATGTTATTCATTTGGCATTAGTGTACCTTCTCCCGTGTAAACATGAATAAATCCCGTAAGGGTACGTGTCATGGTACCAATAATCCGTGGTTCGTATACATCGCAGATATAATAATATACCCCGGATGCTACGTTACCACCCTTGTTTTTGTACTGTCCATTCCAGTTTATAGCCGGATCATCGGTTTCATACACAAGCACTCCAAAACGGTTGAATATTTTCATATCGACTTTCTGGATTGCATTATTAAGATTATAGGAAACATAAACATCGTTTATGTTATCGCCGTTGGGAGTGAATACGTTGGGTAATTCATATAAAACACACTCATCAACACACCTTATAACAGAGAAAGCACTTTCATTATTGAATGAGTCAATAGCTGTAACAGCATAGCATCCGGCCAGCTGCGTGCCAGATTCCAGCTTATGGTAGAAGATGGTATCCGTTGCCTTTGAAGTACCATTCAACGAATCCAACATTGCGTCATAATCCGGACTATAATATATTATATACCGTACCACATCATCGGCGCAGCTGTTATTGGGATTTGTCCATGTAAGCACATTCATAAAACTGTCGCATTCCGAGCGCACTTCAAGAAACGGGGGACAGGGAGGTTCAACATCAACCGGTGTTCCACAGCCAATATGAGAGAAATTTGAGTTGGTATATATTAAACTTTCAATAGGTCTCCATCCTAAACTTTTAACTCTGTAACAATATGTTATCCCATTCTGCAAACCTGCATCTGTAAAAGACTTTTCCTGTGTTGTGGTCAGCGAATCAAATGAGAGTGTAGCAGAGTTTTGCCGGTATATCACATATTCCGAATTGATCCAGGGAACTTTTTTTCGGAATGTCAAAACCAGTTGGTTATCTTCTGCCTCAATGTCCAAATATAATGAAGAGGCAATTTCACGGTTATCGGGTTTCATTTCGAAACGGTTTCCGGGTGTATTATTGAACATTTTAACGGAATAGTGGTAAGGGTAAATCAATGTATTTAACGGTGTATCATAAAAAACGGTATCTTCGAGGTCAGGTGTCTGAATCGAATCGATTAAAACAAAATTATCCGGATCACCCGGTGATGAACGGAACAATTGAAAGACGTAAGGCCCTGAGGCAGCCACCGGATCAAAGTCACGGGGTTTAATCCAGGAGACAAATATTTCGCCATCTGCCTCGCCTATTTTGGTAACACTCACATTCAGCAAGGCGGGGAAACCAGGAATCAGAGAAGCACAAGCCTCTTCAGAAGCAATGCTCTCTGCTCCGTCTTTATACAAGGCTGTCACGCGATAACAATAATCGATACCCTGTGCAAGGCCATCACCAATATTATCGTCGGTAAAGGTGGTGTTGCTTCCGGTAACTTCACCTATTTTAATAAAACCGGTGTATGCAGGGACACCGTTCTCACAGCTGTCGGGTTCAAATCCCGAGATGCCTTCCCGCCTGTAAATTGCATATCCAGTTATAGCTCCGCAGTTACTTGACTCCCAGTCAAGTGTGATCTCCGAGCTGGTAGGTGTCGCTGCAAGATTCAAGGGAGGAGGGGCTAAGACAGTAATGTAAAAATTATCAATATCAACCAGGTCGATGTCGTTCGTTACATCTTTGCTTTTAACTGTAACCTGGAAAGGAAGCCTGCGGATATGATTGCAATCGGTCTGCCAATAAAAACGAGAGGTTTTAAATCCCGGTCCGCCTGCCACAGTTATACAAGATGCAGGATTGGTTGGTACAATTAATGGTCCGCCGGTAAGGGTGTGACGAATGGAATCATTATCTGCATCGAGAGTGGTAAACTGAAAATCAATCAAATCGCCTGCAATAACACAATAATCATTTAACGCAGGATTGACGGGAGGATTATTATCGGTACGGTATACGTTAATCTGCATATCCCTCACAATGTTACCAATCTTAATACCATTCCTGTACTCCATGATATTCATGGCTACGTTATATTTGCCGGTGTCAACGGGAGTGTACCATACCAGGTCACCACTAACGGCGTCAACATAAAAGGTATCACTATGCATAGGCAGTGAATAGCCGGAAATAGGATTGCCATCCTGGCCCGTACAAACGGTAAGACTGTATGCAATGCTGTCGCCGTCGGGATCGAATGCAGCCGGATTATGTATAAAAATATGTCCCAGGGCCGCTTTGTCAATAGGATAATTCAGTAATTGCGGTGTGCTATTGGTTCCGATTTCGGGAGCTATTAACATGGTTGTTGTAATGGAAAAAACCACATTAACGGAATTGGGAATATTGCGAATGCCGTAATTGCGATTCGGGTCCTGCACAAGGATTTCATAAATACCGGGTCCAGGAAAAGTATGTTGAGTGGTATACGTGTTATAATAATAATCGCTTGGCAAATCAACGATAATCGTGTTATCAATGTGACCACTATCAATGGATGCAATGGATGAAGTATTGTCGCCCCACTGAAATTCGAGCTGAGACCGGTTCGCTGCACTGTATTTATAAGTAAAGGTTGTGATGGTAAACTCATACGTATAACCCGATATCTGCCGGTAGGTGATCTCGCCGGCCCGGTTATGGGTTGAGAAGGCCGGTAATGACAAAAGCAATAAAATGAGGCAATGTATAAGTTTCTTCATCATATTTGCAAAATTAGTAATTCTAAGCTATACCTTCTCCCAACAAAAAATAAAAAAGGCATTAATCATTCAAATCAATTGTCATTTCACGAGTCAGGAAGTTAAAACTATATCCTTTCTCTGTCTGCTTAGCAGTAAGAAGTACCAGGTTTGTCTGATCTTCGAATACATCCAGTAACAAAGTATTCATTATCAATATCTTGCCGGGATTGTTCCAGATAAATTTACCATGGAAATAAAGCCATATTGATTCTTCGTTCTGTTCTTTCCGGATAAATTCAAACTTTACCGGCTTTTCATCTACTTTCCGAATTATAAATGCACCCAATAAATACTTTGATAGCTTATCAACATCGCCAGGATTCATTTCCTTATCCGATTCGAGCATTATTTCATGATCGTATAAATGATAAAACAGCAAGCACAGATCATCCGAAAAAAATTTCATAATCAATTGTATATCACCGGTCTTTGTATCAATATCGACGTTGGTATAGGATATATGCACCGGATGAAAGGTTGTCAGTTTAAAGAGCAGGCAAAGAAAAATAACAGACATCAGCTTGAATTTTCGATCGAAAATACTACAAAAAATGTACCAGGGGATCGAAAAAACTGAGAAATCGGTGAATCACTCAGAACAAAGCTTGGGTGCTTTCTACCTTACGCCGGAAATGGATTTAACCCGTATTATTCATAAATTCAATGGTCATTGCATGAATAATCCTGACGACAAAGAAGAGCTAATTTTTCAATTCGCCCCGCTTTTAAAAACAAATATTTTTCTTCGGGATTGTGCAATGACTATTGTTCGGATGAAGTAGTGTTGATAAAAGAAAAACAGCAGTTCATCAAAAATCAAAATGAATGTATTTGTCACGCATTCTTTTTCAGCGTATATTTGAAAGGCTTTTTTCAAACCTTAAACAAAACTTCACATGAAAGTACTGGTCACCGGTACTGCAGGGTTTATAGGATACCACTTGGCAAACAGGTTGCTAAAGGAAGGACATGAAGTTATCGGACTGGATAACATCAATGATTATTATGATGTTAACCTGAAATATGCACGTTTAGAAGAAGCCGGAATTCAAAAAGGTCAAATTAGTTATAATACTTGTATACTTTCGCTTGTTTATCCTGGTTACCGGTTTATTCAGATGAACCTGGAAGACAGGGAAAACCTGTTTACCTTATTCCGGGAGGAGAAATTCGATTGTGTATGCAACCTGGCTGCTCAGGCCGGTGTTCGATATAGTCTGACGAATCCATACGCTTACATCGACAGCAACATCGTAGGATTCATTAACATCCTTGAAGCCTGCAGGCATAACAACATACAATATCTGGTATATGCCAGCAGTTCGAGTGTATACGGACTCAATGAAAGCATTCCTTTCTCAGAAAAAGACAATGTTGATCATCCGATAAGTTTGTATGCGGCTACCAAGAAGAGCAATGAGCTGATGGCACATACGTACAGTTACCTGTATGGATTACCGACAACCGGAGTGCGTTTTTTTACGGTATATGGCCCATGGGGAAGGCCTGACATGGCGCTTTTTATCTTTACAAAAGCGATACTGGAAGGCAAACCCATTCAGGTATTCAATAATGGGGAGATGGAAAGGGATTTCACGTATATCGATGACATTGTTGAAGGTATCTTCCGTATCCTTACCAGCGAACCTCCACAGGGAAATATTTCCTGGCATGGAAAAGAGCCGGATCCTTCCTCCTCACCTGCCCCCTATAAAATATACAATATTGGCAACAGCCAGCCCGTGAAACTGATGGATTTCATTCGTGTCATTGAGGAATTCACCGGTAAAAAGGCGATCATAGAATTCAAGCCGCTGCAGGCGGGGGATGTGAGAAAAACGTGGGCAAATGTACAAGCATTAGAAAAACAATACGAATATCGTCCGCATATCACGGTATCCGAAGGTATCAAGCGTTTTGTTAAATGGTACAATCAATTTTATTTAATAAAGTCAACTTGTTTATATGACGAAGATTTTTATAACTAAATCATTCAAGAATTATCTTGTTCTTCTTATTACAGTGGGAAGCTTGTATTCTTGTATTCCTCAAAAGAAGCTCAAATATATTCAGGATCCGATAGTTGAAAAAACTATTTATTCTTTAAATGAATTGAAAGTATCCAGAATCTCCGTAAATGATGAATTGTATATCAAAGTTGCAAGTCTGGATGATGTGGCATTCAATTTCTTCAGTACTCAGGGGGATAATTCAAGAATGGGCTATAGCAATGAATTATCAATATCATTGCTGTCATATACAGTGAATGATTCAGGATACATTTACTTCCCAATATTGGGCAATGTATTTGTTAAAGATTTAACACTGGATGAAGCCAGAACAAAATTTGAAACAACATTATCGGAATACTTCAATCAGCCAAGTGTCATTATCAAGTTTGCCTATAAAAGAATTTCTGTTCTTGGTGAAGTGAATGCACCAGGAAATTATACCTATACAAAGGATCATCTGAATGTATTCGAAGCCCTAAGCCTTGCAGGAGATATTTCATTACATGGCAACAGACGGGAAGTCATATTAATACGAACAGAAAACAATTCAATCATAAAACAAAAGTTGGATCTTACCAGGGATGCCTGTATGTTCAATAATAACTTTTTTCTTAAATCAAATGATATCTTATACGTGAAACCAAGGTCCTCTCTTACATGGAGCGTAATCTCCACTCCGATCTCACTGTTCCTGACCGCAATAACTACTGCAGTTTTAGTACTAAATTATGTTCAAAATGAATAACAACAGAAGATGCCTTGATGTATTCTCTGCAATCTACTTTTTCGTTTTACAAATACATTTATAGAACTCAAATTGATGATCACACCAGAAGTCAACAGACAAAACTTATTAGTTGATGAAGTAACTGATAACGAAAGGAGTGTGACGATTATGAATTCTCGAAATAAGGAAAACACGTTTTTAACGGTTATTCAATGTAATCCCTGAATACAATAAAAAGATACAATATGAACAAACAGCTAACCAAGCAAGGTACTTTTAGTATAGACAGTATCATCCAGATCATCAGAAAAAAATGGATGATTATTGGTACCTCCGTCATAATATGTCTTCTTATCGCTTTTTTTTATATATGGATTACTGAGCCCTTATATCAAGTTAGTTCTTCGATTCTGATTACGGAAGATGAAAGTAGTTATGCCAAAGCATCTGCACAATTTATGGAGGGATTCGGACTATTTGGCGGACAAAAGAATTTCCAGAATGAAATAAAGGTCATTAAGTCCAGCGTTGTAATCAAAGAAGCAATAAGAAATTTAAATTTTCAGGTTTCATACTTCAACCGAAATACATTCAGGACACAGGAATTGTATAAGTCTTCTCCGTTTGTCGTCGTTTATAACCAAAACCATGTCCAACCAGTTGATAGGATGTTTTATGTTAAAATCAAGGATAATCAGAGTCTCCATATTTCTATCAAGCAAGAGAAGGTCAATCTGTATAGTTTTAACACAAATAATATTGTAGAAACGCTTCCCAAGTTAAAAGCCAATATACAAGCTAGCTTTGGAGAAAACCTCACATCGGATTATTATGATTTTAAACTTATTCTCAATGAAAATTTTGAATTCAATAAGTTAAGATCAAAAAGATTTGCCTTTGTTATACACAGCCCAAAAGGACTTTTGAATTATTACCGGTCTAAAGTTGAAATAGTTCCTGATGATCTTGAATCAACTGTTGCCGTGGTTAAAATGAAAACACATGTTCCTGAAAAAGCCATTGATTTCATTAACAGTCTGACCAGCACCTATTTATTGCAGGATCTTGACAAAAAGACACATATGGCTCAAAAAACCGTTGAATACATTGATAATCAGCTAAACGTGATTGAGGATTCACTGAAGATTGCAGAACAAAACCTGCAGCGTTACAGGACTACTACCAAGGTAATTGATATCGCTGCGAAATCAGGACGAGTTTACGATCAACTTCAGGAATTGGAAAGAGAGAAAGCGAACATATCTGTTAAATATAAGTATTATAAATACTTAGAAGAAACTTTCAATAAAGGGGACAAATTCTCTGATTTAATTGCTCCATCTACAATGGGCGTTGAAGATCCATTACTTAACAATCTAATCCAAGAGTTGCTGCAACTTAATTCTGAGAGAACTAGTTTGATAGAAAACAATCAGGAAAAGAGTCCGTATTTGAGAAAGCTGGAAATCAATATTGAAAATCTTAAAAATACTATTTCCGAGAATATTAAATATATAATAAACACTACAGATATTACCCTCCAGGATATCAATTCCAGGTTAAATACCTTAAATTACGAGATTAATAAACTACCCAGAACAGAAAGGGAATTGTTAGGATATGAAAGAAAGTTCAATATCAATGATGCCATTTATACCTACCTCCTTGAAAAACGAGCAGAAGCACAGATTACCAATGCTGCCTACCTACCTGATGCTGAAATTATTGAATACGCTGATTTAATTGGGAATGGACCAATTTCACCAAAGAAAAAACAAGTTTACCTTGTTGGCTTAATGGTTGGACTGATTCTGCCATTAACAGTCTTTCGCATTATTGACCTGACAAATAAAAAAGTTAAAGATAAAACACAGCTGGAAAGCCTTATTGATATTCCTTTTATTGGGCAGGTATATTCTAATCATAAAAAAACAGATATGGTTGTTACTATATATCCGAAGTCACACATTGCGGAATCATTCAGAATGGTGAGAGCCAATTTGAATTATTTTCTCATGAACAAGAAAAACGTGATCATTGCGGTGACTTCAACTTTCGGACAAGAGGGCAAATCATTTGTTTCTGCTAATCTTGCAGCATCCCTTGCAAGCAGCTCATTCAAAACCATCGTATTAGGATACGATTTAAGAAAGCCAAAACTGTTTGACAGGCTAAAGGATAATAAACATCCGGGAATTTCTGAGTTTTTATGCAATCAGGTTGGAATGGAACAAATCATTCAACCTTCCGGAATTAATAACCTTGACGTTATTATAGCTGGCATAACTCCGCCCAATCCATCAGAGCTGATAACTTCCCCAAAAACAATCGAGCTTCTTAATTTTTTAAGAAGCAGGTATGAATATATTGTTATTGATACACCACCCATTGGAATTATTTCAGATGCTTATATAATCATGGATAAAGCGGACCTGAATATTTATATCGTACGACAAAATAGTACCCTCAAGAATGAAATGGTTTCCATCATTGGTGAACTTAAAGAGAAGCAATATAAGAACCTCTGTGTTCTCCTAAATGATGTTCCTGTTTTGCACAAGACAAAATATGGTTATGACTATTATGAAAAGGTTTAATTGACATGTGTTGGTTCCATAAATGAAAAAAGTAGTTCTATATTACTTTTTGATCTTGTCGATGGCTCCCCTTTTTGCCTATCTATTCAGAGTTATATTCAATGTTAATTTTTATTGGTCTATTGGCACAATCTCAGTTTTTCTTTTTCTCATCCTCTTTTTTACAAAAAATGAAGTAAGATTTCCTGCCTATATTATCCTGTCTTTGGTTTTATTTCTCTATTATTTTATATGGGATATTATCACAGACAGAGTATCGGAAAACGGACTCTTGAATTATTTTTACAGGAATCCTTTTTTTCATACGTTTTTTATGCTTTTATTAATAGAGAATTTTGAAATTCAAAAACAAAAGACAATTGATCACCTCTATTTGATTTTTAAAATTACTATCGTAGTAGCATTTCTTTTTTCATGCATTCAACTTTTTTATGATCCTTTCTTTTTTACTCCTGAGACGATTCAGGAAAGATATTTTAATCGCATTTCATACAACATAAGGTTAAGTTCAATTTTCGGTTGGATTGGCAGAAATGAAACAGGTATGTCCTTTCTGCCTTTGTTGTCACTTGTGATATGCGATTCTATTATCCGGAAGGATAAATGGCTGTATTTATGGATTATCCTTGGCGGTCTAGTCGCTTTTTCATCGAATAGCAGATGGATCCAGTTGAATTTTTTGATTATTTGTTCGCTGCTGATTGTTTACAGAAAAGTTTCACTTGCCATGTATCTGATTATACTGGGATCAGCCATTGTTATATTCGTAACGATTCTTTACCTGGGAGGTACAAATATTATTGAATATATCCAGCTCAGGCTTCTGGCAAATACTGCAGAATCAAGATACCTCGCTTTTGATATGTTTGCCAGGTTTTTTAAAGAAAATCCAATGTTTGGGACAGGCATTCATGTTACCAATGAATTAAGATTAGCGCTGCTTGGTAGAAGTTCGCAGATACATATTGGATATCTGTCTCACTTGTATGAATTTGGTATAGTTGGAAGTGTGATACTATTTTCATTCTGGTTTTCTGTTATCAGGAAATTCTATTTCTCTGCCAGACGTACAAATTTTTACGGTATCTTTTTTGCCTTCCTGTCATTTCTTCTTGCCAATCTTACATTGGTCAGTTATTCCTTTTTCAGCTATGGAATTTTTATGGCATTTCTTTTAGATAAATATTATTCAGAAGGAGATACAAAAAATATGACCGAGTTGAAAACAAATGGTATTCATATCCAACATGCTTAATCGACTAAGAAACTATGTCCTTTCTCTAATGGGGGGATCAAAAAGGACCATTACAATTAAAAAGAACATTATTGCATCTTTCATCATTAAGGGATTTAGCATTTTTGTTTCCTTTTTAATGGTACCAATTGTTCTTGGATACCTCGATAAAGAGAAATATGGAATCTGGTTGACCCTAACCACATTCTTTACCTGGTTCAGTTTCTTTGATATTGGATTGGGGAATGGTTTAAGAAACAATCTGGCAGAATCAATTGCCCGCAGGAAGTTTAAGCTGGCAAAGATCTATGTGAGCACGACGTATTTTATTTTGCTTCTCATCATGGGTTCGGTTATGGTATTGTTTTCGCTAATCAATCCGCATCTTCACTGGAGCAGAATCTTAAATGCAAGCAGCGGCATTGAAAATGAATTATCGATAGTTGCATTGATTGTCTTTAACCTGTTCTTCATCCAGTTTATATTAAAACTAATTAACACCATCCTATATGCTGTTCAGAAACCTGCAATGTCAAATGCTTTGGCTCCGACAAGCAGTTTTATTTCACTACTCATTATTTTTCTGCTGACCAAAACAACAAAAGGATCCTTATTATATTTAGGCATAGCTTTGAACGTAACGCCGATAATAGTCCTGCTTGCCGCTTCCCTGATTTATTTCTCAAAACAACTACGATTTATACGTCCTTCTCTCCAATACGTCCGCCTTAAATTTGCTGGTCCATTGTTCAACCTTGGGATATCCTTTTTTATAATTAATATTTGTCACATTATTAAATATCAGACCAGCAACCTTATCATAGCGCAGTTCTTTGGACCAGCGGAAGTTACCCCATATAGCATCGCATACAAGTATTTCACCATACCGCACATGGCATTTTCAATAATTCTAACGCCTTTCTGGTCTGCTTTTACTGATGCACAAGCAATAAATGACATCAAGTGGATAAAAAACTCAATTCACAAAATTGTTGTACTTTGGAGATGGGTCGTCGCTTTGATAATTATAATGCTTTTAGGATCAAATTACTTCTACAGATTCTGGGTAGGTAAGGAAATTGTCATACCCATCTCATTGTCTGCCGCAATGGCTTTATATTTTATGTTGTTTTCCTTTGGAGGAATTTATAGTATTTATATTAACGGTGTTGGTAAAATAAGACTGCAAATTATTAGCTCCATCGTTGGCGCAATTATTTTCTTTCCATTAGCCTACCTTTTTATTAATGTGATCCATTGGGGTACTGTTGGATTGGTTTTTGCAATCATACTTACGAATTTTTATGGACCTTTGCTTGGACCAATTCAGTACAGAAAGATTATAAATAATAATGCCCGAAGCATCTGGGCAAAATAACGGAAAGAATTAGTATACTATGAAAATACTATGGTTTACGAATACGCCCTCTTTGGCGGAAACTTATCTGAACAGCCCCAGTTATGGTGGTGCATGGATAAAACTACTGCACAAGGAAATTATAAATATTCCGGGGATTGAACTTGCTGTTTGTTTTGTTTACAATAAACAAGCTGAACCATTTTATTATAACAATACAAAATTTTATCCTATTTCACTTGCCAAAGAAAATAGATTTCAAAAATATATTCAAAGAATGAAAGGCAATTATGAAAAAGATGCCTTGCTAAATAATTACTTGAGTATTGTTAATGAATTCAGACCGGACATTATCCATATTCATGGAACTGAGAATAATTATGGATTGATACAGGATCTGGTAAACATTCCCTGTATTATTTCAGTTCAGGGAATCCTTACTGTATATCTCAGGAAGTATTTCAGCGGAATACCAAGGAACCTGGTATCAAAGCATGACCGTTTATTGGATCAGATCAACTTCAATGGATTTCTTAATAATTACAGGTCGATAAAGAAAAAAGCCAAAAGAGAAATAACCATTCTTTCAAGGGCACGATATGTCTTTGGTCGAACAGATTGGGATAAATATATTACCAGTATATTGGCCCCACAGGCTAAATATTATGGTATGGATACAAGAATAGTCCGCGAAGTTTTTTTTAACAACTGCTGGCAGAAGAGAAGACAACATAAATTAAGGCTTTTTACGACATCGAATTCACATTTGTATAAAGGATTGGAAATGGTATATCAAACTTCTGCACTTTTAAAAGAATATTGTGATTTTGAATTTGAGTGGGTTGTCGCCGGAATAGATAAAGGAAACAAAATCATACATTTATTGAATAAATTATATCACACCCGACCCGAAGAAATAAACTTATATCTTCCGGGTAGGCAAATGGAAAATGAATTGTTGAAATACATGCTTGAAGCCGACATATATATACAGGTATCTCATATTGAGAACAGTCCAAACAGTCTTGCAGAAGCACTGATTATGGGCATGCCTGTTATAGCATCCCATGCCGGAGGAACAGGGACCTATATCAATAACCTATACAACGGATTATTGATCCAGGACGGAGATCCCTATGTATTAGCAGGCGCAATCAAAACATTATATCAAGATGCCGATCTGGCATACCGGTTAGCCAGTAATGCCCGTATTGATGCCATAAAAAGACACAACAGGCAAGAAATCGTAAAAAACATAATAAATGTATACCGATCTATAATTTCAGTTAACTTTCCACATTCCTATGAGCAAATTGAGAAGTAAATATGATTTCTTAGGCTTTGGTTTTTATTTTTTAAGAAATAAACGGCTTCAACTGAAGAAACTAATCTGTACCCTTGTTGTAAGAATCCAGGCAAAATTGATAGGGATACATCTCGGTTCAAAAGTTATATTTATGGGAATTCCTTATTTGAGGCGATATCCTCTTTCAGAGATTACCATTGGCAGCAGATGTTTTATCCGGTCAGATATGGCTTCGAGCCTTATCGGTGTGAATCATAGAAGTATTTTAGCAACCTTGAGAAAGGGAGCTGTTTTAAAAATAGGAAACAATGTCGGAGTAAGTGGGACAAGTATAGGAGCGGCAGTTTTAATCGAGATCGGGAATGATGTAATATGTGGTGCAAATACCATTATTACAGACTGTGACTGGCATCCTGTTGATCCGCTAAGAAGAAGAGAAAGTGGAGATATTGCAAAACAAGTAATCATAGAAGATAATGTATGGATCGGCGTTAATTCCATTGTACTTAAAGGAGTCAGAATAGGGAAGAATTCCGTTATCGGGGCAGCCAGCGTGGTGACCAGAGACATCCCGCCAGATACAATTGCGGCTGGCAATCCCTGTAAAATAATCAAAAGAATAAATTCTAATGAAATCCGGTAAGCTTCATATTATCTTTTTGGGTATTTCCGGTTTCCCATACAGAAAACTTGCGGCAGCACAACATAGCAAAATGATTTGCAAAGCTCTTGCCAATTGCGGAAACGATGTTATTGTACTGAATAAAAAAGGAGTTTTCAGTAAAGAAATGAAAATCGACCCAGAAGGTTATTATGAAAATATACGGTACGTTTATGCAACAGGAAGTGCACTAAGGCAGGATAATTTTGTATTTAGGAATCTTGAAAAAATGACAATTGTTTTCAGAGAATTATCCAAGATTGTGAGCATTCACAGAAAAAAAAGCATTAACATCGGCATCGTATATAACCGATTCATACTAAACATTTTGATTTATAGAATCATAGCCCGTATATTAAATTTTCCTCTTGTCCTTGTTTACGTGGAAAACCGATCAGGAATATCAGACCTCTCAGTTAAGAGGGAAAGGTTAAATCATATTATTTACGATCGTTTTGTTTTTAACTTTGTTGACGGAGCCCTGCCCATCAGTACCCACCTGACAGGATTCATTAGTATATTGAAACCCACCCTGCCCCTATTACACTTACCAGGATCTTCTGATTTTGATAAAATAAATGCTGTTACTTTTTCCAGAAATTCTGAAATCCCGTATTTTCTCTATTGCGGTCATTTGGGTTATCTTCCGGTTATTAAGTTCATTATCCATTCCTTTCAGATGGTTAATCATGAGAAAGCTGAACTGGTGCTGGTAGTGAACGGCGGGGCGTCAGACAAGAATGAATTATTGAATTTCATTAGTCATATACAAAAGAAAAGCAAAATCATTATTCTCTCAGATCTACCTGAAGAAGAACTCTATTATCGATATAAAAATGCTACTGCCTTATTGATTCCCATTAGAGACAATTATCAGGATATTTCAAGGTTTCCATACAAAGTCAGTGAGTATGTTGCATCAGGAAGACCAATAATTACTACAAACTATGGGATTATAAGAGAATATTTCAGGGATAATGAAACTGCATTTATTGCTGATGACTATACAACAAGTGCATTTTCGGAAAAGATGAACATGACCATTGAGAATCCGAAATTAGCCAACAAAGTTGGAACTGCTGCTCGAGAAAAACTTCAAAAGTATTTCAATTACAGGAGTCATGAAGACAGGTTGAACAATTTCCTCAAGAGCCTTGTCAAGCAATAATTCAACGTAAAACACAATAAAACTCCGATGCATATCATCGTTTTCTCATATAACAGGCCTATGCAGCTAACTTTGCTATTAGAAAGCATAAAAAAGAACCTTATCCTGAATTCCTATGAAGTTACCATAATCTATCGGACCGATGATGCATATTTTGAAAGTTATAAAATAGTAGAAAGTGAACATACTGAATTTTTGTTCCTTCAGGAAAAAAAGCGATTCTCAGACTGTTTCTATTACATACCCTATCTGATATTCCCTGAAAACATATATACGTTTCTGAGGCACAAAAGACTTCGATCCTTGAGAACAAACTTCAAGAAATTGCTGGTATCTGTGCTTAAAAATTCTATCAGAAAACATTTGATGTTTTGTACTGACGATGGCTTTTTTTATAAAGAAATACATATTGCAGAAGAACTCTTGGCGTCTATTAATGATACTGCTGCGAACACAAGTTTCAGAATGTATGTTGGACAAAATGTTATTGACTACCCAAACAAATGCACACCAATTTCTGATGATTTATTGAAATGGGACTATTATGATACTGATAATAAAGGACATTGGGCTCATACATTTTCTGTTGACAGTACAATTTATCCGCTGCAAACCATTTTGAAGATTTCTCAGAAAGTCCACTATGTTAACCCCAATACCTATGAGGGAGCTGTTAACAGTTATTGCCTGAGAAGAAGACTATTCTCTATGGGTTTAAGTCCAAAAACATCTGCCTATTTCTGTCTACCCATCAATATGGTGCAAAATGTATCTCCTAATTATGCCGGTAAAATTGATCCTATGTTTCTGAATGAAAAATTTTTATCAGGATATCGGATAACTATTCCTGAAAATTTAACCATTAACAGCAAATACTACCTCCCGCAAAAAATTACACTTATCAAAAATAAGAAAGAGTTAGAGGTTGAAACACATTTTAAGTCATGAATACAATAGTACAAAATGCAAAGGAATCCCAAAATCAGTGTGATAATTACTGCTTATAATCGGGCTCATGTATTAAAAAGGGCTATTGACAGTGTTTTGAACCAATCATTCAAGGACTTTGAAATAATTATTGTTGACGATGGTTCATCAGATAACACCCCTGTATTGATCCAGGAATATACCGATACCAGAATCCGATATTGTAAGCATGAAATCAATAAAGGGGTTTGTGCAGCCAAAAATACGGGTCTTAACTATATCAATGGTGAGTGGTTCACCTTTCTTGACAGTGATGATGAAATGTTACCTAACGCTATTAAAACCATGTTAGCCGTTCCCGAAAGAATTGATAACGAAATCACAGCTGTTACCTGCAATTGCATCGATTCATCAAACAATCAATTCTCAGGAAAAGGCTTGGATAGGGATTGTTACCTAGACAACTCAATAATACTTTCGCGTTGTTCCGGTGAATTCTGGGGGATTACCAAGACCTTCCTGATCCAGCAAGACAGGTTCAATGAACATATTCCAGGCCTTGAAGTACTTCTCTGGTATAAAGTCAATAACCGTGCAAAAAGGTATTACATTCATCAAGGATTGAGAATTTATCACACAGAAGATTCGGATAGTATTTCGAAGGCAAAATTAACCAGGTTTGATTGGCAGTATAAAATATTCTTGGTATTAATCCATGAAGAATCTTATCTGAATGCCCTGAAAATATATGCGTTAAAAAAATTCCAATTCCAGTGTTTTAAAGGTTTCATTATTATGTTTATTATGAGAGATCTTGTCAACAAAAAATATAAAAGGTATTTACTGGATTCTCAACCCGGCATTAAATATCGAATTGCCGTGTATGCCACAGAACTCATGGGCCCTTGCGTTTTACGGTTTATTGTCGGGAAATATTATCGGAAGAAATCCTAATCAGATGCCGGGATGATGTTTCACGGATAATTTGGAATTACGGGTATAAAAAGATTAGAAATTATTTACGATGAGAGTATTGCATGTAATTGAAAACTTAAAAGCAGGAGGAAAACAACGCAGATGCGTAGAATTGTTAACCGGTCTTGTGAAATCAAACTCGATGGATTTAAAAATCATTGTTTTATCCGATGAAATTTTCTATCAGGAAATATTTCAGATGGACTTGTCAGTTGAAATATTGTCAAGAAAAAAGAAAAAGGATTGGTGGCTGATGCTGACACTCTATAAAACAATCAGGGAATTCAGGCCCGAAATAATTCATTCATGGGGATCCATGTCTTCAGTTTATTTATTACCATATGTATTATTGAATAAGGTAAAATTTATCAATGGTATGATAACGCATTCATTTTCTCCAAGTTTCATGGAAGAAGATTGGATAAGATCACGGCTTACTTTTCCTTTTTCAGATATAGTCCTGGCAAATTCGCACGCTGGATTAAATGCATTCCGGTTAAAATCAAGAAAGACCAGAGTAATTCATAATGGATTTAATTTTGAGCGATTAACAAACCTCTGTACCAAAGATGTAATTCGTAGGAAATATGGCATCAGTAACCTGAAAATTGTCGGAATGGTTGGGGCCTTTGAAGATAGAAAGGACTATGATGTATTTATTAATACAGCCCTGGAAATATTGCATGAGAGAAATGATGTATGTTTCATTGCTGTGGGAGGAGGAAGGAACCTGGAAAAATACAAAACGATTATCGAGTATTCGAAAACAGATAAATTTATATTTACGGGGCAAACAAACCATGTTGAATCGCTCGTAAATATCTTTGATATAGGGGTGCTGTCAACTCCCGGTGAAGGAATTTCAAATGCGTTAATGGAGTACATGGCATTGGAGAAACCGGTTGTAGCAACCAACTCAGGAGGAACAATTGAACTGGTCAGGAACAATCAGGATGGTTTTCTTATTCAGGGAAGAAATGTTGCAGAATTAAAGGATAAAATATGTTTTTTACTTGACAATCCCGATATTGCTGTCTCAATGGGTAAATCAGGTAACATGAGGATCCGTTCTGATTTTAGCCTGGATAAAATGGTTGAGAACTTTGCCAAATTATATGAAGAGATGATTTAAGAATTCAACATTATAAAAAATGTGTGGTATAGCGGGTATTTATAATTTTAATGCAGAGAACCGGGTTAGAGAGGATCTGCTGTTCAAAATGACAGAAATCCTGAAACATCGCGGTCCGGATGATCAGGGTTTATATATTGACGGGAATATAGGATTGGGTCACAGGCGCCTGGCAATTATTGATCTGAATACCGGTAATCAGCCCATGATTGATGAAATAAATAAAATTGCTATTGTTTTCAATGGTGAAATATACAATTACATTGAAATAAAGCAAATCCTTATATCGAAAGGACATCGGTTTAAAACCAGTTCAGACACTGAGGTCATAATGAAAGCTTATGCTGAATGGGGAATAGACTGCCTTAGCAGGTTCAACGGGATGTGGGCCTTTGCCCTTTATGATATCGGTTCAGGAGAATTATTCATTACCAGAGACCGTATTGGTGAAAAGCCGTTATATTACTTTATGAATCAGGATGTTTTTTTATTTGCATCTGAGATTAAAAGTCTTTTTCAATACGGAGTTGAAAAAGCATTCAACACGAAAATACTTCAATTATATTTATTCCTTGGTTATACGCCATCACCCTATACTTTCTATACCGGTATCTATAAGTTGAAGCCGGCACACTATATCCGGATTCAAGGCCGGGATGTTCAGATTCATCAATACTGGCATTTGCCCCATATTAAAGATCATGAAGTGATAACAGACAGGGAGTATGTCTTACGGACTTTTGAAGAATTATTTCATGATTCGATTCGATTAAGAATGAGAAGCGATGTCAGTTTTGGGGCCTTTCTGAGTGGAGGTCTTGATTCTTCAAGCATCGTGAGTTTAATGAGCGAACAATCCAATGATCCCGTTGAAACCTTTACAATGGGTTTCAAAGAAAAGTACTTTGATGAGCGCAAACTTGCCAGGATAGTTGCTGGAAGATTTAATACCCACCATCATGAATTCCAAATTGAGCCTGACACCATCAATGATACTATTGATCGCATATTATTTCATTATGATGAGCCTTTTGCAGATCCTGCAGCCATTCCTACTGGTTATTTATCACGTTCAGCAAGGAAAAAGGTAACCATGGTTTTGACAGGAGATGGCGGAGATGAAGTTCTATCCGGTTACAACAATTACAAGGCTGAATTAGTTTCAAAAAAAATTGCACATATGCCCCATTTCATAAGAAAGGGACTTCCCTCCGCATTGAAGTTGATCAAATCACTTCCTTATGAAAGTCATCGATTCGTTATAGACAGGTACATCAATCTCATGAATATGGCTAATATTCCCTTTGAAGACAGGTTAATATCAAAATTCACCAAGACTGATTCTCAAGTCCTTAAAGACCTGATCAATATTGATTCAATATCAATTGAGGAATATGTAAGAAATGCATTGGCATCTTGTCTTTTTACCGATCCATTTTACAAATTAATGTTTTTTCACTTTCATACTTCCTTACCCGACCAGATGCTTGTTAAGGTCGACAGAATGACTATGGCTTATTCGCTCGAAGCCAGGGTACCTTTTCTCGATCATAGAATAGTTGAATTATTATACACCACAGATAAAAAAATAAAGTTCTTGGGATTGAAGAGGAAGGACATTCTTCTTCAGATTATGAAAAACAAGCTGCCAAAAGAATTGCTCAATAAGCCAAAGAAAGGTTTCAGTGTTCCATTAACAAAGTGGTTCAAAGATAATCCTGAATTGTTTACACCGGCTAATATGTTGAGAAGTTCTGCATACCTGGATATGGAAATTGCCAAAAACATACTGAAAGAGAACCAGGAAGGGACCGGCAATTTTGGAAAAGTTCTATGGAGATTGTTGCTATTATCAAAATGGGAAGATAGTTTGAATAGCGGAAAGGAATAATATACCGTGTAGCAGTTTAATTCCAAAAAACTATGCTGGCCAAATCATATAATATAGTGATTTTTCTAAGGGAACTAAATACCGGAGGGGCCGAGAAACAATCATTGTATATAGCTAAAGCCCTTTCGGAAATACACAATGTTGTTATGGTCATTCTCCATGACAAAAGAATTGAGGAAAAATATCTGCGCATTATACAGGATCAAAAAATTTCATATGTATTCCTGAAAGGAAGTCTTCTAAAAAAACTCATTCATACCTATCAGATTATAAAAAAATTAAAGATCAACATTATCATTTCGCTTTTGTTTGTGAACAATTTTCTAGGATCTTTCCTTCATTTGCTGTATCCACAGATATACCACGTGATGGGTATTAGAAATTCTGTTATCCCTTTACGAAAGCAAATTATCCTGAGATTCTTGCACAATCACATCTGCAATTACACGATTTTTAATAGTTATGCTGGAAAAGATGCCATGATAAAAAAAGGCTTTAAATCCTCAACATGCAGAGTAATAACAAATTGTATTGACCCAATCCCTTCATTTACACTCAGAAAGGAATCAAAGCAAATAAAAATCCTGACCGTAGCCCGATTCAAGCCTCAAAAGGATTATATTACTGCACTCAAGGCGATTGATCATCTCAATCGTGAAATTTCATCCAATGGTTCGCGTAAAATAAAATATTACCTGGTCGGATATGGAATGCAAGAAACCTATTTACGCCGTTTAATACACAAAATGCACCTAGATGATTATTGCGAAGTATCAGTGAATCCAAGGAATTTATCAGAATATTATTTAAAATCAGATATCTATCTTTCCACCTCGTTGTATGAGGGATTCTCCAATTCGATTATGGAAGCCGTAAGCTATTCATTGCCCGTAGTAGCAACCGATGTAGGTGATAACAATAAAATAGTAACAGAGAATGAAAGTGGGTTTCTGATCCCTTTACGCGACTATGAATTGGCTGCCAAAAGATTAAAGTTTCTGGCCGAATCCCACGATGCCCGAATTCAATTCGGGGCATTCGGATATAAAAACCTATGCCAAAGATTTACCTTCATTAATTTTAAAAATGAGTATCTGGAATTTATAGAAAGTATGATCCATGGGAAAACCAACGATAGCCATAATCGGGCTTAAAGGAATCCCGGCTTTCGGTGGTTCTGCAAGGGCTGGCGAAAATATGCTGGAGTTTCTTAAAAATAAATTTGACTTTACCGTTTATAATATTTCCTCGCATACAGACCGAATCTCCGGTATATATGACGGATATGAACAAATTGTTTTTAAAAAATCTTTAATAGCCCGATTAAATACTTTCCTTTACTATATAAAGTCAACAATTCATTGCTTGTTTTTCAGAAAATATGATTTGATCCACGTCTTTCACCTTGATGCCGCTTTTATCATCCCGCTATTAAGAATTAAATACCGTGTAATTGCAGGCCATAGGGCAAGACCGCAAGATTCAAGCAAATGGAGCTGGATCGAAAAACAGTATTTCAATTTTATGGAATACATTTTCTATAAACTGCCTGCAGATATGATCGTTTCTAATTCTTTACCAATGATTCAAGAATATAAACATAAAACGAAAAAAACAATTCAATACATTCCAAATGGCGTGGTTTTTTCCCCCTGTTTGACAGACTTCCCGCCTATAGAATACGATAATTACATCGTATTTTCAGCTGCAAGGCTGATGGAAACAAAAGGTTGTCATTTACTCCTTGAAGCTCTTGAATTAATTCACTACAAAGGACTTGCATTAGTCCTGGGAAGTTTTGAACATTCTCCCAGGTATATTGATTATTTGCGTCAATTATCGAAGAATTTAAATGTTAAGTACCTCGGATTAATCAGAGATAAGAAACTACTTTTTTCCTATATAACCCATGCTAAATTCGCGGTATTCCCCACATATCTGGAGGCCATGTCAAATACGCTCCTTGAATTTGCACTATTGAAAGTACCCGTCATCTGCAGCAATATTCCTGAAAATACCCTTGTCCTCAATGAAAATGAGTCAATTCATTTTGTATCCAGATCTGTATCAAACTTGGCTGATAAAATAATCTGGGCCCTTGAGAATCCAGTGAAATTGGTTAATATAGCAGAAAATGCTTATCATAAAGTTTTTACCGAATATAATTGGAAAAATCTGGCCCCGCAATACGAAAAACTGTATTTTAACCTTATTAAAAAAAAACCAACTGACACATAATAAATCACCGGAACTTATAATTTTAATATTCGGTCTACTGATTAATATTCATTTTTTAACACTTAATGCATACCCATGGTAATTGATCATATTTGCTTTGCTGTAAAAGACCTGACAGAAGGAATACATTACTGGACAAGTATTTTTGGTTACAGACAAATGACGAACCTGATAGAGAATTCCCGGCAACAAGTGATTGTAGTTTTTTTAAAAAAAGACAACAGCCTGACTATAAAATTAATACAACCAACAGGACAAAATTCCTCCCTGCAAAAATTCATCGAACAGGGAGGGGGCTTTCATCATATTTGTTTCAAATGCGATGATATGACTCAAAAAATTGATGAACTTAAGCAAAAGGGAGTTAGATTACTGGTACCTCCTCAACCGGGAGAAGCCTTTGAAAACCACGATATAGCTTTCTTCTGGGGCAAAAACAAGATGAATTTTGAATTGATCGACACAGATATTAAAGCGCAACTAATATAACTTATTTTGTAAACAGGTTATTGAATCGCCTTTTTTCTCCAGATTATAAGTTTTTTACGCGGAATGAAAATCACATATCGTGTTGGATTATATTTGCCTTCCTGAACCAATTTCTTCCGATTATTGTTCATGAACGTTGAATCCTTAATTACACCCGAATCCGAACCGATGCAAAATGTATCTCCTCCCAACATCTTTATTTGCTTTGGTATATAGCTGATTTCCGGGCTTACTTCATCCATTGCCGGGTCAAAAAACCATCCCGCACAATAAACCCCTTTGTAATGTTTAGCTAAAAGCATCATATCAGCAACGTTTTCATAAAACTTAATCCAGCCCGCTTCGTTAAAACATGACATAACAATGGGGTTTGTTATGTAAGTATGCATTTTAAGCACCGGAACAAAACTTCTGTATTTCATCACCAGGATCAAACCCTTTATGAACGGAACAATCCCCCGTCTAAGAAAGTATTTCAGCGGCATCCAGCCTGAATCAAGCAATACCGGACCTGCAGGTATCAGTGAAAGCCGGCATATACCTAAATCCTTAGCAAACTTGTCATTGGAAAACAGGTAATAATCACAATTTTTTTCAATTCCCTCTGAAGTGATCTTGGATATTATTCTTTGCGTCAGCTTAAAATAATTGTTAATTATATCAGAGGGTAATGGAATATTCCTGGAGATGTCCTTAAAACTCGCAATTAAACGAAGAAGTACCATTTTATGATAGGCCCCCAAGGCTTTTTCGCCATAAATATCAACAATGCTCCCAGATATTGCAGCGATTTCGGAAGTAACAATCCTGTATGGAAGATTCTTATTTGTCCGCAATAGAGCTTGAATATATTCCTCAATGGAATAGTGGTTGCGCAAACCCGGGTAAAGCTGGTCAAATTCTTCTGTAATTTTAAGGTATAGGGGTTCATCAATATTTACATCCATAATGTAACGTGGTTCTGATTTACTTGTAATAATTGTTCTCAAAGACTTTTATTCAGTTTTCCTAAAAACAAGAAAGTATAAAAATTCCTCTGCGATCAACAATTTGCCTGTTTCATTCAAATGCCCTCCATCAGTCGAATACTTAGGTACTAAACCGGGAATTCTATTTCTCCTGCCGTATTTCTCAAAAGACCCATCTGGATACCTGCTTTCATAAAACGCTATATCAAATACACAATCATCTGTATATGTTTTTCTAATGTATTCATTTAAACGGTTTCGGTTTTTGTTATGATCATAGCCGGTCAGCCTTTTCACCAGTCCCTTAATTCCTGTAGATCTTACCATAATGGGCACGGTAAAATGAATGAATCTTATTTTGGGATATTTTCCTTGCAGGTATTTCATTCTCTGTTGGTAATAATTAAAAAGCGAATCAACATCAGTTTGAACACGTATGTCGGTATAACAGAATTTAAAAATCGCTATATCTATTTTCTTTCCAACACCATTATCGAGAACACTTACGAAATCATCAATTTTCTCAAATGGGAACTGATTTCGTCCGATGGTTGAATGTCCTACTACCGGTGAAATAAAATCATCGGCAGAACGGGTTTTTAAAATATGAATGTTTCTTTCGGTTTTTTCGTCTGATAATCGTTGAATCTCATTAAGTATTTGGTTCCCAACGGACATGTGTCCGAAAAATATCCTCATTTTTGCGACGGTATCAAAAACAAATGCATCGATTTTTCTACCTTCAACTGAATTTGTATCGATCATATTATCTTTAATTGTATTATATTTTAAATCTGAATCTTTCCCCCTGCAGGATAGTAAAACACATATTATGCTTAGGATTAATAAACATTCCGTATCACTATTTATGAGCCTTGTGAAAACCTTTGCAAAATCTTTCATGATTTATATATTTTCAGGTCGATAAAAATCACGAAATTCATCATTACCTTCGAAGTTTTAAGATTCAAAGATAAACACAATTAATGGGGAAATGCCATTTTTAAAAGTAATATTCTCATGATGAACTACCTTTGTCTGAGAATAATACCAGCTTTTTTTAACCCAACAAGACCTAAACAAATAAAACATTCATTAACATTTTACGTATATACATATATCAGAATCGTTCGTTCGTCAATTTTTTCAGTACGTTAATCAAAATATCTCAAAATGAAAAGGACAATTTGGATTTTAGTGGGCATTTTACTATTTCTGCAGGTGAAAGGGCAAAGGATATTCCCTGGTGCAGAAGGATTTGGAACTGACTCAAGAGGAGCATACAGTGGAAGTCAAAATCCCACGGTATTGATAGTCGACACATTGGCTGCCGGCAGTTTTTCTACCGGTACAAACAGGGGCACATTTGAATGGTGTCTGACACGCAATTTCCCCAGAATAATTCTGTTTGAGGTTGGAGGAGTTATCGATTACAGGAAAACCGGGACAACAAACATACCGATTAATCAACCGTATTTGACAGTATACGGTCAAACTGCACCCGATCCGGGAATAACGCTGATTGGCAGTAATATTGCTTTAGCTATGCATGATGCATTGTTTCAACACATTACCATCAGGTATGGTGACGATCCCTTTGCAGTGAAAATTAGAGACTGTTTTTCGATATTTTCAGGATCACATCACATTGTAATTGACCACTGCTCCTTTTCCTGGTCACAGGATGAAGTCATAGGTATCTCTTCAGGGACACATGACATAACCGTTTCAAACTGCATTGTTGCAGAGCCGCTGGTTTATTCGCTCGATGCCACTTCGGGTTCAACAGATTTTGAACCAAGAAGGACCGGATATTGTTTTGGATTGACCTGCGATTATAATGTAAGCCTTGTTAAGAATTTGCTGGCATACGGATTCGGGAGAAATCCGCCATTGAATGTGGGCAGCGCTGTGGTGGTTAATAACTTTGTATATAAATCAGGTCCTGACTATGGAATTCAGGTTCGCTCTTCTGTTTCCGGAAAGCTTGCCATCATAGGCAACGTAGTATTACCAACTGAGAAATGGAGTAAATCAGATCAGGCTGATTATCTTGGATGGGTCAAAGACGGAACAAATTCCAGTACACAAGTATTTCTATATGACAACATAAGTCAGAGAAAAATTGCCAGTCCTTCTTCTGGTGAATGGGACTGCTTTTATGATTTGGCTGGTGTTGTCAAAGCATCAGCCAGCCCGATGGATATCAGCGAATATACAATACTTCCCGCTGACAAGGTTGAAACTTACATCAGCCAAAACGCAGGTGCAAGATTTTGGAACAGGGATTATCATGATGCGAGAATTATGAATAATGTAACCAGCAGGCATGGGAGTGAAATAAACAGTCCCAATGACCTGCCTGCAAAAGCATATAACAAATCGATCTATGAAGGATTGAAGACCTCATCCGGGAACATGAAAAATGGTTATAACTGGAGCAGTAATCCACAAACCATCATAGTTAATAACAAGTCAATTGCTCTGAATACCAGTTTTTCAAACATCAATGATATGTTGAATTACCTCAATGATAATCTTCCGGATGGAACAGAAGCTGTTAAACATCCACATCCCGAGTGCTATCATATAATATTTCAAACAAATGCCAATGGAAGCAACGCATCCATCACAGTCTCCGGTAACGGGTTGGCAGCTTTTGGTATTCAATCCGGCACGTATTATGGCTGTGATGGTGTTGGCGGATGGCCTGCATACAAAGGGACAAGACACCGTCTATCTATTCCATCCGATGCTCACGCCGATAACAACGGCAATGGATATACCAATCTGGAAGATTGGGTATGCAGTTTTGGTGTTTCCGATGTCGTTATTTATGAAAACCACGCCCCTCAAATAGAGGATCAGCATTTTGAAATCATTTCTGAAGAATCAGGAAACCTGAATATAGGTGTGGTATCAGCTTCTGATCCCGATGACAAGAAATCAATAGTATATCAGATCGAAACCGGTAACGAAAGGAATATTTTTAAAATAGATGTCATATCGGGCATGCTGAGTTTCAGGGAAAAGTATTCTGTGGTTTATCCTGAAACCTTTGTTCTGAAAATAAAGGTTTCGGATAATATTGAAAAGGAACTTTTTAACCTGGCAAATATTACAGTCTCCATTTCATCGAAATTCAAAACCGTATACATCAATCCAGAAAATAAATCCGATGAAATTCAAAACGGGAGTTTTGAACATCCGTTCCGTTCATGGGCTGACGTTGTATGGATAGAAGACTATACCTATCTCCAAAAAGCTGGAACAGAGGCTACTGAAGACGATATCGTTATCGGATCAGAAAACATAAGGATAGGCTCATACGGACAAGGCGAAAAACCGGTTATAAGCAGTTCTTCTACCGAATATGCGATGAAAGCCTTTGAAAAGAGCAAAATAACAATTAACAATCTGGTTATTACAGCCCCCAACGCAGTCAGCTGCATATATTTTTTGGGAGAAACCAGTTCTGGCAATATCATCGAGAATTGTGTTCTTGAAGATGCTCAAACCGGTATTAGGGTTGTGGATGGTAAGGATATTACTATCCGTTATAATTCGTTTAAGAATTCGTTCAATGCGATTTATTCCTATGCGGAAAACACAAGAATATACTATAATGTGTTTAGAAATAACACCACAGCCATCAATATTCTCAGCAAACTATCAGATGCAGAGATATACAACAATGTATTCTACGATAATACTCTGGGTATAGCCAATTCCTATTCAAATCTCAGAATCTGTAATAACATTTTTTATTTAAACGATCTCGATAAGAAAGCTCTGATTAACGGTGAAAGCACGCCGTTTTCAGACAATAATCTATATTATCCTGAACAGACAGGTTTTATAGAAATAAATGGTAAGACTTATAACGACTTGGATGATGTTATTACAACGCTTCAGCAAGATGAGCATTCCATTATTGGAGATCCTCTTTTTGTCAATGCCTTGTCGGGCGTATTTAAAGTTGCACCGAATTCACCAGCTATCAATGCAGGAAGGGATGTGGGACTAACCTCAGATTTCCTGGAATGTAACGTACCCATGGAGGCTTTACCAGATATAGGAGCATATGAAACCAAAAAAGATGTACAGCAATTGCAGGATAATGAGAATAAGCAATTGGAGGGCATAATCTATCCCAATCCTTCTAATGGTAAGTTTAGGTTAAAAATATCCGAAACGCTTTCTGAAGCATTTGTTGAAATAAGAAATTTATCCGGTAATATAATTCTCAGCTTACCGGCCTATTCAAATGCTTCTGAACCAATTGACATCTCAGGCTTTCCTTCAGGCCTTTATCTAGTTTCCATAATAAAACATGGCATAACTATAGTTGAAAAAGCAGTTGTTAAGTAACTGTTTCTTAGTTAAAAACGAAAATAAAAGTTGGCCAGGTGATTGATTTACCTGGCCATATTTGCTTAACATATCAAGGGTTGGTCCCTGCAACTATCACAGGATGTATTTATGACATACAATGTATTGACCAACCTATTATATTCGGTAAATGTGTTGACCTATATGTAAAGTCTTTCCTTACAATAATTTTTCTTCCCCTTGCTTTTATTGTTAAATGCTAATTTCCGACAAATGGCCAATGTGTGCCAATTTGATTTTTGACATGCAATTTTGTAATTTTGACAATTCAATATCCATATTGTCAACAGTTCAATTGATTACTACATGAAACGATTTTGTATCTGTTTCCTCGCAATACAAATTGCTCCATTGCTGCATTCTCAAGCTCCAATTATTATTGATCATACCTGTACAAAACTTCACAACATCCCGTTAACCTTTATTAATTCCGCACGTGATACCCTTCATATTGCTTACGGGCACACCTCACACGGTGATCAGTTGGTCTCTGGTATGACAGGGATTTTAAGCAAATATGGTACTGCTTATGCCTTTAATGAGGGGGGAACGGAAGGAGCACTTGATTTACGTGATAAATTTGTGCTGGGGGATCTTGGTGATCCCGATAGCGTGACATGGGCCAACCGTACCCGAGACTACCTGAATGATTCATCCAATGAAAATATAAACGTTGTAATCTGGTCGTGGTGCAATCAGGTTAAAAATTCCACACAGGCGGATATTGAATTCTATTTAAACCTCATGAGCCAATTGGAAACCGAGTATCCAAAAGTCAGATTTGTTTATATGACCGGTCCCCTGAACGGTACCGGGCCATTCGAGAACCTTAACATCAGGAATGAGCAAATCAGGACTTTCTGTAGAAATCAAAACAAAATACTATATGATTTTGCAGATATTGAGAGTTATGACCCTGACGGACAGGTAAACTACATGGAATTATTGGCAAAAGATGACTGCTATTACGATTCTGATAATAATGGCAGTCATGATGCCAACTGGGCCATCCAATGGTGCAATGCAAATCCGGACAGTTGCTATTATACGGGTGAATGCGCCCATTCCCAAGCCTTGAATTGTCAGCAAAAAGGAATAGCCGCTTGGTGGTTATGGGCCAGACTGGCCGGATGGAACGGAGAGATATTCATTCCTGTTACAGCTATTACCATCGTAAGCGCAGGTGGGACAACAATAATGCCAACCAACGGAACATTGCAATTGAGTGCAGTTGTAATGCCTGCCAATGCCACAAACAAAACGGTCATATGGACCGTCATCAACGGCACAGGTCAAGCAACCATTAATGACTCCGGTTTATTGACGGCTTTGTCTGATGGTACCGTAAGAGTAATAGCCACAGCAAAGGATGGTTCAGGTGTTATGGGAGAATTTGTTCTTACCATTTCTGATACAGTCATCCTTGTTGAGTCAATCGAAGTTTTTCCCGAGGGCAATGTTGATCCAGTCATCAATGTGAAAAACGGTAAGTTGCAGATGGTGACAAAAATACTGCCTATTGATGCCACCAACTGTATGGTTGAATGGTACCTGGAAGGCCCTATCGAAGTCGCAGCCATTGATGATAACGGTATATTGACTGCTGTTTCGGACGGATCAATAACCGTTAATGCAAAAGCAAAGGATGGATCCGATGTGATAGGAGCCTGTGAAGTGGATGTAAGTAACCAATTTAATGCAATTCATGACAAAGAAAACAAGCTATCCGTTTTTCAGCTTTCCGGAAAACTAATCATAAATCTGATGGATACAACCACCTTCTTTGATCATCTTTCTCTTTTTTCCATTCGGGGAGAATTGATTTTTAGCGACACAATGCGTGAATATCCAGTCGAGTTCGATATATCATCTTATCCTTCAGGTATATATATTATATCATTATCAGGAACCAGAGAGGTGATTCCCCTTAAAGTAGTCATTTTCTAAGAAGAATGGGGATCGTCCCATTGGATTTCCACTTTACCCGGTAGACTCTATTTTGTATATTGTTTATTTTCAATTTCTATCATAATAAGTGCAGTTATAATGCCAATTCGGCCGTCCAATGGAGCCATGCAAATCCGAACCGTTGCTATCACACGGGTGAATGTGCACATTTCCAAGCCTTGAAGTATCATCCAAAAGGAATAGCCACCTGGTGATTGCAAGCCAGATTGGCCGGACAGAACGAAGAAATATTCATTTGTGTCACAGATATTACCGTCGTGAGCTCAGGAGAGACAACAATAATGCCGGCCAACGAAACATTGCGATTGAACGCTATTGTACTACCAACCAATGCCACAAATAAAACAATTAGCTGGTTGCCGGAAAATAATACCGGTATAACTTCGATTGATACAAACGATCTGATATTGGCATTTTCAAATGGTTTCGTTACAGCTAAAGCAAATGCCAGTGACGATTCAGGGATTTACGGTACCACGATATAACCATTTTGGCTCAGTTATTAATGATTACGCCAAAAAATGTACATAATTGCAATAATGTATTCCCGATCATCCATGAAGAAAACGAATCCCTGCAAATAAATGTAGAAACAGATCCTCCGGATGCACCGAATGACTCGCTTATCTTGTTTGAGGAAAATCCATCGGAAAAGCTGGTATAGATCAATATTGCGTTTCAGATTCTATGGACTGTTCACATGCAGGCAGCGCATCATGTTGCATAAATACGATACCTGTTGTTGTATTCAGTTTATTATTTCTTTTGCAACGCTGATTTGCATATGTAATATTTTACCATATGGATTAACATACCCGCAATAAAATACTCATCACTGAATTACGGACATTTGTCACATGATAATTTCCTTTAATTGAAAACGAACGGGTTTATTATGTAAATACATTTTTTTTTTGGATTTTTGTATGAGTTTCCTACTATATATTCCTGAAAGAATTATGACACAAGACGATCTGCAAACCGAGGAAAAAATCTTCGATTATGTTCGTAAAAACACACATTCTGACACAAGCAAAATAACTCCTGAAACCATGCTTTTCAGGGAAGGTATATTTGATTCCATGGGCTTTGTTTTACTCATCGATTATCTCGAGGAAAATTTCGGCATAAAAGCCGTTGATAACGACCTGGTTGAAGAAAACTTTGAGTCGATTAAGGCCATTACCCATTTCATCAACGGCAAAAGATCCATGAATGCTGCATAAATAATAATCCTGATCCGATGTGCGGTATTGCCGGTATATTAGATCTTTCCAGCTTGGCCCCGGACACTTTTCAGGTCATGAAAAAAATACTGGCCCGCATGCAATACAGAGGCCCGGATGAAAGCGGCATATATTTCGACCGCTATGTCGCGCTGGGGAATGTGAGGCTGAGCATTATAGATATTTCAACCGGACAACAACCGTTGTCCACTCCCGATAAAAACCTCTGGATCGTTCTCAATGGTGAAATCTTCAATTATATTGAGTTGAAGAAGGAATTGATTAAAACAGGTCATCTATTTCATACCGAAAGTGATACTGAAGTGCTTTTACATGCTTACCAGGAGTACGGTGAAAAATGCCTGAACATGCTTAACGGTCAATTTGCTTTCGCCATCTGGAATCATAATAAAAAAGAACTGTTCCTTGCACGTGATCGTGTAGGTATCAGACCTCTATTTTATACCTGGCATAACAAGACCTTTTTATTCGGATCGGAAATCAAAACCCTTTTCGAATTTCCCGGGATTCAGGCTGAATTTGATCATTCTGCTCTATCACAAATATTTAAATACTGGACAACTATATCTCCAAAAACCGTTTTTAAAAATATTTTTGAGTTGTCCCCTGGACATTATATGCGTATTACACCGGACAGTCAGGTTATAAAGCAGTTCTGGAGTCTTAGGTTTCCAAGCCACCCCGATGAGTATTTTAAAGGTACAATATCTGAAGCGGGCGACCATCTTAAAAGTCTACTCACCGATGCAGTTCGGTTACGACTGAGAGCAGACGTACCGGTTGCTGCCTACCTTAGCGGAGGTCTTGACTCCAGTGCCACTACGGCCCTTATTAAAGAGGTACTGCCCGAAACTTTACAAACTTTTTCCATCGGTTTTCAGGATAGTGAATTCGATGAAACACCCTTTCAGCAGGAAGTCTCTGAATACCTGAATACAAGACATACACCGTTCTCCTGCACCAACGAGGATATAGGGTATTATTTTCCGAAGGTGGTATGGCATGCTGAGATACCCGTATTGCGTACCGCACCTGTGCCTATGTTTTGTTTGTCAAAAAAGGTGAGAGAAAGCAATATTAAAGTTGTAATTACCGGTGAAGGTGCTGATGAAATGCTTGCCGGATATGATATATTTAAAGAAGCGATCATCCGGCAATTCTGGTCACGGCATCCCGATTCGAAATACAGGCCACTGTTATTGAAAAAATTGTATCCTTACCTGGAACAGTTCCAGGGGAGAAATAAGATGATGCTAAAATTCTTCTTCGGATACAGACTTACTGATACGGATTCACCTTTTTATTCCCATTTCCTGCGCTGGAACAACACATCCAATATACTCAATTATTTTTCAGATGAGATAAAGTTTTCACTTACTGCCGATCACGATTTTTCAGATGTAAGTATGATGCTGGACAGCAATTTTACTTCGTGGGGCAGGCTTGAAAAAGCGCAATGGCTAGAGATTATGCTTTTTATGTCGGGCTACTTGCTCTCATCCCAAGGCGACAGAGTAGCCATGGCCAATTCCGTAGAAGGCCGATATCCCTTTCTTGATTACAGGGTAATTGAGTTTAGCGCAACAATGCCGCCCGATTTTAAAATGCACGGCCTGAATGAAAAGTACATTCTGAAAAAAATAATGAACGGCAGAATTCCCACCAGTGTATTAAAAAGACCAAAACAGGCATACCGTGCTCCTGTTGTTAAGAGCTTCTTTTCCTCATCTCATCTATATGTAAATGAATTACTTTCGGACAGAGGACTAAAAGAAACCGGGCTTTTTAATTCCAAACAAGTTCAGAAGCTGGTTGCAAAAGTGAAAGAAAACAAGGTGGTTACAGAAATAGACAATATGGCGCTTGCAGGTATCCTGTCAACGCAATTGCTTTACACACAATATATCTCACGCAGGGGATATAATCCTGAGCTTCCTGAGCTTCTGAATTGCAAAACCATTATTGATCACTCTTCAAAATAACCTATTATGAACCAGAATAAAAAAGCTTTCACCAAGGAAATACTGCAACTTGAAGATGTTGGAGCTGAGTGCAACAGGATTGTTAGAAAACTTTCTGATGATGTTTACAACCGTCTGCACCGAAATGGAGCTGTTGTCGGCATAAGTGGAGGAATAGATTCATCCGTCACTTTTGCCCTGGTTGTTAAAACCTTTGGAGCAGACAATGTGCTGGGAATCATACTTCCGGAAAAAGATTCAAGCAGTAATAGCGCACTGTTTGCACAAAAACTTGCTGATAATATTGGTGTAAAGACCATTACTGAGAACATTACCGGAGCCTTGCAGGGGCTTGGTTGCTACCAGCGCCGAGATGAAGCGGTACGGACAGTTTTTCCCGAATACAATCCGGTTATTTATAAAATGAAGATCGGTATTAAAACATCCGGGCTTTATTCCAATTTACCTCCTTTATTTTCATTGGTAATCATTGACGACAAAGGAAATGAACAATCGAAACGGTTACCAGCAGCTGAAATGAGACAGATTGAAGCAGCCTCTAATTTTAAGCAGCGTTGCCGGATGGCCATGCTTTATTATCATGCTGAACGAATGCACTATGCGGTAATCGGCACACCTAACAGGCATGAAGTGGCGCAGGGATTCTTTGTCAAATATGGTGACGGCGGTGCTGATGTTATGCCCATTGCCCACCTGTATAAGACACAGGTTTACCAATTGGCAAGGCACTTAGGAATACCACAGGAGATCATTGACCGAACCCCTACCACCGACACTTATTCAGCTGAGCAAACCCAGGAAGAATTTTTCTATCAGCTTCCATTTGCACAGATGGATTTACTCTGGTATGCCTTTGAGAACAAATACAATCCGGATGAAGTAGCCCCGGTGATGGAAATGACAGTCGACCAGGTCAGGAGTATTTTTGTGAATTTCGAAAGAAAGTTTAAGACGACGGAGTATCTGAGGATGGAGCCGATTAGGGAGTGAGGATATAGCGGTTTAGCGGTTTGGGTGGAGATTGGGGGGGTGTAGAATAGGATTTTCAGGAAGTGAGTTTGGGGATTATGTTGAAAAAAGATATTTTTATGATTTATTTTATAAAACATTATTACATAAACTCTTTGGCTTTCTTTCATAACCCTTCCCACTACCCCAATCCCTAAGCACTTATATTCCTAAACACCTAAATACCTAAACCCCTAAACACCTACATTCATGAACGCCTTTGATTACTTTTTTGAAAAAACATATCTGCTCAGCAAAAACTTCCTCCTTGGTCCCAGAGAGACCATCACATACCATGATTTACATGAATCGAGCATTAAACTGGCTGCTTACCTGAATGATACAATCGGCGTTAACCAAAACATCCTCCTCCTGGCTCCCAACTCGGTGTTTTTCATGGTTGCCTATCTTGGTATTATAAAATCGGGTAATGTGGTTGTTCCATTAAATCCCGAAATCGAACAAAACAACCTTGACTACATCCAGGACAAATGTCAGGCGGATTTAACCTTTACAACCTCTCATCTGACAGCTAAACTTCGTTTTAACTCCTTACTGGTACTGAATGAGAAGGAACTTGAATCAATCCTCCAAAGCATTTCAACGATTGGAAGTTTTGAACATGAAACCTCCGATCAGCTGGCTGAGATCATTTTCACGTCAGGATCAACCGGTGAACCCAAGGGGGTGATGATCAGCCATAAAAATCTTATTGCCAACACCGGTTCCATCCTTGAATATCTGCACCTTACCGACAGGGATACCATGCTGGTTGTACTGCCTTTCTATTACTGCTATGGATTATCGTTGCTCCACACTCATCTGAGAGTCGGCGGCAGCATTGTGCTAAACAATATGTTTATTATGCTGGGTGGAATCATTAACGATCTGAAACGTTATAAATGTACCGGTCTGGCCGGAGTTCCTACTCATTTTCAGATTCTGTTGAGAAAATCAGACAGTTTTAAAAAAGAAAACTTCCCCGATCTCAGGTATGTTACGCAGGCCGGAGGCAAGCTGCACAATGTATTTATCAGCGAATTTATTGAGACCTTCCCCCATATCCGGTTTTATGTTATGTATGGGCAAACTGAGGCCACAGCACGATTATCATGGCTGCCACCTGAAAAATTGCCGGAAAAAATCGGTTCCTGTGGCAAGGGAATTCCGGGAGTGATACTGAAAGTAGCTGACGCTGAAGGCAATCCGGTAAAACCGGGAGAAACCGGTGAAATACTGGCATCTGGTAATAATATCATGCAGGGATATTATAAAGATCCGGAATCAACAGCTCAAACCATTAGAAACGGATGGTTACATACCGGGGATCTGGCCACGGTGGACGATGAAGGATTCATTTACCTGACAGCCCGGAAAAAAGAGATCATTAAAGTGGGTGGACGTCGCGTAAGTCCAAAGGAAATTGAAGAGGTCATTGTATCAATGCCTGAAATAATAGACTGTAGCATTGAAGCTGTATACGATGAGATATTGGGTGAGACGATGAAGGCGACAGTTGTTACCAAGGAGCCAGTAAAAGGAATAATGACAGTTACATCTGACTCAATTAAAACATGGTGCGCAGGCAGACTGGCATCCTATAAAATACCACAAATCATTGAATTAAAAGATAAAATTGCTATTTCGGCAACAGGGAAGAAGGTGAAAAAGTAAACCGCAGTAAAGTGATTGTGTTATTGATTTAGGTTCCTTGGATTTATGATTTCCGTTTCCGGAAAATAACCGGTTGATATCGATATATATTTTATTCCGTCCGGTATAAAAGTACAATGATTATTGGAAACCAACAGGCATTCGCATCAAAGACGATTATTCCCTGAAATACAATTAATCTGCTGAATTGTGCTGCTACGAGCTCCTGATTTTATTGGTAAGGATATTATAAACCGCCTTCAACAGGTAACGCAAATCTGTCAGGTAAGGATGTTCTGTCAGATCCCTGATATATATTCTTTCCGCTTCAATGTTACCCTTATCGTCCGGCATATTCAAAGCTACATATGGAGGGATACATCCGGGCTTATATAAAATCCTCTTTCTTTGAAGATCTGTAGGAAACTCATTGAATCTTGCCCTGCTCAGGGGTCTTAATCCAACGAGTTTCATTTCACCCTTCATGATATTGATCAGCTGTGGCAGTTCATCGAGCCACAGACACCGCAGGAATTTCCCCCAGCGGGTTATCCTGTAATCATTTGCAGGTTTTCCTTTATCATTGTACCCGTTATGTTTGACTAAATAATCCTGAAGGAACTCTGAATAAGGATGCATGGTTCGGAACTTATAAACGCTAATCATCTTGCCGTGCATCCCAATACGCCGTAAACGAATGATCGGATAGAAAGAAGGATTTTTGGAGTCATTCGGGTTCTTAACTTTCCGTGCCACGAAATAAGAGAGTCCGTTAATAATCTGAAAATCGACAATGTCAAATCCACAATAAATCAACCGACCCATGGTCTCGGGTTTTGAAATAGCATGAAATTCACCGTTGGTGATGAAATAATACAGACTATCCAGGTATGGGATCCGGGGTATTATCCGGTTAAGTGCAAAATCACACAGCCATATTAGTTGCCTCAGAAACCGATTGTATTTTTTATATATTGAATCTTTCCTGTTTCCATAAGTCTCTACCCTCCCAACATAAATACCGCCAATGGGCAACAGGCTGTTAACGGCTTTGAAAAGTCCGTCAATATTACGAATGTTATTGGCCTTTTTGAAATTAATAATGGCATTGAGATTGTCAAAATCAACATTCTCAACATAAGACTTTAGCCTTGTGGTAAAAATAATACCGGTATTGCGTTCCGGAATTCTAAGGTATTGTTTTATATAATCCAGAACATCCTGGCTCGACTCCAGTCTAATGATTTTTTCCAGTTCATTTAAATCCCTCAAAGAATCAGTGAAAATCGAAACAATTGCGCTCCTGGTAACGGATGGTAATTTGGCAAATCTTGAATTGCTCGTCAAGTTATGAACCTGATGCAAATAAATTTCCATTTAGGAGGATTTAGCTGGTTTGGTGTGTATGAGAAAGTAAATATAAGGTGAGAAAGAGTCACAAATCAATTATTTATTTATGAGAAGTACGAAATTTTGACCAATACACTAATTTCTTTGATGAACATTATAATTATGTTTTTAAAAATTCTGGCTAATTGATATTTGTCCTTGATTTATATTGAACTTTTTTTTGTACACACTTTACAACTCCATGAAGACCGGCCCTACCATAAAAAAGGATAAGCCTTTAAGCACTTCTTACCTTGCTGGTAATTATGTTATAAACCGCCTTCAGAAGATACCGGATATCGGTCATAAAGGGATGCTTCACAAAATCTCTAATATAAATTCTTTCGGCTTCGATATTCATTTTATCATCCGGCATATTTAAGGCGACATATGGAGGGAAACAACCGGGCTTATATTTAATCCTCTCAATTTTAAGGTCCTCCGGAAACTCATTGTACCTGACCCAACTCAATGGCCTTAAACCAACAAGTTTCATTTCGCCCTTCAACAAATTAATAAGCTGAGGCAGTTCGTCGAGCCATAATCTTCGCATAATCTTTCCCCATCTTGAAATCCTGAAATCATCTGCCGGTTTGCCATTAGCATTATAACCATTCAGTTTTATGACGTAATCCTGAATAAATTCGGAATAGGGATGCATGGTGCGAAATTTATATACTGCTATGATTTTGCCATGCTGTCCTATGCGTTGAAGCCGAATAAACGGGTAATAGGAAGGATGTTTAGATTCCAAGGGTTTCCGGGTTTTCATTGCAACAAAATAGGATAAGCCCTTGACGGTTTTGAGATCAATTATTTTAAATCCATGAAATGCCAGCCGGCCTAAAACCTCCGCTCTCGAAATGGAGTGAAATTCATTATTGGTAATATAGCAATAAAATGACTCAAGGAAATGTATCCTGGGAATAATCCGGTTAATGATAAAATCTCCCAGCCATAACAACCTCCCCAACTGGCGGCCAAACCTTCGGTAGATTTTTAATTTTCTTTCAAAGGATGTTTCCAACCGGCCAATATATATACCACCATCCGGGAGCAACGTATTAACTGCTCTAAACAAACCATTTAAATACCGTGTGTTATTCAAACTTTTAAAGTCAATAATAGCCCGCAGGTTGTTAAAATCAACATCTTCAATATAGGATTTGACTTTTGTTGTGAAAATGATGCTTCTGTAATATTTTTTAAGGTCCAGGTGTTGCTTTACGTACTTCAATACATCTTCATTTGATTCTTGTATGATCGCATTTTCAAGAGCATTTAAGTTACCGAATGAATCTGTCAGGTAGGAAATTATTGCACTTTTTGTATCCGTATCTAATTTCAAAAAGCTGTAATTACGACATAAATTATGTGCCTGATAGATATAAGTAAACATAAACAGAGTTAATAAACTTAGGTGAAAAAACTGCCTAAATGTACGAAGTGACAATCGAAAAGTAAATTAGAAATTTACAGATGCTATACATCTTTTGATAAAAACATTAAATTGAATGATGAGCAAATTATTGATTGATGAATTTCATACAGGGTGATTAAGCAGGTAATGAAAGTTGTCAGTAATATAATGCTATATTATTTGGCGCTTACGTGATTTGGTAGCAATTTTATACTTCCTAAATGGCTATTCGAATAAAAAATGACCTGGGAAAAGGCTACGGCAAGTTATACGGCTTTTTTGAAGCTGGAGAAATCCTTATCGGAAAATTCCATTAAAGCGTACCGGGATGATTTGAAAAAGCTGAAGGATTTTATTCAGTTGAAGGCAATCAACGTTTTGCCTGAACAGGTTGAATACGACCACCTGAAAGAATTCATAACCTGGCTTCATGAACTGGGCATTGGTCAGCGTTCACAGGCCAGAATTATTTCGGGATTAAAATCTTTTTTCCGGTATATGCTCATCGAGGACAGGATTCCCAGCGATCCTACCGAACTACTTGAAGCTCCGCGCCTTGTCAGAAAACTGCCGGACGTGTTGAGTTTACCCGAGATCGAACTGCTGCTGACGGCTATCGATCTCAGCAAACCCGAAGGACATCGTAACAAGGCTATTATTGAGACACTATACAGCTGCGGACTTCGTGTATCCGAACTCATTGATCTGCGAATTACCAACCTCTTTTTTAATGAAGAATATATCAAAGTTACCGGTAAGGGTAACAAGGAAAGACTAGTTCCCATAAGTCCAAAAGCGATAAAAGAAATTCAATTCTACTTTTCTCATTTTCGTAATCACGTAACACCAAAGAAAGGCTCGGAGAATATAGTATTTCTCAACCGAAGGGGCAGTAAAATGACCCGTGTAATGATCTTCACCATCATTAAACAGCTTGCTGAAAAAGCGGGTATTAAAAAAAACATAAGCCCCCACACCTTCCGGCATTCCTTTGCCACTCATCTTGTGGATGGAGGGGCTGATCTCAGGGCTGTTCAGGAAATGCTGGGGCATGAATCCATTATTACCACTGAGATCTACACACATATGGACAGAGAATACCTGCGTGATGCGATTATGCGGCACCATCCGAGGTCGAGAGAATGGAATACAAAAAGCAAATGATGAACCTGCAACACCCTTGGGCCGAAAACAACTAACCCCAGGCTTTTAACCCGGGGTCAGTGAATTATACTGACTTAGCTGACAAGTTCAAACCGTATCGGAATTCTCATTGCACAGGGGACAGCGTATCCGTTCTGGATAGCCGGCTTGAATTTCATGCTCCTGACAGCGACCATGGCAGCCTGACCGCAACAGGCACCAATATCCTCAACAATACGCGGATTACACACATTCCCATTTGTATCAACGGTGAATTCGATGATTACCACACCTTCTATACGCAATGCTTTTGCCTTTTCCGGATACCGGATCCGCTGTTCAACACATGTCTTAACATCCGTACCGTCCAACAAGCATGGCAATACTTCCTTGCGGATGAAATTCTCATCCCCCTTTTTTTCACCGGGGATTTTGTCATTATCATTGCCTGCCATCAAGGCTGTCGCAATCGTTGATAAAAATACGGAAAGTATCGTTAACCTTACTGTATGCATCAGATTGTTTGTAGTTTTCATCTTTTACAAATTTATATGTTAATGTCGTCTTAAAGGGTTGTCTATACTCAATTCTATTAATGAAAAGCCGAAAGAAGTCCGATATCCAACATAGAATGTATGGTTTAAGATTTCCTTTCAGAATCTCCACGAAAAACCAACAGCCTTACTATTAAGGTCAAATCGCACAGGCACCCGCACAGAGCACGGAACCGTATACCCGTTTTGCACGGCTGGTCTGAACTTCATGCTGCTTATGGCATTTGAAGCAGCCTGGCCACAACCTCCCCCGATATCCTCAACGATTTTGATGCGATCCACAAGTCCATTTTTATCAACCCTGAACTCGATGATCACCACTCCCTCAATACCCTTTGCAATGGCCTGTTCGGGATAGGGAACCTTACTTACAATACCTGCCCCTAAATCAGCATTATCGATGGGACAGGGTAAAATCTCCGTCATGACGAAACCGGTTTTTGCCTTATTCTCATCCGGGATTTTGTTGCCTGGAGAAACCGCGATGACTGCTAAAGAGATTACCGACAAAATAACTACCAGGATCAGTAACCTCACCGAATCAAAAAATCTTTTAATGGTTTTCATACCTTTCAATTTTATGGTTTATCTCATGGCCAGGGATTCAAGGAACTTATGGTTAAGTATGTACAATACTCATGCCAATTGCTTTAACTATTTTATATACTGATATTTATGTGAATGTTCCATTACAGATGTTGTTCCCCCTGGAGTTCACTTCCGCACATTTACTGTACGGTTTCGTACTCTTAGTATGAAAACGATTATGCCTTATTGTTCTTTCCGAATCGAAATCTTTTTCAATCCAGGTCAAGTTCTGTACTCAAAATCTATGAGCAAAACCGGCAATATAAATCACCGTATATTTTTTTTCCCCCATTCTTTCATCCTGACATTTTTTAACTACATTTGTGCTTTTTATTCTATAAATTTTCATTTAACTGATTCAATATTAATTAAATAAAGCAATATCGATTATGAAACGCGTTTATAAATTTGGAAATAAGAAAGCCGAAGGAAGAGCAGACATGAAGAACCTGCTTGGAGGCAAAGGAGCAAACCTGGCCGAGATGTGCCTGTTAGGTCTTCCCGTACCGGCCGGATTCACGATTACAACGGATGTGTGTTCAGAATATTATGCCAACAATCACCAGCTTCCCAAAGAACTTATGCCCGAGGTCTGGGAAGCCATGAAAGAAACCGAACAAATCATGGGGATGAAATACGGAGATCCTGAAAATGCCTTACTGGTTTCCTGCCGTTCGGGTGCCCGCAGTTCTATGCCCGGTATGATGGATACGGTTTTGAACATAGGACTGTGTTCTGACACTATTCCCGGATTTATCAAGAAAACCAGTAATCCGCGTTTCGTATATGATTCATACAGGCGTCTGATTATGATGTATGCCGATGTAGTCATGGAGAAATCAGAAGGTTTGGAACCCTCTGATGGCAAAGGTATCCGTAAACAGCTTGAAGAAATGCTGGATGAATACAAACATAACAAAGGCTACAAATCAGATACAGATCTCAACGCCGATGATCTGAAATACCTGGCTGAAGAATTCAAGAAGAAAGTAAAAGATTCTCTTGGCCAGTCATTTCCTGATGATGCAAAAGCCCAGTTAGAAGGTGGTATTAAAGCCGTCTTTAAAAGCTGGAACGGTAAAAAGGCCATCTCCTACCGCCGCATTGAAGGTATTCCCGATGACTGGGGAACCGCAGTGAATGTACAGGCCATGGTATTCGGCAATATGGGCGAAAGCTCAGCCACCGGAGTGGCATTTACACGTAACCCTGCTACCGGCGAGAACCTGTTTTATGGTGAATGGCTTATCAATGCGCAGGGGGAAGATGTGGTGGCAGGCATCCGTACGCCTAATCCGCTCAATAATGACACAAAGAACGAGCAGAATAAACATCTGAAGAGCATGCAGGAGGCTATGCCTGAAACTTACAAAGAGCTTTGTGATATCCGTGATACACTTGAGAAATCATTCAGGGATATGCTCGATATTGAATTTACAATACAGGAAAACAAGCTATACATGTTGCAATGCCGCACCGGTAAACGTACCGGCACAGCAGCCCTGAATATGGCCATGGACATGCTGAAAGAAGGTCTGATTAACGAAAAGACAGCTGTTATGCGCGTCGATCCTTCGCAGCTTGATGAATTGCTGCACCCTATTTGTGATCCCAACGCAGAAAAGAGTGTAAGTCCTGTTGTCAAGGGTTTGCCCGCAGGACCCGGAGCTGCTGTTGGCAAGGTAGTCTTCACAGCTGAAGATGCTGTAGCATGGCATCGTAAAAAAGAAAAGGTAATCCTTCTCCGCGAAGAGACCAATCCCGAGGACGTAGAAGGAATGCGTGCAGCCGAGGGCATTCTTACAGCCCGTGGCGGTATGACTTCCCATGCAGCCCTTGTGGCCAGAGGTTGGGGTAAATGCTGCATCGTTGGTGCCGGTCAACTTCACGTGGATACCAAGTCGAAAAGAGCAAAGGTAGCCGGAACTGATACCATTATCAAGGAAGGTGATCTGATTACCCTGAACGGCACTCGTGGAAATGTATATCTCGGAATCCTTGCCCTGATGGATGCCACCGAGAATCCCCGTTTCAAAGATTTCATGAAAATGGTTGACAGAAACCGTACCATGGGCGTTCGTACCAATGCCGACACACCTGCTGACGCAAAAGTAGCCCGTGATTTCGGCGCTGAAGGGATAGGCCTTTTCCGTACCGAGCATATGTTTTATGGTGAGGGTTCCGATCAGCCTCTCTTCCTGCTTCGCAAGATGATCCTCAGCACAACGGTTGAAGAACGTCGTGAAGCGCTCGATGCGCTCTTTGCATATGTAAAAAAAGATATCAAAGCCACTCTTGAAGCCATGGACGGTCTTCCGGTAACCTTCCGTCTGCTCGACCCGCCCCTGCATGAGTTTGTTCCGCAAAAAGTAGATAAACAGGCTGAATTGGCCAAGGCTCTTGGCATTAGCGTGGAAGCCATTGCAAAACGCGGAGAAGCATTGCACGAATCAAATCCGATGATGGGACACCGTGGCGTTCGTTTGGGTGTTACCTACCCTGAGGTATCGGAGATGCAGATTCGTGCCATTTTTGAATCAACCGCCGAACTGAAAAAAGAAGGAAAAGATCCGCAGCCGGAAATCATGGTACCTGTAACCTGCGATGTATCTGAACTTGATTTCACAAAGAAGATTACCGATAAGGTGTATGCCGAAGTATGCAATAAATTTGGTATTAAAGAAATCATATATAAATACGGAACAATGATTGAGATACCCCGTGCCTGTCTGCTCGCAGACCGCATGGCCAGAATTGCGGAGTTTTTCTCGTTTGGCACCAATGACCTTTCACAAATGACTTTTGGTTTCAGTCGCGACGATATCGGAGGATTCCTGCATGATTACCTCGATCTGAAGATGCTGCCAGCCGATCCGTTCCAGACCATCGACCAGGATGGTGTCGGACAGCTGATTAAGATGTCAGTTGAAAAAGGGCGTGCCACACGCAAAGACCTGAAAATCGGCATCTGCGGGGAACAGGGAGGAGATCCTGCATCCGTTGAATTCTGTTTCAAAACAGGGTTGACCTATGTGAGCTGTTCGCCATTCCGCGTGCCTATTGCAAGGTTAGCGGCTGCACAGGCTGCTCTAAAGGGAGAAAAATAATCTGTTTTTTTGACAAATATGAACCTAGCAGGTTTCTGAGATCTGTCAGTTTTTTTTTGCTTTTATTTATTCACCAGGGCTCAAACTCCCGAAACTGATTACCATGAGAAAGACTTATTTCACATGGCTTTTATTGATTGTTCCTTTGTTAAAGATCTCCTCTCAGTCAGGAACCATGTCATTCAATATCGAAGCCATTCCAGGATATATTTCTTCAGATAAAACACCATTCTGGCTACGTTCAAACCAATACGGCAGTATCCCATTTGATAATGCATCTATGAGCCTGCTTGGTTCAGCCCGGAAAGATTATAATCCGGCCAAAACCGGTATCTTCGACTGGGGTGCTTCCTTTGAAGGACGAATGAATTTAGGTGAGAGTGCAAACTTCACGCTGGTGGAAGGCTATGGAAAAATACGGATCAGCATCATCGAATTAAGTGCCGGCCGAACAAAAGAAGTTATGGGTCTTTGCGATACCAGTTTGTCATCGGGATGCTGGTCAATTTCAGGAAATGCCCTGGGAATTCCTAAAGTTCAGTTGGCCATACCCGAATTCCAATCTCTGCCGTGGTTTGGAAAAGTATTTGCTTTTAAAGGACAGTTTGCTCATGGCTGGATGGGAGAGAAATCAATGATATTACACGACAGCATTTACAGACTGATTACGTATTTTCACCAGGTATCGCTCTATGGCAGGTTTGGAAAACCTGAATGGAAATGGAAAATATATGCAGGATTCAATCACGAGGCTTTTTGGGGAAATGAACAGGATTTTTATGACGAAGATTTTACATTGTCCACCTTTGATACCTATTTATATATAATCATAGGCAAAAACTATAACAAGGGAGATTTACGCGATTTAAGGCTCGGTAATCATTTAGGTTCTGTTGACATAGGTTTTGAATATGGATTTAAAAAAGTAAAGTTTTTATTATACAGGCAAAACTTCTTCGAGGCGGAAGCACTTATTCATTTGGCTAATCTTCAGGATGGGCTGAATGGTTTAAGCATCGAAAACAGAGCCTTTAGTAATAATACTTTTAGATGGAAGAAAATCCTCTTCGAGTTTTTATATACAAAAAACCAGGCAGGTGAGGCATGGTCCAAGTATACAATCTCCCCCTTTGAAAACTATTATAATCATAATCAATATGTTCAGGGCTGGTCTTATCATGGTGTCGGACTGGGAACACCTTTTATTACAACAAGTGATTATGTCCGTGAAGAATTACCCAAATGGCCGGATGTATATTTCATTAATAACAGAGTGAGAGTATTTCACCTGGGATTTGAAGGCGCTATTCAAAAATGGGACTATAGGATCAAAGCTTCCTGGTCAAATAACTACGGTACCTATCACACCACAGACGACGAACAATCAACGAATATCGAAAATCCCGGAAGTTATGGTGTCTTTGGCCGGCAGGATCAGTTTTCTATGATGATTGACTTCAGCAGATCCTTGAGAAAAGGATTCACTGTGGGCGGCATTGCAGCATTTGACGTAGGTGAATTGTACCATGATTCTTTTGGAATAATGCTGAGGGTTACCAAGAGATTTCAAATTGGCGAATAATGATTGAGTCTACTCCGAAAAGTATCATGGTAGATTTTCAGCAACTTTCTACCCCAACCCTAAAGCCTGCCTGCCGTCAGGCAGGGGTGA
>JAFGKY010000040.1 GCA_016928305.1 Bacteroidales bacterium
GCATTTTTGTTATTTGTACATTTCGGAGTAGTTTCAATCTTAAATCGTACATCGTATATACATTTGAAACATAAGTCTGTGGATGCTTTTATGAATTTACCGCAAGTATTATTCATACCGTAACTTTAACCTCCTCACCCCTGCCCCTCTCCAACCTGGAGAGAGGAAAGCCGTAAACTGCGAATTCCTTTCTTATAAAGCACATTCTGTATTTTGAACCAAACTTTTTATTAACTTTATTATATTGATCTGAGTATAAATTTCAATTTTTGCCGTCTTTATTATAATACACCAGTTTTTATATTGTAATGGAAAAAAAGGATAAAGGAAAATTGACATTTGACAAGATTTTAATGCAATCTGATTTCACTGACCTTTGCACCCAAAAAGCGTTCGAGAGGGATGATACCGAAAAACACGAATGGGATAAGGCCCTTTTTATCCATCGGATGCTGACATCAAATAAAGCAAAAACATATTCCGATGATACCAAAGAACTGCATATCAACCGGCTTCTGATGCGCATCAGGGCCTATGAAAGATCAACACACCGGAATAACTACTGGATCTTAACCGGGATTGCAGCCTCGGCCTTGATTTTGATCGCGTTGGCTGTTCTCTGGCTAAAACGCGATTTATGGCTGCTTTCCGATAAGCATAAACCTGCCCTGGAACTGATTGTTCCTTCCGGTGAAAAATCGCAGCTTATTCTTGCCGACGGAACAAAAGTGTGGGTGAATTCAGAATCAAGGCTTACCTACCCGATCCGTTTTAAAGGCAGGGAAAGAAAAGTGATGCTGGAAGGTGAAGCCTATTTTGATGTAGCGAAAGCAAAGGACTCTGAGTTTATTGTATTTACGCAGAATGTAAGTGTTAAAGTACTGGGCACCAAGTTTAACGTTAAAAGCTACCCCAAGGACCGTACAATTGAAACCACCGTGGTTGAAGGGCTGGTGCGTGTTGAAGATAAAGTGGAGCAGGTAAGATTCTCGCCCATCGTGCTGAAATCTGCTGAACGAATGATATTCCAGAAAGATATCACGAAAAAAGGAGACGTTAACACAAACGATGAAATTCAGCACAATACCATCCAAAAAAGCACACCTGTACCTCAAAACGAAATAACCATCAACCATGTAAATACCGAGAACATTACCTGCTGGAAAGATCATCTGCTGGTATTTGACAACGAAACCCTGGAAGAAATCGCACTGAAGATGTCAAGATGGTACAAAGTGCAGGTTGACATACTGGATCCGGAACTGAAAACCTACCGGTATACCGGTAAATTCATCAACAATGAATCATTGGATCAGGTGCTTGAAGCCATTAACCTCACCACACCTATTCAATATGATATTGATCAGAACAGCATTCAGATCCGATCGAAAACAAAAAAGCAAAGCTAAAACCTGAATGATAAACAAATGACCCTGACGGATTATTAACAAAAACCTTAAAGCCTATGACTCGGATACTCCCGATTTTTCTCTCATAACATCCTTAAAAAAGGATCGGTTAATGCTGTAACATTGACCGATCCTGAAAACAATATTGCTAATGCAAACAATAGGATTGTTATGCATTAGCCAGTCATAAATTTAACCTCTACAAATATGAGAAAAAAAATTTTACTAAAGTTCTTACTAACTATGAAACTGACATTTATTTTGATGTTTTTAACCGTGTTGCAAATCTCTGCAACCGTGAATTCCCAAAATACTGTTATCAGCCTGGCCATGAATACAGGCAATTTCGGGGATGTGATCAAGGCCATTGAAGAACAGAGTGAATTTAAGGTCTTTTACAAAAACGAACAGATTAACCTTAACCGGAGGGTGGCCATCGCTTCAAAAACAGCACCCGTTTCGGAGATACTCGGGCACGCGCTGAAAGGAACGGATATCGGCTACACCATGATCGACAAGGTAATCGTTCTGGCTCCTGTGGAGAACAAAACGATGAAACAGCAGAAAATCACAGGAAAAGTAACATCGAGCGACGGTTCTGGATTGCCGGGCGTCAACGTGGTGGAAAAAGGGACTTCAAACGGAACGGTTACGGATATCGACGGAAATTATTCCATCGCACTTACCCAACCGGATGCAGTGCTTGTTTTTTCTTTTGTTGGCTATTTATCGGAAGAAATTGAATCGGCAGGTAAGAATAAAATCGATGTTCTGCTGATTGAGGACATCCAGCGGCTGGATGAAATTGTGGTCGTCGGATACGGCACGGTGAAAAAGAGTGATATCACCGGCTCTCTGTCATCGGTTTCATCAGAAGAATTGCTGGAGCAGCCCGTTCAGAATGTAAACCAGGCCTTACAGGGACGTGCGGCCGGCGTTGATGTATTCAATACAGGCTTTTCACCGGGAAGCGCACCTACCATTCGTATCCGAGGAAACCGGTCGATAAAAGCCGGCAATGACCCGCTGTATATTCTTGACGGGATACCGGTGGAAGGAGGTATCACAGAGGTCAACCCCCTCGATATTGAGTCGGTGGAAATATTGAAAGATGCCTCCGCTTCAGCTATTTACGGATCACGTGCTGCCAACGGGGTAATCCTGATCACAACAAAACGGGGCATGGGTCGGAAAGCTTCCATCACCTATGAACATTCAACAACCTTTGAAACCCCCCTGGTAACCATCGATCTGATGGACGGAGGAGAATGGGCCGAGATGCGGCGTACAGCCATGCGCAGTGAAGGCGCTTATGTCAGCCCTTACGCCAACCCGGTTGAAGATGAGATTTGGTTTGGTGACGAAATGACCGCCGATTGCTGGGAATCGGTCAGGCAGGGATATACCTGGGAAAACGGAAATGCGGTAATCGATCCGGAAACGGGTCACCCCATGTACGATCCGTCAAAAGTAAGATCGTATGACTGGGAAAAAGAAGCATTGCGTGTAGCCAAGTCACATATCCACCAACTGAGCGTGAGCGGAGGAACCGAGAATCTGGGAGTTCTGCTTTCATTGGGATATACCGACCAGGAAGGCATTGAATACGGACAGGAGTATAAAAGGTTCAGTCCGCGTCTTAACCTCGACTACCAGGCAATGAAATGGTTCAAGATAGGAATGAGCAGCGCTTACAGTTATGTACTGCGCGATCCGGGCATTGGCCTGTATGGCTCTTGTGCCGGGCAGATACCAATTTCGTTGCCCTACGACACAGCCGGCAATTTTCTCCTGCTCCCTACCGGTGACGACCTGATAAAAAATCCTTTACGGGATAACAAATACATTACGTACGAAGAACGGACACACCGTTATCTTGGCAGTTATTATGCCGAAGTAAGCATATGGAAATTTAAATACAGGATCAATGCCGGTATCGATTACAGGCATTTCCGGAGGGGTGAATTTATTGAGCCCGAGTCTTCACGGCAGCAAAACGTCAATTCAGCAAGATACAGGCAGGATGAGAATTATGGATGGACGGTGGAAAACCTGTTGTATTTCAACGGTGAATTCGGCAACCACGATATCGGGGTAACCCTGTTGCAAAGTGCAGGGGCCAACCGGAAAGAGGAATCCGAACTGAATGCCAGCAATTTTGCCTATGTCAGCCAGAAATGGTATAATATGGAATCATCGCTGAATCCGGCTAATTCAACACTATCTACGGATTACAAACGGAGGCAGATCCAATCGTACATGGGAAGGATCAACTATGGTCTTTTGGACCGGTATCTCTTCACCGCCACGCTGCGGTATGACGGGGCATCTGTTTTCTACAGAGGAAATCGCTGGGATTATTTCCCCTCATTCGCTTTTGCCTGGAAGGCCAAAAATGAATTCTTCCTTAGGAATATCAATGCCATCACACAGCTGAAATTACGGTTTGGAGTCGGAACAACAGGACAGTCAGGTGTTGCAGAATATGAAACCGACGGCACCCTGGTCGAGACCCTGTATGTATTCGGTGACAATCCTGCCAAGGGATATGCTCCCAACCTGCTGGCCACGCGTGAGGTCGGATGGGAAAAAACAACGCAATACAACCTTGGGGTTGACTTCGGATTTGTAAACAACAGGATATCGGGTTCTGTTGATCTCTTTTATGCCAACACGCACGATCTGTTAATGGAAAGTAAACTGCCGGCCGTGACCGGCTATACGGTATCGCGTGCCAATGTCGGCGTGGTGAACAACAGGGGGATCGAAGTAACACTCAATACAGTGAATATTCATAATGCGGGTGGTTTTCACTGGGAAACCGACATCATCTTTACAGCCACCAAAGAAGAAATCGTTGATATATATGGCGATAAACTCGATGATATCAACCTGAACCTGTTTATCGGTCATCCCATCGGCTCGTATTACACGTACAAATATGACGGCATTTTGCAGGATACACCCGAGGACTCGATGTGGATTGCAAAATACAATGCCAGCGGCGGATTTTTTGAAGAAGGCGATATAAAAGTTGTTGATATCGACAAAAACGATACCATCAATGGTTTTGACAGGACGGTGGTCGGCAGCAACGTGCCCAAATTCACGGGTGGTATTACCAACCGTATTTCATACAAAGGATTCGAGTTATCCTTCTTTGTCTATTTCAGGGTTGGACAAGGCATTTACAACAGGGCCAGGGTTCCCCAACTGGATGGACGCTATATGGCCTGGGATGTTGATTATTACAATCCGCTCGACCCGGACAGGAGAAATGCCACGCACCAGAAGCCCAGGGACGGATCGATCAATCTGCAGGAGGCTTTATGGTACAAGGAAGCCTCGTTTGTCAAAGTAAGGAATATTACCCTTACCTATACGGTCCCGAAAAAGATCCTTTCACGTATTACGTGGGACTACGTTGACAACTTACAGGTATACCTGCAGGCTACCAATCCATTCCTGTTCACCGATTACGACTACATGGACCCGGAAGCACAGGGCCGGTATGTGGACCGCGGATGGAACCGGAACCAGGTTGACGCAGTGGCAGGGATCTCAGGGATCAGTACCCGGGGATTTGTCATTGGTGGCAGAATTGGATTTTAAACCTTTATCAACAAATGCAAAAATTCAATACCATGAAAAAGATAATATTCTTGCTATTTGCAGCACTGACACTGATTACTTGCAGTGACGAATTTCTTGATGAGGAACAGGTAGGTATACTGAAGTACGATTATTACGAATCAGAAGAAGGGATCGAAAAGCTGATCAACTCCTGTTATTCGGTTCTGCGGAAAAAATACGGGGACGAATGGACCTATGCTTTATGGAATTACGGCACCGATGAATGGAAAAGAGGGGATCATGCCTATACCACGCACGCCATGGGAGGTTATAACGATTATACCACCATGATCAATCCGGTGGGATACGAAGTTGGCTATAAAAACTATCCCGAGAATATCTGGAATGCTTATTATAATGGTATCGACCGTTGTAACCTGGCCGTTGAAAAGATCAAGCTTGTTGAAGGAGGCGTAGGCATCATGAAAGACCAGGAAGGCAAGAACCAGCGTGAAGGTGAAGTCCGTTTCCTGCGGGCAACCTTCCTTTTCCTGCTGGTACAGCAATGGGGCCCTATTCCCTATCACCTGGTGCCCAGCAGTGGTACGGAAAAGGAATGGCCAAGACAGCCTGTATCCAAGGTGTATGATGATATCATTAAAGACCTGGATTTTGCACGGGAACATTGCGCGGAAAAACATGATCAGTCAACAAATTATGGAAGGGTAACAAAAAATGCAGCCCGTCATTACCTGGCCAAGGTATTGCTGACCAGGGCCTGCGGCACCGATACCGACCCGATGTTTGGCAGGGGCGGCAACCGGGAGGAAGACCTCGCAAGGGCTGCCGCCATGGCCGAGGAATGCATCAACAGTGGTTACAACTCGCTGTTACCTAACTATGCGGAAGTCTGGAGGGAAGGTAATGAGATCAATAGTGAAATTGTATTCTCTACGCAGTTCAACCAGGATGTGGGTCTGCTGGGAGGAGCATCCAACGACTACCGCAACCAGAGCCATGTTTACTGGCTGAATCAATATGATACCGAGCCCGGCATGGCCCGGAATATTGAATACGGAAGACCTTTCAGGAGGATGTTTATTACCGATTATGCCTGTGATATTCATGACAGGCTGAACGATTCACGGCTGCGCAAAAGTCTGCTTGAGGTTTACTATGCAACAGGAGTACCTCCCACGGTAAAAGCTCCCGTATGGACCAAACAGGAACTTGCCTTTGCATTCACCAACCTGGCTGCTGATTCCAGCTGGGCGATACGGTACGGTGATACAATCCGTGCAGGAGACGATAAATTCAGAATGGCAACGGCAAATCCAAGCAATACCGAACTTGTAAATGTAGGTGATACAGCCCTCATATTTCTCTTAAACGACGGAAATACCACCCTTACCGACCGTGAAATTGTCGGGCGCGGATACACCATTTTTGCCAGGTATTACTGGATCACTGATACAATCACACGGGTTCCTGTGGAACTGGTTGACAATGATACTACCTTTGCCCAAGGCATCAGGAAAGGTATCCGCATAAGGGCATGGGTACCCGGTAAGGCACCGTCGCTCCTGAAATTCAGGGACAGGAAAAAAGAAAATGTTACAACGTACCAGGGAACAAGGGATTTTTTTGATGCAAGGCTTTCGGAGACTTACCTGATAGGTGCTGAAGCATACGGCCGCCTGGGCAATTATGCAAAGGCTGTTGAGCTTATCAACGTTGTCAGAAGAAGAGCCGCTTACCATGCGGGCGAGGAAAGACCCAGCCTGTGGTGGATGTTCGATGGTGGCACACAAGGCGATGTCAGCGGCAGGGAGGATGCTATGGAGATCACCCAAAGCTACTGGGATAGCGATGTCCCGCTGGAACACTATACATCGCCCACGCTTTCAAAGGAACAGCGATTCATTGAATTCATGCTCAATGAAAGATGCCGTGAACTGCTGGGCGAAATGCAGCGGTGGGAAGACCTGGTGCGTACCGAAACCCTGTATCAGCGGGCTATGATGTTCAACGATGACACCCGTGAGTCAGGTACTATGCGTGCATACCATAAACTTCGTCCCATACCCCAGACACATCTGGATGCTATCGAGACCAACGGCAGGCCATTGACCGACGGAGAGAAACAGGCCTATCAGAACCCGGGATACTAATGCTTTAAGTATCGTCATACCGGGTGTTATAACCCGGTGTGACGATATGATACAAAATACTTAATTTAAAAGAAAACAATAAACCTTCATTATTAATTTAAATTACTCAGTCATGAAAAAACATTACTTGTTACGATTGTTATTTATGTTGTCCCTGATAGTGGTTGTTGCTCAGTTTGCAACAGGACAAAAGAAGAAGATTTTGTACGTAGGGGCCGATGCTGTGCTCCTTGGAACAGCAACCAGGACCTGTGACAAAGAAATGATTGACAGCCTGCTCGCATGGGGTTACGACACCCTGTATATGGGGCATGGAGCCTATGATGCGATGGGTACAGGCAGCGGTGTTCACGATGGCATCGACGGCATTTTCTTCAGTGAATCCGTTGGTTCATCGAGTGTTACACCGTATGGGAATATGGGTGACAATTTTCCGGTACCTGCCGTAAATTTAGAGGTATCTTGTTTTAAAATAGGAGATGAGTACTGGAACCTTTTCAATCCGGAATCAACTCCCGGTGCCGGCGACGGTGGAGGTATCCTGGTTCATACCGGTGAAATATGTGATCAGACGGACGTCCAGGTCAAGATCACGGATAATGAGCATTATATTACCGAAATATTTGCAAAAGACCAGATTATCACATGGTCGTCAGCTACATCATACCCTGATCTCGTTCCATATACTCATGGTCTCAAAGTAGATGTAGATATCCTGGCCGTGCCGGTTGCTCCGTTTACTCCTCCAACAACCGGCGCAGAAGTATTTGCCGTGGGGATGCTTGAAGATAATTTCCCGAAAGTAAAAATATTCTGGATGGGAATGACACACGCTTACCTGAATAATTTTATGGGCACCGCCGATTTCTACCAGCTTATAAAAAGAGCGGCTGAATATACCTATGATAATATGCCGTCTGCTGTGAACGCAAGCATGGCCGATGATTTTAAACTGGTGGCTTACCCCAATCCGTCTGCCGAAGATGTCACCATCCGTTTCGTTGCGCCTAAATCAATGCATGCACAGGTCAGCATTTTCGATGTAACGGGAAAGGTTATAGATGTTGTTTATGATAACATCGTCCCCAGTGGCTATAAATTTATAAAGCTCCATGCCGATCAGTATCAGCGTGGTATGTATTTCGTTAAGCTGCAGCTGGGGGACAAAACCGCTTATTCCAAGTTGCTGTTGAAATAAAAAGGTTTGTTTAATAATTTCCGGGTCTGACAATCGTAGTGGTTATGTAGTTGCCCTGCGGGTGTTTAAAAATCCCGCAGGGCTTACCGATTCACACGACTGAAAGCATGAATCCATAATCCCGTCAGACATACAGAATTCTTCAGGAAATGCGCAACTATAAAAGATGTTATATGATACTGAATATGAGCACATTATATCAGGCACTTCGTTACTTTTCAGGTTCCGGCGGGTAGTTTATCCCCCTTTTTCAGGCAGTTTTTCTACCCTTGCTGCTGGATAATAAAAGTAACTTTATTATTTGTGTATGTGGCACATATTTCATAACTTGTAATAACAGAAAAAAAGGCATATCCAACAGTCCGATTATGAGAAGTTTTTCAATGATAATAATTCATGAGAAACCCTTTAAGAAAGAGAATCTTAATTGTTATTTTTTAATTATAAACCCTTTATAAATTTTAACTATGAGAAAATTCTATTTATTATTGCTAACAATTTTCTTTTCGGTGGTTGTGGCCTTTGCACAACCAGTGAAAGTGGGGTATTTTACCTATCAGAAAGATATGGATCCCACCGCTGCCACTGTGCAACTTGATCCCATTATCAGGATGCTGAAGGCAGATCCCAACTTGGAGGTAACGGTTAATGTTACATCGGGTACTGACACAGCTGATTTGTCAGGATACGATGTAGTTGTTGTCCAGGAATCCTATAGTTCCTCCGCGGCAATTCTGACGCCTAAGGGTGCCTTGGGACTGCATACTATCCCAGTACCTTTTGTTTATAACAAAACTTATGCCTTGAGGAACGGACGTGGTTTAACCGGTAATGCTGCCGGCACGGGAGCTGAAACAGAAGGAGTAGGATATTTTTACCTCAGGGTCGATGCTGCTAACCAGGCAAACGATCTGTTTAAAGGGGTAACTTTTGACGGTGATTCGGTTGCTTTGTTTAAAGTTGCCACCAATGATGCCGGGTTAACGGTTAATCCCGACAGGCATAAAGCGTTAAACTATACCAGGCAGGCTGTCATTGTGGATGCTGTTACCAAGGACACGCTTGAAAACACGCTTCTTGGAGTACCCGCAGTGATCAATCCGGCACATACTGACATAACAGTATGTATTAATGACATCTCCGCCGGTACACAGATCAGTGTCGATACCGTCGGCAATGGTCAGATCCTACAGGCCAGGATGATCGCCCTGGGTATGAATTTTGGCGCTATTTGCGGCGCTTATGGTACCAATATAACCGAAGCCGGTCTTACCATATGGCGTAATGCGGTTTATATGGCTGCCGGGCTGGCAGTTCCGGCTACACCTGCCGAACACGCAAAACGGCCAAATATTGGATACTTTACCTATCAGAAAAACATGGATGCCACTGCAGCCAGTGTAAACAATGATCCGATCATCAGGATGCTGCAGTCAGATCCTTATGTTGATGTTACGGTGAATGTTACATCAGGCACTGACACAGCTGACCTGTCAGCATACGATGCAGTTGTTGTCCAGGAATCCTATAGTTCTTCCGCAGCTATTCTGACACCCAATGGTGCTCTTGGATTGCACACCATCCCCGTTCCTTTTGTCTATAACAAGACCTATGCCATGAGGAACGGCCGTGGTCTTACCGGTAATGCTGCCGGTACAGGCGCTGAAACAGAAGGTGACGGTAACGTATACCTGAGGGTTGATGCTGCCAACCAGTCACATGAACTGTTTAGTGGCATAGCTTTCGATGGTGATTCGGTTGCACTGGTTAAGGTTACCTGCAACGATGCCGGTGTATCGGTTAATCCCGACAGGTTTAAAGCGTTGAATTATGCCAGGGCTGCTGTGATTGTTGATGCAACTACCAAGGATACAATTGAAACCACCCTTCTTGGAAAGCCTGCCGTTATCAATCCTGCACATACAGATATCACTGTTTCTTTCAACGACATTCCTGCCGGAACACAGATCAGTGTCGATACCGTCGGTAATGGTCAGATCCTCCAGGCCAGGATGATCGCTCTGGGCATGAACTTTGGTGCTATATGCGGCGCTTATGGAACCAACATAACAGATGCCGGTCTCACCTTATGGAGAAATGCAATCTATATGGCTGCCGGATTGCCTGTAGCGGATCTCCCCGTTGCCAAATACAATAAATGGAAGATCGGTTACTTCTCACTGTTAGATAAAGTTATGGTGTCAACAGCCGCCCCGGTAGATGCGGATCCAATTTACACCATGCTCAGTGAAGATAACAATCAGTGGGATGTTGAACTGAACCTGATAGCTGCTGATTCCGTATTTGACCTGGCGGCAAAAGGTTATGATGCCGTCATTGTCCAGGAATCATTCAATTCAGGTTCGGCAGTATTCCAGCCAGGTGGTTCATTAGGCCTTGCAACATTCGAGGTACCCTTTATCTACAACAAAAATTATGCTTTAAGGGATGGCCGTGGATTTACAGGAGGTGCCTCAGGATCAGGTGCTGAACTGGAAGGCGAACTGAGATTGAAGGTCCTTCCTGAAAATCAGACGAACCCGCTGTTTAAAGGAATTACCTTTGAGGAAGACTCAACCGTTAAACTGGTTAGAAACGGGGCTGATGATACAGGTGGTACAAGCCGAACCAAAGCTATGAACTTTGCAAATAACGTTAAGCTGACCGATACCCTCGGCACACGCCTGGCATTGCCGGCGGGAGTTCCTGAAACTGCAACAGTCGGTACCGTCAGCGATATTCCTGCAGGTGATTCTATTGGTTCTGAAAAACTGAATGCCCGAATGATCGTGATCGGCATGAATTTCGGTGCCATCTGCAAAGACAGGGGAACCAATATGTCATCAGCCGGTCTTACCCTATGGAGGAATGCAGTACACAGTGCATTGGGCCTCTCGATTCCGGCCACTCCGGTTCCTGCATTGATTCCCGAAGTAAAGGCCATCCTGGTTACCGATGATGCATTAGATGACCTGCAATTCAACTGGCTGCTGAAGAACGGTATAATGGCTGAGAAACTAACCCTGCCGGCTGGCAAGAGACTTAAGAGTGTAGCTCAGGATACGATCGATATGCTGAATGCCGCCGATGTGGTTATTATCGGACGTAGTAATAACAGTGGAGACTTTGGAAGTTCGGATTCCGCCACACGTGTTACCTGGAATAACCTGACGGTTCCCACAATCCTGAATTCACAATTTATTGCTCGTAGCACCAGGCTTAACTGGTTCAAAAGCGGAACTGCGAATCAGGTTAATGAGGCAGTTATTTTTGAAGGGAAAGCTGCTGATCCTGCCGATCTGATCTTTGCCTACTCTGTTTTCGATGCCGATTCAATATCCGAATGGACATACGGAGCTGATGACTACCTCAGCCTGAATGATACCATACAGACAAACGGCACCAAGGTAGTATTCCGTGAGAATATACCGCTGGTAGTGAGATTCGATGCAGACGTGGCATTCTACGAAGGAGCAGCCGATACGGCCCGCGGTCTGAGAACCTACTTTGGCTTTGGTAATGACAATGCCGGACCGGCGAACTACTTCAATTTAACAGCCAGCGCACAGGCTGCTTACCTTGGAGAGATCATGAGAATTACCGGTAATCCGGTGGTCGAACCTATATATTACGTTTCGGCCGATGCATCCATGAAACTGATAACTTCCTATCCGGCAATCAGTCCGGCATTTAGTGCCGATGTCCTTGAGTACCAGGTACTCGCTCCGGAGGGCACCGAATTCGTTGAATTCACGGCTGTTGCAAATCACGCTCTGGCAACAGTAACCGGACCGGATACCGTTTGGATCACACAAGACACCACGGTTGTCAGTTTCTTTGCTACTGCCGAGAACCTATGGAAAGGCCCGGTTTACAAGGTTACCATTATCCTTGAAGGAACAGGTTTTGAAGATGCAAGTGTAGCCGGTATCTCATTGTTCCCGAATCCGGCTTTTGACAATCTGACCATCGACGGACTCAAAGGAAATACTACCATCAGTATTATGAACACCGTTGGCCAGCTTGTTTATAATAGAGTGATCAACGACAGCAAAGCGATGATTAACATCAGCTCGTTCAGGAATGGCTTATACATCATACAGCTTGAAATGAACGGTGAGATCGTAACCACGAAGTTCATTAAACAGTAGTTGCTTTTTAAGTTCAGAGGTTGTCTTCACAGTCCCATATTCCGGGACTGTGAAAGACAACCTCTTTCTTTTGTTATTTGGCAAGCTGACAGTGTTTCTTCCCTGACTTAACTGGGTCAAGCTTCCGCTTGGACCAAACCCTGAGTCATTGCGAGCCATCCGTCATGAATAACGAATTGATTATACAACATGAAAGTCTGTGTTGAGAATAAAGATAGATTTAATACCTTTATACTGTTGAAGCAATATCATGATAATTCGAATAAATCACTCTTTATATGATAATATGATGGAAGCACAAAAAAGATGCAGGGCTTTTCAATCCGGACAAATACCTGGGGAAATTATTAGCCTGATATATTTCTTAAAAGCCGGAAGGCAGATCATACGATTATCTCTCATACCGATCTTCTTGGTTATTGCTTTCACCGGCAATGTGTCGGGTCAGTATCAGATAGAGGACATTGACAGGGGCATTGTCGCCGTCAAAACCACCGACACAAGTGTTTTTATCAGCTGGCGTCTGCTGGCCACCGATCCCGATACCATCGCCTTTAACGTTTATCGCGGAGATATAAAAATAAATGATACCCTGGTGGTGAATTCCACCAACTATATCGACAGCAACGGTACCAGTCTGGATACTTACCACGTAATACCTGTGCTTGGCGGCGTTGAACAGGTCAGTTCAGATACGGTTACGCCATGGAACACGAACTATCGCAGCGTCCCGTTACAAATTCCGGCGGGAGGTACGGTTCCCGGAGGTACTGCCTATACTTACAATGCCAATGACTGCAGCACGGCCGATCTGGACGGGGACGGAGAATATGAGATCGTGCTGAAGTGGGATCCTTCCAATTCCAAAGACAATTCACAAAGCGGATATACCGGCAATGTGATCCTCGATGCGTATGAACTTGACGGAACCCATTTGTGGAGAATCGACCTGGGAATTAATATAAGGGCCGGAGCCCATTACACTCAATTCATGGTATACGATCTTGACGGCGACGGTAAAGCCGAAGTCGCCTGTAAGACTGCCCCGGGAACAAAAGATGGATCCGGTAACTTTATAAAGTCAGGCCCCGCCGATTCAGCCAATCATGCAGCCGATTACCGGAATACAAGCGGTTATATACTGACAGGCCCTGAATACTTTACCATCTTCAGCGGTGAAAACGGCTATGAACTTGCCACTACATTATACATACCGCCTCGCGGCAATGTAGGCTCATGGGGCGATAGTGATGGCAACCGTGTCGACCGCTTCCTGGCCTGCATTGCTTACCTCGACGGATCAAGGCCGAGTGTGGTCATGTGCCGCGGTTATTATCTCAGCAGAAGCGGTAGTTTGGGAAGAACCGTGCTGGCCGCTTGGGATTACCGTGATAATGCCCTCACCCATCGATGGACTTTCAATGCCGATAAGACCGGCGAAAATTCTGCTTATACAGGTCAGGGCAATCACAACCTCAGCGTTGCCGATGTGGATAATGACGGAAAGGACGAAATCATTTACGGATCCTGCGCCATTGACGATGACGGAACCGGTTTATGGACAACCGGCCTGGGCCATGGCGATGCCATGCATGTATCGGATATTGATCCCACCCGGCAGGGACTGGAAGTATGGGGCATTCATGAAAATGCAGCCGTAGGATCTGCGTTGCTGGATGCAAAAACAGGAGCGATAATATGGGGTACTGGCCCAGCCGATGTCGGAAGAGGTGTTGCTGCCGACCTTATCGCTTCAGTACCCGGAATGGAATGCTGGGGAGGAACCGATGGTCTGCGCAGTGCTAAAAATGAAAAGGTTGGTTATGCACCGGGATCAAGTAACTATGTAATCTGGTGGGATAGCGATCTTCAGAGAGAATTGCTCGATCACAACTTTAATGATGTAACTCGAGTAGGTATACCAACCATAACAAAATATAACGGAGCAAACTTATTAACGGCAACAGGGACATATTCGAATAACGATTCAAAAGGAAATCCATGCCTGCAGGCGGATATCCTGGGCGACTGGAGAGAAGAGGTTATTCTCCGCACAACCAACAGTTCAGCATTATGGATATATACCACAATCATTCCTACAGGATATCGCCTTACTACTTTAATGCATGATCATGTATACAGGATGGGCATTGCCTGGCAGAATGTTGCCTATAACCAGCCTCCTCACCTGGGATTTTATCTCAGCCCGGAGATGTTTCTGCCTGACAGTCTGCGCCCCCCGATACCACCTTATAATCTTACTGCAAAGGACCTGAATGATACCGTCAAACTGACATGGGACAACAACATTGAACCCGATCTGGCGGGTTATAATCTCTACCGTTCAGAAGTTACGGAAGGAAATTTCATCAGGCTCAATGACACCTTGATTTTTGCAAACGCCTATGTTGATTCTGTCGTCACCAACGATGTCAGCTATTTTTATAAGGTTACTGCTGTTGACACACTGGGCAATGAATCGCGTGATTCCGATGTTATTAAAGCTGTTCCTACCTTGCGTCCCGCTGCCCCGACAGAACTGTACGCAAGAAATGACAACAAGAAAGTTAAATTATTCTGGAATGCCAATACCACTGATGATGTTGTCGGTTACAACATATATCGTTCAAAAACATCAGGAAGCGGTTATATCAAATTAAATCTAAATCCGGTAACCGAAAGCGAATTCCAGAATATCAACCTGACAAATAATACAACCTATTACTTCAGGGTAACATCGGTTGACGGTAACGCTGTTGAATCATTCTTCTCAGAAGAGATTGCCGTTACCGCCGGTCCGGTTACCTATCTGCAGGAGAATGAAGGGATCATTTCGGGAGGGAGCATCGACAACAACAATCTCGGTTTCAACGGTACCGGATTTTATAATTTTGCGGCCACCAGCACCATTGACTTTATCCATATCGGAGGAGATGCAGGTGGAAATTATATGCTGGTGTACAGGTATGCCATGGGAAATACATCGCGCACCGGATCGCTCGTTGTCAACGACGTTGCACAAAGCCTGACCATGAAGACCACTGCCGGATGGACAACGTATGTATATGACAGTGTTGTCATTGTCCTGAATCCCGGATTTACCAACACCATACGTTTTGCTGCCACGGGAGGTGATTTCGGTAACCTCGATGAAATAACCGTTAAGCCCACTACCGTTTCCGGTATATTTGATCAACCCGCAACACCCTTAACAGCATTGTCCGGTATTTATCCCAATCCGTTCACCGATAGGGTCAATATAACCTATACCATCGGTGAACCCTGTATGGTTTCGGTACAAATACTGAACATGCTGGGGCAACCTGTCAGAACGCTGGTAAATAATCACCATGATGTTGGCAAATATGAGATATCATGGGATGCTGTTGATGTTTCAGGAAAAGAAATCAGCAGGAGTATTTATTTCTGCAGGTTGACGATCAATAACAGGCATTGTGATATAAAGAAGATGATAATGACCGGGGAGTGAAGGGAATCAAGCTTTTCAGTCCATTGGCTGAAGCCAACGGCAATAGATGTGATTTTTACAGCATCTATTGCCGTCAGCTTCAGCTGACGATAAAAATATATTGCGGTCAGGGAAATTATTACTCTGTTTGTCTGCCCTTTGATTCAATTTGTCTTTTTAATATATTGGTTACCTTTATGCCTTTTAACTTAATTTAAGAAATGAGTTTTCTTTTTTATTGTATTTTTATCATCTGACAGAGCAGCAGGTAAGAAATAAGCGAACGATTATATGGCAATCCTATCCAATACCTTATATACTGTTTTCAACAGGATCGTACCTGCAAAATTCATTCTGTTTTCCGTTGTGCTGGTGTTGACGCTGGTAACCTGCAATAAGGATGACGATGATGAAGACCAGGCAGCAAAAATTGAGATCTCCCAGTGGATATATGACTGGATGAAGGATGTGTATTTCTGGAATGAAACCTTGCCCACGGTTGTCGATATCCGGAAAAAGACCGACCCGGAAGCCTTTTTTTATGAACTGGTTTATGAACCCGAAGACAGCTGGTCGTATATCACCGACGATTATGCATCGCTCAGCGCGGAATTCTCAGGCACTCCTGTTTCAATGGGCTATTCTCCTGCATTTGGTTTATTCAGCAATACCAACAAGGTATTTATCATTGTGGAATATGTATATCCAAATTCACCGGCGAGCAAGGCGGGATTAAAACGCGGGGATATAATCCTTACCATCAACGGCGAGACCATGGATACCGGTAATTATTATGATCTATACAGCCAGAACAGCTATACAGCAGGACTGGGAATGTATGCCAACAATACCATTTACGATGCCGGGAGATCGATTACCCTGACGGCCACCACCATCACTGCAGATCCGCTGATCTATGATACGATATTCTCAATTGCCGACAAGAAAATAGGTTATATGGTTTATACTGGATTTATTACCGGAGATAACAATGAATTTCTTGCAACACTTGATCTGGCGTTTGACAGGTTCAAAAACGGCAACGTTACCGATCTTATTGTTGATTTGCGGTATAATCCGGGCGGGCAAATAGATGCATCCGTTCATCTGGCATCGAATATTGCACCGGCCGGTGTTGCCAACGGTTCCAACACATTCGTAACCTTCCTTTATAACAGTCTTCTTCAATCGTATCTTGAGAAGGAGGAAGGCCCTGATTCAGAAAACCTCATCTGTAAATTACCGGCCAGTGCACACAATATAAACCTCAGCCGGGTATATTTTCTGACAACTTATTATACAGCGTCTGCAAGCGAATTGCTCATCATAGGGCTGAAACCCTATATGGATGTGACGGTCATTGGTGAATGGACCTACGGGAAGTACACCGGTTCCTGGTTGATCTATGATTTTGACACACCCCCCAAACACAACTGGGCTATGATGCCGATCGTGATAAAATATGCCAACGCGCAGGGTTATACCGACTTCCGAAACGGGTTGCAACCGGATCAGGAAATGCAGGATAACATCATTGAAGCCAAACCATTTGGCAGTACAGAAGATCCTATGCTGGCAACGGCTATTGAAGCCGTAACGGGGACTTCTCTTAAATCAACCCGATCTGTCGAAAAGCCCGGTTACAGGCAGCTTGATAATAAATTGAAAAAGTTGAAAAGAAACCTGTTCGTTAATAATACAGAACTGTTAAATTTACAGCACCAAAAATAAAGCGGTCAATAGCATGATTATAAAAAACAAGATTCAATTTTGCAGGATGAATCCCGTTCAAAGGTTGATCTCAACATGTGTAATTGCACTGTTCATTGCCCCGGTGTATTCCCAGGTAAGACCTTTTATTAACCTGAACATCGGGTATGATTATAATATCAATAAGTATTACAGCGGTTACGGATATGAAAAATTTGAGGGTACGACCGATTTCAATGCCGGTTTGAATGCCGGTATTACGCTGGGCAAGAGAGTAAGGTTTCGTGTCGGCTTCAATTATGTGCAGTTCACCTACGGGGAAAAACCGATACCTACTTCCACGGAAATCGGATTATACACCGAAGCCAGTATGAGGATCAGTTCGTTAAATGTTTTACCTTCGCTCGATTGCAGGCTTGTTTCTGCAAATAAATTTGATTTTTACTTAAGTGCAGGCTACCATATCGAATGGGTGGCTGATCATTACCAGAGCACCAAATTGACAGATGACGGGTGGACGTCAAAATTCAAATTCATCGACCCGGATTATACAAAAACATATACAGGTCCCACAGGAGCGATCATTGTGAAGTACAACCTTGGCAAACACCTTGGTATTACGCTGGAGCCCAGGTATACCTACTTTCTTAAAGAACTTTATTATCGAAACGATGGTGTCCTGCAAAGGATCAGCTGTAATCTCGGAGTAGAATATAAGTTTTAAAAAAAAGCCTCACCCCCCGACCCCCTCTCCTAGCTCATCTTCTCCACATTCCACACAAATGCCCTGATCCCCACTTCGTGGTTGATGGCATCCATCTTTTTTACCTTGTTAAGAACCGTATCCACAATATCATCGTTGACGATGGTAAGGGTGGCGGCATTGATCTCGGGCCATGTATGCGTTCCCATGCGGGGTTCACCATCGGTTGTTCCGGTGCCCATTACCGTAGGGAACCTTGTGAAACCCCTGATATTCAATTTCTCAAGCATATACTCAACCTTTTCGGTGAGTGCCTGGTTATAGATAATCATTACTGCTTTCATATTCCTATTGTATTATGCTTCCATGAATTCCAGTTCTTCCGTTTCCCTTCCGTGCCGTTTTTCCGAACTTCTGACCACAACCCGGTAAACCACGGGGACGATGACCATAGTAACGATGGTAGAGAAAAGCAGCCCTCCGATCACCGAAATACCCATCGGGCTCCATATTTCCGAGCCTTCGCCCGTACTTAAAGCCAGGGGCAGCATACCCAGAATGGTGGTGGAAGTGGTCATCAGCACGGGGCGCAAACGCGACCTTCCCGCACGTTTGATCGCTTCATCAAGTTCATAATCCCTGTCACGCATCAGGTTGGTGAAGTCGATCAGCACGATGGCATTCTTAACGACAATACCCACGAGCATAACAGCACCAAGGGCCGCAATAACGCTCAGGCTGTTACCTGTGATCATCAGGGCCAAAATGACGCCGGTAAAGGCAAAGGGAATGGATACCATAATGATCAGCGGCATTTTCAGTGATTCAAACTGCGATGCCATAACGATATAAACCAGCAGCAGACTCAGCAGCAACAACAGTCCCAGGTCGCCAAAGGTTTCTCCCATATCCTCATAGGCTCCGCCGATATCTACCATTATTCCGGGAGGGATATCGGTCTTATCCACCTCGTCCTTCATCTTTGCCGCCAGTTCTCCTGTGGATACTTTGTAAGGAGTAACAGAAACGGTGACGATCCGCTCACGTCTCTGCCTGTCTATGTTAGGGGGAGCCCAGAATTCTTCGAGGGAGGCAATCTCACCCAGCCTCACAAATCCTGTTACCGTAGGTATTGCAATATTTTTAATGTCGGTTATTGAATTCCGGTAGTCTTCTGTGAACCTTACCACAATGTCATATTCATTACCAGCTTCGCGGTACTGTGAAGCGGTCATCCCTACCACCCGGTTACGGATAATAGCTGACACAGTGGCCGTGTTAAGGCCATTTTGTGACATCTTCTCCTGGTCAAGCAGGATCCTGAGTTCGGGTTTTGATTTCTCACGGCTGATGGTAACATCCCTGGCGCCTTTTATTTTTTTGACTTTTTCAGCTATTTCATTGGCCAGTGCCGTGGTCTGTTCAAAATCGTATCCGAATATTTCAACATCCACCGTATTGCTATTCATGGACATACCTCCCTCTCCGGCAACACAGGTGAATTTCACAATTTCGGGGATGGTGGCAAGGTAAGACCGCAGGTTGTCTGCAATCTCCACATCCGAACGCTCCCTTTCGGAAGAGGTGACCAGCGCTATGGTAATATTAATGATGTTGGAACCTGATTTCATGAAAATGGCGGCAAAGCCGGCTTCTTCGTACGAACCGGCGGAGGTTGATACCAGTTCTTTTTCCGGTATGTTTTCTTCGATATATGCATCGATCTTTCGTGCGATTTTTATCGTTTCATCCACCCTTGTTCCGGGTGATAATTCAATTTGTACCGTAACCTGACCCTGGTCAGCCTGCGGAAAGAATTCAGCTTTTACAAAGAATCCGGCAAGGATCAGGGAAAGGGCAAAAATACCGATGGATCCGAATATCACGATGCGCTTATGATGCAAACACCAGTCCAGCGTTTTTACATAAAAGGCATCGAATTTGTTAAGCAAAGGAACCACAATACGCTCGTGACTGTAACGACCCGGTTTTTTACGCTTGGATTCCAGCTTCAGCAATTTCGAACTGAGCATGGGTGTAAGGGTTATGGCCACAACCGCTGAGGTAAGGATGGTAATGGTTACGATCCACCCCAGCTGCTGAAACATAATACCAGCCAGTCCGCCTACCATGGTCATGGGGAAAAACACCGCCACAATGGTGAGGGTGGCAGCAATAATGGCCAGCCACACTTCGTTGGTGGCATATATGGCCGCTTCCCTCGGGGTACTTCCGCGTTCTATGTGCCGGCTGATGTTTTCCAGCACCACGATGGCATCGTCAACCACCATGCCGATGGCAATGGATAAGGCAGACAATGATATAATATTGATCGTATTGCCGGAGATCCCCAGGTAGATAAAGGCCACTATCAGGGATATCGGGATGGTGAGCACAATGATAAATGTAGCTCTCCAGCGCCCCAGGAAGAAAATAACCACCAATACCACAAACAAAAAAGCGAACATCAGTGTTTCCGACAGGTTATTGATAGAATGGGTAATAAAATCGCTGGTGTCAAAGATGGTCATGATCTCCACATCGGAAGGCAGGGTCTTCTGAAGCTTAGCAAGTTCCTTGTTGACCTCCCGGGCAATCTTCACTGTATTTGCACCCGATTGTTTCTGGATGATCATACGAATCCCCGTTTTGCCATTGATCTTTTCGTCAATGCTCATTTCCTTTATCGAGTCGTTGACCGTGGCTACATCTTTCATATAGATGGTCTTCCCCTGGTAGTTCCCCAGCACGATGTTCCTGATCTGGTCACTTTCCTGGAACTCGCCCTGGATCCGGAGTGGATAATTCATCTGACCCATTTCAACATTTCCCGAAGGCATGTTCAGGTTTTCAGCCCGGAGGATGTTCCCGATCTGCTCAACCGTCAGGTTATAGGCTTCCATCCTTCGCGGATCGATATTCACCGCAACTTCACGGGTGGGTGTACCAATCAGGCTTATCGATCCGATCCCTTCGATACGGTTCAACGGGTTTACGATTTTTTCTTCCAGCTGGTCTTTGATGCCTGCATAACTTTCCTCAGCCGTGATGGCATAAAACAGGATCGGCATCATGTTTGTACTGAATTTAAAGACGACGGGATCCTCTGCCTCTTCAGGCAAATAAGATGAATAAAGCGACAGTGCATCCCTTACATCGTTGGCAGCCGCATCGAGGTCGGTTCCAAACTCGAATTCCAGTATCACCAGCGACACATTATCCCGTGATGTCGAATAAACCTCCTTCAGGTCACTGACCGTGTTAAAAGCATTTTCCAGGGGTTCAGAAACATTGGTTTCAACATCTGCAGCATTAGCCCCGGTATAACTGGTGAATACCATGATAGCCGGGAACTCCATCTCCGGATAAAAATCAACCGGCAACCTGACAAAGGTATAGATCCCGAAGACGATCACGGCCAGAAACAACATGATGGTTGTTACGGGTTTTCTTACTGCACTTCCATATATGCTCATATCTTTTTTCTTTAATTCGTTTTGAACACTAAAATTTCCCTATAGGAAGCGATCAATCTCCGGTTGAAATACGGGAACCTTCCATGAGCTTTTCCTGTCCGGCAACGATAATCCGATCGCCTTCTTTTATCTCGTTCGAGACCACTTCCAGTTTATCATCAAACCTTGTTCCGATTTCTACCAGTATTTTTCGTGCCGTGGTATCACCGTTGGACAGGAAGATATAACGGTCATTCGTCCCTTCCTGTTTGATTACTGCAATGGCCGGAACTATAAGGGAACTGACTTCTCCCAGATCAAGCGAAACCCTGGCAAACATACCCGGACGCAATACTTCACCAGGATTGCCAATCACCAGTTCAACAGGGATCGTCCTTGTATCGGCACTGATGGTCGGATAAACCCGGAAGACTTCACCGGTAAATTGTCTGTCCGGAAATATGTCGATCCTTACTGCAGCTTTCATTCCTTTTTTGACCAGCGGGAAATAGCTTTCGGTGATGTTTATTTTGGCCTTCAGCGGGCTTATCTGCATGAGCGTCACAATGGCGGCCTTGCCCGCAGGTGTGTTGGGCACGCCGGAATATAATTCTCCGGCTTCGAAATATTTGCCCGTTACAATACCGTTGATGGGTGAAACAAGTGTCGTATTGCGGTTCAGAAAATCAGCATTTGCCTTCAGCACCTCATACTGGGTTTTTGCTGCCTCATAAGCCTGCTGGGATATACTGTTCAGCTTGTACAGGGTATCCATGCGTTCAAAATTGGAACGGGCATTCTGCAGCTGCTCGCTGACCTGCATGAGCTGGGTCCTGTCCATGCGGGCAATGACATCACCTTTGCTGACACGGCTTCCGACTTCCACGTTCATTTCTTCAATGCGTCCGGGGGAAGCCGGGGCATAATGGATTTCTTCATACGCCATGAGGTTGGCCGTGTATTCAATGTTTCTGGCAATTTTTTGTTTCTCGAGCACCATTATTTTTACAGGGTATACGGTGGTGTCAAAGTCAGAAACAGCAGTCTCTTTTGTTGTTTTTTCGCTGCATGAGGAAGCGATAACGGCAACTGCAATTAAAACTGGAATAAGCCTTTTCATTATATGTATTTTTTAGTTATGCAATATGTTTATTTATAGTAAATTAAAAAGTTTATCGAGGGATGTCTGTGCCTGCAACATTGTCAAAACAGAAGACAGGTAATTATTTTCCGCGTTCAGGTAATTGCTGTTCGCCTGTGTCAGATCAAGACTGGAGGCTAATCCCTGCTGGTACTTGTTTTGTATGCTTTTGTATACCCGCCCGGCAACTGCCACGTTCTCTTTTTGTGTGTTGAAGTTCTCCAGTGCATTCTGATAATTGAACAGCAACTGTCTTTTCTGGGTTTCGAGCTGATCCTTCACCATCTCCTGGTTACGCCGGGAAATGTTAAGATTGATCTTTGCCTGTGCTACCTGTGCTCTCCGCATTCCACCTGAAAAAATTGGCACCGACATATTGAAACCGGCCAGGTGGTTGGGTGTGAGGTCAAATGCCGTTGTGATGAATTTCTCGGTATAGCTGTAAAAACCGGCAATGGTTGGTGCGTAAGACATATTCTGTATGTCCAGCAGCTTTTTGTTGAGCGCTACCTGCGATTCCATAAGCCTATAATTGATATTTTTCGTAATGTCAAAATCGGTCATCAGGGCTGACTGACTGTCAATGGACTCCATAAGCCTATCGAGATCATCAACGAGGGTTATTTCTGCATCCGGTGCCACACCCAGTTGAAATTTCAGCACGTTATAATTCAGCTGGTTCATTCTTTCCAGCGCCTTCTGCGTATTCTTCAGCTGACTTACAGTGATCCTCAGCTGATCAACATCGGTTTCTTCCGCAACACCTGCCTTATAAAGATTCTCCGTATGCTGCTGTATCTTTGTTAAATTGGCAAGATTCTCGCCAATGATCTCTAATGTCTGTTCTGTAGTAAGGATGATATAATAAGAATTGGTAACATTTTCCTTTATATCGAGTTCACTGGCCACTACGCTTTGTTCAGCAAGCTGGCGGGCTATCTTGGCCGCCTTAATGCCAAAAATATACTGACCGCTGAAGATGAGCTGGGATATCTGAACCTGACCGGACAGCTGATCATCCATAATAATGGGTTCGGAGGAACCAAACATGCTTCCCAATATTAAAAGAATCTCCCTGTCCCCATCATCATAAGGCAATTCGCTGAACGGAGGCTGTGTGACATCAATGCCACCCTCCCCACCGCCAAAACTGAATTCCATCTCATAGTTGAAATAAGTCATATAATCCAGACTGCCATTAACCTGGGGTAATCCCTGTGCTATGGATTCCCTGATCTTTTCCTTGGAAGAAACAGCCTGATCCCTGGCATTCAGCAATATCTTGTTATGCTGAAGGGCATATTCACGGGCTTGTGCCAACGTCAGCCTGAAGGGTTGCTGTTCCTGTGCCCGCAATTGACTACCTGCCAGCACAAGGGTCATAAGAAATAATTGCTTCACTTTCATTTTGTATACACTTAGTCTGTTTTGTTAATTCACTTTTTAACTAAAAGAACTATACATGTTATTATATATTAGCAGTATAATCATTTTTTAACTTTTCAAAATTCTTCAGAAAAAAATTGAGTATATCAATCAGGTCTTTGATCATCAGGGCATTTCCTGAATTTTTGTTTCCCTTATGTTCCAACACCTGCCGAAGAAAGTCCCTTGAATCCTTCAGCTTTACCAGGTGTTCGTCAATTAAAGAAAACCGATTGAGTTTCTTAATATGAAAATAGCGTTTCCGGTCACCGGGTATGGTCGAATATTCCACCATACCAGAAATTTCAAGCATACGCAATGCATTGCTGGCTGAACTTTTGCTTATCTGAAGTTCTTCCACGATCTCATCAAAGGTGTATTGTTCCTTGTCCATTACGATCAGCAAACCCAGAATACGGCCGCAAACCGGTTGCCATCCTTTTTTGTCATACAACCTGCCCACTGTTTCAACCAGCTCTTTTTGTTTTTTTATTCTTTCCTCCGAAGTCATATTTTTTATTTTTTTCGGGCGCAAATATATACAATTGTTTTTTTAGTTCTGTAATTTATAAACTAAAAAAACTAAAAAATAACTTTTTGTTTTAATGATCTGAAAACTACGAGATAAAACTACGTGCTGTTTTTTGCAGTCGATAGCATAAATCGGTGAAGTGCGGAAAATTTGCGGTGAAAGTAATGAAAAAAAGAGTAAGTTACGACTTAGAATTCCGGATTGACCATACCGGGTGCAGTTGCCATGAGAATCTTACCACACCCGGTGAAAATCCATAATTTTCAGTATTTTAAGAATCTGTCAACGGCTATTACCCGGTTGTTACACTCATATTGCAGCATATACACACCTGCATCAAGTCTTGACACATCAACCACGGTTGAACGATTGCCGTCGAGACGGATAACCTGCATCAGCCTGCCCTGAAGGTCAACGATCTTTACCATTCCATTTGCATACTTATTGTCATTCAGTTGAATTTTCAGCTGACGGTTTGCCGGATTCGGCCAGGCTGAAAAAACGTTATTATTCCTGCTTATATCGCGAATGGCAGATTGTGCAAGCGTCTCATCGGGACCCATCCCTTCTGGTTTGTACGAGCTGGTATCATCTTCCGTCAGGAGTATTTTATCAATCCGGAACCCGTTTTCCCTGATGTAAAGATTCAGTTCATGTACGCCAGCCGAGGGGATAACAACACTCGCCGGACCAACGGTTCCATGGTAATTGATCCATCCCCAGGTACCATAATCAAAATCGGTTTCATGGAAGGTCAGGAACAAGGATTCATCCGTTATCACACCATTAATGCCGGCATGGTAGGAATCATCACCGCCACCGGTCCTGCTGGCACGGGCCCAAATATAGTGAACCCCGGCTTTGATGAACTTTATTTTATACGTTAACACGGCGGATCCGGCAAGGACGGTTTCTACAGTGGTGAATGGACTGGCTGTGACCGCCATCATAGCTCCCTGTCCCGAGAAATCAACCGGTGAATCCGTCAGCATCCAGGCAACATCGCCGTTGGGTGTATTGGAACTGAAATTTTCCGCTTCTATAACAACCAATCGATGAGGATCATCCGTTTGCTCAAATTTATAATCCTGCGAAAATGAAAATTGCGTGAATAGAGCAACAATACACACGAAAAAGCAATACCTCAGACAACGGGTCTGAAACCAATGGTATGTAACTGATTTTGTCATAATAGATAGGGATTAAGTTAATTATTTGATTTTCATTATCTTTTGATTTCCTGACACAATGCCATGACTGTCCTTTATTAAAATTAGGTACAGCCCATCACCTGCCTCTGATCGAGCCGGAGCCCAGGTAATCCTGTTACGTGTATTCGGGATCACCGCTTTTTTCATGTTGTAAACAAGCTGTCCTGTTGAATTATAGATCTCAACAAAAATATGATTTTGGACACCATTGGTAAAATCGATGGTAATCTTGTCTGAAAAAGGATTTGGATAAACATGCAAACCAGTCAGCAAAATATCTGCAGTATGTATGCCGGAAGGTATGTACGGCAATGTCGGGATCTTATTGAACCGGTATAAACTGTCAATTTCACCCGCTGTAAAGATATGCTTACAAATCACCAGTTCATCGATTTCACCATAATAAGGAGTTGGCTCAAAATCGGAGTTGCCGATCAACAAAGGCAGATCGCATGCAACCCCGGTGGTATTGTCGTTTGCCTGTGTATTCAGCATGTTGTTCTTATACATCCATAGCTTTTTCTTGTAAACATCTCTTATGATGACCACATGCACCCATTCACCGGTGACAAAACTTGATGTCGAAGAAGAAAGTTCAGTTTTTTTATCGTTATCATCTACGGCAAAGCGAAATACACCATTTCTCATTTCAAGTCCGAACCATTTTCCATTCTTCTCTGTTCCCGCCTCAGCGTTATGTGATCCCTTATGTATAATATATGTGCTTGCGTCGGTAATGGAATCAAGACGCATCCAGAAGGATATGGAAAACGGGTCGTAATCAAAGGCGAGTTCCGGCTGATGAGGGATCTCAATGCAACCGTCTGAATTGGAATTGCTGAAGCTTATAGCTCCGCCAAATGGTCCGTCCAACCGTAACAAATTATCGATATTTTTCAAGGTTCCGTCATTCCCGTTCTCTGTTGAATCGTAGACCACATTTCCGGCCGTCTCATCAAAAGGCCAGTATCCGAGCAATTCGGGTAATGCTGCTTCCAGGGTTGAAAACTTCCAGACATCTCCGGTTGTAGTGCCAAGGCTGTTACCGGCATCGATTCTCCAGTACACATCGCTGGCAAAGTCGAGTGACCCTGTATTAAAGCTGGTTGAAGTGTAATTGCTTTGCTTTAATTCAAGTGTGGTTTCACTGGTTCCGACATAGATGTCGTAGGTAAGTGTGTAATTACCCGGCTGCCACTGAAGGTTGACACCAGTAACCGGCAGATCCTGAGCATTATCCGCCGGGTATACCAGGATGGCTTTATCCGGCAGAGCACCCGATTTAAACGTGGTATTGCTTTCCGAGTATACATAATCCGATACCGTAGTATCGTTAAATGAACGTATCCTGTAATAATAGGTTGTTTCAGGGATCAGGACAGTGTCGGTATACTGAGTGCCGTTCGGAGCAGCCGTATCCGCAACGGTAAAATTAATGCTGTCGGTTGACCGCTCAATAATGAATCCGTTTTCATCGTCATTCAGATCATACCATGACAGCTTTACTTTATCCTCCGCAATAGCCTGTGTTGTAAGGAAACCAGGCCTGGGAAATTTTCTTTCAAATACAACAAGACCGTTAATATAATCTTCGAGGTTTGTGTAGCCGTTTCCGTTTTTGTCTCCGTTCCTGTCGGTGTCGTCATTGGGATTCAAACCTTCATCTGTTTCATAATCATCCGGCATACCGTCGTGATCGGTGTCAACCGGTGCCGGTGCGCTGTATAAATTCGGAAATCCTCCTGCATCGCTCTGACGGATGAGAATAAAACCAGTACTGTCCGTAAGGTTTTTGATGGCCCGGTTATCGGCATCATCCCTTACCGGGAAGGATGCACCTGCATGCTGAACGACTTCCTCATAAGCATCCAGGGCTGATTGCTCCGGCAGGGGTACCGGAACCGTAAAAGGCACATCGTATCGTATGGGTACGCCGCCGTTCAGCGGGTCAACGCCAAGCCAGTTATCGGCGGTGACTGCAGGATATCCTGCAACATAATTACCGGTTATATACATCCTTTTCGTGGGTTCACCCTGCACGATCCTGTCCCTGATAGATGCATTAGTGGCCGGTCCTGCTTTATAGTAATTGTTCGCCAGGTTCACCCTGCCGGTGGGACTCGTATACGCGCTGTTGTCATCCCCCCAGTTATAGATAACGTTGTTGCGCGAGTCGGTGATATCTTCATCATAAGTATAAGCATATTTCGGGTGACGGCTGTGGTTAGTATGGATAAGGTTATGGTGATAGGTGGTATACCCTCCCCACAGCCCTCCCATGGAATGGCCGTTGAGATCCAGGCCCTCACCGATGATGCAATACTGAATGGTTACATCATTGTTGCCATAGGCAGAGAAGCATTCATCAAGGCCCCAGCTCATGGTGCAGTGATCGAGAATTACATTTGTCCTGTCATTGATATTAAAAGCGTCCGATGACAGTTTATACCTGTCGCCAAGTCTGAACCTTATGTACCGGATGATCACATTGTCGCCGCTTACTTTCGTAGGATAATCGCGTACACAGATGCCGTCACCCGGGGCAGTCTGACCCGCGATGGTCATATTTCCCATGATCACCAGCTGGGAAAGCAGCTCGATGTCGCCCGAAACCCTGAACACCACGGTTCTGCCCGGTTGGCTGACGGCATCACGCAGGGAACCCGGACCCGAATCTTTGAGGTTCGTAACTTCGTATACCGTTCCGCCTCGCCCTCCGGATGTGTACTTACCATATCCTTCAGCTCCGGGGAAGGCCGGTTGCTGAGCATGGTTTAATCCTATATTAGCTGTTGTGAAAAGCAGCAAGGCTGGTATTATTCTGCCACACGATGAAAAACATCCCGATAAAAAATTTGAGAAAATCATTGCATTAACTTTAGGTTATAGTTCAAAAAAAGAAGAATAAATATAAAAATTAAAATCTTTTATGACAAATCAAAAAAGGAATACTCAATTTTCAAAATCAGGCCAGACTGATGCTGTCTGAAGTTGATCAAATATTCAAATAGAACGGCCTTTCATAATAACTACTTCCCCCACCCTGCCAGGGTATCGGATGACTACTTTTTCCTATTAAGAATTTTTTGTGAGTAAGCATAATGTGAGATACTTTTATTCCCAGTTAAATAAAAAATCTTATATTAGGAGAACAAATTTGAAGCAACGATTTTGAATAAAACAAAACTTATACTTCTCTTTTGCTGGAATGTTATCTTTCAATATGTTATCTTTTGCCAAAGCAGCAAAAGTGTACGTGAACCTGTTACTTTCAGTGATCCTTCTCTTCCCGTGATTACAAACCGGTTAAATGACACTTTTTCAGACGATTGCCTTATGCTGCTAAATTATATTGATTTCAACAAGCCCTTGAAAATTTATGAATACAAACATACCGCAGACAGCATTTATTGCAATAAGATAAAAACCTTTGATGATTACATGGCATTATCAGAGGCTTACAATGACTGGCTTGTTTTTGTGCATGGTGATCGCAAGACATTTTCAGATGCAGTAATAAGAGGCTTAGAGATTCAAAACCTTCATCATATTAAAGTACTGGTATTCAGCTGGCCTTCAAAAATAGAGAAGGGTAATGGATTAAAAAACTTCAACAATTCAAAAATAAATGCAGCATCAGGCGTTGTAAAATTCAAGGAGTTGTTATTGTTGTTACAGGAATATAAGAAAAAACATCAATGGCATGAGAAGCCCTATCATCTCAGTTTGTTTTTGCACAGCCTCGGCAATTACTACCTCGAAAGGCTGGTGAAAGACAGCTTATTAGCTGACCTTGACAGTAACTTATTTGATAATCTAATCATTAATGCTGCAGCTGTTAACCAGGAAGCGCATGCAAACTGGATAGACAGGCTTAATATTCAGAAAAGAATTTATATTACAAGTAACAAACAGGACTTTAATCTGAATGGAGTAAGAATATTTTCAAATTCGGGAAAACAATTGGGTGAACGCCTGAAATTACCGCTTTCATCAAGAGCATACTATATCAATTTTACCAGAGCAATTGGTTTTACATTGCCAACCAGTGACTCACATACCTATTTTATCGGAAGAATAACAAATAATAGTGAAAACATAAAGGATTTTTATACAGATTTATTTCATGGC
>JAFGKY010000041.1 GCA_016928305.1 Bacteroidales bacterium
TGAGCGGTTTTTTTTAATTGATTGTGGTGAAGGCGCCCAGATTCAACTCCGTCGTTTCGGGATTAACCCTGCCAGAATCAACCATATATTCATCAGTCACCTGCATGGTGATCACCTTTTTGGCCTTTTTGGTTTGTTTTCGTCGTATACCTTACTGGGCCGAAAGAACGACTTGCATGTTTATGCCCACAAAAACCTTGAAGTTACCATTGACCACTACCGGCGTTATTTTGGCGAAGGCATGACATACCAAATTGTATTTCATCCATTTGTAGCTGTAAAACAAACAGAAATATACAGCGATAAGCATATGACTGTTGAGCTGTTGCCTTTGCGGCATAGTGTGCCGGTGGCCGGGTTCATCTTCAGGGAAAAACCAGCGTTATTAAACTTGCGTAAGGAGGCCATTGAAAAGTATAATTTGGGTATACGCGAAATCAGGCGCATCAAGGAGGGAATGGACCTGACTGGTACTGACGGTGAAACTATTCCCAATGCAGAACTCACTCTCCCTCCGATAAAACCAAGGTCTTACGCCTTTTGTACAGATACATCCTGCTTTTCAAAGTTGGTTCCCGCACTTTCCGGCATGGATATGCTTTATTTTGAGGCTACTTTTTCCGAAAAAGATAAAAAACTGGCTAAAATTACCGGCCATTCAACCTCTGCCCAGGCTGCAAATCTGGCCAAAAAGGCTGGGGTTGGCAAACTGCTTATTGGTCATTTTTCCACCCGTTATAAAAGCATCAACGGCCTGCTTAAAGAAGCCAGGGATATCTTTCCTGAAACCTATGCGGTGGCCGATGGTGATAGATATGAACTGAAACAGGAAAGACTGGGCCGGCACCTATAATTATAATATATTTGCCCATTAAACTGAGTAACACAAATGGTAACAGAGAAGATTATTATTCTTGATTTTGGTTCGCAATACACCCAATTGATCGCGCGCAGGGTTAGAGAATTAAATGTATATTGTGAGATATGGCCTTTTAATTCAGCAAATAAGATCGACAGTGGGGTTAAGGGGGTTATCCTTTCCGGAAGTCCTTCGTCGGTGCGAGATATAAATGCACCCAAACCTGATCTGACAGCTGTAAAAGGGAAACTGCCGCTGTTGGGTATCTGTTACGGTGCCCAGTACCTTTCGCATTACTTTGGTGGTGAGGTTGCACCGTCAGATAGCCGTGAATATGGCCGGGCTTCACTTGATATAACTGTACCCTCGAGTCGTTTGTTTGGCAGTATGAACAGTGGTATGCAGGTTTGGATGTCACATGGTGATACCATTGTGCGATTGCCGGAGAAATATACGATAACCGGAAGCACACACGATGTCAGCATTGGTGCATTTGAGGCAGAGGGTGAAGATACCTTTGGCATTCAGTTTCACCCCGAAGTTTATCATACTACCGAAGGACTGCAATTGCTGAAGAATTTTGTAGTGGATATCTGTGGCTGTCAGCAGAGCTGGACGCCGGAATCGTTCATTGCCGAAACCATTAGAAATCTGCAGGATACGTTACAGGACGATAAGGTTGTTCTCGGTCTGTCGGGTGGCGTTGATTCATCCGTTGCTGCTGTGTTGCTTCATAAAGCAATTGGTAATAAGCTTCATTGTATTTTCGTTGACAATGGATTGTTACGCAAAAACGAATTTGCCAGCGTAATGAATTCATATCAGCACATGGGCCTTAATGTGCGCGGTGTTGATGCCAGGGATATGTTCCTGGGCGCCCTCAGTGGTATAGAAGATCCCGAACAGAAAAGAAAAAGCATTGGAAAGCAGTTTATAGAAGTTTTTGAGCATGAGGCCCGTAAAATTCAGGGTGCCAAATGGCTGGCCCAGGGAACCATTTACCCCGATGTTATTGAATCGGTATCGGTTAACGGACCCTCGGTGACCATTAAGTCGCACCATAACGTGGGTGGCTTGCCTGAAAAAATGAACCTTATGGTTATTGAGCCCCTTAAATTATTATTTAAAGACGAAGTAAGAAGGGTGGGGAAAGCCCTGGCCATTGATCCGGTTATACTGAACCGTCATCCATTTCCCGGACCAGGGCTGGCCATTAGAATCATAAGTGATGTTACCCCCGAAAAGGTTAGCATGTTGCAGGAAGTGGACGATATTTTCATCAAAGGCCTCATGGAATATGAATTGTACGATAAGGTTTGGCAGGCAGCAGCTATTCTGTTACCGGTCCGATCGGTTGGTGTTATGGGTGACGAGCGGACTTATGAAAGCGTTGTCGCACTGCGTGCTGTAACATCCACCGATGGCATGACGGCCGACTGGGCACATTTACCGTATGAATTCCTTGGCCATATCTCAAACCGCATTATCAATAAAGTAAAAGGAGTTAACCGGGTGGTTTTTGATATCAGTTCAAAACCACCTGCAACCATTGAATGGGAATAAACGTATCAGTAAAGTTGGCGTTTTATTTTAAATAATTTGGGGAAGATTATGAGCAGGTTGAGAATTTTCTGGGTAATTATATGCATAACAGGCTGTTTGTCAGGGTTGAATGCTCAATTATTTAATGAGCAGACCTATAAGTTTGGCAAAGTATTGGAGTGGATTGACGAATACTATGTCGATTCGGTAAATCAGCCCGAACTGGTTGAGCACGCAATCACCGCCCTGTTAAAGGAACTCGATCCACATTCGTCATACCTGAGCAGCGAAGAAGTTTCAGCCATGAATGAACCCTTGCAGGGTAACTTCGAGGGCATAGGGGTATCGTTCAATATACTGGATGATACTGTATATGTTATTGCCCCAATAACAGATGGCCCTTCTGATAAGGCGGGTATACATCGCGGCGACCGTATAGTGAAGGTAGATGATAAAAATGTGGCTGGTGTGGGCATAACAACCGAACAGGTATATACAATGCTCAGGGGGAAAAAAGGATCGCATGTAAAGCTTACGATACAGCGACGAGGCGTACCCGGTTATGTTGATTTTGATATTTCCAGGGATAAGATACCTATTTACAGTGTTGAGGCTGCATATAAAGCAGATGATGAAATCGGCTATATTAAAATTAACCGGTTTTCGATGACTACCCTCGATGAATACAGCCGGGCAATTGCCAAATTAAAAGACGATGGGGTGAAAGACCTTATTCTTGATCTTACCGGAAACGGAGGAGGTTACCTCGAAGTAGCCATCCGGTTGGCTGATCATTTTCTCGACGCCGGTAAGCTGATATTGTACACCGAAGGTGTCAACAGTCCGCGTAAAGAATACACGGCTACCCGCGAAGGTAACTTCGAAAAGGGTAAACTGGTTGTTCTCATCGACGAGGGTTCTGCATCAGCCAGTGAAATCCTTTCGGGTGCCATACAGGATTGGGACCGTGGCATCATCATCGGCCGGCGATCCTATGGCAAAGGACTGGTGCAAAAGCCTTTACTGTTACCCGATCAGTCGATGATCCGGCTTACCATTGCCAAATATTATACCCCAACCGGAAGGCTGATTCAAAAGCCATACAACATGAGCCGCGATGAGTATGAGAAAGACCTGCTTAACCGGTATAATCATGGTGAATTTGTACATCGCGACAGCATTCACTTTCCTGATTCACTTAAGTATTATACACTTAAAAATACCCGGCCGGTATACGGTGGAGGCGGTATTATGCCCGACTACTTTGTATCGCTCGATACCAGCCATTATTCCGATTATTACAGGCAGCTGAACCGGAACAGGGTCATTGATCAGTTTGTTCTGAAGTATGTCGACCGGAACCGGAAACAATTGCTTCAGGCTTATCCTGATATGGAAATTTTCAATGCGGGTTTTTCGCCTGATGAATCTTTTATGAGCCGGTTTTTCACATTTGCCGAAGAAAAAGGCGTGTCGTATAACGAAAAGGAATATACGCAATCTGCCGAACAGATTAAGATGTTACTGAAGGCTTATATTGCCCGCGACCTGTGGTCGACCAGTGAGTTTTATGAAATCAGCAACTTATACGATCCCAAATTCGAAACAGCTCTTACGGTTTTAAAAAACTGGGATAAGTACGATGCCATGCTGCTTAATGAAAAATAGCCAATGACCTGGTCCGGACTATTGTCGTGGCTTCACCTGCATTACATTGAGCTGCTAGCTGTAATTACAGGATTACTGTACCTGTTATATGCCATCAGGGAAAAACCTGTTTTATGGTTATTCGGAATTATTTCGTCGGCTTTGTATGTATGGGTGTTTTATCATTGTGGAATTTACGCCTATACCCTGTTATATATTTATTATGTTATTATAGGGTTTTACGGCTGGTATAACTGGTTGAAACCTGTTAAAAAACCCGAAGGGGACAAGGCTCTTCCTTTAAGATATGCTGCACGTAAAGAACTTATTATTTATCTGCTCATTATTGTTGTAACGGCTGTACCTGTATATATTGCGTTGAAGAAATTTTCGGATTCAGATATGGCCCTTGTGGATGCTATGCTGGCAGCCTCAGGGATGGTAGCCACCTGGATGCTAACGCAAAAGCTGATTGATCAGTGGTTGTTTTGGATTGTTATTGATTTGTTGACGGTAGCTGTGATGATTTATAAAGGTTTAAATCCAAGTGCATTGCTTTTTGTGGCCTACACCCTGTTGGCTATTAACGGATACTTTCGATGGAGAAAAGAATACAAGGCCGGTCAGGTTCAGAACTGACCCGGGTGGTAATAACCGGACCCGAATGTACCGGAAAATCCACACTGACAGTCCTGCTCACCGAACATTTCGGAGGGCGATACGTTCCTGAATATGCCAGGGAATATATTGCAGGACTTGGCCACAGCTATACCCGTGATGATGTGCTGCATATTGCCAAAAGACAGGTTGATGAAGTCAATGCTGCTACCCATGGTTTGGTTTTTTATGACACCTACTTAATCATTACTAAGGTTTGGCTTGATGTAGTTTTTGGACAACATCCGCAATGGATTGATGATGAGATCAGGAAGAAAAAAATTGATCTTTATCTGCTGTGTGATACCAGTATTCCCTGGGAACCCGATCCGGTAAGAGAGAACGGCGGCGAAATGCGCGAAAAGTTGTATCTTAGATACCTTGATGAATTGGAAAATTGCAACTGCAATTACGAAATTATTACAGGCGTAGGGAATGATCGCACTAACAGGGCCATAGGAGCAGTTTCGTCATGGCTGAATTCCGTTCGCCATATTTAAAACACAA
>JAFGKY010000042.1 GCA_016928305.1 Bacteroidales bacterium
AAGGGAACAGGTTGATTTTTCAGCTTTCTCCCTTTAGGGATCAGGGTAAAAGAAAGCTGAAAAATCATTAAATTTCAAATTTGTCAAAGTAGAATTAAAAATAATAATAATTTTTTTATTCAAGTGTACTTCATATTCATGATAACTGTTAAGTGGCTCCATCCAGATATAATGTAAGAACAGGAAAAGAAATTTTTTACTTAACCTTATACAAAGGAAAGTTTTAGCAAGTTATAAGTATTAAAACGGAAATCGAAAAGCCGTTCAGGACTTCCAATCGAACTTATTTATTGTAATTACAATTAGCTGTTTAACAACAAATTATTATTGACAACTAGGTAACTACCGGTCATTTTTTCCACTTATTTGACAAATTAATCCACCCTGTTAATTTATTCCACCTTAACGCTTTTTTTGTACGCAAGCAATCAGCGTCTAATCTCTATTTTTAATCTTTAATTTTTTGTAAATTATGAGGAGAATAAAATATGTAGGTATAGAAATTATGCTTGTTATTATTATCACAGGAGTGATTCTTTTATTATTAAGTATTCTGGATATTCTGTAACTTTAAACAACCTGTTAACTAACTATGTATTAACCTTAATAACCTATTAACTAACTATTCAATATGAATATCAAAAGAGTTTTTACCTTACTTGTGTTATTTTCGGTAACCCTGTTATCGAATGCACAAATAACAGTAAGCGGTATTGTTACCGCTTCCGATTCACAGGAACCATTGATCGGGGCCACCATTCAAATCAAAGGCACAACCCTGGGAACAACAACCGATATCAATGGCCGATACAACATTGAAGTACCTTCCGACGGTATCCTTGTATTTTCATACATGGGATATGTTTCCGAAGAAGTGGATGTTAACAACAGGAATGTTATTGACATCACCCTGCAAACCAGTGTTGAAGACATCAGTGAAATTGTAGTAGTGGGATACGGTACACAGAAAAAAGCGGATCTTACTTCCGCCATTGCCACCCTGAGCCCGAAAGAGATATTAAAAATGCCGGGCAATGTCACCTCCGGTATGCAGGGCAGTATTGCGGGTGTCAATGTTACCGCCGGCAAGGTATGGATACGGGGTGTCAGCAGCGTAAGAAATACCGATCCCCTTTGGGTGGTTGACGGATTGATCGATGGCATGGTACCCAATGAAAATGAAATTGAGTCCATTCAGGTACTGAAAGATGCTGCCTCTTGTGCCATTTATGGATCACGGGGTGCAAACGGGGTCATCATCGTTACCACCAAAAAAGGGAAGGCCGGTGCGCCGAAGATAGAATACAACGGATATACCGGTACAAAATATCCCTGGAGAACCATTGACATGATGGAGGCGGTTGAATTCGGCGAATATGTCAATGAATGTTATTATAATTATTATTATAACCCGGCAGATCCCGGCGCTTTACTGCCCACTCCCCCGGCCTATGAAGATCCCTATCATCCCCTGGCTGAAACCGACTGGCAGGACGCCTGGTTCAGACATGGCTGGTACCAGAACCATAACCTGTCAGTAAGTGGCGGTAATGAGAATTCATCCTACAGGGCCGGCGTCAATTATTCAAATGACATCGGTACGGTTATTCGTAGTTCAAGTAACAACATTGGACTTTTTCTGAACTCACAGTTTAAAAAAAGACTTTTTAACATAATCTTACCCTCTGTTTCATTTGGTGAATCTTTCACCCTGGGCAAGTACACCAGTGAAAGCGGCGGAGGAGGTTATTTCGACCTATTGCGCACACCCCCTAATCTACCTATTTATAATGCTGCAGAAGAATACGGATATTACATTACAGGTACCGATTCGACAGGTAACGATATGATTAACCAGATCGCGATGAAAAACCTGACGGATAACTCCAATGAATACCTTAATGTTAAGGGAACGGTATGGGGTGAGGTTGAGATCATAAAAAACCTGAAATACAAATTAAATATTGGTGTCGACCTGTACCGTGGGTATACATATACATACGTTCACGTTTACAGTATTGGCAAAGGTCAGAATCCTCTGGCCGACCTGTCGGAATCATCAACCCGAAACAACCGCTATCTATTCGAACATACCCTGACCTATGAAACAACCATTGCCGATGCTCACAACATCATTGCCCTGTACGGTATTACCTCGGAGACCTATAAATCGAGGATTATCGGTGCCGGAGGAGAAGATTTCCCAAGCGGTGAAGCACGTGTACTTTCTTCGGCCCTGACCAATAAAACGATTAACGGCAGGGAAGTTGAAAGAGCACAGTATTCGCATCTTGCACGTATCGGGTATGCCTATAAAGGGAAATACCTCTTCACCGGTAATATGCGTATGGATGCTACGTCACGCTTTTCAGAGGTAAACAGGTATGCATACTTCCCGTCCATATCTGTCGGATGGCGGATCAGCGAGGAACAATTCCTGAAAAACAGTATGCCTTGGCTTACCAACCTGAAACTAAGGGGAAGTTATGGGATTGTTGGTAACCAGAGCGCCATCGATGATTATGGGTATGAATCCACCATTGTTACAGCTAACCAGTTCTACACATTCGGACCCGATCAGACCAATGCCTTTGCTCCTATCCCGAAAGTATTCAACGACCCGTCCCTCAAATGGGAGACATCCTATCAGGCTGATGCAGGAATCGACCTCAACCTTTTTAATGACCTGATTGACCTGGTAATTGATTATTATTACAAAAAAACAGTAGATATGCTGGTTCAGGTACCCATACCCAGCTCAACCGGATCAACAGAGGCACCTTATATAAATACGGGTGAAGTGCTGAACAAAGGACTTGAAATATCACTCAAACACCGTTACCGTATCAATAAATTCTCCTATAATATTGGCGCCAATATCTCGTTCAATAAAAACGAAGTGTTGAAACTGGGTGATCAGGACACACCGATTAATGCCGGACAGGTCAGCAATAATGAATATGTTACCCGTACGGCGGTCGGCAGTTCAATTGGTCGTTTCTATACAAGAAAAACAGACGGGATTTTTAAAAGCCAGGAAGAAGTCAACAATTACACCTGGACCAATCCGGAAACGAATGCAACTAATCTGATTCAGCCTAATGCCAAACCGGGTGATATTAAATTTCTCGACCTCGATGATGACGGTCAGATCACCGATGAGGACAAAGACTGGGCAGGCAGTCCGTTACCCTTGTTCACCTATGGTTTTACTGTTGACTTTAACTGGAATGGTTTCGATTTTTCCATGTTATGGCAAGGTGATTATGGCAATAAGATTTTCAATAATGGTATCTCACTGGTGGCTCACGGCACATCAGCCGTAAACCAGACAGAGACCATTGTCGACAGGTTCAGGGAAAACGATGTTACCATTATATCGAACACGGGTGTCGAGATCAGGCTTCCGGCCAATACGGATACGGATATACCTCGTACAGTGATGAACGATCCGAACGGAAACTTCTCAAAAATGTCCGATTATTTTGTTGAAGATGGTTCTTACCTGAGGCTTAAACGTATAACGCTGGGTTACACGTTTCCGGTAAGATGGATGAGTCGTATCAAAGTTGACAATCTGAGATTATATATCGGATCAAAAAATCTTTTAACCTTTACCGACTATTCATTCTTTGATCCCGAAGTGGTTGGCCTGAATGAAGAAGGAGGCTATAATGTTACCCGCGGTATCGATATGCAGAAATCATGGGCAACAGGTAATCTGAACGCACGTGAATTTTTTGTTGGCTTGCAGTTAGCTTTTTAAGGAAATAAATATGGAACCTTTTAAATTACAGGATATGAAATCAATTAAAACATATATTTATCTGGCGATCCTTTCTTTAACAGGAATAGCATGCCAGCCGGAAATGGATTTGTCAAATCCTAACGAACTCACCACGGAAAGCTATTACAGGTCAGGCGAAGAAGTAACTTATGCCGTCAATGGTGCTTATAATATGCTTCAGCGAAACGGAGGATGGGGCCGGTACATGTTTTTCATCATCAACGGACACGGCGACGACTGGGACTTCACCTACAAAGCCGCAAACGGTGAAAAAGAGACCCCCCCGATATGCAATTTCACCTATGACGCGGCCAACCGTATGGTGTACGAATGCTGGGACGACATGTATGCCATGGTGTATGCTTCCAACCTGGCGATGGAAAAAATTCCCTTATCGGACGCATCGGGTGAACTGAAAGACCGGCTGATGGGGGAAGCCTATTTTCTTAGGGGCCTTGCCTATTATTACCTGGGACAATTATACGGAGAAGAGATTCCTGTCATGAATACCACACCAAAGACGCGAGATGATTTTTTTACTCCATCAGCTGCACCCGGCGTGCTTTATAAACAAATGACCGATGATTTTATTATGGCAGCTGAATTATTGCCCGTACGGTCTGTAATATATGCTAACGCTGCAGATATCGGGCGTGCTACCAAAGGATCAGCACTGGGATACCTTGCCAGGGCTTACATGAACCGCACTATTTTTCAGCAAGGTACCTTGTCCGATTGGGCCGGTGCCGAAGCTGCCCTGAAACAGATCATTGAAAGCGGGGAATACGAACTTGCATATACCTTCAGGGACAACCATACCGAATCCAATGAGAATAATAAGGAATCCCTGTTTGAGGTACAATTTTTCAATGGGCCGGGCAGTTATAACGATGCTGTTGGCGAGGACTTCATTGAAAGCTGGGGTAGTTCCGACCAAAGCACCTGGCGCGAGCAGGAGATCGGGCAGAAGGACGGCGGTGATAACACCAACTGGTGGAACATGATGCCAACTCTCAGAACGCAGAATGAATTTGAACCCGATGACCCGCGGCATTTCCAGAGTCTCTGGTGCCCCGACGGTGCCAGGTACAGGCTGCAAAACGACCGGTGGGTTAAGTTCACCTCATTTTTCCCGAAAGGATCAAAAGACCCTAACTGGGGATTGCAGTTCGGCTGCAGAAAATACTGTGCAGATGAGTCAACCGCGGACTGGGAATCGGGTATAAACGACCGCCTCCTGCGGTATTCCGATGTACTCCTGATGTATGCCGAATGCCTTATTGAGCTGAACCGTGAGAGTGAGGCCATTCCCTATATTAACCAGGTAAGAGCCAGGGCAAACAACCAGATGCTGGTATATGGGAAGGCCGATACGGGTCTGTTTTATACCATTCGGCCGGGGACTATTCCTGCGGTGGAAGACCTGATCGCCAAGGATACGGTCATTAATGGTCTGCAGATCAACACCTTAAGAAGAGCATTGAAACACGAACGGTGGGTGGAATTGTTCGGTGAAGGCGTGCGGTTTACTGACCTGCTTCGCTGGAGTTACAATCCCAATGATCCCGATCAGGCAACTGTCCTCGATTGTATCAAAAACAAATACGGTCCGGGTATCGGTTTCATCGCCGGAAGACATGAATACTTTCCGATACCTTCAGAAGAGCTTTCAACCAATCCGAATGTCAAACCAAACCGGGCGAATTAAACTTGTTTTTACCAGGCATTCATTAATGAAACGAATAAAATATAAATGACAACAAATAAAAGATGAAAAGGATTGCCTATGTGCTGTTATTGAGTATTTTGGGACCCGGTGTCGTTGCGCAGGATTCACTGCGCTACTGGGCAGATAAGCTGGATAAATATATAGGCTCATCCGTGGAAGATTATTTTTTCCTGAATGATTTCTGGACCATGACAAGCAGGACTTATCACAAGATCATGATAGGACAGTTCAATATGATCGTTGCCGGAAATGAAATGAAATTCGATGCCACGGAACCGCAACGCAATTTATTCAGCTTCACCAAGGGAGACATCATGATGGAATATGCCGGTACTTGGGGCATGGCCACAAGGGGTCATTGCCTCTTGTGGCATAATCAACTGCCCGGATGGATAACCGCTGGTCTGACCGATGGTGTGGACAACGGCTTATACAGTCGCGATACCCTACTGGCCATCCTCGAAAACCACATCACAACCCTTGTTACACACTGGAAGGGCAAAGTCAGGGAGTGGGATGTCGTGAACGAGGTGTTCGACGGTGACGGAACCTTACGGGAATCGATATGGCAGCAGGTAATTGGTGATGACTATATTGATTCGGCCTTTGTATGGGCCCACCGTGCCGATCCGGATGCTCTGCTGTTCCTTCTTGATTACGGTGCTGAAGGTCTCAACAGCAAATCGCACGGAATATACGCCAAAGTACAGGAACTGCTCGGGAAAGGCATTCCCATCCATGGTGTTGGCATGCAATGCCACCTGACCACCAATGACATAAACTTTTATTCCATTGAAAGTAATGTTAAACGTTTAACCGACCTGGGGCTTTTGGTCTGCTTTACAGAAGTGGATATCAAGATCCCTGCTGACGAATTCAGCACCGACGTTGCCCTGCAACGTCAGGCCAGGGAATATGGACAGCTCTTATCCATCTTTCTGAACTGCGAGCAATGTCCGAGTTTTGTAATGTGGGCATTTTCCGATAACGATTCATGGATACCCGATCATACTGCCGGAACTTATGGACAGGCATGCATATATAATCTAAAATACCAGCCCAAACCCGCTTACTATGCCCTGCTGGACACACTCAGGGCTCATAATGGAGTGAACGTGGGATTGAATACAGCCGCATCGAATCCTTTTTCCATTGTACCTACACTTGTGGATGATCATTTTATTGTTACTTCTGAAACCGGATCCCCGGAATTTACAACGGCTGTCATTACTGACATGGCAGGCCGGCAAATTGTCAAGCTTAAAGAGATAACAGCCGGGGAGCCTGTTTATGTATCCGCACTTGGAAAAGGAACGTATGTGCTGACAGTCACTGATCGTAATGACAACCATTACCTGATGAAGTTTCTTAAAAAATAATACTTGTTTTATTTATGTTATACCTTTAAATCTATTAACTATGAAAATGAAAATTTTTACAATTGCATTCGGAATGTTACTTTTCGGTGCTGCACTGTCAGCACAGGATACAATTTTCTATTACGGCTGGGAAGAAGGGACAGAACCCGGTCCTATCGGTAGTTTGTGGGTAAATACGGGTCAAACCTGGGTTCATGGCACCGCTACAGGTGATACTGCCGATGCCCGCACCGGCAATAGCTGTTTCTGGGCCGATGTATACGCTGATGCAGCACAGAACTGGGATAATCAGGCTGTTCCCGAAGGGATTGAGGTTGAAGACAGTTCGGCATACCGTTATACCATATGGGCCAAAGTGGATGGCGGCGAAATCCCGACCATAAACATCACCTGCGGAAGATATGTGGATTGGGCTGAACTGAGCCGCAAGGGGATGGTGCTTATTACACCCGAATGGGAGAGGTATTACCTCCAGGTATATGTTAAGGATGCCTCTGAATTACCCTTACACCAGGTTGTCGAAGGTGAGGATACTATAGATTATCCCAACCATATCCGTTTCCCGTTGCATTTTTTCAGAATCGGGACATACAGACTGGATGATGTTTCTGTAATTAAATCAACCATTGCTTATATAATGGCGGCAGGTAATACAGTGACCGTTAATTTCGGATGGGCACTGGAATGGTCTGATGATATCAGCGCAGATGCTTTTACGGTTACTGTAAACGGCACCCCGGTTACTGTTAACGAAGCTGTGATGCGCGACCTGGGCGACCTGGTTGAACCATGGATCGATCTTACCGTGGATGCCGATATAGCGGAAGGGGATGTAGTATTGGTTTCTTATGACGGAACGGCCGAATTGTATTACTCCGGAAACGGCCCTATTACGGATGAAATGGGACATGCGGCTGTCTTTACCGATGAAGTGGCAGAGTTCGGGGTGCAGGAAAGTCCGGTTGGGATAAAGGATGCTGTTAACCGGAATGTTTCCATAGCTTTTGACGGAGAAAGCATTCGCATTCTCGATATGCTGGATATTGATAATGTGAGAATATACAGCGTTGGCGGTCAGCTGCTAAAACAAATTGACAAGGCAACAGAGGTTATTTCCATCACCGATCTGAATCGTGGTGCTTACATCATCAGGATACAATCGGGTGACGGTATATATACCGCTAAGTTTATCAAATAGTTAGTACTACTTTTCAGCAGGGTGCGGGCAATAATCTTCCCGGAGAATACCATTTCTCCGGGGGATTATGTTGTACCCTGCTTTATACAGAATATGTCAAACGGTTATAATCCTCTTTGTTGCGGATTTATTCATTATTTAAGCTTACCTGCAGTGGCAAAGCACCAGGATTATGACGTCTGCCGTTTCAGCTCCCTTGTATTGAGAATATGGAAAAACTGATTTCAACCTGTAAATAATTCAATTTATGCAATCGATTACACAAAAAATATCGGTAAAAGAAAAAGTCGGCTTCAGCCTCGGCGACAGTGCGGCCAATTTCATCTTTCAGACCATGATGCTGCTGCAATTAAGTTTTTATACCGACACCTTTGGTATTACAGCAGCAGCTGCGGGCACGCTCTTTCTTGTAGCTCGCCTTTGGGGGGCTGTTGTTGATCCGGTTATGGGTGCAATAGCCGATCGTACCGAAACACGATGGGGAAAATTCAGGCCCTGGATTTTATGGACAGCTGTTCCTTTCGGGATTATCGGTTTTCTGGCATTCCTCACACCCAAATTCAGCCTGTCGGGTAAACTGGTTTACGCCTATGTAACCTATATCATCCTGTTGACGGTGTATTCCATGAATAATATACCCTATTCCGCACTCAGCGGTGTAATAACAGGTGACATGAAACAGCGTAACAGCCTGTTCTCTTACCGTTTTGTTTTTGTGTGCCTTGCCACCATTGCCATACAGGGATTTGCCCTTCCCATGGTAAATCATTTCGGAAAGGGGGACAGTACAAAAGGATATACAATCACCATGGGTATCTTTGCCGTGCTGGCCATGGTGTTCTTCTTTGTCACCTTCTTTACGACCAAAGAAAGGATTAAACCCGATCCCAAACAAAAGACCTCTCTTAAAGAAGATCTGGCTTCACTTTTAAAAAACAGGCCCTGGATACTCATGTTCCTCCTGTTCATCATGATGTTCATCTTTCTTGCAATAAGAAACGGAAATCTGCTGTATTTTTTCCGGTATTACCTTGACCTGAACAGCCTGACCGGCTTCATGGAAGGAGTGGACAAAGGTATGCTCGGCCTGCTGGGCAAGCTAGGCTTTGTGGGGGAAAGTGCAAATATCGCCGACAGTGCTTTCAGCTTTATGAACATCCTGGGACAAATCGCTTCCATTATTGGCATAATGATATCCAATGCAATCGCTACGCGTTTTGGTAAAAGGGACGTCTTCATTACCGGTCTTTTTCTCAGCGCAATCTGTACAGCCTTCTTTATCATGATACAACCGGACGGGATCATGCTTACCCTTATTCTGCAGATCCTGTTTAATCTTGCATGGGGCATTACCATGCCGTTACCCTGGGCCATGATGGCCGACGTAGCGGACTATTCCGAATGGAAACATAACCATCGTGCTACCGGCATCGTCTTTGCCGGTGTTGTGGTTGGACTGAAAATTGGCCTGGCGGTTGGGGGTTTCATCGGAGCTTATATTCTTTCATTATACGGATATGTAGCCAATGTAGCCCAGGCACCGCTGGCTATAAAAGGTATAAGGCTGTCATCAAGCATTTATCCGACCCTTGCCCTGAGTATTGTTATCATTTTGCTGTTCTTTTATAAAATTTCAAAGAGTGTGGAGTTAAAAATTCAGGACGACCTGGTGGAAAGAAGAAAGGAGTATAAGGGATAGGGAATAATAAAGTAAACGGTAAACGGTGAACAGTAAACGGTTGCCTGCCTTACATAGCCTTGGAGAATGCGGATTGGTTATGGTTGTTGTTTGAAGACGCGATGAATCGCGACTCTACCAACACACGATACCCGACACCCGACACACAATACCCATGCTACTTGTCACCTGCCTGACGGCAGGCAGGTTTGTCACTTTTACCCACCGAAGCCTCGGCGAAGGTGGGTGTCACTTGTCACTATTAACTAAAACCAACAATATGAAAAGAAACATTTTCTCCCGGATCGCGACAGGTATTATCCTGGCAGTAACTGTACTTTACACTGCCTGCCAGAAGCCTGAACCTGCCCTGAAAGAGGTATTCAGCGATCACTTTATGATTGGCACGGCAATGAACGCTTCGCAGATGATGGGTGATGATGCGCCTGCAAAGGACTTCGTGGCGAAACACTTCAATTCCCTCACTGCTGAAAATGCAATGAAATGGGAAAGAATTCATCCGTTACCCGGGAAATACGAATTCCGGATCGCCGACAGCACCGTCGCATTTACAGACCGGAATGGAATGTTTACCGTGGGACATACCCTCGTATGGCACCAGCAGACACCCAAATGGGTATTCGAAGACTCGCTTGGAAATGCGTTGACCCGTGATGCCCTCCTTGCCCGTTTGAAAGATCACATATTCACTGTTGCCGGCAGGTACAAGGGCAGGGTAAAAGGATGGGATGTGGTGAACGAAGCGCTCGATGATGACGGCAGCATGCGAAAAACAAAATGGCTGGAGATCATCGGTGATGATTATATGCACAAAGCATTCGAATATGCAAAGGAAGCCGATCCTGAAGCTGAATTGTATTATAACGATTATAATATCGAAACACCGGCAAAAAGAGACAGTGCCGTTAAACTGTTGCGCCAACTACTGGCTGATGGCGTAAAGATTGATGGAGTGGGAATACAGGGACATTACCACATGGACTTCCCCGATCTGAAAGACCTCGATGAAAGCATCCGGCAGTTTGGAGAACTCGGGTTGAAGGTTATGATCACCGAGCTGGATATCAATGTGCTTCCCCGGCCGGAAAACATAAGCGGAGCTGATATTTCACAAAATTTTGAGTTACAGAAACAACTGAATCCCTATCCTGAGAGTCTGCCGGATTCAGCTCAGCGGCAACTTGCCGGTCGCTATGCCGATATGTTCAGCATATTTGTCAGGCACAGTGATAAGGTAAGCAGGGTTACCTTCTGGGGTGTTCACGACGGCCAGTCGTGGCTGAACAACTGGCCGGTCAGGGGCAGGACAAACTACCCGCTGCTGTTTGACCGCGATTATCAGGCCAAACCGGCTTTTTATTCGGTGATTGAAACTGTAAAACAGTAAATCCTGAGAACCGGTAAAAAAGCCACAAAGACTCTAATACAGGAAGGTTCACGAAGATTCTTTATTTTTTTGAACTTTGTGATACTTAGAGCCTTTGTGTTTTTGTGGCAAAAACCAGCAATGATTAATGCTTTTTATTTTATTTTAACTGAAATTCCGAAAATTTATGGACAACAAAACCAAAAAATCACTAAAGAACGCACCTTACAAGAATCCTAAGCTGCCAGTAAATAAAAGGATAGCGGATTTATTATCGCGCATGACCCTCCAGGAGAAGGTGGCCCAGCTTATGGGCCTTTGGAACGGTGGTGTTGAAGATTTCAAGGAGGAGATCTTCAGCGACCCGAAAAAAATGAAAGAAATATTCGGGAACGGATGCCACTCCATTCACCCTGCCCCTTTTGGCATCAAAGCCACCGTTGAGATGCGTAATAAAATCCAGCAATACCTGGTGGAAGAAACACGACTGGGAATTCCGACGATTTTTGTTGACGAGGGCCAGCATGGCATGATGCGGCCGAACTCTACGGTTTTCCCTCAGGCCATAGGACTGGCCTGTTCGTGGGACACGGACCTCTTTGAGCAGGTTTACAGCATTGTTGCACATGAAATGAGGTCGAGGGGTACACACCATGCCCTCACCCCGGTTATTGATGTCTGCCGTGAGCCCCGTTGGGGAAGGGTTGAGGAAACTTACGGCGAGGATCCGTACCTCAACGGTATGCTCTCATGCGCTGCCGTGAAAGGATTGCAGGGGAGTTCCAACGGGAAGGTCACTGCAAATCATGTGGCGGCCACCCTGAAACACCTTGTCGGCCACGGTGAACCGGAAGGAGGACAAAATCAGGGTCCTGCCAACTATTCCATTCGGGTTTTGCGCGACTATCATATGCCTCCATTTAAAATGTGCATTGATAAGGTGAAACCTGTTTCTGTGATGCCATCCTACAACGAGGTTGACGGCGTTCCTTCCCATGCCAATACCTGGCTTATAAAGGAACTGCTCAGGAAGGAATGGGTATTCAAAGGCATGGTTATTTCCGATTATTATGCGGTCGACCAGCTTTTCCAGAAACACTTTGTGGCAACCGACGGTAAAGATGCAGCCAGGATCGCCTTCAACACCGGTATCCAATATGAACTGCCGCAGGGCAATCATTATAAAGTATTACCGCAACTCCTGAAAGAAGGAAAGATTAAACAGGCCGATATAGATAAGGCCGTCTCACAGGTGCTGCAATTCAAATTCGAGCTGGGATTGTTCGAGAATCCGTATGTTGATATGAAAGTTGCGATGGCCGTAAGCAAAAAACCTGAATATAAAGCAATCGCACTGCAGGCTGCCCGTAAATCGATCGTCCTGCTTAAAAATGACAAGTTATTGCCCTTACCTAAAAACAAATATAAAAAGATAGCCGTGATCGGTCCCTGTGCCAAAGACCTTTACTTTGGCGGATATGCGGGTGAGCCATACGAGAAAGTAAGCCTGCTGGAAGGCATCAGGAAAAAGGTCGGGAACAAAGCCGAAGTGCTTTTTGCACAGGGATGCAGGCTGACCACCAACACATCCACCAGCTATTTCAACTGGAAATACGATGAGATCGTATTTGCTTCACGGGAAGAAAACCTGAAGCTCATCAAAGCAGCCGTTGAGGTTGCGAAAAAGGCCGAGATCGTCATCCTGGCCGTCGGCGAAAATGAGCACCTGTGCCGCGAGGCCTGGGCCAAAACGCACCTCGGTGATAACCTGACATTGGACCTGTTTGGCGAGCAGAACGAGCTGGCCGATGCCATCCTTGCCCTGGGCAAACCGGTAGTGGTTTACCTGATGAACGGCCGGCCGCTTTCCATCAACAACCTGGTGAAAAAGGCCCCTGCCATCATCGAAGGCTGGTATATGGGACAGGAAACGGGAACAGCGGCAGCCGACGTTATATTCGGAGATGTCAATCCATCGGGAAAGCTTACCATCACATTCCCTAAATCATCGGGACAGTTGCCCATGTATTACAACCACAAACCCGGTGCGCAGTTCCACGATTACCTGTCGCTTGACATACAGCCGTTGTATTACTTTGGCTTTGGCTTAAGCTACACCCGGTTTGTTTATGGAAAGCCAAAGCTTGAAAAGAGCAGGATCAAACGCAACGGATCCACCCGGGTAACGGTTGAGGTTACCAATGCCGGGAAAGTTGCCGGTGACGAGATCGTTCAGCTGTATATACGCGATAAGGTAAGTTCGGTGACCCGTCCTGTTAAAGAGCTGAAAGGATTTCAGCGAATCCATCTGAAGCCGGGAGAGAAGAAAAAGGTAAGCCTGAAAATCACACGTGACAGCCTGGCCTTTCATGATATCAACATGAAATACGTTGTCGAACCGGGAGAATTCGAAATCATGGTGGGCGGCTCATCACGCGATGAGGATTTGCAGAAGGTGACGCTGAAGGTGGAGTAAAGCCTCACCCCCAGCCCCTCTCCCAGGGGAGAGGGGCGATACCTTGTGCCAAGTGGAACGTGGTCTCTTTTTATCAGGCGTTTGGCTCTGCCTGGGGACCACCTCACCCCACACTGGGTGTAGTTTTTAGAACTACACCCTACTATTTCCATCAGTCGCTCGGCTCTGCCGAGTGACTTTCAGTTTGATATCCTGCAAACCTGTTGGTTTTTATTTAGTCAACACTTGCTTTTTAACAAACAATTTGCGAACTTTGTCGTATTTATAAACGACAAAATTCGCAATATGATACTCAAACAAATATTCCAGGATGAAGACAGGCTTATTAAAGCTTCGCGTTCAGGTATCACCAAAAAAGTGTACAATAACATTATGAAATCCACCGGGATTTCTATGGAGAATTTTACCCGGGCCACACGCATCACACCGAGAACCATACAGCGGAAAAAACCAGATGAACTGGTTGCCCCCGAAGCCTCTGAACGGGCGATTCTTATCGGCAAACTTTATTTCATGGGCGAAAAGGTATTTGCAAATAAAGAGAAGTTCAAAACATGGATGACCCGACCCAACAGCACACTTAACGGAAAAATGCCAAAAGATTTACTGGATACAATAACCGGACTGGGAATTGTGCAGGATGAATTGCTGCGAATTGAACACGGTATCCTTGCATGATCATGAATTTATTTCGCATCACAAAATCACTTTATGCAAATCTCGATGGTTTTGGTGGTCTGATGGTATCAGGAAGGTGGCATGATAAGGGACTTCGGATTGTTTATCTTTCTGAAAACCGTGCCCTTGCTGTATTGGAATACCTGGTTCACGTGGGAGAGAATTATCTCTTACCGGCAGATCTGGTTTTACTGACGCTGGAGATTCCCGATAAAATCAAAATTGCAAGAATTGACCCCGCACTTTTTCCATCATACTGGCAACAAAAACCGGCGCTTACCCGCAGGTTGGGATCTGATTTTTTAAAAGAAGGGAAAGAACTTCTGCTTCGTGTACCCTCGGTTATAGTTCCCGGTGAATTTAATTACATACTTAACCCCTTGCATCCGGATGCAAAACAGTGTAAAATGACAGTAAGTCCTTATAAAATAGATGATCGTATATAATCTCTCTCAGTCGCTCAGCTCTGCCGTGTACTTTACTATTTTATTTTACTCCAACACTGTCGGATGATTTGTTTTTTGCCAGAGTAATATTTAATTAAAACGAACCTTGTTGTTTTAATGTTGTGTCACTCGGCAGAGCCGAGCGACTGTATGAGGTGTGGTTTTCTTAACTGCAACCTGTATGAAAAATGACAATGATTAATCACTATACAAAATGATTGGTTTGTACAATCTTTCCCCTCTCCCTTCAGGAGAGGGGGCCGGGGGGTGAGGCTTTCTTCCCCGCATGGAATTCCGCCATGTACTCTGTGGGGGTCTTTCCGAATTCCTTCACAAAACATTTAGTGAAATACTTGGGATCGGTAAAGCCCACCATATAGCTGACCTCGGCCACGGGAAGTTTATCTTTCTGAAGGATCAGGGCAGCCTTCCTGATGCGGTAATTTTTGATTAACTCAACCAGTGAAACACCTGTCAGTGCTTTTACTTTCCGCAGGATGGTGGTATGACTCATATGCATGGCATCCACCAGTCCCGTTACATCAAAATCGGAGTTGGACAGGTTATCTTCCATAACATGCATGAGTTTCTTCAAAAATTTTTCATCAACCGGAGTGATGGTGACATCGGCAGGTTTGAGCAATATCTGTTTGCTATAGCGATCGCGCAGCAGATTGCGTGATTCGATCAGCATTTTTACCTGGGCATCCAGCACTTTGATGCTGAAGGGTTTTGTTATGTACAGGTCAGCACCGTGCCGGTAGCCCTCGTTGATATTCTCTTCGGTTGCCTGTGCAGTAATCAGGATGATGGGGATATGGCTCGTTTCAATAGTTGTTTTCAGCGCATCACACAATTGCAAACCACTCATCTCAGGAAGCATGACATCAGAGATGATCAGCTCGGGCATCTCTTCCCTTGCCATTTTCAGTCCTTTTACACCATTGTACGCAATACCAACCCGGTATTTCTTTCCAAAATATTCCACAAGGTAATCAGCCAGCTCGTGATCGTCTTCGATAATTAGTATTTGTGAATCCGGTTGTCCGCGAACGTCCTCCACGGCAGGTGCTATTTCAGCTGTTGATTCCTCATCGGAGAATGTCTCAATAAACTGAGCCTTTGCGATATTTTCTTCTTCCGGTTGCTTTTTCAGTATCCTTGCATTTCTTTCAACAGATTTGCTTTCATAAGGCAGGTAAACGGTAAAAGTGCTTCCATGCTGGTTGCTGTTCACTTCGATATATCCTTTATGGATATCTATGTATTCCTTCACCAGTGAAAGTCCGATGCCTGAGCCGGAACTGTGATGGGTCCCGTCGATGTTAACCTGATAAAACCGTCTGAAGATGTTGTTCAGCTCATTATGCGGTATACCTCTTCCGGTATCTGCTATTTTGATACCGATAAACTGTCGTCTCCCTTGTTTTAATCCGAGTTTTCTCTTCAGGCTTTCTAACAGCTTTTGCTGAACCGGGCCTTTGTGCGGATATACGCTTATGCTTATGCTGCCATCATCAGCGGTGTATTTGAATGAATTGGCAATAAGGTTATAGAAAACGGTCGTCATCAGTTCCGGGTCAAACTTCACCAGTATTTCCGGCACCTCGGTCTGAAAATGTAACCTTATATTACGGCGTGTTGCGTGTTGTTCAAAATACACCAGGATATCTTTCAGGAAGGGGATCAGGTCAACCTGTGTCATTTTAGGCTGCAGGATGCCCAGATCGATCTTCCGGAGCTGAAGCAATTGATTTGCCAAACCCAGCAGGCGGTGTACATTTTTAGAGATAAGTTTCAGGTTCTTTTTTGAAGTATCGTCCATGGTGCCTTCAGCAAGCACCACGTCCAGCGGATCACTGATGAGAGTGAGAGGAGTCCGGATTTCATGGGATATATTGGTAAGAAACCGCATCTTGGCTTCGGTCATCTCTATGATCTTCTTATGTTCAAGCCTCTCAATAAGTAATTTATTCTTTTCCTTAACGGCAATCAGGGAGTAGGTTCTGAACAGGGCCAGTCCGGCCACGATAATAAAAACATAAATAAAGAAAAACCAGGGCTTACGCCAGAAAGGAGGCATAACCGATATCTCCAACTCTGTGACCGGACCAGTTGAAATACCGTCATCATTAATAGCCCTTACCTGAAAATTATAGTTGCCGTCATCCAGGTTGGTATATGTAACAGAATGGGTGCTGCCATCAACCTGTTGCCATTCATCATTAAAACCTAACAGCCGGTATTGATACCTTACACGTTGCGGATTTGCATAATGCAGGGCGGAAAATTCAAGGGTGATTTCTTTATCCTTGTAGGACAACCGTAATCTGTCCGTATTGAAAATGGCATCTTTCAGGATCATCCTGTTACCGGTTGCCACACCCGGATTTATCGTCTTGTTAAGGATCTTCAGGCCGGTTAAAACAACCTGTGAATTGAGAGGATGTTGAACGATGTCGTCGGGATTGAACATGGTAAGTCCGTTCACCCCACCTATGAACATATTTCCTTTTATATCCTTGAAATACGCATTGGCGTAAAACTCATTTGCCTGTAATCCGTCATTCACATTGTAATTGATGAACTTCCTGATGGATGGATCAAACATGGAAAGACCGTTATTTGTGCTCAGCCAGAGATTACCTTTACGGTCTTCCAGGATGCCATAAACAACGCCGTTTGAAAGCCCGTCCTTTTCCTGATAGCTGGTAAATTCAATCTCACCTTTCAGGATAGCTTCCGTGAGCGACTGCTGCCGGTTCCATTCTACCTTATTCAGGCCGCTCCCCGTCCCGATCCAGATATCATTCTTGTGATCCTGGAGAACGCAATACACATCGTTATGGCTCAGGCTCCTGTTGTCCTTCAGGTTGTGACGGTAAGTGACAAAGTCACTGTTGCCGGCGCTCACCATGTGCAGGGGAATGATATTAACACCGCCCCCTTTGGTACCAGCCCAAAGGTTTTTCATATTGTCCTCATAGAGTGCAATTACCTTATCACTGCTGAGGGCTCTTGTTGCATCGGGAGAGCTCTCAACACGGCGCTGTGTGTTTGTCTTTTTATCGAACCATCCAAGTCCCTGTCCCCATGTACCATACCATATTCTGCCTTCATGATCCTCGAGGAGGGAAAACACAAAACCGTCCGTAACATAACTCATGAAACCACGGCGTTCTGAGTACCGTATAAGGTTTTCGGTGGCATTACCTATCCATAATTCACCATCGCGGTCATATAACAGTGAAATTACCTCACTTGTGATTTCGCCGGTGTTAACAACAGGAAGGATCCTTATATTCTCAATGCTATAGTTACCGCGTTCATCAAACCTGAGCTTATCCAGTCCTTTCACGGCACTTCCTATCCACACCGTATGTCCGCCGGTTCCGGTAATGGCCGTAACCAGTGCACCACTCAGGCTGTTCGGATTGTTGGGTATGCTCCGGATGTGCATGAATTTTTTGCTTGAAAGATCAAGGGTGTTGCATCCCTGACTTTCGGTGCCGATCCAGAGTACACCTGTTTTATCAACCAGCAGGGAATTGACGATATTATCGCGAATGCTGTTGATGTCATTTTCGTCATTTCTGAAACAATGCACATTACCGTTCGGCTCGATTTTGACCAGACCGCCGCCCCGGGTTCCGGCCCAGATATTTTCGAAAGGGTCCTGCACCAGCGACTCGATACGGTTGCTGAACAGGTGATAACGTCCCTGCCCCCGTGTGCTGTATGTTGTGAGCCTGTATTCATCGGTGTATGGATTCGCTCTTACGGCCTTAATGAGACCGTTGAATGAACCTGCCCAGATTGCTTTATCCGATGCAATAAGAATGGAGGTGATGATAAAATCATTGGCATCCCCGACATTGAAACGGACAAACTTGTTTTCCTTTGATAGGAAAAGAAACATGCCCGTTTCAGTTCCTATCAGTAATGTATCCGGTGCAAGCCGGTTAATAGACACAACCGAAACAATGGTTTTTTGCTGTGAAAGCAACTGACCGTCCTCGTCAAGGTAAATTGACTTTTTTGAAAGATTGACAAAGGAACCGGGGTTTTCCTTATCTGCAATATCAGCTCTCAATAACCCGTCCGATGATCCAACCCAGAGGGTTCCTTCCGGGGATTCATAAATGTCCCTGATGATCTTCTCGGGTGTGAGGTGTGAAAAGCGGACAAAACGATTCCATCGGGTAACATATTTGTTCAACCCTCCGCCCCTTGTACCGATCCATATGTCCCCGTGCCGGTCAGCGTGAATAACGGTAATCTCATTATTACTTATGCTGCCTGTGTCCTGGGGATCTATTTTATAGGTTATGAAGTTGTATCCGTCAAAACGATTAAGACCATCCCGTGTGCCAATCCAAATAAATCCCTTATGATCCTGGGCAAGGCTGAAAACAGACGATTGCGATAAACCCTGCTGGGAGGAAATAACGCCAAAGCGTGTGTTGGATAGCTCCATCGGTTGCTGGCCATCAGCCTGCATATACAAGCCCAAAACGAATCCGGATAACAACCGGAGAAAAAGTAGTATTTTTTTTGCTTTCAGGCCCACATCTGAGGTTTTGTGAGATTTGATGAACCAAACAGGAGGGTAAAATTATTAAAAATAAATTTCAATAAACTTTATATTTTATGCAATCGATTGCATATTGTTTACAATGATTTTGCTATTTTTGTCTTCCAATACTCCTTTTATTACAAATATGAGACATAATAAAGATATAACTATATATGATATAGCCCGTGAATTGAATATTTCTGCCGCCACTGTAAGCCGTGGGCTCAAAAACAATCCTGTCATCAGTGAGGAAACCCGTATTCGGATACAGGAACTAGCCGCATTAAAGGGATATCGGCCGAATACGGTAGCCCGCAACCTGCGACGCCAAAAGACCAATGCCATTGGAATGATCGTACCTCGACTTGACAGTTATTTTATTGCCACTGTACTTGCCGGTATTGAAACCGTTATCAGTCCGGCCGGTTTTCATTTAATTATCACCCAGTCTTTCGAAAGTGTTCAGAAGGAAATTACCAATACCATCGCCATGTTTAACAGCCGTGTCGATGCCCTTATCGTTTCTCTTGCTGCCGATACAACGGACATATCTCACTTTGAGCCCTTCTGGTCAAAAGGCATTCCGGTTTTTTTCTTTGACCGTGTCTGCGATAAAGATTATTGCCAGAAATTTGTCATTGACAATTATGAAGCGGCTTATGCATTAACCAGTCATATGATCAGTCAAGGTTGCAGAAAAATTATTCACATTGCGGGAAATACAACAAAAAATGTTTATTACGACCGGATGAACGGATACAAAAATGCACTGACCGATCATGGCATTAAAGTCAAACCATCCTACATCCTTGTAAATAATTTAAGTCTCCAGGCCGGCATTGTTGCAGCAGAAAAGATATTAGCCTTGAAACCCCTTCCGGATGGAGTTTTTGTTGCCAATGATTTGTGTGCTGCATGTTGTATGCAGATGTTCAAGGAAAAAGGATTAAGAATACCCGAGGATATAGCTGTGGCAGGATTCAATAATGATCCCGTATCACGGTTGGTAGAGCCCAGGCTGACCACGGTTAATTACCCGGGAGAGTTGATGGGAAAGCTTGTTGCCACCTGCCTGATTGACAAGCTAAATGGCAAATCACCGGCCGATTTTTCACCGTTGCAAATTATCAAATCAGAACTGTTGATACGAGGCTCCACTTCCCGTATTTAAATTATGCCCGATACAATCATAATATCAAACGTTTTGCACCTGTAAAACCCGAATTATGAAACGAATCTTTCCCCTTGGATTTCTTCCGGTATGTTTTGCACTGCTTTCTTTTACGGCCGTTTCCGGTGAAGACGGTTACCGGCTCTGGCTTCGATATGAAGCAATCAGCGATACCGGCATCAGCAGATCCTATCATTCCGCGTTGCAACAAATCCTTGTTACAGGCAATTCCGGTACCATCGATGCAGTGAGGGAGGAATTGGAAAGAGGACTGGAAGGCATGCTGGGAAAGAAAGCGCTTTTTGTTTCTCAACTAATCAGCAATGGTACACTGATGATCGGCACTCCTGAAAGCTCAGCCCTTATCGCTTCATTGCCATTGAAGGATCAGCTTCAGAAAACAGGTCAGGAAGGATATGTAATTAAAAACTGTAATGTTTTCAATAAAGCATGTATTGTGATCGCGGCTAACAACGATATTGGTTTGCTTTACGGTACATTTCATTTCCTCAGGTTACTGCAAACATATCACGATATTGGAACAACAGATCTGATAAGTATTCCTTCAACACAAATACGGTTGCTGAATCACTGGGATAATCTTGACAGGACTGTGGAACGCGGATATGCAGGATTTTCGCTCTGGAACTGGCACTTATTGCCCGGCTACCTGTCACCACGGTATAAAGATTATGCCCGGGTCAACGCCTCAATAGGGATTAATGGCGCTGTGCTTACCAATGTTAATGCAAACGCACTTGTACTTACACCACAATACCTTGAAAAAGCAGCTGCCCTGGCCGGAATATTCCGGCCCTATGGCATCAGAATATACCTTACTGCACGGTTCAATGCGCCGGTTGAGATCGGAGAACTGCCTTCCGCTGATCCGCTTGATCCCAGGGTAAACGAATGGTGGGAGAAAAAGATAACAGAAATATACAGCTATATACCCGATTTCGGGGGATTCCTTGTCAAAGCCAACTCTGAAGGACAACCCGGACCACAGAACTACGGACGAACGCACGCTGAAGGGGCCAATATGCTGGCACGCACACTTGCACCTCATGGAGGTATCGTAATGTGGCGTGCCTTTGTATACGACAACAACATACCTGAAGACAGGGCCAAACAGGCATACAATGAATTCACACCACTGGATGGAAAGTTTGACCGGAATGTTTTCGTTCAGGTAAAGAATGGTCCGATAGACTTCCAGCCGCGGGAACCATTTCACCCCCTTTTTGGGGCCATGCCCAATACACCCATGATGATGGAATTTCAGATCACCCAGGAATACCTTGGACAGGGAACACACTTGGTTTATCTTGCACCGCTGTTCAAAGAATGTCTTGAATCAGATACATATGCCAGGGGAAAGGGATCAGAAATCTCTAAAGTAATTGACGGCACCCTCGAAAATCACGGGTATTCCGGGATGGCCGGTGTTTCTAATATCGGTGATGAACGCAACTGGTGCGGACATCCCTTTGCTCAAGCCAACTGGTATGCATTCGGACGCCTGGCCTGGGATCTGTCCTTAACCACCGGAACTATAGCAGAAGAATGGATAAGGATGACCTTTACAAATGATGATGGATTTATCATCCCCGTAAAACAAATGATGCTCAATTCACGCGAATATGCTGTTAACTATATGACACCGCTTGGACTGCATCACATCATGGCCATGCATCATCATCATGGTCCGGGACCCTGGGTCGATGAAGGCCGGCCTGACTGGACATCGGTCTATTACCACCGTGCTGACTCAACAGGCATTGGCTTTGACCGGACCTCCCGCGGCAGCAACGCGATAAGCCAATATTTTCCGGAAGTGAGACAGATGTTTGACAATCCCGGTACCTGTCCGGAGTCCCTGCTGCTGTGGTTCCATCATATGAACTGGGATCACACCCTTTCGTCAGGCCAGACCGTTTGGGAAGAGCTTTGTCATGCCTATTACCGCGGTGTTGATTCGGTGAAAAAGATGCAGCAGACCTGGAATTCCCTGGCAGGAAAAATAGATGCTGAAAGGTTTAATCATGTAAAAGCGTTACTGGAAATACAGCGAAAAGAATCGATCTGGTGGCGGAATGCCTGCGTTCTGTATTTTCAAACCTTTTCCCGGCTCCCGATACCGGAAGAACTTGAAAAACCAGACCAAACAGTGGAATATTACAGGAATATCAAAAAGTATTATGTGCCGGGAATCTGAATTAATTATTAATGGTTAATTGAAAAAAAATTCAGTAGTTAGTAGCTAGTAGCCAGTAGTTAGTAGCTAGTAAATCAATCCATTGGTGGGCTTTCTTAAATCTGACTTCGTTAATCGTAAATCTTACTTTATTTTTCAAAAATCGTACATCGTACATCGTACATTCTTCCATCATTCCATTTTTCTTTAAAAAAAGATCATTGATCTTTATTCTCGCTTTTATTTAGAATCATTACATATAAACCATTTTGGAATACTCTGTTATTTAAATAACAATAATTGTGTTATTTTTGTAACAGAAAAAAAATTTGTACGTACAACACGCTAATAATGAAAATGCTTTTACTAACCCCAGGCTTAAGCCTGGGGTTAATGAGTGCAACTCACTGATGGGCCTGCCTGACAGCAGGCAGGCTTTAGTCTCAAACCTATTCTTGGACAGTAATGAAAAAATACGTAATTTAATAGAAACGGTCCGTATCGGAATTAAGATATCATATCCGACAAATCTGAAATTAAAAACAGTATAAATACAAGTTGTATGACAAAAATTAAAAATCTGGCTGATCTCAAAAAGCTGAAAGATCAGCTGCAATCGAAAATGAAATACGGGGATAAACGTGAAAGAACCGAAGATCTTGTACAGGTGAAAATAGCCATGGCTACCTGTTGCATCGCATCCGGTTCCAGGGAAACCATGAATTACCTTGTGGATGAACTGGAGAAAAGAAATATTGACGCCGTGGTTACACAAACCGGTTGCATGGGGTATTGTTATGCGGAGCCGACCGTTGAAGTAAAGCTACCGGACAGGGAGCCTGTTGTATTCGGATATGTTGATCATCACAAAGCGGATGAGATCATTGAAAAATATATCAAGAACGGAATTCTCCTGGAAGGCATCATTCCGGTGAACTACAGAAAAATTGATGAATAACATAAAACATTCAATATGTCGGAATACAAAATATACTTGCTTGTTTGTGGGGGCAGCGGATGCAAATCACATTCAAGCCATACGATCGCTGAAAACCTGAAATCTGAGATCAGACAACAGGGGTTAAGTGATACAGCACAGGTGGTGACTACCGGCTGCTTTGGCTTTTGTGAAATCGGACCTGTGGTAAACATTATTCCCGGTAATACTATTTATACCCAGGTAAAACCCGAGGATGCAAGGGAAATCGTTGATGAACATGTGGTAAAGGGCAAAAAGGTGCAGCGTCTTTTATATAAAGATCCAATGACAGAGAAGATCATTACCGATTCCAGGGGTATGGAGGTCTATAAAAAGCAGGTAAGGATAGCATTGCGAAACTGTGGTGTGATCAATCCTGAAAACATTGATGAGTATATTACACGACAGGGATACGAGGCACTTGGCAAAGTGCTTACCGAAATGGACCCAAGTCAGGCTATTGACATCATTAAAAAGTCAGGTTTACGGGGACGCGGCGGGGGTGGTTTTCCCACGGGGATGAAGTGGGAATTGACTGCTGCCAGTAAATCCGACCAGAAATATGTTGTCTGCAATGCCGATGAAGGTGATCCGGGGGCTTTTATGGACCGGTCGATCCTTGAAGGAGATCCGCATTCGGTTATAGAAGCCATGGCTATTTGTGGGTATTGCACCGGGGCCAGTGAAGGACTGGTATACATAAGGGCAGAATACCCGCTGGCGATCGAACGACTGAAGATGGCCATTAAACAGGCAAGGGAATATGGATTACTGGGAAAAAACATTTTCGGTACCGGATTCAGTTTTGATATTGACCTGAGATACGGAGCCGGAGCTTTCGTATGCGGAGAAGAAACAGCCCTTATTCATTCGATGGAAGGCAAAAGAGGTGAACCTACCATGAAGCCTCCCTTCCCTTCTGTTGCAGGTTATCTGGGAAAACCAACAACGGTAAATAATGTTGAGACATTTGCCAATGTTTGCCCCATTATCCTTAAAGGACAAGAATGGTTCAGCAGCATCGGCACCGAAAAGTCAAAGGGAACAAAGGTATTTGCGCTGGCCGGAAAAGTGAATAACGTAGGTCTTATTGAAGTACCTATGGGAATCACTCTTCGCGAGGTTATTTTTGAAATAGGAGGAGGGATCAAGGGAGGAAAGAAATTCAAAGCCGTTCAGACCGGCGGACCGTCGGGAGGTTGCCTGACCGAACAGCACCTGGATATACCCATAGATTATGATAATCTGATTGCAGCAGGGTCGATGATGGGGTCCGGTGGCATGATTGTGATGGATGAAGATGACTGCATGGTGGATATGGCCAAGTTCTTCCTCGAATTTACCGTGGATGAATCCTGTGGAAAGTGCACTCCATGCCGTATTGGTAACAAACGGTTGTTTGAGTTACTGGAAAAGATAACCAGCGGGAATGGCAATCGAGAGGATATCGACAGGCTTATCAACCTGGGAAACGTAATCAAGGATACGGCTCTATGCGGGCTGGGCCAGAGCTCCCCCAACCCGGTCCTTTCTATGATAAAAAATTTTCCGGTCGAATATGAGACCCATGTGGTGGATAAAAAATGTCCATCGGGGGTTTGCAAAGCCTTAATGGTTTATGAGATTATCGCCGAGAATTGTGTGGGATGCACCGCATGTGCAAGAGCATGTCCGGTTGGAGCAATTACCGGTGAAAGAAAAGAAGTTCACACGATCGATACGGGTTTATGTATCAAATGCGGAGCATGTATGGACCGATGTAAGTTTAATGCAGTAATTGTTAAATAGCAGCAAAAAAATGGAAACAGTAAAACTCACAATAGATCAGAAAGCAGTGGAAGTTCTCAGGGGCACGTCAATTCTTAAAGCAGCCCGCACCGTGGGTGTCGAAATTCCCACCCTGTGCTACATGGATCTGGGAGATTTGAAGATTGAACATAAACCGGGAGGATGCCGTATTTGTGTCGTTGAAGTGCAGGGACGTAAAAACCTGGCACCATCATGTGCAACGGAGGTTGCTGAGGGCATGGTGGTGAACACCCATTCCATTCGTGTTCTGAACGCCCGGAAGACAGTCATGGAGCTGATCCTTTCGGACCATCCAAAAGATTGCCTTACGTGTCCTAAGTCAGGAAATTGCGATTTACAAAATATGGCCATTAAAATGGGCATCCGGGAGATCCATAACCAGGATATTGCTGCTATGTCAACATACCGTACGGACTTTTCACCGGCCATCATACGCGACATGAACAAATGCATCATGTGCCGCAGGTGCGAGACCATGTGCAATGAATTTCAGACAGTAGGTGCGTTGTCAGCCATTAACAGGGGCTTCATGTCGGTAGTATCTCCGGCTTTTGAAATGGATCTGGAGGACTCTACCTGTACGTATTGCGGGCAGTGCGTAGCAGTATGCCCCACCGGTGCGCTTACCGAGGTCGATCACACAAACCAGCTGATCCGTGATCTTTCCAATCCATCCAAGACGGTTATTGTTCAAACTGCCCCGGCAGTAAGGGCTGCCCTTGGCGAAATGTTCGACCTGGAACCCGGCACGCTGGTTACCGGAAAAATGGTAGCAGCACTGCGTCGTATGGGATTTAAATACGTATTTGACACCGACTTTGCCGCTGATCTGACGATCCTCGAAGAAGGAACTGAATTCCTCGACCGCTTATCAAGACATTTGAAAGGTGACAAATCGGTAAAACTGCCCATTCTTACATCGTGTTGTCCCGGCTGGGTGAATTTCTTCGAATCACAGTTCACCGATATGCTGGATATTCCGTCGACAGCAAGATCACCACAGCAAATGTTCGGATCGATAGCCAAAACTTATTTTGCTGATAAGATCAACCTGAAACGCGAAGACCTGGTGGTTGTATCCATTATGCCCTGCCTGGCTAAAAAATATGAATGCACACGCGACGAATTTAAGGTCAATGGCAATCCCGATGTGGATTATAGCATTTCAACCCGTGAACTGGCTAACCTCATAAAGCAAGCCAATATCGATTTTCACAGCCTGCCCGATGAGGAATTCGATCTTCCGCTGGGTGAATCTTCAGGAGCTGCTGTTATCTTTGGCACAACCGGTGGTGTAATCGAAGCTGCCGTGAGATCAGCTTATGAGCTATTTACCAAGAAAAAGCTTGATTCGGTTGATTTTAAGGAATTACGTGGCATGGACGGCATCCGTGAGGCAACCATTGACTTTGACGGCTTGTCGATTAATATAGGAATAGCCCATGGCCTTGGCAATGCACGCCGGCTGCTGGAGGATATCCGCAATGGTAAAAACCAGTTTCACGCCATCGAAATCATGGCATGTCCGGGTGGATGCATAGGAGGTGGCGGACAACCCCTGCATCATGGCAAATTCGAAATCCTTAAGAAACGGATGGAAGCTATTTATCGTGAAGATATTAACAAGCCTGTCCGAAAATCACATGAGAATCCATACATTGTCAAACTGTACGAGGAATTCCTCGGCAAGCCAATGAGCGAGAAGTCACATAAGCTGCTGCATACCCATTATGTTGATCGACGGAAAAAAATAATCTATATTTAATCATAACGTATTAAGTCAACGCTTATATGTCAAGGATAAAAGTCGAGCTTAAAAAAAAGGATGTGGATACCATCAAAGATATCTGCAAATCCTTTGATAACAAACCGGGAGAACTTATCAATGTATTGCACAAAGTGCAACATACTTTCGGATACCTGCCCGCCGAGGTACAGGAAGTCGTGGCAAACGAACTGAATGTTCCCCTTGCCAAGGTATATGGAGTGGTTACATTCTATTCCTTTTTCAGCATGGTTCCCAAGGGCAGGCATCCGATATCGATATGCACCGGGACAGCCTGTTATGTCCGCGGAGCCGAAAACGTGCTTTCGGAGTTTAAAAATGAACTAAAAATTGATGTGGGTGAAACGACCCCCGACGGAAAATTTTCCATTAGTTGCCTCCGTTGTGTTGGCGCCTGCGGTCTCGCCCCCGTCGTTATGGTGGGCGATAAGACCTATGGACGTGTTTCACCGGAAATGGTGAAAGACATTATTAAAGAATACGAAGAACAATAGACATTATCGTATGTTACGAGGCGGGTTTCGAGACAGCCTCAGTCCGGTTTGAGCGATATTTTCACCTTGAAATTTAATAAATTAGCCCGCTGGAAGCAGTCGGGTAATCACGGGTATGAAACCCCAAAGTCCCGAGAACTCGGGAGAAACATATTCCGCAGCAGAGCTACGAGGTATTATACCCTCCGACTTCGTCGGGATTGTTCGACTAACAAATTTCAGTTCGCTCACTCCTGAAATTTGAGTCTCACGAATAAAACAACATACTGAAAATGATTCCGCCTCCAGCGGTAAGGAACCGAGTTCTCGAGCCCGGCGAAGCCCATTAACCCTATTCCTTTAGGCTGCGCTATCGGGATAATTCGGCAACCCGTATTCAGTTCGCCAGTAGTCTCCTGAAAACTGTGCCTCATTAAAAACACCATCAACCGGAATGAGTTTTTTCTCAACCGAATAATTATTTCTACCTTTGATATAATTCCTTTGGTCAATTATTTGTAACTTGAATAATCAATATCACGTAGGATTTATCGTTGATTATTAAATGAATATGAATAATCAGTTTTGTATTAAATGTTAAACCAACAAATAATAAAGGTATGAAAAGGTTAATTTTGATCCTGATGGTCGTTGTTTTTGTTGCCGGATTACTTGTTTCGTGCAACCAGAATATTTGTCCTGCCTATTCCTCAAACGACGATACCGAACAAGTTGATCAGAATGTCTGATTGCTGGTTTTTTTAAGTTTTTTCACTATTTTTGACCCTTGTATTAAGGGTCAAAAATAGTTGAATCAGCGTGAAAAAATTACAGCTTTCTCTTTCCTTGTCATCCTTCTGTGAATAGCTTTACTTGCCTGTGGCAGTGCCAATGCTTGCCCGGAAAAATGTAAAAATCACACAGAAAGATCGGATGACCAAAACAGTTAATTGCATCAGGCTGGATTTTATTAACGCATAACCGGTTTCAATCCGGTTTATTAATGCTATAGCAGATGCATAAACTTTCAGGTGTAATAGGATTTTTTCTGATTCCTTTGCTTGCATACACACAAGGGGAAATCGACACACAGGAAAAGATTCTGTATCGAAATGAAAGAAGTCTGGCTCTTTTATTGAACTCCAATGGTTTTGGAGGTAATTTCAGGTATGCAAAACGTGTTACCTACCTTAAGAAGACGCTTTACGAAGTCGACCTGGTATCAATCAAACATCCAAAAGAAGTAAGGATATATACAAATACTTCGGTTTCCAGCGCAAGCAAGAGTTACATCTACGGAAAAACCAACAGCTTCATAAACCTTAGAGGCGGTATAGGATTTCAACGGGAAATATATCAAAAACAGGACCGCGGGGGAATAGCCATACGGTATTTTTACAGTTTCGGTCCCGATATCGGATTGGCCAAACCTGTCTATTATAATTATATCTCGGTATTATATGTGGACGGCCAGATCATGTACAGTTACAGTGTTGAAAAGTTTAAAGACCAGCACGTTAATCCTACCGAGATTATCGGAAGAGCATCTTATTTCAAAGGATTTGATGAGATCTCCGTGATTCCCGGTATTTTCGGGAAAGTAGGCCTGACGATGGAATTCGGACGAAGTGAAAAAATTGTCAACGCTCTTGAAGGAGGACTTATTGCAGATATCTTTATCAAGAAAGTACCCATCATGGCCACGGAGGACAACAACTGGCTGTTTTTCTCCCTTTTCCTTAGTTACCGTTTTGGTAAGGCTATTGACGTAAGCAAGAGACAGCGCAAAAAAACCAAAATTGACGAATTACTGGTTCAGTAGTTTCAATATAAACGATTACGGTTACTTTGCATTCGGCATTCAACCATCACAACCCCTATTGAATCGGCTCTATTAATTTGTGGTTGTAGAGATTTTTTTTAACTTCGCCTTTCGTTTTCAAAACATCAAATTCATAATTATTAATTTAATATACTATGGCTAAAATAAAAGTTGGTATCAATGGTTTTGGTAGAATCGGAAGACTTGCTTTCCGCGCTTCGCTGCAAAGAAATGACATGGAAATTGTCGCGATCAACGATCTTATTGATGTTGAATATATGGCTTATATGCTTCGTTACGATACTATACACGGGCGTTTCAATGGTTCAGTTGAGATTAAGGATGGAAAACTGGTTGTAAACGGACAATCAATCCGTGTTACTGCTGAAAAAGATCCGGCGAACCTGAAATGGAATGAAGCTGGAGTTGAATACGTTATTGAATCTACCGGTCTGTTCCTTACGAAAGAAAAGGCAGAACCTCACCTTAAGGCAGGGGCCATAAGGGTTGTGATGTCTGCTCCTTCAAAAGATGATACACCCATGTTTGTTGTTGGCGTGAACCATAACACCTATACCAAAGATATGGACATGGTCTCCTGCGCATCCTGTACCACAAACTGCCTTGCTCCGGTTACGAAAGTTCTGCACGACAATTTTGTGATTGTGGAAGGACTTATGACCACCATTCATTCCACCACTGCCACGCAGAAAACTGTAGACGGACCTTCCATGAAAGACTGGAGAGGTGGCCGGGCCGCTTCAGGGAATATTATTCCTTCATCCACCGGTGCTGCCAAAGCCGTTACCAAGGTTATTCCGGCATTGAAAGGGAAACTCACCGGCATGGCCTTCCGCGTTCCCACACTGAATGTTTCAGTAGTTGACCTCACTTGCCGGCTTGAAAAAGCAACCACATACGAAGAAATATGTAATGCTATGAAAAAAGCCTCGGAAGGTGAATTGAAAGGAATTCTTGGATATACACAGGACGATGTTGTCTCAAGTGATTTTATTGGCGACTCCCGCACCTCCATTTTTGATGTAAAAGCCGGCATCATGCTCAATCCCAACTTCGTAAAAATTGTGGCCTGGTATGATAATGAATGGGGGTATTCCTGTAAGCTGCTCGATATGATAGCCCATATGGATACGGTGAAATAAAACTCCCTATATCCCTTCAAGGAGGGTTAACGAATTAAAAAGTCCGGTTCTTCACCGGACTTTTTTATTGAATGAACTCAATCAGGTTGAATGGCAACCTGACAGAAGTTTTGTAATGTTCCCCCAGGCTGAAAATGGCCTCATCATCTTCTTCATAATACCAGTTGATGATGCATGGATACCCTTCATCCTGTTTCTTTTTAAAGATCCTGAAAATCCCCAGTAAATATTTTGATGAGCCGCTGTTAACATATTCAAGGTTTAGATCAAAGCGGGTTACTTCGGCTGGATTTTTATAATATTGTTCTATCCATTCCAGCAACCGGTCGAAGAAATCCCCGGGATTTTCAGGTATAGATCTTCCTTCAATTTTCAAATGACCTGTAAGTGCGTTAAACTCTACGCCAGGAGTACTATTCGTTTTTTCAATTATCAGCTCTTTCATGATATATAGTGTATTATAATTATTCATATCGCAGTGCGACTATAGGATCAAGTTTTGAAGCCTTTGCTGCCGGATAATATCCGGATACCAACCCGACAACAGAACACAGAATAATGCCAGTAAGAATCCAGATCCATGGAATGAAAAAGTTCGAATGGAAAAGCAAAGATAGAATTTTCCCCACCAGAATTCCCAACAAAATGCCTATAAAACCTCCTATCTGGCAGATCAGGACAGCCTCGAATAAAAACTGCTGACGAATAACAGCATCTTTGGCACCAATAGCTTTCCGAATACCAATCTCTGTTGTTCTTTCAGTAACCGAGACCAGCATGATGTTCATAAGACCAATAGCGGCACCGAATAAAGTTACCACACCAATAAGGGTTGCCGCAATCAATACAATGCCAAGGACGTCTTTCAGCATATTGGACAGAAAATCGCTCTTTGTGATATTAAAATCCGATTCATCGGTCACTTTAAGCCGGCGTACCGTCCTGAAAAGACTCTCGGCATAGCCAATGGCTGCCTCGGTTAATAATACGTTAGACGGAGCAATGCTGAGCGAATAATTCCGGTTCGGCCGTGAGAAATACTGACGGACACTGGTATAGGTAAGAATGCACATATTGTCACTGCTCGTAATACTGGATCCCTTCTCCTTCAGAATACCCACGACCATGAATTTACCATTACCTATACTGACAATTTTATTAAGCGGATCCTCGCCTTTTTTAAATAATTTCCTGGCCAGCGAACTACCCAATAAAACAACATTTCTGTTCATCAGCACATCCTGGTATGAAATATTGCGCCCTTTTTCAATTTCATAACCTGCCGTCAGAAGATAATTTTCATCTGCTCCCATAACATCAATGTTGGGATGAGTTCTCTCCGATTTGTATTTAACCACTGCCATACCGGATGCACGCGTGGAAATCGAAACGGTAGCCGGAAAAGAAAACCGCTCTTTAAACTCTTTTGCCTGCCGGTGAGAAATATAAGGATGATTTTTTCTGCGGTAATGTTTATCCCCCATCTGTACCACCCAACTGCGGCTTTCAATGGTGAAAGTATTGGCTCCCATCGCGGCAAACTGCGTTGTTATGGTACTTTTAATGGAATCAATTGCTGTAAGTATTCCTACCAGCGCCATAATGCCAACGGCAATGATCAGCATGGTCAATACCGACCGTAACATATTCGACCGGATGGATCTTAATGCAACCTTCAGATTCTCTTTTATAAGCGCAAGAGCCTTCATGGCACAATATGCGTATTAACAGGCAAAAGCAAAAATAAGGTAATTTTTTATCCGATATAAAATATTTGTTAACAATTCATTATCGGAATATTTACACGTAAAATATACCTTTTGATATTTTTACTGCGTTTCCTGAGACTTTCACCGTTTCAATCTTTCCGGCTACATTTTCGATCCCGACATAAACAATGCCCGGTCTTCCCATTTCAAAACCCTGTTCGCAAATAATGCCATGGCCGTCCGATAATCCGTGCTTCACCAGGTAGCATCCCAGTGGTCCGCTGGCACTTCCGGTAACCGGATCTTCAGGAATACCAAACCTCGGGGCAAACATCCGCCCGTGGGTGGTTGACCCAGGATATAAAGTTTCCGTTGTAAACACGTATAATTCCGTACTGTCCAGTTCACTTTTATGATTCTCCAGTAGATCCACGCGAACTTTTATATCGGCCATACCTGCATGGCTTTTTAATGGTATAAAAAGAAAATTGTTACCGCAGGATACGCTCTGGACAGGATATCTCTCATCAATTTCTTCGACCGGCAGCGATAAAATGGATGCAATGGTGTTCAGGTTTGTATGAACGGGACCAAAAACCGGCAAAGGCTGCGTCATGCCAATATTGCGGTACGTACCCTCCAAATGATCGAACGTAATTGTTATGTCGCCCACTTTCTCTTCAAAAACTGCCTTACCCTGCTGACGCAACAGAAGAATACCCTCGCTCAGCAAAATAAAGGCTGTCCCAATGGTAGGATGACCTGCAGTAGGCACTTCAACCGCCGGAGTGAAGATCCGCAACCTGCAATCGTTATCCGGATTTTCAGGGGGATAAACAAAACTGGTCTCTGAAAAGTTTAATTCCCTGGCTATTTGCTGCAGCATCGGTTCAGCAATACCTTGAGCACGGGGAAAAACAGCCAGCTGATTCCCCCCGAAGGGTTTGTCTGTAAAAACATCCGTTATATAATAAACAAGTTCCATACCTGATGGCTTATAAAATTAATTCAAGTTGCCGGTTATAAATTCAAAATACGATTTAAGAACCAAGAATGACGATTTTTGATTTAAGAAGGTCAAGTCTAAGCTCATATAGTATTGATTATATTGTTTTTGCATTTTACTTCTTAAATCTTAAATCTTTAATCTTCAATCGTAAATCTATTTTTATGTAAGCATTATAAGTAGCAACTAAAGTTGATTAATCCATAACAACCATAAAACGCCGGTTGCATTCAATTATTGGTATATTTGCAAACTTACTATTAATTTTTGCATAATGAAGGAGACAATACTGAATCACCGGACCATACGTAAATACAAAGACGATCCGATAGAAAAATCGCTGCTTTCAGCAATTCTGACGGCTGCCTCCCGCGCTTCCACAACAGGTAACATGCAGGTATACAGTATCATTGTCACAACAAATAAAGCCATAAAAGAAAAGCTCTGGGAAGCTCATTTCAGGCAAAACATGGTATTGCAGGCACCGGTTATCCTTACCTTTTGTGCTGATTTTAACCGTTTTAACAAATGGTGCCGTCAACGCAAGGCAGAACCCGGTTACGATAATTTTCTTTCATTCTTCACTGCTGCCATCGACGCTTTGCTGGCTGCCCAGAATGCCGCACTTGCTGCCGAAGAACAGGGACTCGGCATTTGTTACCTGGGAACCACCACATACAATGCCGATATGATCATTGATATTCTTGACCTGCCATCGGACGTGATACCTGTTACAACACTTGTCGTCGGATATCCCGATGAATCACCTGGCCTTACCGACCGACTTCCGATGGAAGGAATTGTTCACCAGGAAAAATACAGGGATTATGAACCTGCGGATATTGACAGAATATATGCCGAGAAAGACAATTCTGAGCTTACGCAAAAACTTCTGCAGGAAAATAACCTGGAAACCCTTGCACAGATCTTTACCCAAAAAAGATATACCAAAAAGGACAATGAGTTTTTTTCCCAAAAACTGCTGGAGGGTATCCGGAAGCAGGGATTTGGAATGTAAGTTACCGGGGATGACGGATGACGGATATCGGATGTAAGTGTAATGTGAAATGGGTATTGTGTTATATTGTCTTGTATTATGCAGCTTATTGTATTCCCTTTCTCCATCCGTATAATTATACTATCGACTCTATATTTCATTATTCTCCCCCTCGGGGGGAGTTAGAGGGGGCTTCTCTCATTGTCTTCAACTCCGTCTTTTCAAGCACCCTGTATACGGGGTAAGGATAATATCCCAGGCCCCATTGCGGTACCAGGTATCGGTCAAATTTATTCCACACGGCCATTCCGTCATTGGATAACGGCTCCAGGATGTATGCAGCAAGGTTTGCCAGCGGCTGGGCCGTGCGGACAACCCAGGTTCCGGCATGAAAAATCATTTTCTCTTTTGCATATTTTCCGCTGATCGTATTGGTATAATGTCCCTGGTTTAAACGCCTTGAAGGAATGATCTTATCCATAGTGAACATTTCCGCTTCCAGTTCCTGGTCACAAGCCAGTTTTTCGACTTCAATGCCGTGAATTTGTAAGTATTCTGCAAAAACAGGATCCTGAACCTGCAGCAGGTAGGCATAAGGAAATCGTATACTTACTGAAGGAACATAATCGGCCAGGTAAGGAACTGTTACGGTTACTTTCCTGTCGGTCTTCCTGTATTTTTTCCAGAAAAGGGTATCACCGGTTTCCTCCACTTCAAATGCCTTTATGGTAATTTTTTCAGGAGTAGGTTGCACCCTGAAGCCGATGGCAAAGGAATCGATAACCGAAGGATGTAATCCGCGACCCATGACAGCCTTATCTGCCTGCTGAAGCAATTGCCTTATTTCATTCCTGTGAGCTGATGCATATTCCAGGATCGACAGAAGAAGTTTATGACAACCCAGTACCCGGGTCCTGTAATCGGCATAAACATAATTTTCATTTAAAATGGCCAGCCGGTTACGTAAGCCCACATAATTATCAAAATACCTTGGTTCCGGTCCTGCCATTTCCCATCCGAGATCAGGCTTTGTCATATCAACAAACTCACCATAGAAACAATTGTCAACGTTGTATTTTTCCCTGAGGACAGCCGCCACGCGGGGCATCATGATATCCCTCATATAGTGAATCAGTGAGGTATCGACATTCGGATTCATCATCCAGGTGAAGGTAACCGGCTCCTCATGAAAGGATCCGTTGGTGGTATGGCAATCAACAGTGACAGCCGGATCCCAGCGGTTAAGCACGTTCTTGACTACGCCTATCATTTCAGGCGTTTCGAGTTTCATAGCATCACGGTTCAGGTCGAGGTTTTGGGCATTGTATCGTATCCCCACTCCGTTCTTTGGTCCGTTCTGGTTTGTCCTGTTCCGGGTGCTTATCCGGTCATTCCCGTCAGGATTCAGGTTGGGACAGATCAATACAATCAGGTTTTTAAGCCAATTACCGGCATCAGGTCCGGTCAATTCACGTGCCAGTATAAGCGAGGCTTCTTTCCCTTCCACTTCACCGGCATGTATATTGGCCTGAATATAAACGACCGTTCTTTCGTCATTATGTAACGCTTCAGGTGAAGCGGGTAAAGGATCGGCAATAACAAGCAGAAGAACCGGCTCACCGGTAACCGTTATGGCCAGTGTGTCAACACGGCAGATGCCTGAACCGGCTGCTAACTGACTGATAAATGCATTCACTTCACGGCTGGTGGCGGTAGATGTATAATCCGATTGTTCGGCCACCGTCAGCAAACCCGACTGAGCGCAGATGCCGGTGAGTATAAGAATAGACAGGATTGGAATCAATAATAATTTTTTCATAGCGTAAATATACAATATATGTTGTTTGCTGATTCTATATGAAGCGTGAGAATCACGGGTATAAAACCCCAAAGTCCCGAGAACTCGGGAGAAATAAATTCTGCAGCCTTATCCCCTTCCCCCCGGGGGACAGAGATGGATTTACAGCATAATTCGCCCCTTTTTGTGTCATCCTTGATAATCGCTGCAATTAAAAATAATCATTTAGGTAACAACGTGTTCTTATTTAGAACTATTCTAAATTAAGGGGGGGGGTATTGACACGGGCTTTTCTGTTTCATATATTTCATACGTTTTTGGCAAGATGATTTGATATTCATAATCCTTCGCTATGGAGAACTGATGTGAAGGATTTTAGAGGGAAGAGAATAGACAGAAGTGATATGTTCAGGCTTTTATAAACTGTCCGTTGGCTAAAGCCAACGGCAATGGATACTTTCAATTTGTTTTATCGATGCGGGTCAGGAGATGATTCAAATCCATTGCCGTCCCGAAACGGGACGGAAATAAATGAAGCGGGGTGACAATAAATATTCTTAATTCATACTAGCACCGGAAAGTTATTTAAAACATGGATGTAAGTAACTGAATATAAATCTAATAAAAATTTTGTACGAATGAAAAAGCATGCAATTATTGCAATTATTCTTTTGTTAAGTTTTAATCTGGCAATAAATGCCCAGATCAAACTGAACTCCTCCGGTTATGTAAAAATCGGAAGCACCGAAAGCGCAACCCAGGCACTTGATGTCAGGGGCAATGTTATTATCAAGGAAGCACCCGGTTATTCGGGCTACAGCTACCAGGTTATTTTTGACCATACAGGGTATTACGGAACGAAATGCCTGCACCCGGTTACAAATTACTCAGGCAATATCGGAAATTCTTCAAACGCATTTGCCCAGATATGGACGTACAATCTGTACAACTTATCGGATGAACGTTACAAGGAAAACGTTAGGGACATTAATGACGCACTGGATCTGATAACCAGGCTGAAGGGCATCCGGTATAACCTGATACCGGAAAACGTCGCTGATGATTCAACACTATCAGAGGCATTACTGGAAAAAAAGAAAAAGGAACAAAAAGCAGACAGGCTTGGCTTTATTGCACAGGATGTAAATAAAGTCATCCCTGAAGCGGTTTATTATGATGATTCAACCGATATTTACGGTATTGATTATACAAAAATTATTCCTGTGCTGGTGGAGGCCATAAAAGAGCAGCAGGCTATCATTAAAAGCCTGCAGTCGGGCAGTTCGTCCGATAAGCTGAAAAGCACTGCCGGAGCCGGGGGTCAGGAGAATCCGGCCAGTGAAGATGTGCCGTTGCTTTACCAGAATTTCCCGAATCCGTTCACCGAAAGCACCCGGATTGAATATTACCTGCCTGATGATATAGGCAGTGCCGTTATTTTCATATACGACATGAGCGGTCTGCAGCTCAAATCTGTTCCGGTTTCCGGTACGGGGTACGGAAATGTTACCATAAACGCCAATGAACTGAAAGCAGGCATGTATATGTACACGCTGATAGCCGACGGGCAGGTGATCGATACCAAAAGGATGATTCTTACGGATCAGTATGTTTTGTCAACCAAATAAATCACGTTATTATGAAAAAGCTATTATTTATTGTACTGCTTGCTTATGCAATTGTGTGTAATTCGCAGGAAATTTTTTGTTTGGGTCAGGGGTTGGGTGCTGACCTTGACTTTGAATATCCGACCCATTATAATTATGTTAAAATAGATACCGATCATGTTTGGTTTATTACAAGGGCTGAAAAGGAAATCCTGTTTGCTGATACACCCAATAATAAACATTCACTGATTACGGATACATCTGATTATTATAAAAACAATATAAAGTCGTCTGTGAATTTTAAGTTATGTTTCAGTAAGTGTGAGGATTATACAATAATGTTCTGGCACAAATATGATTTTGAAAGAAACAAGGACGGTGGAATAATAGAAACTTCTCATGATAATGGATTGACCTGGCAAAATATTATTCATGATACACTTATTATGAATAATATCAAAGATACTGTAAGGCTTTATAATAATTCAGATATTATCAGTTCATACGGAGATCAGCCCGGTTATACAGGTCGGCAATCTGAAGACAAATCAGTACGGATTAATTTTTATGCAAGGGAATACATGCTGGAAGACACCATGCTATTGCGTTTCACTATCTCAACGGATTCAACAGATGCACAGAACGAAGGATGGATGCTGGATGATTTTCATTTCTATGGAGAAGAAACTGCAATCAATTATCGTATCAATGATATTAAACCATTGGTTTATCCCAATCCGGCAAGTAGCTATATTAACATTTATGATGAACAGAAAACCGTTGATGCAGTGAAGATCATTTCATTAACCGGAGAAACAATAATTGAAAAAAAGGGCGGTAATATCTGCACCCTGAATATAGACAGTCTTGCAGCCGGCTTTTACCTTTTAGTTTGCAGGAATGAACATAACGATTTCCATGTATTAAAATTAATGAAGCAATGAAAAAGACAATAATATTTCTCTTTCTGTTCATTTTTTCACAAATACACGGACAGGATACTACCTATTATGGCGACAGGCTTTCGCCGGTTGAAACGATCAGGGTATTGAATTTTTTTATTAATATCATATATGATATTGACTCCACCAAAGATCCATGCAAAGCACCCACTCCGAACTGGATGCCGGGTCCTCCAAACACTGTAAATCAAAGCTTCCCCACATACCTTGATAATTTTATGGACAGCGATTATGATCCGAATAACATCCACGGAACATTTACTAAGAGATATGCCGAAGCATCCTTTAAGAAGTTTATTGTTTTAGGCGATCATGTGGTAGTGAATATTAAACAATCCTATGTTAATCCAAACGGTGACTTCAGTAAGGAAAGATTGCTTGATTCCTGTGTGTCATTGATCAATCAGTGGGGAGGATTGCAAACAAAGAACCTTCACAACAGCATTTCAGATTATGATGGTTGCTATACCCTGAAAGATCCTTTATTAACGTTTCAACGAAAGCCCCAGAATTTTATTAACGATCAAATTGATTTTATTCAGGTATACCTGAGAAACAGCACTTCTCAGTACGGAGGACTGGAAGGTGAAGGTAGAACAAGTATTTATATGGAAAAACCAATAAAAATCAATGGGCTGTTATGTAAGAACGATGCAGGCACAGTACAAGGCCAGATAAAGGACCAGGACTTATCAAATCCGGTTTTCACACCTGCGGATATTCATGAATTGGCGCACAATCTAATAGATATGCTCAATTCAGCCCATATGGGAGGCGGCGGGCCTTTAAATTTCGGTGCCCTTATCACACTGGAAGCCAATCATGGCGGATGGTCGCTTCTGGGGGGGTCAAATTCCAGCCTTATCTCCTGCAACGGATTTGAACGGTGGCGGCTGAACTGGATTTCACAATCAAACAACGGTATACCGATTGCCGTTAAAGGTGTTTCATCCGATATTGTAAAAAGTCCGGGTACAAAAACTTTTTATCTGCGTGATTTTATCACCTATGGCGATGCCGTGAGAATTAAACTTCCTTATGTTGACGCCGGTGCATTAAATCAGTACATCTGGCTTGAGAACCACCGGCTGAAACCAATTAACGGAAAAGAGGATTATCCTGCATATTGGCAGCAAGGTTGCAAAGATGACGGAGTACCTGGAATTTATGCTTATTACCAGGTAGGCAAGGATATGCGTGAAGGCCCACGCAGTGAGATTCACTATGCCTTTACCGATCATTTAATACCCATTTGTGCTGACGGCAGATGGGATGTATCCTTAACTGTCAACAGCGAAGCCTCATGCATGACCGGCAATCCTTTTTTAATCCAAGAGTATTACAGTGAAAATCCGTTTTCAGGTTATAACGATCTCGTGGATCATTATTTTAATACAATACAAGGCAATACAATTAATTGGAAAGATCACAGGCAGGAATTTGTCATTAAACTTCAGAACGGAGAACTAACCAACAAGCTTGCAAGCCTGGGCGATAATAATGATCCCTTCACCGGGACAACTGCATTAAATCTGTCTTCCAATCCCGCTCCTGTAAATGTAGTCACCTATCATCATTTAAGGGGAAGTACAGGAATAATATCAAAAAGTTCCAGAACTGATAATCAAAAAATCCACCTTAGCGGCTTACGGATCGATATGACGAGTCAGCAAAACGGAGAGATGAAAGTTGATGTCCGCTGGGATTATTATAATGTCACAAAAAATGTACGCTGGACCGGAAATATTGTTCTGCATGAAAATGTCATTCTGAATACGGGAAAGACCATAACTCTCGATCAGAATAACACACCAAACCAACATACAAGGAATGCTGTAACGGGAGTATTTGCAGGGCCGACTTATTTCAACTGTCTGAATAATTCGAATTTTACCATGCAGTCTTCCTCTTATATTAACCAGCAAAATCTGAGTTCCTTTATACTGAATTCGGGGAGCAAGCTGACCATAAATGATGGTTCAATTTTCACCGTGAAGTCGGGTTGCACGATGCAGGTAAAATCAGGTGCTACGCTGGATGTTTACGGATCGGGTCGTATTGAGGTTGAAAACGGCGGTTATATTTGCATTGAAAACGGGGCCAATGTAAAGCTGAATAATGTTTTAAGCTTCATTAACCTCAGGCCGGGGTATTCACTGGGTGTGAACACCAGTGTTATACCAAATCCGGGAACGTGCGTTAACAATGCAAATAATATTAATTATACCGGTTACGGGGCGATAAATACGACATTTACGGCAGATACCTATATTCAGAATATTACCCTTACAGGCAGTCACAACTATACCGGAAGGAATATATATGCCGGCCAGGCTGTAGACCCTAATCCGTCGCATCCTCAGGGTCCGGTTTTAATAAAGAGTGGCGCCAATGTGGTGTTTGACTGTACTGCCTTCACCATTATCGATAACGGATTTACGGCGGAACTGGGTGCAACGTTTACAGTTTTGTAATAATATATAAGGTCCAAAAAATGTATAAAACTGGTTTTATTCTGCAATGGCTTTGAAAGAAAACATTATATTTTGTTTCCGGCATACCGTTGCGGCTTACCAGCCAATACCGTCGGATTAATGAAAATGAAGAAAAATTGCCCCAGCGGGGCAAAATGTTGGTAGCCCGGGGTGTCAACCCCGGGTATCATATGGAGTGCAGAAAACGCTGCAAACATAACCTGACCAAAAGCCGCAACTCCCTTTGCAGCGTAACCTGAGACGACAATATACAGTGTGATGACAGATAAAAAGCTAATATTTGGTTGTAGTTTTGAAACCTGCCGAGAGAGCTCATGAGCAAAGCAAGTAAGCTACACCCAGTGTGGACAATGATTTGATAATTCATTAATTATTATTACCTTTCTGAATAATTAAGATCAGTCTTAATTCCAAGGTTATTAATTAATCAAATTCAATCCATCCTATGAAAAAGCTATTATGTATTCACGCAGCCATCCTGCTTATAACCGGCGTATCTTTAATAGCACAGGAAAAAGATTCACAATCCGGTATCCGGCCGGCTATCGTTGTCATCGATATTCAGAACCAGTTCCTGACATGGGTACCCGAAAGCGAGAAAAACCTTGCCTTGTATATGATCAATGATTACATCGATTACTTCCGTGCCCTTGGATTTCCTGTCATCCGTGTTTATCATCACAGCCCGGAATGGGGACCGCATCCTGATTCCTCCGGATTTCAATTTCCTGCATCGGTGCATATAAAAAACGATGATCCTATGATCGTTAAGAACTATGCCGATGCCTTTAAGAAAACGGATCTCGAAAAAATCCTGCGCGAAAGAAAATGCAATACCTTGTTCCTTTGCGGTCTCAGTGCTACAGGCTGCGTATTGGCAACCTATTTCGGCGCCAAAAATGCTGACTTTAATGTATTTATGATCCGGAATGCCGTGATGAGTCACAACTCAACTTTCACCAATAACATCCAGGAGATCGTCAACGCCCTCGATTTTGAAGCCATTGACCTGATGCTGAAGCATGCGGAAAAATAAGAATTATTGTACCGGTCCCGGACAATATAGGATAAATGGATTACCTATATCGTCTTGAAGTGTGAATAATACTCATAAAATTTGTACACCTTAAGCAATTCATCAATACCCTGTTCAACCGATATAGTTGGTTTAAATCCCATTTTTTCGATCTTATCGAAGGTAACAATAAAATGACGCAGGTCATTGTCCTGCACTTCTGAATCAATTATGTTATAATTAACCCGGTCCCTGATAAGATTTGCAATTTCAAGTTTCGAGTAATTCAGGTGGTTGCCTCCGGCATTATAAATATTGCCTTTCATCTTTTCGGCATGCTCAAGCGTAAAGATATAGCACAGGGCAGCGTCATCAACGTGCATGAACGTTCGTTTGGCAAAGCTGTCAAAAATAACCAATACGCCTTCCTTTACCGCCTTATAAGTGAAATCATTGACCATCAGGTCGATACGCATTTTCGGACTAAAGCCGAATATGGTGGCAAACCGCAAAGCAATTGCATTTTCCTTTTCCATGGTAATCTGTTCAGCCATATACTTAGTATTGGCATAAACACTGAACGGCGTGATGGGCATTTTTTCATCACAGGGCTCCCCCGACCTTCCATAGAACGATGTGGTGGAAGCATAAATGATCAACTGGTCTTTGCACAGTTTTCTCAGGATGTTGCGTGTTGCCTGCACGTTGATCAGATGAGCCGAATGCGGGTTGGCGGCACAGGCAGGATATCCGCTTATTCCGGCCAGGTGAAAGATCACATCATACTTTTGAAGGCTTTCAATCGTATTCCTTATATCTGCTTTGATAATGGAAAGATTCTTGTTTTTGACCAGATGCAACACCGGTTCATAACCATACATAAAATTATCAAGGATGGTGACTTTATATCCTTTTTCAAGCAGTTTGGATGTCAGAACGATTCCTTTGTAACCTGCTCCGCCTGTAACTAATATTTTCATCGCGTAAAATGTGTTATTTAATTAAGTTTAATGGTCTTTGTATACATCCTGAAAGGCAATCCGTATAAATTAACCTCTTTGAACAATACAAATCCAAGTTTTTCATAGAGTTTATATCCTGTACTATACAAAGTGTCCGTATAGACCTTATATATACCGACTTTCTTTTCTTCAAAATATTTTTCCAATTCGTTAACCAGTGAAACACCGATTCCTTTTCCACGGTAATCAGGGTGAACCACAACCGATAACAATTCGCTTTTAATACCAGCATCATCAAATGCCTTTAATCGTTTTATATGCCTGCAAAGACTCAGGTACAAACACGGATGATAAAAGTTACTCAATACCCCGGTGACCGCATGCAGATAATAACGCCCGGTGGTCAACCTTTTCTCGTTTTCCGTGCCGCTGATGAAGCCGGCTAATTCAGTACCCAGAAAACAGGCATAAATAACGTCATTTTTTAAGACAGTTTTATAATAATACCGGAGAAATCTCCTGCCTATCTGACCCGAAAGAACATTTTTAAAAGCATCGCGATGAAGATCAACGATCGTATCAAGATAATCAGACTCGGTAAGACGTATAATATTATATTCAGGAAAATTTTGCATAAAAGTCAGCGATAACCGAACAGATCATTTTTATATCCTCTTCCCGAAGGCTGCAATGCACAGGCAAAGCCATACCCTTATTATAGGTATCATTGGATACAGGGAATTCCGATTCCTTATAATTCAGGTAGCTGAAGCACGGTTGACGATGCAAGGGATAAAACATTCTTCGCGTCTGAATACCCCTTTCTTCAAGATAAATAAGCAACGATTCCAGTTTTGGCACCAGTACATTCACCCTGAAAGGTACGAAGTTGGAATATTCGTTAAGCCCAATAAATTTAATCCCGGGAACTCCGGCGAGGTATTTCTCATACAGGCTGTGATTCGTCAGTTTAATCTTTTCAATGGTTTCGAATTTATCCAGTTGCGCAACACCCACGGCACATTGCAGATCTGTCATCCGGAAATTCATGCCCAGCTCCGGATGTATGAACGTTCCGCTGTTTGGACGGCCCTGATTCCGGATCATTTTTAACCGGTTGTAGATGCTTTCATCATTTGTGAGAACCACAGCCCCCTCACCGGTCGTAATTGTCTTATCCGCAAAGAAGGAAATCATTCCCACATCGCCAATGGTACCTGTATGCCTGTTTTTGTAAAATACGCCAAATCCCTGGGCGGCATCCTCCACTACTTTTAAATGATGCTTGCGGGCAATTTCCATAACCGGATCCATATCACACGACTGGCCGTATACATGTACCGGCATGATGGCTTTTGTATCTTTTGTAATGGCATTCTCAATTTTTGAAGGATCGATTTGCAGGTCAACCGGATTGATATCAACAAAGACTGGATTTGCACCGGTGAATGCAATGGAGGATGCCGATGCATTGAAGGTGAAATCGGGAACAATCACTTCATCTCCTTTTTTAATATCCAGGGCAAGGAGCGCCAGGAATAAACCCAGTGTACCGTTGTTGGCAAACACTGCAAACTCCGCTCCGGTGAACTCTTTCAGACGGACTAAAAACTCCTGTGAAAAAGGCCCTTCCGTAACCCACCCTGTTTTAATAGCCTTTTCCAGGTTGTTGATTTCTGAATTATCAAAGAAAGGCTGGATCTGGAATATTTTATATGCCATATTATTTATTTTTACTCAGTACAAAAATAATGGAAGAACCAAAGGGGAATCCAATGCCCAGTTGTGCAATAATCCATGTTTCAAATTTCATAAGCTGTTTCAGTATGTAGTTGACAGGTTTTGGCAAGGGTTTCAGAACGCTGGAAGTTTTAACACTTCCCGGAAACAGATTGGAATAAACAGTGGCTGCTACAAATACGGGGAAAAGGAAAAAATTAAAATAACTCCATTGTCGAATAGTAAAGTCACATTGATATGCCAGTTGAACGAATGCCTTTCTGCTATACCTGCGCTGATGATGATAGGCCTCATCATTTTTACTCCACAACCATGGGTATGCAGGCACAATTATCAGCGCTATTCCTTCAGCCGACAACACTCTTGATATCTCACTCATGGCCTTTACATCATCCTCCACATGCTCAACAATATCGAGGGCAGTCACAACATTGAATGATGCATCCGGAAACGGTATATCGGTAATGTCTCCAAACTTTATCCTGTCTCCCAGCCCTCTTTCTTTGCAGAATTTTATGGCCTCGTCATCGATATCAATACCGACATAATTCAGTTGGTTGCCTTCCAGAAAATCGAGAAATGCTCCTTCGCTGGAACCGATATCAAGAATACGACGGGTTTTAATACATGCATCGAGCCGTCTTAACAACGACATTACCATTTTATTTCGTCCTTCGAAGAACCACCAGCCTTTCTTTTGCAGCAGATGTACTTTTTCAAATACCGATCGATCCATTATGAAATGATGAACTTTCTGAACGCAATAAAACTCATACGAAGTAACAGCAATGCATGTTTTAAGAAGCTGAAGAAGGACTGACCATAGGCTTTTGATTCACCATAGTCACGTGGCCGGTAGTGAACCGGGATTTCGGAAACTTTAAGATTGTTTTTTATGGCTCCGAATATCAGTTCAAAATCTCCAAACGGATCAAAGTCACCAAAAAAATCAATTTGTTTACGGATTTTGACATAATTGTATTTTGAGATTGCTTTAAATCCGCACAATGTATCGGTAAACCGTTGTTTCAACAATGTTGTGAACAACATCCCAAAAAACCGGTTGCCCATGAAATTAAACAAGGGCATAGCGCTTTTTTCCATTTTATAAATGAAACGGCTTCCGTTTATATACTCTCCCCGGTTGTTTATATAAGCTTCCCAAAAATGAATAGCTTCTTCCGGTGGGGTGGTCAGATCAGCTTCAAGCCAGATAACAAGCTCTCCTTTCGCCTCATCAAATCCGTAACGGAAAGCATCACCTTGTCCGATACCCTTTTGTTTCAGTATTTTAATATCCTTATCAGGGTATTTTGCGATCATTTCCTGAATTTTATCCACCGTATTGTCTTTTGAATGTCCTTCCACAAAAATAATTTCTGTTTTAGAGCCCATCCTGGGCATCCTTGTAACCAGACCCTCAATATTGCCCTCTTCATCACGGCAGGTAATCACCACCGAACAAAATCTTTCGGGATTGCTTGCAAGGACCTGGGAAGGTCTTGCCACAACGATATTGTTTAAGGAAAAGCGTCTGATAAAAGGAAGGTTACCGATGAAATTATTCAGTATATACGAGAGAACAGGCACATATTTGGGAAAGAACATAAGGTATTTTCGTTTTATTACCTGATAACCTGAAATGTACAGGAAGTTTTCAATATCATCAACGGAGAGCCAGTTTTTTATCATTTCAGGCATTTTCATTCCGATCTTTTCGCCAATTTTAATAATCGGATTCCATAACGGATTGTAAAAGTCAATGAATATCCTTGTATTTGTTGTCGACCACGATAGAGCCTTCTCAAGAAGGATCTGGATGTTTTCAATGCTTCCGGCAATTCCCGAAAGGATAATATATTCAAAAGTTTCATTTGTCTGATAGCATTCAGCATCACTCCTTATAAACTCAACAGCCGGATATTTCTGCTGTGCAATGGCAACCATTTCCTCACTGATATCGACACCCACACCACGCGATGGGCTCAGGTTCCCTATCAGATCACCGGTGCCACATCCCAACTCCAGGATCGTCGAATTTTTCGGGATACACATTTCAAAAAACCTGAGAATTGAAGAATGATAAAACTTATTGCGCCTGTAATATTTCTTTCTTTTTTTTGCAAGATTATTATAAAAACAACGGGCTTTTTCGCCAAATGATTCAGACATGAGCTTGAATAATTATCGGAGATTATTTGTTTGTAGGCCACAAATATAATAAATATATGTAACTACGATTTATCATAAAAATTATTTATTGATCAGCATAAATCCAAAATGATTATTTTAGTCCTAAAATAATCTCCAGCATTATGGCAAACACAAGCAAGCATAATCCTGAAAAACCGGGACAGAAGAAAAGCAAACAAACTGCCATGCACGAAAATAAGCCTTATGGAAAAAAGAAACAAAGTCAGCCGAAGAAAGGATTTTTGGTCTCCACGGAGGAATTCTTTCAACGAAATCTGCTCCGGTTCTTTATAGCATCCCTTTTATTATCTGCGATTCTTGCAGGTTATTTGTTCGATGTAAAAATTGATGAAGGAGGGGATGACTCCAATTATATCCTGATGGCATATAATTTCCTGAAAGGGAAAAGCTACCCGACCTGGCACGGGGAGTTCTATTCCATTTTCATCAGCCTTCCCATCCTGGTCTTCGGAATCAATGTGGTCGTACTAAAGATTTTTTCCTACCTGTTCATACTGGGACATCTTATTTTCTTCTACATGGCCTTCAGGAACCGGATCAGTGCGACAGCGCTGGTGATAACCATGCTGATTGTATCCGTGAGTTCCAACATTCTGTTTTTCAGCAGCCAGACATACAGTGAAGCTATGTTTATGTTTATTCAATCCGTTGGTTTCTTTATCTTCTTTAAACTGATGGATAAGTTGCCTGAAAACAGGCTGAATCAGATTAAATTGTGGAATTACTGGTTGTTGCTGGGTTTCACCGTTTTGGTGCTGATGCTGACGCGAAATATTGGAATTACTTTTCTGCTGGCTGTCATTATGCTTCTCATCATAGAAAAGAAGTTCTTTGCTATCCTTTACACCATAGCCGGCTACTTTGTTTTTTCAATACCCTATTCACTTTTTAAAAAGATCGTCTGGGGGATTGAGAAATCAGCGTTTTCTCAACAAATGGAAATCCTTCTATTTAAAAATCCTTATAATGCAGCGCTGGGAAAGGAAGATTTTTCGGGTATGGCAATCCGCTTTGTTGCGAATCTTAAAATGTATCTTTCCCGGTATTTCTTTTCATCGATAGGCCTGAGAGATATTGACAAAACAGAAACTTCCTTATTTCCTGCCATTATTCTTATTGTGCTTTTTCTTATCGGATTGTATTTCGCCTTCCGGCGTAACCGGTATGTTTTATTTGTCGCGTTCTACCTGGGCATCGCTATTTTCACCACCTTTGTAACCCTTAACCAGTCCTGGGGACAGCTCCGGATGATTGTTATTTACATCCCGTTAATGGTACTGTTTTTGTTATGGACCTTTATCGAGTTAGCCGGGGTAAAAAAGCTCCGTTTCGTGTTCCCGTTGTTGTTGATTTTATGTACATTTCTTTTCTTTAAATCACTGGGCCAGACTTTGCAAAAGGCACAAAAGAATCAGAAAGTGCTGGCAAAAACAATGAGAGGCAATCTGTATTATGGTTTTACGCCCGACTGGCAGAACTTTCTTAAAATGAGCGAATGGGTGGGGAAAAACCTGCCGGACAGCACCGTGGTGGTCTCACGAAAACCTTCCATGTCATTCATCTATAGCAAGGGAAAAGAATTTTACCCCATGTACAGGTTTCCCACCGAAAATGCAGATACTCTTGTTGCAAGGCTTTTAACACGGACGGGGCCGCTGATTGCTATACAACAAAATGAATTATTTGAAAAAAACATACCTTTCACTCACCAGCTGGTTACCAAGCCTTCCATAGTTGCCGTTGTCAGCCAGGAAAATGATGTATATACGTTGCATAAGGAAAGTGATGTGCTTCAACAGCCCATGGAATCATTTATTCGTCAATACCAGGTTACTACTATGGATGCTGATTCATTGCTCAGGCTTATGCATAATAACAACAAGTCTTTTTATGGAATTTCACCGGATACCTTACTCCTGACCCTCAGTAAAAATAAGGTGGAATATGCCATAGCGGCTAATCTGCGTGCCAATCCCAAGGCTAAAACTGAACGTATCATCAACACCGTGCAACGTTACCTGTATATTATAGAAATGAAATATCCGGGTATATTCACCGTGCAACATCAGATTGGCAGCAACGATAATGAGCCCGCACTATTATATAAGATCAATTACGGTCTGTACGGAATTCATATTCCTTAGCCCTGCAAAGAAACCGGATGAATAAAAGCATCGTTCAAACCGCTGTGCTGATAGGTGCAGGTAATGTCGGATGGCACCTGGGCAATATTTTGAATGAAAAAGGGATCAAAATATTACAGGTTATCAGCAAATCAGAATCGTCCTGTAAAGAACTTGCAACCCTGTTACAGGCCGAATATGACACACGGCTTAAAAAACTTGCCGGTGATGCAGGCATTATCATTGTAACCGTCCCCGACACCCAAATCAATAATGTTATCGATCAGTGTGACTTCAGGGATAACCTGGTGGTACACACTGCCGGGAGCATCCCTATGAGTGTATTCAACAACAGGGCAATTAACTATGGTGTTTTTTATCCGCTGATGACCTTTACCCGTAAGAAACCGCTTAATTTTGTATCCATACCTCTGCTGATTGAAGCCAATACGACAGCAAATTTAAATAAACTCAGTCACCTTGCCGGATTATTATCAGGAACTGTCAGTACGATAACATCAGCCCAACGAAAGATAATACACCTGGGAGCTGTAATTGCTTCCAATTTCTCCAATCATATGTATGCACTGGCTGAGTCCCTTTTGACACGCGAAGGTATCTCATTTGACCTGTTGAAGCCGCTTATAAGGGAAACAGCCGATAAAATAACCCGGGTATCACCCCTGTCAGCCCAGACAGGTCCGGCAGCACGGAATGACACCCGGATCCTGGAAGAACATCTTAAGGTGTTGGCAGAAGATCCTGAAATAGCTGAATTGTACAAGCAAATTAGTAAAAGTATCATTACTTTTGCCGGGAAGAAAAAAGATCAGGATCAAAGTAAAAACACTATATAATTTTGCCATCAGAACATAAGCGTATAATAATTTTCATATAAGGATTTTGCTATAATGTATTTCAAGCCCTTTTTTGTATTTTGATGCTGCTGGTGGGAAAAACAGGCATTTGTGGCATATCTGAACATTGGATTGAATTACTGAATTTCACATGATAAACCTCAAAGAAAAATTCAGCAAAATAAAGGCCTTTGCCTTCGACGTCGACGGGGTGTTTACAAATGGTGATGTATTGCTTCTTCCCGGGGGTGAATACGTAAGAATAATGAATATCAAAGACGGCTATGCAGTACAGTATTCCATCAAAGCCGGTTATCCGGTTGCCATAATCACAGGTGGTTTTTCAAGGATGGTCAGAAAACGCTTTACATACCTTGGCGTGAAAGATATATATATGCGTTCAATCAAGAAAACGGATGCCTTTGAAAGTTTCCGTAAAAAATACGGGCTTGACAATGAAAATATCCTGTATATGGGAGATGATATCCCTGATTATGAAGTTATGATGCAGTCGGGATTACCTGCCTGTCCTGCCGATGCGGCACAAGAGATCAAGGAAATTTCAACCTACATCTCACATCAGCGAGGTGGTGAAGGCTGTGTGCGTGATATCATCGAACAGGTATTGCGCCTGCATGGTAAATGGATGAAAGACGGAGCTTTTCTATGGTAAGAGCGATGGGACATATCATTCCCTTTTTTCGGCTGATACGGCTGCCTAACCTGCTGATCATTATACTTACCCAATCGCTCATCCGATGGTCACTCATGAGCCCCCTGCTGGAGGCAAAAGGATTGTCTCTCCAAATGAGCAATTCATTGTTTTTCTTAATGATGCTGGCAACAATCATGGTGACAGCCGGTGGCTATGTGATAAATGATTATTTTGATCGTAAAATAGATACTATCAATGAACCCGATGATGTTATCGTTGGACGTTCTATCAGTTTACGCCATACCATGATGATTCATCTGGTATTATCTACGCTGGGTGTAATATTGGGCTTTTATATTGCCTATAAAATTCATTTTATCTATCTCGGTATCCTGTTCCTTCTGGGAAGCGGAATTCTATGGTTTTACTCAACTACCTATAAACGTCAGGTATTCATCGGGAACCTTATCATAGCCATTATGACCGGGATGATTCCCATGCTGGTATTACTGTTTGAATTACCACTGCTGTACAGCCACCTTAGCAAAGTATTGATTGAAGCGAACCTCAGCTTATCCTATGTAGTCATATGGGTAGGTGGCTTTTCAGGATTTGCCTTTATACTCACATTGGCGCGTGAAATAATAAAAGATGCAGAAGACATTAAAGGAGATACATCATACGGTCGCAGAACCTTACCGGCAGTTGTTGGTTTCGGCATCTCAAAAGCCATTGTTATTACCCTGTTTGCCCTAACCTCAATAACATTATTTCTGATTTATTTGCTTTATCTGCCCGACAGGTTCACACTTGTCTATATCATATTGCTGCTCATTTTACCTTTGATGGCAGCCATCGTTCTCATGCTGAAAGCAAGCACCGACAAAGCATTTCATCGCATCAGCATACTGACCAAATGCATCATGATAGCTGGCTTATTATATGCCCTTCTCGCCAATTATCTTATTCACCACTTAAAGTAATACAGGTGTACGATCTTGAACAGCTAAATCAATATAACATCATCCTGGCATCCAAGTCACCCCGTCGTCATTTTTTACTGGGTGAACTGGGAATAAAATTCAACGTTGTTGCCAACCATGAGGTAGATGAGTCTTACCCCGAATACCTGAAAGCCGAAGCTATACCTCTTTACCTGGCGAAGCTGAAAGCTCATTATTATAAACCGTTATTGGCGGAAAAAACCATTTTGATTACTGCTGATACGATTGTATGGCTCAACAACGAACTGATAGGAAAACCACAGGACACAAACGATGCAAAAACAATGCTCAGAAAACTGTCCGGTCAGATGCATTATGTTTATACCGGTGTTTGTATTGCATCACCGGATAAGGAAATGGTATTTTCAGCTGAATCGAAAGTTTTTTTCCGCAATCTGACCGGTGCTGAAATCGATTATTATGTCAGCCACTATAATCCTGTTGATAAAGCAGGAGCCTATGGTATACAGGAATGGATCGGATATATCGGTGTTGAACGTATCGAAGGATCCTATTATAATGTTATGGGACTTCCGGTTCAGGAACTTTACAGCATGCTCATTCATTTTGTTGATCGGGAATAACATGTCCTGTTAATAGTTTTTTTCATACTAAATTACTCCTGTAATGAAGCTGTTTCTTTTTTTATTAAATATTTTTTTATTCTCCGTACAGGTGTTTGCCGGTGAAGGCATGTGGATCCCTTTATTGCTTGAAAACCGTGTTATTGCAGATATGCAGGCAGCCGGTTTAAAGCTTTCGGCAACCGATATATACAACATCAACCAGGCTTGCCTTAAAGATGCGGTAATACTATTCGGGAAGGGATGTACCGGCGAGCTGATATCACCCGACGGATTGCTGATTACAAACCATCACTGCGGTTACGGAAGAATCCAGGCACACAGTACGTTGGAAAATGATTACCTGACCGATGGATTCTGGGCTTATTCACGCAACCAGGAACTGCCAAATCCGGGACTTACCGTATCATTTCTGGTAAGAATCGAAGATGTGACAGAAAAGATACTCCGAAGCGTCAGACCCGATATGTCAGACCGGCAACGAGCTGTAGCCATTGACTCGATTGCTGAGACAATTGTTGCCGACGCAGTTATGAATACCCATTACGAAGCTGAAATTGAATCCTTTTACTTCGGAAGCGACTATTTTCTCTTTGTATACGAAGTATTCCGTGATATCAGGCTGGTGGGAACACCACCTTCTTCCATCGGCAAGTTCGGAGGAGACTCGGATAACTGGTTATGGCCCAGGCATACAGGTGATTTTTGCCTTTTCAGGATTTATGCCGGAATAGACAATGCTCCTGCTCCCTACAGTCCGGAAAACGTTCCGTATAAACCCAAAAAGTATTTGACCATCTCAACAAAAGGTGTGCAGGAAGGTGATTTCACCATGGTTATCGGATACCCTGGCAGAACCGATGAGTATTTGTATTCGGAAGGCCTTGCTATAATTGCTGATGAGATCCTGCCTGCTAAAATAAAAATGCGGGAGGAAAGGCTCAGGATCATGGCGGAAGAAATGTCGAAAAGCCCTGAAATAAAACTGCAATATGCCAATATATACCAGGGTGTAAGCAATGCATGGAAAAAGTGGGAAGGAATTGTTGAAGGAGTAAAACGAACAGGCGTTATCCACGAAAAAATCCGGCAGGAAAAACGGCTTGCCGACGGGCATCTGACAGACACACCATCACCAGCACTTTTTACACCGGTTTTGCGTGAACTTCATGAATTTTATACAAGCAACAAAACAGGTATCATTACCTCCGACCTTGGACATGAAGCAATAAGTAGTTTCGAAATCCTGCCGTTCACGTACAATTTTATTGATAAAACCCTGTCACTGGTGAATTATGACACTACCCATTATGTAATCCTGAAGGATAAGCTAAAAAGCATGGCCAATGATTTCTATAAAAATGTGGATCTGAATATCGACAGAAGGACTATGCCCGGAATCCTTGAAATTTATTTTACATCTGCAGATCCGTTGTATTATCCGGAAATATATAAAACAATCCGGAAGAAATTCAATGGGAATATTCAGGATTATGTGGACTATTTATATAAAAAGAGCCTGTTTACCCACCCGGCAAAACTGAACAAAACAATAGACAGGCTTTCCCGTGGAACAATAAAAAAGCTATTATCCGATCCTGTTGCAGAGATGTATCAAAGCTTTGCCAATGCACTTTCAAAATACTACCCGGTTGCTGACAGTCTCAGCCTGGTACGTCAGCGTTTGTACAAAGACTATCTGGATGGATTGTTTGCACAGGATACAAACCGTTTGTATTATCCCGATGCCAATTTTACCATGCGAATTGCTTATGGAAGAGTTGAAGGATATAAAGCTGCGGATGCGATAACCTATAATTATTTTACAACAACTGACGGTATTATTGAGAAGGAAGATCCTGAAATAGCCGATTATAAGGTAAATGAAAGGTTGAAGCAACTCATTGAGAAAAAAGATTTTGGGCCCTATGGAACCAATGCAATCCTTCCGGTTTGTTTTATCGCCTCAAATCATACTTCAGGCGGTAATTCTGGAAGCCCGGTATTGAATGCCGAAGGTTGTCTGATCGGAATCAATTTCGACCGTAACTGGGAAGGTACGATCAGTGATTACAAATACGATCCGGCTGTATGCCGGAATATTTCACTTGATATACGGTATGTACTGTTTATTATCGATAAATACGCCGGTGCCTCCAATATCCTGCAGGAACTAACGATAGAATAATCATGAATACCTATGTAAGGGTAAATGGTTGCGGCAATGCCTGGCCGGTCTTTCTCGGAACCGAGCATCCGTTTTATAACAGAATGGTTGCAGATGACCTGGGAAGTACCTCATATTCGGTCATAGGCAGCAGGAATAAGGATTTTTCCATTCAGGCAATAGAATGGGAAGTAGTGGTTGATGCAGGTCATAATACGGTTCCGTTTCTGTTGAAAAATGAGAACCGGATACCCGAAGCCTTATTGCTGACACATGGCCACCTTGACCATATATTGGGGGCTGACTGGATCGCCCAGAGCCTGGGTTTTACAGGTCAGCAAAATGAAAAATTACCCCTGTATGCGACTGCCCCTGTATGGCAACAGGTTTTGCAAACCATTCCGCACATTGAAAATGCCGTTGCTTTTACTGAACTCAAACCCGGCATAAAAATACCGGTGAAGCAGGTACCCGGCTTATCGGTCACAGCATTTCCGGTTTATCATGGTGATAGTGCCCGCGGAGCCGTTATGTTGCTGCTGGAGTATTTGCAGAATGAAAGCGCTTCTTTTGTTCTGTTTACAGGAGACCTGTTATTCCCATTCCTGAGAAAAAACGATTATGCAATCCTTTCGAAAGCACAGGCAATCTATATCGATTGCTCCAACCGTTTTAGCTTTCCTTCATCGAATCATATCTCCTTCACCACCGAAATGCCCGATAAAAGTACAAACCATAAATATCTCGAAGAATGGAAACGCCAGCATCCTGTTGAACGGCTTGTTAACATGCAATTACAGGATAATCCGGATGAGAATTGCAGGATGCATTTTGACAGTTTTATGCAGGAAAACCGCAATTATGAAAACATTCCCTTTTCGGTGGTGGAATTCCTTGCAAAAACCAGGATCCCTCAGGTCCAGCTGGTTCATTATTTCGGATATCATGATGTGCAGTATTACAGGCAGGAAATGCTGGGATCCCGGGCCCTGCAACACTGGGCAACAACAATGCTGCAAAATCATGGGATGAAACAGATTACGGTAGCCGCACCAAAGGCAGGACATCTGATCAAACTGAAATAAAATTGCTAATCATATTGCAGAGACGCAATATTTTGCGTCTCTACGCAATACCAATCCTTAAATATTTTATGCTGTTATATACAAACTATTGTTATATTTGTGTTACGATTTTAAAAAAAGTAACACTCGTAATCAATTCTTATGAAATTTCTTGTGCCGCCTTTAATGCTGCTATGTTTATATTTGAACGCTTTTACCCAGCAGTCGATATCCGATACCATTGCCATTACTGAAATAGTGATTACCGCATCCAAGAATGAGACAGCAAGACGTAATGTACCGTTAACCATTTCTTTCATCAAAACAGAAGAAATAGAACAAAGTGACGAATCAGCTATACTGCCGTTCATCAGTGAGCGCACACCCGGTCTGTTTGTCACCGAGCGTGGCATACTGGGTTTTGGTGTGTCAACAGGAGCTGCCGGTCAGATCAGCATTCGCGGCACCGGTGGATCACCCACCACCCAGGTGCTTATTCTGATCGATGGTCATCCTCAGGTAATGGGCATCATGGGCCATACTTTACCTGATGCCTATGTTACTTCAGATGCCGAAAAAGTGGAGGTCATCCGTGGTCCGGCATCCATTCTTTACGGATCAAATGCTATGGGTGGTGTCATCAACATAATTACCCGGCAACAGAAGGCTGACGGTTTCAATGTAAATAGCCGTGTTGCATACGGCTCTTATAATACACAAAAGTATACCCTGAGCGGAGGATTCCGTAAAAAAGGTTTTACTCTCTTCGGGTCAGTTAACCATGGAAGTACCGATGGTCACCGCGATAGCTCAGAATTCTCCATCACCAACGGGTATCTTAAGGCAGGATATGTCATTTCCAACAAGATCAAACTGACTGCAGATGTTAACATTGCCGATTATCATACCAGGGATCCCGGAAAAGCCGGAAGCATTGCCGGAGTAAAAATGAATATCCTAAGGGGTTCATCATCTCTTTCTGTCGACAACTCCTTCAAAAACACCGAAGGATCAGTAAAATTTTATCAGAATTTCGGAGATCACGACTTTACTGACGGGTGGAGATCGCATGACGGCATGTATGGTTTAATGGTATATCAGGTAGTTAAACCCTTTCAGGGAAATACCATAACCGTGGGATATGATTATATGACTTACAACGGGAAAGGCAGTCCTATTACCAAAGTTCTCCGGGATGAAAACGGCAACATTATTCCCGGTGAGAATGGTCCCCAGTTTCAGCTTTCGGAATACAGCGACCAATGGATTTCCATGCATAACCATGGTGTGTACACATTCATCCAGCAACAGCTGTTGCAAAAATTTACCTTAACGGCCGGACTAAGGTATGAATATAACAGTATATTTGGTGGTGAATTTATCCCACAGGGCGGATTTGCCTTTTATCCCGGAATTAATAGTACATTACGGGGTTCAGTCTCCAAAGGATACCGGCCTCCATCCCTTAGGGAACTTTACTTGTTCCCAACTGCCAACGACGAGCTAAAACCCGAAAACATACTGAACGCCGAAATTGGCTGGGATCAACAATGGTTATCAAAAAAGATTAATACAATTTTAACCCTGTTCTTCCTTACCGGCGATAACCTTATCGTTAAAAATCCTCCTGCCCCTCCCCCTCCTCCCCTGTACAAAAACACGGGAGAAATTTCCAACATGGGTATCGAGTTTTCAACTGATATAAAACCTCTTGAAGGACTGACCATTCATGCAAATTATGCATACATCCACATGAAAAATCCTGTAACAGGCACACCCGAACATAACTTTTTCATCAATCCAACCTACAAAGTATGGAAATTTCATTTCTCAGCCAAAATGCAGTATGTCTGCAACCTTTATGGAGAAAATGCCACAGGCCTTGTTGATGTGATAGAAAAAAGTTATGTACTCCTGGGGATAAAAACCAGTTTCAGCATCATTGATAAAATGCTTGAATGCTATATTTCAGGCGATAACCTGCTGAACCAGGATTATCAGCATATGGATGGTTATCCTAATCCGGGAATCCATTTCATGGGAGGTATTCATTTCAAATTTGCCAGATAATCCATCCTCATTCAGCCATACTATCACAAAGGGTAATACCAACAGCAATTTGAGAAAAACAACGGGGATCGTATGCAATCATTTTATATCTTTGTGTCACGATTTTAAAAAAAGTATTACACCTTAAATCACTTGAAATCGTATGATTAAAAAGGTTTTTGTATTCACGCTGATCCTGTTTCATTTTTTTGTTCTTTGCCAGGCCTCCCCGATTCATGATGAAGATGATCATCCACTGGTTATCGATACTGACTGTGCATTCGATGATATGCGGGGTATAGGCATGTTATTGTCATGCCCCGGTATAAACATCCAGGGCATTGTCGTAACCGAAGGCACTTTATTGCCCGAAGAGGGAGTTATGAAGATCAGGTCAGTGCTGCATGAATTTTCACTGGATACGCTTCCGGTTACCTGCGGAATGACATTTAACAGGCCCGGACCTGCCTGGCGGGAATTCAACCGGTCAATCACATGGGGAGATCAGCAACAGGAAAGCAACCCAACCATCGATGCTGTTGAATGGCTGCAAAAAAAACTGGAAACATGCCCTGACAAGATAACCTATATATGCCTCGGTCCTTTATCAACACTTGCTAAGGTACTCACCTTACGACCTGAGTTGAAAAAGAAAATTTACAGGATTATCTGGTACAACGAATCCATCGAACCTTCAACCGGCTTTAATTACACTTATGATAAGTCAGCCGCTGATTTTATGATAAGCATGGAGGTCAGGATTGATCTTATATCCAAACTCAATAAAGAGCAAGCTTTTTGGGATACAGACCTATATACATTTGCCGGTAACTATAATACCACTCTGGCAACGCTCTTGTCAAAAACCGGGAATCAACCAAACATGATGGAAATACAACATAAGCACCATCTCCGTATGGCTGATGAACTGGTTTCAGCATATTATCTGAATCCTGAACTTTTCGATATTACCATTATGCACCCAAGGGTATATATACGCTTCAACAGGGATTATGATCTGGCATCCGTGAAAGAAGTCTTTGCCGATATGATCAGGGGAAGCTATAAAAAAGGTAATACTGTTGTATTTAGCGCTTTTCCTGACAAGCCTGAGATGTATACGTATGATGTCAGGGAAATAATGGATTCAACGATTGCACGATACGGACCAGAGGAATGGAAGGCTTGTGTAATGACCGATGAATTTCACGGACACCTGGGGAGCTTTTCCATCATTGGCGCAAAGATGGGCATCAAAGCCAGGGAATTATTCGGAGTTGGCCCCGATATACTCATGGTAACATCCTATGCGGGGGTTAAACCACCATACAGCTGTATGAATGATGGCATCCAGGTGAGCACCGGAGCCACCATCGGCCAGGGACTTATAACCATTGCAGCAGCCGAAAAAAACAGGCCGGAAGCCATTTTCACATACCAGGGAAGATCCATCCGCCTCAAGCTAAAAGACAGTTACCTGGAGATGGTTGACAAAGACATTGCGGAAGGAATTGTTAAATTTGGCCTGACTGATGACGGTTACTGGAAGATGGTTCGCCGGTCAGCGCTTAAATATTGGATGGAATGGGACCGCAACGTAATTTTTGAAGTCGAAGAAACAAATAATAACAACTGAAAATGGTTTCAGAACTGAACATCCTGCTGGTCACCGCCGCGTCGGTCGGATTCATCCATACTGTTACCGGGCCCGATCATTACCTTCCATTTGTGGTGATCGCCAGAGCCCGTAAATGGTCCCTGGCAAGAACATCGCTGATTACTTTGTTATGCGGCATCGGGCATGTCGGAAGCTCAATTTTACTGGGTGGATTAGGTATTGCATTAGGGGTGGTTCTTTCAAAAATTGAAGGTATCGAAAGCTACCGCGGTAACCTGGCTGCGTGGGCCTTTGTTTTGTTCGGGCTGGCATACATGATCTGGGGTATATACAGGGCTGTAAAAAACAAACCACACAGGCACATTCACTATCATGCAGGCGAAATAACTCACGAGCATGAACATACACATGAAAATGAACACAATCATATTCATTCGAAAGAAAAAATAATAAATCTGACACCCTGGGTACTGATCATCATATTCGTGCTGGGTCCCTGTGAAGTGCTGATTCCCATATTGATGTATCCGGCGGCAAAACACGGTACCATGGGCATTGTGCTGGTGTCATCCGTTTTTGCTATCGCCACCATTGCCACCATGATGACAATCGTATTGCTCCTCACGGCCGGATTCAACAGAATCCCCTTTGGAAAGCTGGAGCGTTATACCCATGCTATTGCCGGGGCAACAATTCTGCTCAGTGGAATTGCGATATTGCTGGGATTATAGAAAAGTTTGAAAGTTTGAAAATTTGATTATTATCCGTGGACCGTCGGCTGTCGACTATATTACCGTGGACTGTCGACTGTGGACTGTGGACGAATTACACTGCCGACAAGCAGGTTTGAAAGTTTGAAGGTTTGAAAACTTGCCTGCCGTGTAACGATTAATATTTTATCTCCCTGTTCTTTTATAATACAGTCCTTTAGTATCCGAAAAAGTTTATCACGGCCGGACTATTAATTTTTCTGTTCTTGCATAATTATCGCCTGTCAGGCGTATGAAATATATGCCGGCCGGTAGGTCATGCAGGGAAATGTATTCATCACAGGGTCTCTGATTCCCGGGATAGTGCTTAACAAGCACGATTTCACCCCTGCTGCTGATAATCTCGAGTTTCCTCACCAATATCTTGTTATCAGGTATTACAATATGAATATACTCATCGGAAGGATTAGGAAACAGAACCAGCCAAAAAGCACTTCCCTCTTCCGCATAGGTGGCAGAGTTTTCCGAAAGGTAAAAATCAAGCTTGTTTTTCTTATAATTAAAAACAGTATCATACCTGTCAATTAAATGCACCGTAAAGATCAGTTCGTACCAGCCCTTTTTCAGCGCATCAAAACAAACGGGCTGTATGGGACAATCGAGCTTCGAACAAAGAGTAAAATCGATATTTGTGATTGTATAAAAGAGATCCACAGCTATCACTCCCTCTGTCTGGTTAATCCTAATGTCTGTTATTTCAGGGCAGGTTTCTGATTGCATGCAGGAATAATGAATATTACCTGCCAGCTTCAGTATTCTGTTCTCATCGGAGAATATATAAACCGAATCTGAGGGATACAGGTTGTCGGTGTAATCAGAAATGCAATTCATGCAATTCCATATGTAATAAACGGGCACATTGTTTTCACTATAGCAATCCAATGAGGATGATTCATTATTTTCAACCAGGCCAAAACTACTGCCAATACCTTCGAACAGCCTGAAGTCCTGAAATCCTTCCCGTGAGATGTAAAAACGTTTCCTGCCATTGGCAATCGTATCGATCTTATAAACCAACCCTCCCTGACCTACATATGATTTTATGGTATCCCCTATGTTGAGTTCAAAATCATAAAGGAGCAATTCGTGTGATGAATTGCTTTCGATGTAGTATATTTTCTTTTCATCGCTTCGTATCGCTCCCGTATACCGGTTTCTGTAATATTGCACAACACTCCCGTTTAGTTTAGCTCGCTGACCCGACTTATACAATTTTATGCAGTTCCGTTCCTGAATCACGGTATCACCTTCGGTGAAATAAAATAAATCATCACGGAATACTGTATTATTTACCGTTGAATAACCTGAAACATGCCATACCGAATGCAATCCGGGTTGAAAAATCATCCCGGTATTTCCTGTTATATCGCAATGGCATACGATATCACCTGCAAATAGCATCTCGTCGTTGATTGTAAAACAGGTTAAAAAATAACCGGAATACCACACATGGTTGCATCTGTCACTCTCGAGAAGACCAGCAGTGCTTCCAACTCCTTCAATGATATAAAATCCGCAACGCCAACTATATACCCCGAATGAAAATACCTTTCGGCCGTCCATGAGTGTGTCCACATCCTTTACGATCCAATCTTTTCCAATTTCGGCTTTTATTGTATCATACAGTTCCAGGTTGTAATCATAAAGCAGGACTTCTGTATTTTTATCTTTTGCGATAAAATACACTTTATTACCGGAGTCTCTCAATGCTCCTCTGTACTCGTGATCATAATGATAAGGTGGATCGACTGCATTTAAAACACCCGTTTTATACACCTTAAAATATTTAAACGATCCAATAACCGTATCCCCCGTGGCGTGATAATAAAAATCCTCGTCCGCCTGAACAGCAGAATCTATACGTACAGGTTCAATATATCCTTGTATTTTCCATTTCGTATTTTCCTGCAACGGAAAGCGGGTAGGATTTTGTGCATATACCCATGAAGAAAATAAAAACAGTACGATTGGCAATAAGGTTTTCATATGATTTGGATATTTTATCCGTTTTTTTAATGAAGGATGTCGTTAATCCCTGATTTCGAACTCAATATGCAACTCCTTTGCAATCTCTTTCATTTCTTTTGCTACAGCCGGAAGAAGAGAAATTCCTTCTTCCCTCAACCTGGACTCTTTTTCCCTTTCGGGATCACCGGGAATAAGTACTCTATCCCTCCCGGCTGCAGGTTTGGAAGAGCGGAATGTCATTATCCACTCATCCATTTTAGCTTTGAAATCATCAGCAGGCTGAAAGGCATCAATGCGCATGGCTCCGAAAAAATGGCCGGTTCCTTCCCCCACTTTCTTATCCAATACAGGCAGGTATGCCACGGAGGGTGGCACAAAAGGTCCAAAATTGGCTCCCGAAAAAACGGCACAGAAAATGTCAACAATAGCACTGAGGCAATATCCCTTATGGCTGCCATGTTCATAATCGCCACCCAGGGTCAGCATAGAACCACCTGATTTCAGAATGGCAGGATCGTCAGTAGGTTTTCCCTCTTTGTCCTGAATGAATCCTATGGCTACCTTTTCTCCTTTTTTTTCAGCCACAGCCAGTTTTCCGCGTGCTATGGGGGTTGTGGCAAAGTCAGCCACAAAAGGCGGTTGATTACCTGCCGGTATGGCCACAGCAATAGGATTTGTACCCATCATGCGACTTACCGAAAAAGTGGGTGCCACAAGTGGATTGGCGTTGGTCAGTGCTATTCCGATCATATCATGCTTCAGGGCCATCAGGGCATAATAACCGGCTATTCCGAAGTGATTGGAACCCCGGGTGGAAACCCATCCGCTGCCAACCTGCGATGCTTTCGCAATGGCAATTTCCATAGAACGCGAAGCAGCGACCATACCGACAGCGCCATCTCCATCCACAACCGCAGTACTGGGAGTCTCATGAACCACGCTGACATTGGGTTCAACATTGATACGCCCTGCTTTCCACAACTGGTAATAATCCCTTATCCGAATCATCCCGTGCGAAGGTATACCGCGAAGCTCGGCTGCAAGAAAAATATCGGCAATCAGTATTGAATCGTCTTCTGAACAACCCATTCCTGAAAAAAAATCATGTGTAAATCTATGCAGGTATTCGTATGTGTACATTGTCGGCTTATTTTTAAAAGGTAAAGATAATCAGCAACAGAGATTAAACAAAGTATGAGGTGTGGTTAAATGTGTGAGTCTTTACAATTTCTATAAAAAATACTATTTTCGCAGCGATTTCGTTCTTCTTAATAAAACGTTAAAATTTTGAAGAAAATATTAGTGCTTTTAACGGCTATTTTCGTTGTCACGGTCTCCTTTGCCCAGAAACCGAAAGTTAAAAACGATCCTACACACGATGAGAAGCCATTGCATTTTGGCTTTTCGCTGGGTATAAACACAATGGACTTTCGCATCGTACCCTCACAAACCGCCGTTGACTCAGCTATTTTTGCTGATGTGGCGCACCTGCAGCCCGGATTCCATGTACATGCCATATCCAATTTGCGGCTTGCTGACAATTTTGACCTTCGATTTACACCAGGCATATCGTTTGGCGGAGAAAGGCAAATAACTTACAAGGAATACAAGACTGCGAATCTTTTAATTGATTCAGCTGATCTTCCTGTTGTTGTTGAATCAAACTTCCTTGAATTTCCATTGATTTTAAAATACAAATCAAAACGCCTCAACAATTTCAGGCCTTACCTGATCGCTGGATTTAATACACGAGTTGATCTGGCTGCTACCAAGAAGACGTGGGGCCGTTCAAAGAAAGAAGATAACCTGGTATTGGTCGATGAACTTGACTTTTATTATGAAATAGGTTTTGGAATGGATTTCTACCTGAAATATTTCAAATTCGCTGTCGAATTAAAATATTCCGTTGGTATAACCGATGTGCTGAGAACACGTATTAAAAAGAAAGATGAAGATGGAGTTTACTATGTGACACCTCCACCCGAAGATGCTATCTACACCAATGTTATCGATAAATTATATTCCCGCATGTTCATGGTTTCTTTCCATTTCGAATAAAACTAAATTGCTCTAATATGTGTTCCGAAAAAGGGGATTATTTCAATGACAACCTTTTAAAATAGTTGACTTCTATGGTCAGATCCGGCATAGAGCAATCCGGAACAAGTATGTCTATACCCTATGATGCTGAATCGCCTTGATCACCAATGTTGAACTCATACTGACGCCATACCAGGCATTCTCAGAGGAACAATACAGACCTCTTGCAGCCAAAAAGGCAGGTATTTCGCCGGGAGATATATCCTTCATAAGAATCATCCGGAAATCCATCGACGCACGTTCACGTGCCATCAAAGTAAATCTGTTACTGAAAATATACATCCATGAAACGCCAAAAGATTCATTACTGAATTCATTCCGTTATCAATCGGTACATAACAGTCGGGAGATACTGGTGATTGGAGCCGGTCCTGCCGGACTTGCAGCAGCTCTGCGGCTCATAGAATCAGGAATCAGGCCTGTTATTCTCGAAAGAGGAAAGCCGGTAGAAGAAAGGTTTGCCGATATTCAACAACTTGAAAACAATCAACCTGTCGATGCCGATTCTAACTATTGTTTTGGTGAAGGAGGTGCCGGTACCTATTCAGACGGAAAACTATACACACGTTCAAAGAAAAGGGGAGACATCACCCGTATACTGGATTTATTTGTCTTTCACGGAGCACCGGAGGCTATACGCTATGAAGCCCATCCACATATCGGATCGGACAAGCTTCCCCAGGTCATCAAAAATATCAGAGAAACCATTTTGTCTTGTGGCGGTTCGGTATATTACAACCAACGGGTAACTGATCTTGAAGTCAAAGGAAAGAATATCAAGAGTGTAATCACACAAGATGGCAAATTGTATAAGACGAAAGCTGTCATTCTGGCCACGGGGCATTCGGCAAGGGACATTTATGAGCTCTTTCAGCGCAACCGTATTACGACGGAGCCAAAACTTTTTGCGATGGGAGTCAGGGTTGAGCATCCCCAGGAACTTATTGACACCATTCAGTATCATGGAAAAAGGACGGAATATCTCCCGGCTGCATCCTACAATGTGGTCGAACAGGTTGAAAAAAGAGGCGTGTATTCTTTCTGTATGTGTCCCGGGGGACAAATCGTACCTTCAGCCACAGCACCGGGTGAAATCGTAGTCAACGGCATGTCGGTTTCACAGCGGAATTCTCCTTATGCCAATTCAGGTATCGTGGTCCAGATCACCGAAAATGATCTCAAGCCCTTTGCCCGGCATGGACCGTTGGCAGGCTTAGCGCTTCAGCAGGAACTTGAACAACTATGTTACCATCATGCCATGTCAGGCCTTAAAGCTCCTGCTCAGCGACTTACAGATTTTGTGAGCCTTAAAACTACAGCTACCCTTCCCGTGAGCTCCTACAGGCCGGGTACAGTGGCATCCGATCTGAACCATTGGTTACCCCAGTTTATTTGTGATCCGTTGCGGGAAGGATTTAAACGTTTCGACCATAAAATGAAGGGATTTATAACAGGAGAAGCGATTATTCACGGAGTGGAGTCGCGAACCTCATCGCCCGTCAGGATCCCCCGAAAAGAAAATACACACCAACACATTCAGATTGAAAACCTTTTTCCCTGCGGGGAAGGATCGGGGTATGCCGGTGGAATTATTTCCTCGGCTATCGACGGTGAAGTCACCGCAGAAAAATGTGTGGAGTGGCTCACCAAGATGCCAAGGTAGAGGTAAATTTCTCGCAGAGACGCAAAGATGCCAAGAAAAAGATAGATTTCTCGCAAAGGTAGAACGCAAAGGCGCAAAGCTTCAACAGTACAAATAATACAGACCATTCACCATTATTTTAACTTTAATTTTCATATTCCTTCGCGTCTTTGTGTCTTTGTAAGAATACTCTATTGAGCCTTGCGGGCCTTATTCCTAAAGAATTCAGAACAGAAGATGGCAACTGCTGCCGCAACATTCAGTGAATCAACATGTCCGGTAACATCTGAAAAGGAAGGTATCGTCAATGGTACATGAATAAAATTTTTAAGTGAAGGATGAATACCCCTTGATTCATTTCCAAATACCAGCATCCCAGACGATGATAATTTCCTTTCATAAAGTGACTCTCCTTTAAGAAACGAACCATAGATACTATAATGATCGTGACTGCACAGATTCTCCAATAACGCATCCAGGTGTATATAGTGCACACCAACTCTTAAAACAGCACCCATGGATGCCTGTACAACCTTTGGATTAAAACAGTCGGCGCAACCCGGAGAACAGAAAATATTCCGTATTCCAAACCAGCCGGCAATACGAATAATTGTACCAAGATTACCGGGATCCTGGATAGAATCGAGGCATATGGATAACTGTCCTGCCAGGTCATTTTCATTATAAGTAACGACAGGCATCGGCAGTATAACCAACACACCGGCAGGAGTTTCAAATGAAGTTACCTTGTTGAATTCAGCTTCCGTAACTTCTGCTATTTCACGAATCCCATCGTGTAACAAATACCGGTTCTTCTTCAACCATTGAGGAATTGCTATGAGGCTGTTAACGGTTATTTTTTTATTGATTAATACCTCGGTAACCATTTTATCTCCCTCTATGATAAAAAGGCCTGTTTCTGTCCTGACTTTCTTCTCTTTCAGGGCGTTAATGAATTTAATTTTATTTTTGCTCAGCATTCGGTAATAACATTAGAAAGAAAAATATATCCTGTCCGGAGATATTTCCGGGCTGACTCAATCAATTTTGTATAAAAAGGTATCTGATTTGAACGGGTTAAAATTATCTTTGCGTGAAGATACAAAATTATCTTGCACATGAAATCCATATATTAGCAGGATATTCAATCCGGATTCCTGATGAACCGAAATTTCCTTTCCAGCATCATACATCATAAAGGAATTTTTATCCTTATCATGTTTATCCTTTATCTGTTGACCTCATGCTCACCAGCCCGCAGGATACCAACAGGAAATTACCTGCTGAATAAAAATAACCTGAAAGTTGACCAGAAAGATGTTTCCGTTGAAGAACTGAACAAGTATATAATTCAGAAACCCAATAAAAAAATACTAGGGGTCAGGTTTCATCTTTGGTTATACAACATGGCCAATCCTGCAAAAACAAAATGGCCGCACGGCTGGTTGAAGAGAATCGGAGAAGAACCTGTCATATATAATTCTGATTTAACAAAACAATCAACCCGACAGCTTAAGCAATTCCTCGAAAATAAAGGGTACTATTTTGCAGAGATAACGGATTCAACCCGTTATAAAAGAAAAAATGCCAAAGTTACCTATTCGGTTATTCCAAACGAACCTTATTGTATCGAAACCATCCGGTATGTTTTTGAAGATACTACCATTGTTCCGTGGATTTTATCGGACACTCTCCATTCACTCCTTAAAAAGGGAAAAATAATGGATAAGTCAATGCTCCAGGATGAACGACAACGTATTGAAACCTATATGAAGAATAATGGGTTTTACATGTTTTCTAAGGAATACATTTATTTTGAAGCAAGAATAATCCCTTCAACCTTTGATATCGATATGACCATGATCATCAAGGATTTTGTCGAAGGTGAACCCGATCCAAAAACAAAACTCAAACCGCATAAGCGATATCGTATAAATAACCTGTATGTTTATCCGAATTACTCTCCACTTGACATGGCGGGGCAATCCAGGGCAGTTCCTGTTGATTTTGATACTACCTATTTTGAAGGAACCTGTTTCCTGCATAAGGGTAATCCAAAGATAAAACTCAATGTAATAGCCGATAAAAACCACATTCGTGAAGGCGATTATTATAGTCTGAGTGAGGTTGACAGGTCGTACAGGAATTTTTCGTCGCTCGGACTGTTCAGGTTTGTTAATATTAACTTCAAAGAATCAGATACAATCCCTGTAACCGGTAATGATAAGTACCTGGATTGCATCATGGAATTAGCAAGAAGAAAGGTTCAGTCGTACCAGGCTGAACTGGTAGGCACAAACTCTTCGGGTGACATCGGAGCCAGGGGGAACATACTTTATCAGAACTGGAATCTCTTCCGCGGTGCTGAGGTATTTAGCCTGCGCCTCACAGGAGCATTAGAAGCTGTATCCGGTAAGGAAAATATCAAATTAATGTACGAGGTGGGATCAGAAGTAAAGATCAGCTTCCCAAAATTTCTTGCCCCTGTCAGAATGAAAAAATTTGTCCGACGTTACATGCCTAAGACTTCAGTTACAGGTTCTTACAATTATCAAAGCCGTCCGGATTATACGCGATCTATCGCCAACTTGTCTTTCTCTTATTACGTTGAAGGCAAGAAATACTTTACGCACAACTTCTGGCCCATTGAACTCAACTACATTCAGTTATATGAAGAGCGTTCCAGCAAGACATGGATAGATTCCATCCGCACCACCTATCTGGGTTACAGCTTTGAAAGTCACATGGTGGCGGCATTACGCTATGGTCTAGAGTTTAACAGTCAAAAACTGGGGAAACGCAGTGATTACATATTTGCAAGGATAAACGTTGAATCGGCCGGAAATCTATTAAACGCGGTAAACCAGTGGATTGGAGCTGATACCATTGAAGGAAAGTACCATATCCTTAATGTACCTTATTTTCAATATATAAGGGGTGATATTGATTTTCGTTACTACAATATAGTTGATCCTCTCAATAAACTGGTATACAGATTATTTATTGGTTCGGGCTATCCGCTTGGTAATTCCAAAGCACTTCCTTTTGAAAAGAAGTATTTCTCCGGAGGGCCCAACAGCATAAGAGCATGGAGTACCCGTGATTTGGGTCCGGGTTCCTATAACAAACCTAAGTCCGATAGTGTTTTCCAATATCCCAACCAGGTTGCAGACATAAAACTGGAAGTTAATTTTGAATACCGGTTCAGGATGTTCTGGAAAATCGAAGGGGCCTTTTTTATCGATGCCGGTAACATATGGGCAATCCGGCGGGAAGACGACCGTGAAGGAGCCTTTTTCGAATGGAACAGGTTTTACAAGGAAATTGCAGTTGGGACAGGACTTGGAATTCGTCTTGACTTTAACTTCTTCCTGATTCGGTTCGATTTCGGGCTTAAATTGCGTGATCCGGCATTGCCCGACGGTGAAAGATGGATACCCATAAATCGTGGATTTGAAAGGGGTGATCTGAAGTTCCAGTTTGGGATCGGATATCCGTTCTAATATTTGTTGATTTAGTGATTTACTGATTTCTTGATTTGTTGTCTCCCGGTTCATAACCTGGTTTTACTTTGTCACAGACCGCCGATTACTTATTATCATTACCTTAATCCTCTCTGCTCACTGCTGCTTCTTACTCCTGTCCTTTTTCACTTCCTTGTCCTTTGTCCCTCGTCCCCTGTCCCTACTCGTCACTTGTCACTTGTCACTTGTCACTTCTTCGTCCCCTATCCCTGTCCTGATTCCTGTCTCTTGTTTCTCAACGCTGAATTTCATATTTTTATCCCGGCAAAAGAAAAATTCGTTAGGCAAAATAATAATAGCCATGAAAAAAGTACTTAAAGACTATTTCACTTTTTCTTCCCGCGAACGAACCGGTATAATGGTTTTACTTATATTGATTATTCTGGTTCTGGGTATAAACTTATGGTTAAAATACACTCCGCAACAGCAAACCGCATATGATTATTCCGGATTCAGCCATGAGCTTGAGCTTTTCAGTAGTTCCATCACACCAGCCGAAAATTTATCGGATAGTCAAAGCAATGAAATGAACCTGCCCTTAATCCGTTTATTCCCTTTTGATCCCAACACTGCAACAGAAGATGAACTTGTAAAACTTGGGCTGGATGAAAAAATTGCCAGACGTGTCCTTGTGTACAGAAAAAAAGGAGGAAGGTTCCGGGAAAAGGAGGATTTGTTGAAAATCTACGGATTTGACCCTGCAAAATTTTCTATACTGGCCCCTTATATTACCATAGAATCTTCCGATACCGTGATTCATAACGCTCGCTGTTACAACCGGAAAGAAGCCTGTAATAATGAACAGGTAGAGATCAATTCATGCGATACATCCGTTTTAAAAAGGCTGAAAGGAATCGGTCCGGTTCTTGCTTCCAGAATTGTAAAATACCGCAGACTATTAGGAGGTTTTTATTCGATTGACCAGCTGACAGAAGTATATGGGATCTCAGACTCCCTGTTTCAGTGTATCAAAGATTATTTATGGATTGATACAACCCTGATTACCAGGATTCCAATTAACGAGGCCAGTGAGGTTCAGTTATGCCGGCATCCCTATATCGGCAGGTATACGGGAAAAGCTATCGTAGCGTACAGGAAATCAACAGGATGCATATATAGTATGGAAGAACTGGTGATAAACAATATTATTTCACGGGAGAATGAAGAAAAGAACAGGGCATACCTGTTATTTCCCTGATGAAATTATGGCTGATTATTTCATATTAGGTTTTTAAATGACCTTTTTTTTGGTTAACTTTATAAATCTATTTACTGAGATGCAACTGGTATCCGGCCTAAATATGAGGAATAGCTATTTTTTCGTTAAAAAATTTTGTAGAATGTCTTCAATATAATAAATTTGCGCCTCAATTAAAAATTCGTGTATGATTATAGTACAATTAAAAGAAGGCGAAAATATTGAAAGAGCATTAAAAAAGTTCAAACGTAAATTTGAGAAAACAGGTGTCGTAAAGGAATTGCGTTCCCGTCAATCATACGTTAAGCCCTCACAAAAACGACGTGATGTGGTAAAGCGGGCTGTATATATACAGCAACTTCAGCAAGCCGAAGAATAACAGCTTTTCCTTTTTATAACGGATTTTCAGGGATATAAGGAACCAGTTTCAGCTCATGCATCATGGGAGCAGGTATGAAGCAGGTTGCGAGTTTTATACATTATCTAACCGCTGTTAAACATTACTCCGGTCATACCATTACTTCTTATCAAAAAGATCTGGAACAATTCATGGCTTTCTGTAACCTTCCGGACGGTCAGATTCCGGATCATCATCATATACGCGATTGGGTTGTTGAACTTATGCAAAACGGTATCTCGGCACGTTCGGTAAATCGCAAGCTTTCCACCCTTAAATCCTTTTTTCGTTTTCTGGTTCGCGAACATGTGTTGGAAAGCAATCCGGTTAAGAAAATATTAATGCCAAAAACCAACAAGAAACTGCCGGTATTTGTACACGAAAAAAACATGGACAGGTTGCTCGACGACATAAGCTTTGGTGATGATTTTGAAGGAATCCGCAACCGGTTAATAATTGAAATGCTCTATTTTACCGGTATGCGTGTCAGTGAATTAACCGGACTCAAGAACAGCGATGTGAACCTGCATGAATCAATCCTGAAGGTAACGGGCAAACGAAATAAAGAGAGGATCATTCCCCTTATTCCCGAAATCGTTACCACCATCCGTATATATCTTACCAGACGTTCGGAACAGCTTTCCGGTGAAAACGATTATTTTTTCATAACAGGAAAAGGGGGTAAAGTATATGCACGGCTTGCTTACCGGGTTGTTCATAAGTTTTTAACCCTTGTAACCACGCTGGACAGAAGGAGCCCGCATGTATTAAGGCATACATTTGCCACGCACATGCTCAACAAAGGTGCCGACCTGAATGCTATAAAAGAAATTCTTGGCCATGCCAACCTTTCTGCCACAGAAATATACACACATAACACATTTGAAAAGTTAAAAAAGATTTATAAACAAGCTCATCCCAGGGCTTAAACTAATGGAGGACAGGCTATGAAAATAACAATCAACGCGATCAAATTTGATGCTGACAAGAAACTGATCCTGTTTGTTCAGAATAAAGTAAAAAAATTAACCCGGTTTTTTGATGATATTTTGGCCGCTGAGGTTTTTCTAAAGATTGAGAACACACAAGATATTGATAATAAAACTGTTGAAATAAAAATTGATATTCCCGGTAACAGCCTTTTCTCGAGGAAACAGAGCAAGGCCTTTGAAGAATCAACAGATCTTGCTGCAGATGCGTTAAAACTTCAATTGATCAAGCACAAGGAAAAGATGAGAGGTCTTTAGGAAAGAGCTCATGAAAGAATTTCAAATACACCAAGGGATTTATCGAAATAAATCGATAATATAATTTTGCTATATAAATAAATTGTTATACATTTGCGAACCGATTTTGGAGGGGTAGGCTTGGTTTCGCCGATGTAGCTCAGTTGGCCAGAGCAGCTGATTTGTAATCAGCTGGTCGGGGGTTCGAATCCCTCCATCGGCTCAGTTTTTCAAGTTCCTTACATGCTGATAACGTTCTGAAAGGATATTTTGGTCACCTGCAGGATTAACCTGATAATGCATCGGGGAGATACCAAAGCGGTCAACTGGGGCAGACTGTAAATCTGCTGGCTGATGCCTTCGTAGGTTCGAATCCTGCTCTCCCCAC
>JAFGKY010000043.1 GCA_016928305.1 Bacteroidales bacterium
ATATCGTCATTGAGAAGAGGTAAGCGATCTTTAGTAGTCCAGACTGCATGGATGTATATTTTAACAAATGACATAACGTAATATATATAAGGGTTAAAACCCTAAATTATGAAAACTTTCTATACAATTTCCCCAACCTGAAGGTTGGGGCTATTGAATTAACTTTTATTGTATCTTTTTGGGCAATGGTTTCAACTCTTAATTCGCATTAGTAGTTAGTAGTAAGTAGAAGAGGCATTTACTTATGGAAACCCTGCAAGCGGTGTGCGTCTGCCTTGCGCGTTGAAACCCTGGCAGGGTGCGCGCGGCAGCCCTTTTAGCAGCATAATGCAGTCACTCGGCAAAGCCAGGCGACTGAGGGATATACATGTATTAGGTTCAATACCCGGCCTCAGTACTGCATGACCTGCACGACTTGCAGGACAATCGTCATTTTAACTAATAATTTTTTGTTTTTCAATATTTTTTTTTGTAAATTATAACGTTATTTCAGTAATGAAATATCCGTTGCGGGCAGGAATCAACCAGGCTAAGCCAAAAGACATAACAGGTTGAAGACGAACTGATTTATTTACGTTTGTTTTTAATGTTAAGGCAATGATAACAACAGGTTTTACAATCGAATTTTGTGGCACATACCTTCATGTGCACCTTGCTGCGGGTTATGAAATATCGCCTGAAGGCATGCACGAACTTTGGACAGAGCTTGCCTCGGCAAGCAAAACGCATAATTGCAGGAATGTCCTGGCCGAAGGTTTTATGCCCAGCCGTCGTATGAACATGGCTGGTGCGTATATATCGGGAGAGCAGATTGCACAATCGATTGTTGGATTATCCCTGGCCTGTTATTTCAAGGGATATAAAGCCGATGAGCTGACAGACTTCTTCAAAACAGTGGCACGCAACCGGGGAACTATGGTGGAATTCTTCAGCGACAGGGAGGAAGCATTCCGGTGGCTCGGCATCCGGTCTGCCAATGGACAAACTGCCGATCAACCGGGTAATGGCGTACCTCAGTTTTTGATGTAAGAGGAAAGAAGAGGGTAATCAGTAAAGGTTTACGCCGACCGCTTTCGCTGCCAGATGAAAAAAACCGGCACTCCCAGCGCGACAATGATTAATCCCGGCCAGGTATAGAGAGGTTTATAAACAGACAGGATTACCATAATAAAAATAACTGCGATAACATAAATAACAGGGATAACGGGATATCCGACAGCTTTAAAAGCCCGATGTTCTTCGGGCATCTTTTTCCGGAAAATGAAAACGGACACGATGGACAGAATATAAAACAACAGAACTGTAAATATTACATAATCAAGCAGGTTACTGTAGGTCCCAGACAGGCATAGAAGGGATGCATAAACACCCTGAAACACCAGCGCCCTGCCCGGCACACCGCGGGCATTCAGCACACCGGCTTTTTTAAAAAACAGCCCGTCCACCGCCATAGCAAAATATATCCTTGCACCCGATAAAATGAGTCCGTTATTACATCCGAATGTGGAGATCATGATCAACACAGCCATCACCAGGGCTGCATTTTCACCGAGTAATCCGTGCATGGCCGCTGTACCAATGCGGTCATCGGTAGCATATTGCATGCCCTTTTCAGCTACCGTCAGTCCATCTGCAGTACCTCGTAACGGAAGCGATTGCATATAGGCCATATTGACAAGCAAGTACAGGACACTCACGATCAGCGTTCCGAAAATAAGGCTCAGTGGAATATTCCGTTGTGGCCGGATGACTTCGTCCGACGCAAATGTAATATTGTTCCAGGCATCAGACGAAAATAACGATCCCACCATGGCCGTGACGATCCCTGCCACAAGGGCAAAACCGGCCAGGGAGACAGACCCGTTTGGGCCTGCTTTTGCAGCATCCCAGAAAACCTCCTTGTTCACTTTGACAGCTTCAAGGTTTGAGGTTATAAAAATTCCGGCCACGATCATACCCAGCAGAACAAATACTTTCGTCGAAGTGAAGATATTCTGAATAAACTTTCCGGTAGAAATCCCAAGCGTATTGATCCAGGTGAGCATGAGAATTGAGCTGATGGCAACGAGATGAACGGTTGAGATTTTGAGGAAGCCCCATTCAAATCCAATGTTTTTTTCTGCAATCCATGGGAAGAGAACTCCCGTGAATTTCGCAAAAGCCATGGCTACAGCGGCAATGGTGCCGGTCTGTATGACCAGCAAAGAAGCCCAGCCATACAGGAAGCCGACCAAAGGATTATAGGCTTTCCGGAGATAAACATACTGGCCTCCGGTATGAGGGAACAGAGAAGCCAGCTCTCCGTATGTCATAGCCGCAAACACGGTAAGAACAGCTGTGGCCAGCCAGGTGACCAGCAGCCATCCGGGTGCTCCGACCGTGCGGGCAATATCGGAACTCACAATGAATATTCCTGAACCGATCATCGATCCGGCAACTATGGCAGTGGAGTCAAATAAGCCAAGACGTTTCTGAAAAGAGGAGGAAGCTTGAGGACCGGGTATCTTCATGAATGGATTGTTTAGTAGTTGTTGTTATAGTTGTTCGGGTTGGTTTGACTATCGGATACCGTTTGCCGGATGGCAAATACCATTCATTTATTGTTTATTCTCCATCGGTTTCCGGCTCTCCTGCCCAAGCAATTTCAACCATTGCCGGGCACTATCAAAAAGAACCGCTATGATCATAATAATGATTATAACCGAGATGGCTGACAGCAGATAATTCCCTTTCGGGTAATAGTTAATAAAGACATTTTGTATTCCCGCTGTGATGGTGGTAACAGCCAGAAATAACATGGGAACAGCAGTTACCCACATATAGCGCTGTTTTCCCCTGCGGATCAAAAACGTAGTACCTATTGCCAGTGCCATTGTGCCCAGCAATTGATTGGCCGTTCCGAAAAGAGGCCAGATTGTGGTGACCGTTCCTCCATAAACCAGGTATCCCCATGCAAAGGATATCAGTCCTCCGGTTAACAAAACGCCCGGCCACCATTTGAGGTTACCTAGTGGCTTATATATTTTCCCACCCATCTCCTGAAGCAGGTACCGGCCCACACGGGTTCCGGCATCAATGGTGGTAAGAATAAACAAGGCCTCAAACATAATAGCAAAATGATACCAGTAGCTTGCCAGGTGCGCAAAGAAAGGTATCCTCGAAAAAATGCTGGTCATACCCACCGCCAGGGATACCGCACCACCCGGACGGCCCGAGATATCTTCACCGATCACTTCCGAAAGCCAGGGCAGTTCTTTGACTTGCTGCAAGACCGGATCGAGGTTACGGAATACTTCCGGTAAGGTATTGATTGCGTAATAGTCGGCAGGATACAGATGGGCAGCTGCAATCAGGGCAATAACCGAAACAAACGATTCGATCAGCATACCGCCATAACCTACCGGCAGGATATCGCGTTCGCTGGAAAGCATTTTCGGTGTAGTCCCGCTTGCAATCAGCGAATGAAAACCCGACAAAGCCCCGCAGGCAATGGTAATAAACATAAAAGGCCATACCTTTCCCGGAATGATAGGTCCGTTGCCATGTATAAACTCAGTTACGGCAGGCATCTGCAAAACCGGCCGCACGATAACAACGCCCAGTGCAAGTAACAAAATCGTTCCGATTTTCATATAGGTGCTGAGGTAGTCTCGGGGCGCCAGTAACAGCCATACCGGCAGGATAGCTGCAATAAATCCGTATGATGCCAGGATAACCGTAATCTGTTCACGGTTGAAAGTCAACAGTCTTCCAAGAGCTATTTCCTGAATAAATGGACCTCCGATAACACCCAGGATGATAAGCGATACCCCGATCAGGGTTGCTTCCAGTATTCTACCCGGTCGTATAAAACGCATGTAGACACCTATGAAAATGGCAATCGGTATTGTCACTCCCACCGTAAATGTTCCCCATGGACTTTTGTATAAGGCGTTGACAACGGCAATAGCCAGTCCTGCCATCGCTACGATCAAAATAAGGATGATGGCCAGTGATGTAATAAATCCCGAAAAATTGCCCAGTTCTCCTTTGGCGATTTCCGCCAATGATTTTCCATCGTAACGGATGGAAGCAAATAAGATAACTACATCGTGCACCGCTCCGCCCAACACAGCACCAATGAGCAACCAGAGCGTGCCCGGCAGGTAACCAAACTGTGTGGCCAGTACAGGCCCTATCAGCGGACCTGCCCCTGCAATGGCGGCAAAATGGTGACCTAAAACAACCAGACGGTTGGTTGGAACATAATCATGGTTATCTTTCAATCGAAAGGCAGGTGTAACGCGTTGTGAATCTATAGAAAGGACTTTTGCCTTCAGGAAAGCACCATAAAACCTGTAAGACAAAATGAGGACCAGGGCCGCTATCAATACCAGGTATATCGCATTCATGCTTCTTTATCCACAGGATTTAAAAAATAAAGTTATGATAAACTTGAATTTTATCTGGTTTTTTCAGCAATACGTTGTTTACTGTGCCGGGTGCCGTACAGGAAATATATCACAAGGCCGATAACAAGCCATACTAACAGCCGCAGCCATGTCTCAACCGGTAAGGCAGCCATCTGTATGATACACACCAGGGCGCCCAACGCAGGCACAAATGGAACCCAGGGTGTTTTAAACGGTCGTGGAAGATCAGGTCGCGTCCTTCTCAACACCAGTACACTGATACATACAATGGCGAAAGCAAACAATGTACCTATTGACACCAGCTCTCCCAGTACGGCAAGCGGAAGAATTCCAGCCAATATCATGGCAACGATCCCGGTCACAATAGTGCTCACATAGGGCGTCCTGAAACGCGGATGTACTTTGGCAAACACAGAAGGGAGGAGACCATCCTTAGCCATAGAGAAGAAAATGCGGGGCTGACCCAGCATCATCACCAGGATAACAGAGCTGAGACCTGCCAGAGCAGCAATCTTAATGATAGGCCTCAGCCAGAACATCGTGTCACCCATTTTATTGACACCAACTGCAACCGGATCCGGTACATTGAGCTCGGAATAGCTGACTATGCCCGTGAGCACCAGTGCAACCAGAATGTATAATACGGTTGAAATCCCCAGTGATCCGAGTATGCCTTTGGGCATATCGCGTTGAGGATTTTTTGCTTCCTGTGCGGCAGTAGATACAGCATCAAAACCGATGTAAGCAAAGAAGATTACACTGGCAGCCCTGAGGATACCTGTGAAACCGAATTCACCAAATGAGCCCTTGTTTTCAGGAATAAAAGGATGCCAGTTGATCTTGTTGACAAAGGAAAAACCAGCCACAATAAAAATAAGAATGATGGCTACCTTGACAATAACCATAATATTGTTGAATGAGGCGGACTCCTTAATTCCGATTACCAGCAACACCGTGAGCAGGGCCACAATGAACATGGCAGGAAGATTGCATATCGCAGTCGTCTGAGGTAAAGAAGAAAGCGCGATCCCTTTTGCAGAAAGTGTATTGGACAATTCACCGGTAAGTATTTTCCATCCCTCACCCGGCAGGTTTATAAGCTTTGTCCCCAGTGAATTGGTATATTCAACCGGAATCATGATGTTATAGTCTTTCAGAAAGCTCACCATATAACCCGACCATCCGACAGAAACCGTGGAAGCCGCAAACAGGTATTCAAGTATCAGGTCCCATCCGATGATCCATGCAAAAAATTCACCCAGTGTAGCGTATGAGTATGTGTATGCGCTTCCGGAAATCGGGATCAATGATGCAAATTCGGCATAACAAAAACCGGCCAGGATACAGGCGATAGCAGAAACCACAAAGGATAACACTATGGCCGGACCGGCATACTGGGCTGCTGCCTGTCCGGTAAGTACAAATATTCCGGCTCCTATGATTGCACCGATACCCAATGTGGTTAAATTCAATGCGCTTAACGATTTTCGCAGGCCGTGCTTCTGGTTGCTTGCCTCTTCCATCAGGTCCTGTATGGACTTGGTTCTGAATATTCCTTTTGCCATGTGACGCCGTTTCAGTGAAAATAGTTGTTATGAAGAAAGTAATTTCCTTCCCTGGGCTTAAATATATAATAAAACTTTCAGATAGAAGAACAGAAGGAGGGGAGAATGTAATGGTTGTAATTGTTATGCTTTGCCCGCCGCAGCCTTGGCGGAGGAGAGTTGTTATCAGTTATCGGATTGCCTGTTCTGTCTGGTTTTCAGAATCTCAGGAACACTTACTTTTTCCTTTTTATCCGTTGTGTAACAATTTGTTCAATAGAAATAGGAACCTTTTCTTCAATCACATTGCTTGTATCGAGGCCCAGGGCTTTAACATCGTTAATACTTATCCATCGGGTTATCTCATGGAGGCCCATGGTAACGGTCTCCCAGGGTGTCAGTTTATAATCGGGGGACATGATCCGGTCGAGGTTCACAAACACAAAATCTCCCATGATGTTGAAGTGAGATAGCGATTTATAGCGGCTGGTAAGGTTTATCTCCCCTGATTTAACAAGGTCCTCCAGTACTTCCCTGAAATAAAGATTGATACGTCGTTCAATTTTAAAGCCCAGCCGGAAGTCTACTTTAATAAGTATCCCTGGAATAATATGGTGGACTTTGTATTCGAAGGTATCCGGATTATCAAGAATGTCCACATGTATAAACCAATACGTGTCAGCTCTCTTGGGCTGTTTGTTAATAATGGAATAGATGATTTTGTTCTCAATCTGTTCAAGCCGGTTTGCTTTTACAATGTAAACCAGGTTCGAAGCAAACTTAGGGATAGTAGCATCCCGGGATATTTCCTGAATGAGCGGGATATATTCATACAGATTGACGAACTTAATATATTTGTTCTTGATCTTTCTGCCATAATACCAGCCATACATGATAAGAAAAAACAATAAGCCGGTGACGATAGTGAACCATCCTCCATGCATGAATTTATTCAGGTTGGCGATCAGGAATGTGCCCTGAAGAGTAAAGTACACGCCCACCAGAAGCATGATCAGGTAAATGGGAACCTTGCGCTGATACCAGTAATAAGCAAGCAGGAAGGTCGTTATTATCATGGTTATCGTTATGGAAAGGCCATATGCAGCTCCCATACGCGATGACTCCTTGAACAGGATGACCACAAAACAACAGGCAATCCAGAGAAACCAGTTTACGCTTGAAATATAAACCTGACCCTTAACAACGGTGGGCTGTGATATACGGATCTTTGGCCAGAAATTCAATGAAACGGCTTCACTGATAAGTGTGAATGAACCGCTTATCATAGCCTGGCTTGCGATTATGGCCGCCATGGCAGCTATAATAATTCCCGGCAGCAGAAACCACTCCGGCATAATACCATAAAAAGGATTGATACCCGCTTCTTCAGACCGGGTTAATAAATACCATGCTCCCTGCCCAAAGTAATTAAGCAACAATGTGGTCTTCACAAATATCCAGGTAATCCTGATGTTTTTTAATCCACAATGCCCCAGGTCAGAATATAATGCCTCCGCTCCTGTGGTACATAAAAAGACAGCTCCCAAAATCAAGTATCCATGCGGATGGGAGGATAAAAACTGGTAGGCATAAACCGGACTGACAGCAGCTAAAATCGAAGGATATCTAAGAATTTGCGATATCCCTAACGTTCCGATCATTACAAACCATATTACCATGATAGGGCCGAATGATTTGCCGATAAAATTCGTACCAAACTGCTGCACGAAAAATAATGCCGTTAGTATAATCAGTACCAGAGGGACAACCGGTAGCTGGGGTGTAATCAGATGCAATCCTTCAATCGATGAAGTCACCGTAATGGATGGTGTAATAATACCGTCTGCCAGCAGGGCACAACCGCCTATCATGGTCACAATGACCGCAATCGTACTTTTATTCTTCAACAGGGCAAACAGGGCAAATATCCCGCCCTCCCCATGGTTATCAGCCCTCAGTGTAATAATAACATACTTGATCGTGGTTTGCAGCGTCAGTGTCCAGAATATACAGGATAAAGCTCCGTAAGCGATCAGCATCTTATCGCCGGATGCCGAATCAATAATTGCCTTCATCACATACAAAGGACTTGTGCCAATATCACCGTATACCACTCCAAGTGTAATGACAAGCCCGGCGAGGGTGACTTTCCCAAGTGAAATATTATCTGACTTTATCCCCATACTTTTTTTAGAAAAAACGGACTAAGTTAAGGGATTTACCCATACCTGAAAATAATTTGAATGAATTTATTTACATCAAAATTATCAGGCGTATGTGACCGGAGATGAAAGACCGTCACAGGAGTTCAGTGGTTGAACAGCAATAAGCAATATACAGCTCATCCGGCTAATTGATTCTTTTTATGATCCTTCCTTTTTCTGTATATACTTTAACCAGCAATACAGGTATGGTAAGAACACCACCGTCTTTGGCAACCGTTTCTGTAACAACAAGATCGGGACCCCGGGTTGTAAAACTTACCTCACGGTCATAACCTGTACCGGCCGAATTTGTAACACAGGCCCGGGCATAATATGTTGTCCCCTGCTCAAGGGGATAGCGTGTACACAAAAAGCACCAAAGCCCTGCCAGTGTGGCAGGGCTTAAAAGGATCACTTCTTTCATGTTTTAAATACCCGCTACCACGACATCGTTGAATACCAGACTTGGCAGCTGGTAAGAGCTGTATTTCCAGGGATCGTTGGCAGCTTCAACGAGCTTATTCCAGAATTTCAAATGGTTATCGGCAATGTTCATTTCCGAGACCGGGTGAACGATCTGTCCCTTGTCAAACAGCTGGCCGATGATACCCACAGAAAAATCACCTGTGGTAGCGTTTGAATTTCCTCCTATAAAATCGGTAATCAGGATCCCTCTGCCCAGGTCTTTCATGATCTCCCCGACGCTCCGGTTTCCCGGGGGCAGAATGAGATTGGAAGGCCATGAGGTTGTGGGTTCACATTCAAGCTTGCGGCTGTAATACCAGTCAACAAGAAATTCCAGCAACTGACCTTCCTTCACAAGGTCCCTGCGAACCGAAGCAAAACCATCGCCATCATAGTAACGCGAGCCCAGTCCACGGATTATGTGCGGATCATCAACCAGGGTAAAGGCCTTACTGCCAACCTGCTGATTCTTCCTGTCAGCCAGAAAAGATCGCTTCTGTTGCAGGTTCTGACCGGTAAGTGCCTGTAAAAAACCGTTCAGCACACGGCCGATGCTCCTGTTCTCGATGATAACGGGTAGAACCTCGGTGGATATTTTTTTACTTCCCAGCAGGGCCAGTGCCCTTAGGGCAGCCAGATTGCCTACTTCCCTGGAATCCGTAAGATCTTCCCGGATATGGCCGTTTACCCAATATCCTCCGTTCGGCCTGCGGTCGCCCTCATCCTGAACGGTTATGGAAGCTCCTTTCTGATAAAATGTCGTTTCCACCGAACCCAGAAAACCATTGCTGGTTTTCACATATTCTTCATAGTATGAATCATAGCAGGTTGCCTCTGCTGAGATTACCTTCTCCCCTCCCCTTTCCAGGCTCACTTCCTCGATTAACCGGGCCGTTGCGTGCCTGTCCTGTGGTGTATAATGGTCATAATTCGTATCGTTAAGTTCAAGGTCTTTTCGGATCTGTCCTGCATAATACTTCGGATCAGGAAGGGAACGGAACGGATCCTGGTCAAGGACAGAAGCATTATCAACCACCTCCTTAATAAACGCCTCAAGGGCAGGTTTTCGCAAATCCGGCGTTGATTGTGAAGCATATTTACCGTTAAGGAATACTTCGAGGTTCAGGTTTTGTGTGGTAGCCTCTTTGATGGCATCTGGCTTTTTTTCACGATAGCGGATCTCAACAAAGCGCCGTTTGGACAAAGTGATTTTGCAGTCGGCAGCCCCGGTCTTTTTTGCCTGGTCAACCGCCCAATTCAACAATTCCTGCATAGCTTTATTCATGATGCACCTCCTTTCTGCTGGGTTCCGCCAACGGTCATTGATTTAACAAGGCATGTCGGAAGTCCGAATGACACCCGTACGCCCTGTCCGCTTTTACCACACATTCCGCCTCCTCCCTGGTACATCTCCAGGTCATTGGCGGCCATAACAATATTCGACAGCATCTTCGGACCGTTGCCCATGATATTGATATCCTTGATGGGAGCTGTCAGCTTTCCATTCTCGATCATACACCCCTGAGAGACATAAAAAGCAAAATCACCCTCTCCGATCTTTACCTGTCCGTTGCTTACATCTTCAACATAAATACCATTACCGGCAGCTTTAATAACATCTTCGGGTGTTGCTTCTCCTCCCAGCATGTATGTATTCCGCATCCGCGGGACCGGATAATGTTCAAAGCTCTGCCTTCGGCCATTGCCTGTAGGTTCAACGCCAAAGTGATTTGCCGATATCCGGTCGTGCAGGTATCCCTTTAGTATGCCTTTTTCGACCAGAATGGTTTTTTTACCGGGAATCCCTTCATCATCCACGTTGATACTACCTGAAAGATTCGGATTGGTAGCATCATCAATGATGGTAACAAAGGGTTCGGCCACTTTCTTGTTCAGCATGGTGCTGTACGTCGAGATCTTTTTACGGTTAAAATCAGCTTCCATGCCGTGACCAATTGCCTCGTGCAACAAAATACCCGTGATCCCTGGACCAAGGACCACCGGGATCTCACCTGCCGGAGGTTGCTTGGCGTCAAACAGCTTAACCGCATTATTTACGGCAGTAGAAGCAACTTTTTCAACAACTTCATTGGTGTAAAAAGATAAATCCCGCTTTCCACCCATGTTCCATCCTGCCGTTTCACGTTTTCCATCCTTTTCAGCCACAACCGATGCGTATATATATCCTGAAGGCTGTGTATCCTCTGCAATCACTCCGTCACTGGTAACGATCATGATACGTTTTACACCCTGCAGAAAACCTGCATTAACCTTCACCACCAGTGGCGAAAGAGCAAAACATCTTTCATTGATGAGCTGAACAACCGGAAGTTTTGATTTGGCAGGTATTTCAATCAGATCCGGGTCAACGGGGTAATAATTACTCAATGCAGGCCGGTTGAATTTTTCGGTAATGGCTGTAGCCGAAACATCACAAAGCGAAGCTGCAGTGCCAGCCACTGACATCATCGATTCTTCCGTGAGCTCCTGGGTAAATCCGTATCCTACCTGTTCACCTTTTACGGTACGAATACCCACGCCAAGGGTAATATCACCATACAAGCGGTTTACCTTACCGTCCTCAAGACCGATGAAATTAGATACCGTGTGCTCAAAATAAAGATCAGCAAAATCGCCTCCCCGGGACAATGCCCTTGAAAGCAACTTTCGGCAGAGCGTTTCATCAATGCCGAATTCGTTGAGAAAATAATCATCCGCCGGAGCATTAAAGATCGCAGTACTTCCATTTAACTGAGGAAGTATGACCAATGATCCCCCTGCAATTGCGACCGACCGGATGAATTTTCGCCTGGGGATTATTACACTCATTTTGTTGGTAATTAATAGTTTGAAATAATCAATATAACTGTATTGTATAATCGGATATTGTATTGCCTCAAACTTACATAATTCCGGTTCAAAAAAAAATGCTTTTAACCTTATTTAACAAAGAAGCCTAACTAATACACAAAGCAGGATAAATATTTCCTGGCACCAGGTATAGGTTTCATATATGCAAATGGTCTGATAACAAAAGGATAAGGATTCTCACCCTGTATGGTATAGTATAATTGCCATTAATTCCCTAATTTTATATTCATTTTCAGGAAAAACGGAATATATCCGCCAAAACCGATATAGTCCATCAGGTTTGATCCGGATAAACCATTGAATGTATGAAACCGTCAGGGTTTGCCAAAAATATTGAAGCATTCCTGTTTGAACTGACTGATGTTTTTCGTTTCATCGGTTCATTTTTCAGTAATCTTTTTTCAAAGCGTTTTGAATACGATGAACTCATCAACCAGTTATACAAAACCGGATACCAGTCATTTTTTCTGATCAGCATTACAGGGCTGATCCTCGGACTGGTGCTGACTCTTCAGACACGTCCGATGATGGCTGATCTCGGAGCCGAAGCCTGGCTTCCCAATCTGGTATTTATATCTGTTCTCAGGGAAATGGGACCGGTTATCATGGCACTTCTCTTTGCCGGCAAGGTCGGTTCAGGCATCGGTGCTGAACTGAGTTCCATGAGGGTCACCGAACAGATAGACGCCATGGAAGTATCGGCCACAAATCCCATAAAATACCTTGTTGTCACACGTGTGCTTGCAACTACCATCATGCTGCCGGTTCTCGTTTTTTATGCTGATCTCATAGCCTTCCTGGGATCTTACCTGGGCATGAAAGCATACAGCAATATTTCGTTTCCCTTATTTTTTGCCCAGGCATTTGATGGTATATATTTTTATGATATCCTTCCGGCCACGGTTAAAACCTTCTTTTTCGGTTTTTTTATTGGCATTATAAGCTGCTACAAAGGATATTACGCCAACAGGGGAACAGAAGGTGTCGGACAGGCTGCCAATGCTTCCGTTGTGATCTCGTCCATGGTCATATTCCTTCTCGACCTTATTGCAGTCCAGATAACCAGCCTTTTTGAAATATGATCATGGAAACCGATAGCATCATTGAAATAACAAACCTGTCCAAGGCATTTAACGGAAATGCTGTTCTGGATGATATTGACCTGCACCTGAAACAAGGTGAAAACCTTGTCGTACTCGGAAAGTCAGGGGCAGGTAAAACGGTTCTGCTGAAATGCATCGTGGGATTGCTGAAGCCCGACAAAGGATATATCCGCGTATTCGACATGGATGTTACAAACTGCACCCTCACGGAGTTGGATGAAGTCAGAACACGGATCGGTTATGTGTTTCAACAGGGTGCTTTATATGATTCCATTACGCTCAAAGACAATATGCTTTTTCCGCTGTTGCGGAATGCAAAATTCTTCAAAACCCCGGTCGCAGTGATGGAAGAACGGATTGAAATAAATTTGCGCAGTGTGGGACTGCTGGATGCCATGAATAAAATGCCCGCTGAACTGTCGGGAGGTATGAAGAAAAGGGCAGGTCTTGCCAGAGCACTTATGTTGAATCCGGAAATTGTACTGTACGATGAACCCACTGCTGGTCTTGATCCATTCACGGCACAGGAGATCAGCGACCTGATTGTGGCTATTCAGCACGAACACGGCACCGCATCCATTATTGTGACCCATGATATGAAATGCGCAGAAACTGTTTCAGACAGGATCTGTATTTTACATGACGGGGAACTCATTGCCGAAGGAGACTTCAAAACACTTGGCACAAATAAGGATCCACGCATCAGTATGTTTTTTACCATTTAAATACAACAAGCTATGCAACGAAAAAAAGCTGTCCATATAGGAATATTCATAAGCCTTGGCGTTCTGATATTTATAGCAGGTATTTATTTTATTGGGAAACAACAAAACCTATTTGTACAGTCCCTGAAAATCTCAGCCATATTCAGTGATATTAAAGGATTGAAAATTGGTGACAAAGTACTTTTTTCAGGTATCGACATCGGAACGGTAAGCAGCATTGAACTCATGAAAGACACAAGGGTCAAGACCGGTTTCACTATTAAGAAAAATGTTATAAAGCTTATCAAGAAGGATTCAAAAGTGACCATTGCCAATGAAGGTCTTATGGGTGGAAAAATTGTCATCATTCTGCCGGGAAGCGAACAAAGTCTCCCGGTAAAAGAGGATGATATCCTGGAAAGCATTGAACAGGTTGATATTGATGATATAATAAAAGAAGTCAAGAAATCAAGTGAGAATATTTCATCGGTGTCAAAGAATCTTCTCATCATAACGGATAAAATCAACCGTGGAGACGGTATTTTCGGTAAATTATTTGCAGACACAGCCGTAACGGAAGACTTTGGTAAAACGAGTCATAATATCCGGATCATCTCAGGAAACCTGGCAGAGATAACCGAAAAAGCCAACCAGGGCCAGGGCATTATGGGAAAGATATTTACCGATACCCTGTTTTCGTATTTCCTCGATTCAGCCGGAAGCAACCTGAAATCCATTACCGGAGAACTTGCCCAGATCACAGAAAAGGTGAACGCCGGTGAGGGCGTTTTCGGAAGTCTGTTTGCTGACACCCTGCTTGCCTATAATTTATACCTTACCAGCATGAACCTTGAAAAAACAACCCGCAACCTCACCGAATTCAGCCATAAGCTCAACGATAATGAAAATGTCCTGAGTAAATTCGTTGCTGATACGACTTTTGCTGATTCCCTGGAAATATTCATGAACCGTCTCAATACAGGCATACTGGAATTAACACGTTCATCGGAAGCCATTCAAAACAGCGGATTGATCAGGATGTTCTCGAAGAAGAAGAGGGGGAAAAGGTAGACGGCTTGTTTTTGGTTATATACCCATACAACCTTCTCTGCTCCTCTCCCCTCTGAATTCTCTGACGACTTCGGCCTGCAAGACAGGACCTCCATTTCTCTAATACGGCTGATATATCCACGATTTCTCTTTGGGAAACAGTGTATCGGTCAGCAACCCGGTCTTATCGCTCAACGACTCATACGTCGGAACTATGTTTAAAAGTTCCGGCGAGGCATCCGGCCTGAAGTACTGCAACTCCTCCCAGGAGCGGTGACCGAGCACGAGGGAAGGGAACAGATCGTTGCCAATACAATAGGTATGACGGCTTTCTTCTTTTCCTCCTTTAGTCACAGCCGTCAGCTGCCCGTTTTTCCAATGCACGTCAATGATCTCCGAATAGAAATTGAGGCGGAAAATACCCGAATAGTCGTTAAAGATGCTTTCCCTTATTCGCTTTTCCAATATGGATTTAATCTTTAACAGGAAACCTGCTTTATCCGGGATTTTAACCTGCCAGGCATAGGGCTTACTTGGAGGCACACCCAGTGCAAAGATCCCCTCTGCAGCAGTTGATTCATTATGCAGGTTGAACCGGATGTAGGGTTTCTCCCGTTCCACCGCTTTCTGCCTGCAAAACCACAGCATGCTGTGCAGTGCGTGTGACGATATGCCTTCACTCACCTCACTGACGATAAGTCCGGTGCCAAATCCCCACCAGGGTATTTTTAAATAATACCATTCACTACCGTCCTTGTTTTGCATGATCCAGTATTCAGCCCTGCAATCGGTTCTTTGACCGTGTGTCATCAGGTATTCCCAATGCTCTGCCTGTCGCACAGATGAAAGCAGGAAACGCGACCGGTAGGTTTTATCTTCTTGCATCAGGAAAGGAATATCTCCCTTGTCCGCTAACCGGAATGTATAACTGCCGGCACTGAATTCACCGGGTATCGCATCAAGCGGAAGGTTGATATGGTTTTCCAGGGCAACGGCATAGTAATACCCGAATTTATGATAGAATCCCGGTATGCCCTGTATCACGGCAAGGTCAAACTGCTCTTCCTTCAAGGTCTGATCGAATTCCTGATTCAGTAGTTTTTGCAAGCCCTGACCACGATGTTCCTCAAGGGTTCCCACCAGACCCATTTCAGCCACTTTCAATCTGACATCCTTTATTTCCCATGTCCAGGGAATAAGGGCTATGGCTGATACCAACTGTTGCGAGGCTTTTTCTTCCGCAACAAACCAGTATTTCTTTTGCATTACCGGATAATGGTTATACAAGATCCCGGCCAGGCCACCAACATCTTCGGTGAGAAATACAGATCTGTAAAGTGACTGCAATCGCTTATCGTCGTTATTTTTTATTGCTCTTCGAATGAGATAATTGTTCATTGTAGTAAAATTTAAAGAATAAGTTATAATATATGTGATGATTGCTGAATGATATATTTACTGATTTACAGATTTACAAATTTACGAGTTGACAGATTGGAATTCTTTCAATCAGGAAATCATCAAATCAACAAATCAAAAAATAATTGGGCACAAGCATCCGCTTGTACCTGATGAACAATGAATAGACAGGATACATGAAGAGTGTTACAGGAATAGTTAACCTGCTACCCCGTCCTTACCTCACACGTATGGAATTCGTTGTTGTGATAAAAGAAAAATTATGTTTGAATGTGGGGCGAAGGTAGTTATTTTTTACACAAAATATTTTTCAATTTGGAACTATATTTAAAAACAGAATTGAAGACAGAATATACACAATTCATGTTTTCAATCATATCTGCCTCATTCAGCATAACCAGCAAGAATATTATTAGAATTTCCAAATTAAAATCATGTTTCAAGTCCGTTAAAAATTATAAATTCATCCTCAAAACATGAGATCTGCTATGAACACAAAAAATCTTGGAGGCATAGTCCTTGCAGCATTATTTGCATCTCTGTCCGTTTATGGGCAGAACAAAGACAAAGCCATTTTCAGGGTCAACGAACCGGGCTTTTACCAGAATTCCATCCTGAAGGACGCCAGGGAAGTTGAAGAAAAGGCAGCACCGGCTAAAGAAAACAGATCGTTTGTTGTGGATATGAGCGATATGCAGCTGCCCAACAAAACCGATCTTTACAAAAACCAGCAATGGCATAACGCACCGCTTTCACAGGGTAATACGGGCACCTGCTGGTGTTTCTCAACCACTTCGATGCTGGAAACAGAAGCCTACCGGATAAACAAGATCCAGGTCAAGCTTTCGGAAATTTATACCGTATACTGGGAATATGTGGAAAAAGTACGCCGGTATGTCCGGGAAAGGGGCAATTCGGCCTTTGAAGAAGGATCTGAAGGCAATGCCGTGACGCGCATCTGGAAGAATTACGGCATTGTTCCGGCAGCTGATTATACCGGGCTGCTGAACGACCGGAAATATCATAACCACGAGGCCATGATGAAAGAGATGAAAGACTACCTCGAATCGGTTGAAGAAACCTCGGCATGGGATGAGGAAAGAACCATCGCCACCATTCAGTCGATCATGAACCATTATATGGGTGAACCACCATCCGAAATAGTTGTGAATGGCAAAAAGATCACGCCGCTACAATACCTCAGGGATATTCTCCGCATCAACCCGGACGATTATATCGACATCCTTTCATACATGCAGGAGCCCTTTTACCAGATGGTGGAATACAAGGTACCGGACAACTGGTGGCACAGCACCGACTATTTCAATGTTCCGCTCGACGTGTATATGGAAACCCTGAAGAAAGTGGTGCGGGACGGTTATACGGTGAGCATCGGCGGTGATGTGTCCGAACCCGGATTTGACCGCAAAACACAATGTGCCATTGTGCCCGATTTCGATATCCCGGTTACATACATCAACGATGACGCCCGGCAGTTCAGGTTCACCAACAAAACCACCACCGACGACCACGGGATGCACCTGGTGGGTTACCTTGAAAAAGACGGGAAGGACTGGTACCTGATCAAGGATTCCAGCTCGGGTTCCCGGAACAATGCTTCCGATGCCCCTGAGTTTGGTTATTACTTTTTCTCGGAAGACTATGTGAAGCTGAAGATGATGGGATTTATGGTGCATAAGGATGCGGTGAAAGAGCTGTTAAAGAAGTGAGGGATTTCCGCGAAAGAGGTTCTCGCAGAAGAAGGAGTTCTTACAATGACGTTCATTGCTAACTAAATGAATGGTAATATAATATGAATTTCGAACAAGGAACACCGAATGTCGAATAACGAAG